>JBBIMW010000005.1:0-92964 GCA_037444185.1 Peptococcaceae bacterium | reverse complement strand
GACTACCTGGATCTGCACAGGTGCAACCAGGTGGCGACCCCCTGCGCATCCACCTGGGGGCACAAAGGATACAACGAGATGTGGCTATGCAGGAACAACGACTGGATTTACAGGCACCTGCACGCCGCCGCCGACAGGATGGTGTGGCTGGCTGACAATTATTATCATGCCGGCGGACTGCTGAGGAGGGCCCTCGACCAGGCGGCCAGGGAACTGATGCTGGCCCAGAGCAGCGACTGGGCCTTCATTATGAGCACAGGCACCATGGCTGACTACGCCGTGCGCCGTACAAAAACCCACCTGGACAATTTTCTCGGCCTGTATGGTGAAATCACAGAAAACAGGGTGGATGAGGGAAGACTGGGACATCTGGAATGGAAAAATAATATTTTTCCTGACATTGATTTCCGGCACTATTCCTCAAGGGCCGGAAATCAGCAGTCGGCTTGGGCGCAGTAGGCTTACAGTGGATGTCCCCCCTGACAGAGCATAGATGTTGAAATGCCAATATCCGGGGGGCCTTCTTCCGTCTTCTTCTTTTTTTTGTCCAGGCCGTGATGTAAAATTATTTTAATGTGTCTGGCAGGGGAGGACGGAAGAATTGGACCTTATTGAACTGGTGGAAAGATCCCGCGCCATTTTTGATTCGGTATACAATGGCATGGTGATTATA
The DNA here is from genome assembly GCA_037444185.1 of Peptococcaceae bacterium. Classification (GTDB taxonomy): domain Bacteria; phylum Bacillota; class Desulfotomaculia; order Desulfotomaculales; family Desulfocucumaceae; genus JAILZP01. The sequence goes on along the minus strand of JBBIMW010000005.1, from coordinate 92,291 downwards.
GATGAGGAGGCCCGGGTGATCTTCGTAAACAGCGCCAATGAAAGGATAACCGGCATCAGCGCCGAACAGGCCCTGGGCCGCCTGGTTACCGACGTGGTGCCGGGAAGTATGCTGATGAATGTGCTTAAGACCGGCCGGGAGCTTACCGGTATACAGACCATGGTGGGGGACAAGACCGTGGTTTCCAATATCATGCCCATCCGGGAAAAGGGAAAGATAATCGGGGCAATATCGGTTTTTCAGGATTTGACTGAAATGATTCAACTGACCAATTCTCTGGCCGAGGCTGAAAATACCATCGAGCACCTGTCCCGGCGGCTGAGTAATATTCCCGAACAGTCCGCCCCTCCACTGATAGGCAAAAACAGGGAAATGCAGAGGTTATACCAGTTGGCCGCAAAAACCGCCCGGGTGGACTCCACCGTCCTAATCAGCGGAGAAAGCGGCACCGGCAAGGAGGTGCTGGCCAGGTTCATACACTCCCAAAGCCGCCGGGCGCAAAAGCCTTTTATTGCAGTTAACAGCGCTGCAATCCCCGAAGCCCTCCTGGAAAGCGAACTTTTCGGTTACGAGGAGGGGGCCTTCACCGGTGTCCGCCGGGGAGGCCGCAAAGGTTATTTTGAGTTGGCGGAAGGAGGAACGCTTTTCCTGGACGAGATAGCCGGGATGTCCCCCGCCCTGCAGGCCAAACTTATCCGGATATTGCAGAACAAAGAGATCATCCGGGTCGGGGGCTCCCGTTGGCAGCATGTGGATGTGAGGGTAATCGCAGCCACCAGCTGGGATCTGGATAAAGCCCTGGAGGAGAAAAGCCTCCGGCCTGATCTCCATTACCGGCTGTCAGTGGTTAATCTGCGGCTGCCGCCCCTGAGGGAGCGCATGGAGGACATGCCTGCCCTGGTGGAGGTGATCATGGCCCGGACGGCCCGCCGGCTTAGAAAAGAAGACATTCCCAGGCTGTCCGAAGAAGCTGTGCAGGCGCTGAAAAGCTACCACTTCCCGGGGAATGTCAGAGAGCTGGAGAATATATTGGAGCAGGGACTGATCATGGCCGAAGGTGGCTCTGTTGAACTCCGGGATCTGCCTTCATATATTTCCGGGCAGATAGATGAAGGGCATAACGGAGGGCTGTCGCTGAATTTCAGCCGGTTTCCCAGCATGGAAAACATTGAGCGGGAAGTGCTGAAACAGGCCCGGCGAAGCTTTGCCACCAGAAGGGAACTTTGTTCGGCCCTGAAAATTTCCAGGGCCACCCTCTACCGCAAACTGCGCCGGTATGGCATGGATTGACCTGGATCCCGGCCTTTATGCGGCCGGCCGTCTTCTTAACCGCGACCGCCGACTATTCTGCTTATCCTGTCAATATAGAAGTCCGCCAGGGATTCTGCGATTTCCATGGACGCTCCCTCACTGAAGACCCTGCAGAAGGGCTCTTCGGGGTCCGGCAGCACCAGGGCCCAGCCGTCGGGGTGATATACCTTGACCCCGTCCATGAGCTCCACCTCCGGCCGCCCGGGCTCTTCGATGATTCTCCTGATTACGGTCCCCTTGGACTCCCATGGCACCGGAACGGTTTTTTTGTCCAAATAGAAAACCGGCACTTCATCCAGCAGCTGACCCAGGGTCAGGTTCCGCTTCCGGGCGAAGCCCAGTATGCTTAACAGGGCGCCCAGGGCATCGAAGTGAATCATGAATTTGGAAATGACCCCCTTATCCATCAGGCTGTTTTCTTCGGTCAGCAATTTTTCCACAAAGTCCTGGACCGCCGTTTTGGTGCGCACCACCCTGCCTCCGTATCTGTCCGCCATTTTTTCAATAGCTTCCGGAGCAGTCACCGGCACCACCACTGTACCACCACCGGACTTTAGTAAGACCAGGGCGGAAAGGGCCGTCAGAAGATCGTCCCCCGCCGCCCGGCCCCTCTCGTCCACCAGTACCAGACTGTCGCCGTTGGGATCCAGCAGGGCGCCGGCTGTGGCGCCGCTCTTTACCACCGTGTCGGAAAGCAGTGGCAACATGTCCCGGTGCCACTGCCAGCTTTTTGGAGCAGTGCCGCCGGAAGGGGAGATATTGACATGCTTTATTCCCATTCTTGAGCAAACCTGGCCGATGAACCTGTCCAGGTTGGCCCGGTCGCAGACCGTTACAATGCTTACATCTCTGTTTCGGGAGAAAAATCCGGACACCGCCCGGCAAAGGCCGTCAATATACATTTCAGGCGCATTTTGCAGCACTTCCAGTGGCATTATTTCGGATACACCAGCCCGCTTGAAATCCTCCCTCATCATTATGTTTTCCACCTTGCGCTCGCTGCCCCGGGATATATTGCCCCCGTTTTTGTCGATGAAAATCATGGATACCAAATCCGCCATGCGCGGGCTGACCTTTACGTGGACGCCACCGTTCAGCCCCAAGGATCTGACGGCTAACCGGTGCATGGGTGTTATTCCCTCGCCCAGGTCGCACACCGCCGCTCCCGCCGACTGCATACCGCTTGCCACGGCCCCCTTGATCATCCGGGAGGCCGGATAGCTGTCCGAGCTCACTCCCAGCCGCGCTTCCCCGCCGTGGGCGGTGGCAAAGGAGGCCGCCAGCCTGGCGGCAAACTCCGGGGTTATTTCCACGTTGGCCAGCCCGGTAACACCGTCCAGGCCAAATATTTTTTTGGGCCAGCGGGTCCCCCAAACCACACTGCTGTGCGCCGTCGCCCCGGCCTCCACCACCTTGTGGGGCCACAACTTCACGTCGGGCTTGACTGCGCCGTTTTCTTTGATCACAGAGTCACTGCCGATTACTGCCCCCTCGAAGACACAGGCGCCGCTTTGCACCTGCACCCTGGATCCCAGTATGGACCCCCTCAGGGCGGCATCCCGGCCCAAATATGCTCCTTTCCAAATTATGCTCCTCTTTATGGTGGCCCTGCTTCCCACCACGCAGTTGTCACCCAGCACGCTGAAAGGGCCGATTCTGGCCCCGGGGCCGATATTGCATCTATCCCCGATGAAAACGGGACCCTCGATCACCGCCGACGGTTCCACCAAAACATTGTTCCCCGCATAGACGCCTTTTGAGATTTCCTGCCCCGTGACAGGCAAGTCCACCCTTCCGGACAGAAAGTCCACATGGGCCTGAAGATATTGCTGCAGGTTGCCTATATCACACCAATAACCTTCCAGAACAGTGCCCAGAATCGGTTTTCCCTCTTTCAACAGCAGCGGGAAAAGATCTTTGCTGAAATCAAACATTCTGTCCCCGGGAATGTATTCCAGTACTTCGGGCTCAAGTATGTATATGCCTGTATTTACTGTGTCGCTGAACACCTCACCCCAGGAAGGCTTTTCTAAAAATCGGGTGATATTGCCCCCGGGAGTGGTGATTACCACACCGTATTCCAGCGGTGTGGCCACCCTGGTCAGCACCAGGGTGGCCAGGGCCCCCCTGTCCCGGTGAAATTCTATGGCCCGGCCCAAGTCAAAGTCCGTCAGGGCGTCGCCGCTGATCACCAAAAAGGTGCCGTCCAGGAATGGTGCCGCGTTTTTTACGCTACCGGCGGTGCCCAGTGGTGTTTCCTCCACAAAATACCTCATGCTGACGCCATATTCCGCACCGCTGCCGAAATAATCCCGTACGGCCTCCGGCAGGTACTGCAATGTTACGGCAATATCTGTAATGCCGTGTCTTTCAAGCAACTCCACGATATAGGCCATCATCGGCCTGTTCAGTACCGGCACCATCGGTTTCGGGCGGTTACAGGTGAGGGGCCGCAGCCGGGAACCCTCTCCTCCCGCCATAATCACTGCCTTCATCTCATTCCTCCAGATTTTGTCCTTACCTATTCTGCCAAAAAAACAGCTCGGTCTGCATTCGTTATACTGTCGGAGCCCGTATTTAGAATGGGACTACGGGATAAGGGATAAGGTTATTATTATTCTTTTTTCCAGATTTTATTCGGACTTGATGGAAAGGCAGCCGCTCTCCGGGCGGAAACATAGATTTCAGGCCTACTGGGATCGGGCAAACATTCTGCTCACCCGGTCAATAATTCCTCCCTGCCTGTCTGTTTCGTACCAAACTGTATTCCGTTTGGCATCGAGTATTTCCCGGTACGCCGCCCTGGTCCGCCGGGCAATCTCCAGCCAGTTGAATTCCCTCTGCACTTTCACGTAAGCCTGTCTTTTCATATTTTCCGCCATATTGCGGTCGTTGAGCATCCAGATGATCATGTCCGCCAGGGACTGACTGTTGCCCGGGTACGACTTCAGACCATCCACTCCGTGCCTTACTATTTCCCCCAACCCTCCCGTATCCGAAACCACCACCGGCACCTGGGCCGCCATCCCCTCCAGCGCCACTATGCCAAAGGGCTCGTAAAGGCTGGGAAAAGCAGCCACCGATGCCCAGCTGTAAAGAGCATTGCGGAGTTCATCGCTTACGTACCCGGTGAAATAAACCCGGCCGGTCACCCCATTGGCTGCCGCTTGGCTTCTCAGGGTGCTTTCGTATGGTCCCCGGCCAGCAATAATGAATTTGGTGTTGGGCCGGTATTTCAAAATGTGGGGTATGGCATCGATCAACACTTGAATACCCTTTTCCCTTACCAGCCTGCCTACGCAGATCACCATCTGTTCGTCCGGAGCGGCATAGTCTTCACGCCTGAAATTGCTGTTTTTAACCTGGAAGTTGGCTGTGTTGACACCGTTTGGTATTATCCTTATTTTGTCGTCCGGCACTTGGAACACGTGCCGTAGCTCTCCCTTCATGTAGTTGCTGCAGCAGATTACTTTCCAGGACTCGTAAATCAACCACCACTCCACATCGCTGATATGTCTTTGCATATCATTGTGCAGCCCGTAATTCCTGCCGTACTCGGTGGCGTGAATAGTGGCCGCCAGGGGAATTTTGTAGGCGTGCTTCACGGCCCTGGCAGCGTAGGCCACCAGCCAGTCGTGACCATGAACCAGATGAAAGCCGCCCTCCTCACTGATTACGGCAGCCGCCCTTTCCAGCATGGCTACATTGAGCTGGGTCACCCAATTGACAAACCCGTGGGACGAAACCTGGTAGGGATACACCCTGTGCACCTTTACCCCGTTTACTGTCTCAAATTCAGGGGCATCGTTGCTGCCCAGGGTTATCAGGTGCACGTCGTCCCCCGTCCCGGCCAGGGCTCCGGTCAGGTCATAAACGTGCTGGGCAAGGCCGCCCACACTTTTGGGCGGGTATTCCCACGAAAACATGATTATTCTCAAATTTCTTCTCCCCTTTCAGCGGCTCATTTCCAACAGAAACCCCTACCGGGGCCCGGCAGGGGTTTCTTGCAAAATACGGCGGTTCCCTTTTTAGAAAGCACCATATTTTGTTAACATCAAAATTATTATTGATTTTTATGTCTTATTTTATACAAAAAACCCGGAATTCTCTATTTCCATTTCCATGGGCCGATGACCTCCGTCAGGGCGTTCAGCAGCGCATTGTTCTCCTCCCGGGTCTTCACCGCCACCCGGACAAACCTTTGGTCCAATCCGTGGAAATTGGCGCAGTTCCGCACCAATATGCCGGCCACAGCCAGTTTTTCAACCAGTGCGGACGAGCTCACGCCGGTGCCGGATATGTCCAGGAGCAGGAAATTGGTCTCGGAAGGAAATGGTTTCATTCCCGGTATAGACGAAAGGGAGTAAAAAAGGTATTCCCGCTCCTCCCGCACTGTTTTCAGAGTATCGGCCATGTGTCCCCGGTCTTTCAGGGCGGCTTCCCCGGCCAGCAGGGCCATGGCGTTGACGCTCCAAGGGTCTTTCACTTTTTTCAGGCGGCTGATTACATCGGCGGAGGCCACGGCGGCCCCCAGCCTCAATCCCGGAATGCCGAAAAACTTGGTCATGGAATAAAGCACCACCAAGTTCGGCCTGGAGCAGACAGTGGCCATCAGGCTGAAATTATCCCTGGCCGGCACGAAATCCATAAAAGCCTCGTCCACCACCACGTAAGCACCGGCCCTTCCCGCCTCATCCACCAGCGGCAGCAGTTCCTCCCGGGCCATCAGACGGCCGGTGGGATTGTTTGGATTGCATAGAAACAGCGCGTCAACGCCGGCCAGGTGATCCGCCGGCTCTACGGAGGGCGATCCCTGATCCGGCCGGAAAAAAAACAGGTGACGCGCCAGTCCTCCGGAGGCCTCCACGGCCCTCGCGTATTCACTGAATGTGGGGGCCAGCACCAGGGCGCTGCTTATCTTCACCGCCCTGGGCAGCAGATAGATCAATTCCGCGCCGCCGTTTCCCAGCAACAGATTCTCCCTGTCCACCCCCAGGTGTTCCGCCAGCAGCGCCGGAAGGTTTCCATGCTCTGTGTCGGGGTAGTGCCTTATTTTCCAGGATTCCTCCGATATTGCCCGGTACACCCCCGGGGCTGCTCCCAGAGGGTTTATGCTGGCGCTGAAGTCGATGATGGATTTTTCCGGAAGACCCAGCTCCCGGGCCGCCCTGGCCACATTCCCACCATGTGAAGAACTTGATATGGTCATCTGATTTGCCTTTCCGTTTTTCAAGCTGATACCTTTATGTAAGCGTCTTTGGGTAGAGCCAGCCCGGCCTCCGCTTCAATACCCTTCAGTATGCCCACCGGAACCGGACAGGCTGGATGGGCCAGTCCCTTTAGCAAAGCCCTGTAAGTATCGGTATCGTGCAGCTTGCAGAACATTTCCCTTGCCGGCTTGATCTGCTTTATGCTTGCCGCAACCCTTTTTAAATTGGGACAATCGGTATCAATGTCAACTTCCACGGTTTTATGATCCGTTTTTTTGACCTCCACCCGGGTAACAAAACCGCATATGCCTGAGTTGATCTCCACAACTGCCACGTGCCTGCCTCCTCAGTCAGCGTCCCGCCCCTTCGGACAGACTATTATGCACAGGCCGCATATAGCTTTGCCAAAAACCAGTCTGTTCCTCTCCAGGTGCCTCTCGCACAGACGATAGTCAATGCTGGCATGGCTGGCCCCCCGGACCCATTCACCGCCGTCGATGGCCTCCACCGGGCAGATTTTCACACAGTTGCCGCAATCACCACATCTGCTGCAATATATGGGCCGGTCCGATGTTTTGAAGGGAGCGCTGGTAAGCACCGTGGCCCAGCTCATGCGGGGACCGTACCGCTCATTTACCAGCAGCCCGCTTTTGCCTATCCAGCCCAGCCCGGCGCAGGTGGCGGCGGTTTTATGAGGGAAAAGCGGGTACAGTCTGGACACGAAACTCTTGTCGGCCCTGAGGGAGTCCGGGGGTATGGCCAGGCATTTATACCCGTTTCCTTTCAGCAATGACACCACCTTTTTTTGAATGTATTCCAGCCTTTTGTCGATGGCCTCAAGCTGATGGGAGTACGCTATAACCCTGGGTCTTTTTACCAATTCCACCGGGGAGTGCTTTATGGCGATGGAAATGGCGCAGGGCATATGTTTAAGTTCTTCCGCCAGCCCTTCTCCTATATCGCCGAAACCCACCAGTGTGGCGCCGGCCCTGAGGATCATTTTCTCTGCGGCTTCATTGGTCAATGCCTGAGGTTGAACCTTTTCCATTTTTTCACCAGCCCGCCAGGCAAATCAATCTTCCTTTGTGATTTTGATTGTCACATCCTTTGGAACGGCCCCCCCCAGCTCGACCTGAATGGCTTTGATGATGGCGCACGGAACCGGGCAGTCCGAATTCTTCAACTTGGCGCTGGCCACCTTGTATATGTAAGAGTCCACCATGCTGCCGAAGACCCCTTTGGAACAGTCCACCTCCGCCAAATCGTCATTCATTCTGCGGAGATCCTGGCATGCGCTGATCACATGCACCTTGACCTTCATCTTGCCTATTTTGGCCACCTTTATAACCGATGTGAATCCACAGGCACCAGCAAAAACCTTGGCCTTCGCCATCTACCGGCTCTCCTCCCATTTGCTCACCTGGTCCCGGTCAAATCAAGTATATTATAATATCATACTACATTTTCCCGGGGTATTAACAAGTCTTTTTTCCAGGAGCGTGCGGGAGCCGGGATCGGCCTTATTTTTTATTAATCTTCCTGACCCATTTTTCTGCTCCGTACTTTTTAACAGTGTCCACCATCGCCTTGACGTTGGCCACCGGGGCTTCCGGCCAGATGTCGCAGCCGGGCCACACCGCGTCTACGCTGCCTTCCATGCTTTTGAGGGTGGCCTGCTCCACAATCCCGGGGTTGCCCAGCACAAGCACGCCGTACGCATCGATGTGGCCGAAAAGCAACGGTTCGTAGCCAATGTCCTCCCGGCTCCGGGCCAGGTCGTTTTTGGTCTCCACGCTGATGGCGTCGGCGCCGCTGGCCAGCATATTTTTCATGATAATGTTCGAACTGCCGCAGATGTGTAGCACGTTGGGAGAGCCGATGTTTTTGAATATACTTTGCAGGTGCGGGTCAATACACTGCTTGAAGTTCCGCGGGCTCAGCACGTCGGTGGTGGCCCCCATCTCCCTGATGCTGATATAATCGGCGCCTGCCTCCCGGAACTTCAGGGACATGGTGATTATCAGATCGGTCAAGGTTTCCAGCAGTCCGTTAACCAGATCTGGTTTTTTGAATACCAGTTTGAAAAGGTCGTTCAGATCCATCAACTGCCCGGCAAGGGTAAAAGGCCCCAACATCCACGACCCTATGGCCACATCTTCTCCTATGTCGGCCTTTAACAGCCTCAAAGCCTCCATGACCACCGGGTAGCGGCCCCTTTCCCAGATCTTGTCGGGAATTTTTAGCTTCAACATGTCTTCCTCGGAATGGATGATCTTTTCCTTTATGGTGGGATAAAGCAGCTGGTTCACGTCTTCGTAGTCGTTCATCACGCAGCCCAGGGCTTCGGCGTCGATGCACATGTCGTAGGGAACAACGCCGCACTCGTACCCGGTGGCCCTGTACGTGAATGCCGCAGTATTGGCCATTTTTTCAGGGTCTTTGTTGACCTGGGGGAATTTGTAGCCATATTCCCCCAGGCTGGCGGTCAGGATGTTGCCCATGCCGCTGAAGCAGGGCATCCTGTCCGCGTCTTTGTCGGCAAAAATACTTAGCACCCTTTCCCTGGCGTTCATAAATAATCATCTCCTTAAATGTTATTGCCTATTAAATTATTGGAAATACAGAATAAACTGCCACCCGGACCTTCCAATTATCGCTTCTTGATTCCGGCGAAAAATGGATTGCGGAATTAGACACATTCAAGTTAGCTGACCGGCAAACTCGCCAAAGAACTTGTAGAGGGGATGATTCTCATTGTCCGGCTTCCTGCCGGTTTCGTAATATGCCATGGTGGCCAGCATCAGGCAGGCGGTGGTCACCGCCGGCATTATCTTGGGCATGTTGACTATGGGACCGGTGAATAAAAGGTCCGACCAGAGGAAGGCGGACAGTCCCTGACCGGTGGAATTCATGGCCGTAAAGCCGTCGGTTCCCCACATTTCACGGGCTTCCTTCCACATATACGTGCCGTTTGAAGAAGCCACTCCGCACGGGTATCCGAATTCTTCCTTCACCATTTTGCTGGCGATACAGGAGAATGAGGTGGAGGGCAGGTTCATCACCGAGGTGTCCACCAGTAAGGTTTCAAAGGCGTTCTCTCCCACGGCCTCCAGCAATTTCTTTAAACCCGTGACCCTGCCCTTGGGGGATGGGTCTTCCTGATTGTATGCCTGCAGCACCACATGCTTTATTCCCATTTCTTTAAGCCTTGCCACCTGTCCCGGGATGTCTTTGTCCCAGGGTGTGATGCTGTTATAGATCAGTTTTTCCTGCAGCCCCTTCCGGCAGCAATATTCGGCGGCCGCCAGCCTGGCTTTTTCCACCCACATGTCGATGCCGAAGGGGCGGTCACTGATGCTGGTGTAGAAATCCACATATTCCGCCATTTCCTCGGCGGAGTTGGCCACCATGGCCACCAGGGCCGGCACCCCGGTCTGGTCTGAAAGCTCTTCCATCTTTTTTATGTATTCAGCGGCCTTCCGGCGGTCGTACTTCCTTTCTTTTCTGCTTTCCAATATACGATCCCCGTTATGGAACATGGAGGCGATCAAGAGGGGGGGGTTGTTTCCGGGCTGGCCCCCAATCCTCCATTGGCCCAGCTGATAAACTTTTTGCTCACGAGACAAATTAAACATTCCTTAACACTTCCTTTCAATGATTTCAATCACCATTTAGGAATTTTATCCAGAATATGCTGTATGCTGGGGAATTTATGGGTGGCATGGGGAAAAGCCATGGCCAGGGCGAATCTGTTCTGAAAGTCCTCCTCCACGGCGGTTTCCACAAACTCCACCCTGCGGGCGATTTCATCGGCCTCCCTGCGTTTGCCGCGATCCAGCAGGGCCAGTTTAGCGCCGTCTCCGGCAGCATTTCCCACGGCTTGGACCTTTTCCAGCTCACAGTCCGGAAACATGCCCATCACCAGGGCACTCTCCCTGTCGATATAGCTGCCGAAGGCACCGGCCAGGGTTACGGAATCCACCTTGTCCACACCGTATTTCTCCATCAGGTACTCGGCGCCGCAATATAAAGCCGACTTGGCCAACTGGACGGCCCGGACATCCCCCTGGGTGATGGTGATGTCTTTGCCGATGGATGTCTCCCCGGCCCAGGCGATTACGTATTCCGGCTTTCCATCCTCACCCTTGCGCACCCTGGGTGTCTTTTCAGCCAGCTGCTTAATGTTGAACCGGCCGCTGCCGGCAATTATACCGGTCCGGAACAGCTCGGCGATGACGTCTATGATACCGGAGCCGCAAATTCCCTTGGCGCCGGTTTTTTCCAGGCCGGGGTACCATTCTTCTTTACCGATGACTTTGTAACTGGGTTCAAGGGTTTCAGGGTTGATGCGGATCCTTTCAATGGCCCCCGGGGCCGCCCTCATGCCAAACTTTATTTGGGCGCCCTCCAGGGCGGGGCCGGTGGCGCAGGAGGTGCACATCATTCTGACACCGTTGCCCACGTCTATTTCCCCGTTGGTGCCGATATCTATGAGCAGGCGCACCTTTTCGGTCTGCTTGTAAGGCTCCTCGGCAATCAGCACGCTGACATTGTCGGGACCCACAAAACCGGCCTCCACCGGCAGAGTGTGAATATTGGCGCACTTGTTTACCTTGATACCCAGATCCCTGGCCTTAATGTCAAGCGAACTCTTAACCCCGGCGGTGAAGGGGGACCGGCCCACGAATTTTGGGTCTATGCCCAGGGCAATGTGCTGCATTACGGTGTTGAAAACCAGTGTGACCTCCATTATATCGGTATGGTGGAGGCCTATTTTTTTGGTCATCCTGTCCGCCAGGGTGTTCAAGCCGTCAATGATGGCATTGTGCAGCTTTTCCAGGCCGTCCTCGTTCATCATGTGATAAGTAATTCTGGACAGCACATCCTCTCCGTAACGGACCTGCGGATTCATCATGGAGTCTGTCACCAGCACCTCACCGGTCCTCAGATCGCAAAGGTAGGCGGCCACCGTGGTGGTGCCTATGTCCACCGCCAGCCCTATGGTTCTTTCGGCCAGACCGGACTCCACCCGGATTATCTCCCTGTCGTTCCAGATTGTGGCGGTTACTCGCCAATTCCCGTTCCTGATGACACCGGGCAAGTCCAGAAGAACAAAATAATCTATGGCCAAGTCCGCCGGAAGGCCGTATTTTACATGCAGGGCCTCCCTCAGCCGCTCAAAGTCGCCCCGGTGATCCTCCAGGCTGGCTGGATCCATTTCCACGTAATATTTTCGCACCGCCGGATCAAGATTGTAGGCGCGTTCCTTGCCGTGCTCCAGCACAACCTGCTTGGCGCCCCGGGACTCCTCCGGCACGAATACCAGCACATCTCCCCCGATCTTGGCGATGCAGGCCAAACGGTAGTTATCCCGGATCATCTCTCCGGTGAGGAAGGGCTTTTCCTCTTCCTGCAAAGAAGACAGGTGGGACATACTGGATTCCATGTTGAATTTCTCGAAAAAGCCCTCTTCAATTTTAACTTTGCATTTTCCGCATTTTTTGGCGCTGCCGCATACGGCCTCAATGTCCACCCCCAGCTCCCGGGAAGCCTCCAGAAGGGTTTTCCCCTCTTCCACCCGCCCCCTTCTTCCCGAGGGCTGAAATATTACCTGGTATAACATGTCAAACCTCCTCTGGAACCCAGCTTTTGTGAATAGATCATTCTCTGCTACTAAAAACACATTATTGCATGACCCTTTATAATGCGCCAAACGTGTGCAGCCGGATACAGCCTCCTGGAAGAGTGTTGTAAAATTCATTTATAGCGACATGCAAGGCGCGGCAAGGGTTTGAGCGGAGGCATGCTTGGTGGTGCGTTGGAGCGAAAAAGCCGCCGCCGCAACGCGGCAGATGGACTTTTTCAACAGCCTCCTAGATACTCCTTAGGGAGCTAATCATATTAATGGCATCCTTCAGGGCATTATTGGCATCCTTGGCATATCCGTCGGCCCCCCATTTGGCGGCAATTTCCTCGGTGACCGGCGCGCCGCCGATCATGATCTTTGCCTTGGGGTTCTTTTCCTTTATCTTCTTGATAATCTCCTTCATACCCACCATGGTGGTGGTCATCATGGCCGAAAGGGCCACTATTTCTGAGTCGGTCTTAAGCTGTTCCTCGACGAACATCTCCAGCGGCACGTCCCGGCCCAGGTCGTAGACAGTGAAACCGGCGGCGTCGAACATCATCTTGACTATATTCTTCCCGATGTCGTGCACGTCACCCTGAACCACACCCATGACCACCTGGCCCCTGACCTTTTGTTCGCCGGCATCTCCTTTCTTGAGGAGGGGGCGCAAAATATTCAGTCCGGCATACATGGCGTCGGCGCACATTAAAAGTTCCGGCACAAAGTACTCCTGCTCCTCATAGAGCCTGCCCACTTCCTGCATACCCACCACCAGGCCGTCAAATACAGCCCTGTGGGGGCTTATGCCTTCCGCCAGGGATTCATTCACCGTCGCCACAACTCCGTCCTCATCATAGTTTACCACTCCATCCGCCAGCTTTTTCAACAGCTCCTGTTCCCTTTCCGGTGTCAAAGACAACATCTCCTTTCAGTATTTTAATTTGTGTTTGGAAACTGATTAACTATCTATATACCCCGTATGTCTCGCAGGCCTCCACAACCTCATCCAGGCAACAGACGGCGCCGTTTTCCATCAGCTTATATGTGCACGTTATTTGTCCTAATACTAAATATTTGTGTAAAAATAATAAACTTTTTGAATTTTTGCTTTTATTTATAGTACTTCAGCAGGGCCCCAAAATCAATATAAAATTATTTTTTCAGGGACAGCCCCGGGGTTAATTTCCCCAGCTTGGCCAGTCCAAATCTCTTCATAACCCTTTCCACCTCCGGCATGACATGGGGCGGAGAAATAACAACCAGCACGTTTTTCTGGCTTTCCTTCAAAGAAAGGCCCTTCTTTTCGATGGAGCAGCGTCCCATCACAAAACTGTACAGGTAGGTATCCCCGGCGATTAAAAACCCCTTGGCCCGCACCACGCCCCCGGGCAACTTGCCGGTCATTTCCTCTATTTCCGAAAGTTCGGCGCCCTGCCACAAAAATGTGGCCGACATCAATATGTCCGGCGGGGACAGTGAGGCCTGCGGGTCGTCCAAAAGACCGTCTATAAAGCTGTCCAGTTCCTCGCCGGTCATATTCAAGACTGCCCCGGGAATTTTTTCGCCTGTTGGTTCCAGGCACAGCAGCCCGGCCACATCAATGTCGCAATAAGCTGCTTCATAGAAAACCGGCTCCTGGTGGTAGTTTCCAATCAGCCGCTTTATTTCTTCCACCTTTTTCGCTGGGGCCAGGTCTGTTTTGTTGATAATAAATCTTGAGGACGAAGCGATCTGGCTTTCCACCGAGGCAAAAACCTGAAATTCATCCAGGAATTTGTCGGCATCCACAATACAAAACTGTTCCCTCAATTTAAAGGAGTCTTTAAATATGGGCAGGGCCAGATCTTTTTTGAGGTCGGTGGGATTGGCCACACCGGTGGATTCCATCAACAGCACCTCGGGTCTAATCTTGCCGGCAATCTCAAAAAGCCCCTTGATAAAATCAGTCTTCACGCAGGCGCAGAAGATCGACCCCTTGTTTATTTCCAACACGTCCAGTTCCTCCATGTCCACCAGGGTGCCGTCAATCCCCACCTCTCCGAACTCGTTCATCAGTATCATCAATTTGCTGTCTTTGGGAAACTGGTGAATGATCCGGTTCAAAAAAGTGGTTTTGCCGCTGCCCAAAAACCCGGTGATCAGAAAAACATTGATAACCTCCGTCATCCGCCCACCCTCCCTTAAATGTTGTTGAAAAACTTCGCCTGACTGCGTCAACCCCGCCGGCCGGATGCTCACCTACGTTCGCTGTAACGCTCCCGTATGGCTTCGATCAGTTCTTCCTGCATGGGGATAATGGCTTCATACGCCAGCTCGCCGTTTATGGCCACACTGGGCAGGGACTTTGCCTTCAATTCCATGAAACGCCTGATCCCCTCCCGGGTGCGCATGTCCCATTCGTAAACCTCGATTATATCCTGTATTTCCTGCGGTAAAGCCTTTACCGACTCCGCCATATAGACGCAGGCCGCTCATTGCCGGAAATCGGTAAGCAGCACATCCACCACCACTTTCATTTACCTTCCTCCCCTGCGCCACAAAGTGTATATATAACAGTCAAGCAGCCCCTACCGTTTCAAAGGAAACCCGCAGCTGGTCCTTTTCCCATTTCAACAATGCGTACCTGTATACTCCGCCGTCTTCCACCGGCCCAACATTTACGTAATCAACCCCTCCCAGGGTGGTGTGGCTGTATTCCCCCGTGTGGGCAAAAAGCACCAGATCCGAGGCGAACTGTTCGGACATGGTCCGGAGGGCTGGGTATACCTCCCTTTTGCGCAAATAATCGGACAGATTGCTGACCATCAACAATTCCAGCGAATTGGGCAAAAAGTCGGAAAAACCCTGCAGTTCCTGAATGTAACCGCTGTAAAACCCCAGCGCCTTCCTGTCCCCAAGCTGACACCTTAAAAAGTGCGGCGCTTTCACCAATATGTCGTTATTGCCGGGTTTGCGGCAGGGAAATGTCAAATCGTGCGGCCCCAGGGTAAAGAGCACCCCACTGTTGACCGCCAGTTCAACAACTGCGTCGTTTTCCCCTCCGGAACCGGTTATGTTTCCCAGGCAGTACAGCGCGTCCGTTCCCAGCCGCAGCACCGCCCGCAGGGCCGCAGCGTTGCCGTTTAGGTCCGCTATCACCGCCACCGTCAGCCGGGGCCGGGGGTCTTCAAAAACTCTGATTGTTTCCGCCTCCGCCAGTTCTCCCCCTTTGATCTCCTCTATGGCCCTGGCCAGTTGGTCCGGGCAGGAGGTGCCGTTGCGGCACTGGATGCCTCTCATAAGGGGAAGCGCCTCATCCGGGCCCCGCCCTTCAAGAAGCCTGCAGATCAATTGGGCATTGCCTTTACAGCCGCCCCCCACAAAATTAAGCCCGGTGATTTTATTCCCCGCCAGGCTGAAATGTATTTCCGACGGGCAAATTCCCCTTGTCCTGTATATATACATTTTAATCACCCGACGCCAGAATCCCCCTTATTTTTTCCTGCACTTCCTCCACCGGGGGAATATAGTCGAAATACATCTTGCCGTTGATAAAAAGTGATGGTATCGGCGCCGGCTTGCCCATTTTAAGAGAAAGTGTTTTATAACGCAGCGCGCTGTCTTTCCGCCTCAGGTAAAGCAAATCCAGCTTCACCCGGTCGCCAAAGGCGGCCATGGCCTCTTCGGCCGTTTCCAGCATGTATACACAGGGTGCGCAGTGGTCACCCTCATACGGTATTTCCAGTAAAACTGAAGGCACTCGGACACATCCCTTCCGCCCGGATTACCTCACCCGCATTACACGCCGCACTCCCTTAAAGCCGCCACCAGCGATTCCCTGCTGGGGCAAAGTCCCATTATCCTGACCAGGTCCTCTGTCACCACCGCCGGCAGGGCGGATATTTTAAGCTCCTCCAGCCTTGGGACAGGCCCTTTGTGAATTTCTATACTTATCTTTTCTCCAAACTCCGCGCTGATTCCTTCCAATAGCAGGTTAAGAAGTATTCCGCTGACCACCCTCTGTCCGTTAACCACAATGGTGGGAGTCATCATGACGCCGTGGCTACGGCCCGTTTCCGACAGGGCATCGTGCTTTTCAACCGCAATCTGTCCCGATTGGTCATGGCTCACACCCATCCTTTTTCTTGATCAAGCCGTTGATGGCCTGCTCCAGTTCCTCCGTCATGGGAATACGGTCAAAAACCAGCCTGCCGTCTATGAAGATGGACGGGACGGGAGCAACGCAGTGGTTTTTTCTCACATTTTCATCGCCGTAAAGGCTCACCGATAGATCATAAAAGCGCCTGGCTCCGTCTTTTTTAAAAACGTAGACAATGTCCCAGTCCAGCCTGTCTTTAAAGGTCGGGGCCACAACCTTCACAACCTCCGCCATATAAAAACATGAAAGGTTGTGGTCCCCGGAATAAAGAACTTCAAGGCGCATCGTTATTACTCACCCTTTGAGTCCGCCCTGGTGTGCAGGCCGGCGCCAGCCTTTTCCAGATTTTCGTTAATCTTATCAAAGTCGAAGCCAACGTCCCTGAGGGAATTTATCCGCTGGCCCATTTCCTCCGTGGGGGCCCGTCTGGCCAGTTCGTCAATCAGCTCTTCGTATTGGGGAATAATGCTTTCAAAGACCAGGTCCCCTTCAATGCAGATGGTGGGCAGCACCCTGCCGCTCAGCTCGAGGAACTTGCCGATCCCGGCTTTATTCTTGATGGACCACTCTTTATACTCGATCATTTCCTGGACATCGGCGGGCATGGCCGCTATTGACTCCATCATGTAGCCGCAGGCGGCGCACTGCACACTGTCCAGGGTCAGCACATCGATTTTTATTTTTTTATCGAACAATTTTATCCCTCCTCTTCACCATGATTTGGGATATTTGGCATAATATTTTTCGTACCACTCTCTGGCCTCCAGCACCTGTTCCATGTGTTCCGACGGAACATCATAGGGCATGTCTCACCCGGGGGCGAAAACGTAGCCCTGGGTGCCCCCGGCCGCAAGGCTCACAATGGCGTCCTCCCTGGGAGACAGTATGCCCAGGGAAAGGGCCAGGGTCAGCTTTAAATTGCCTCCAAAACCCACTCCGTGCTTCAATGCCAGATCCCGCACAAAATTCATGTTTAACTGCTCGTCGATGGCGAAGCCGTGGGTGCCTATCTGGCACACCGACTCCATAACCTTGGTGGCGTCCCCGCAGATAAAAAAGGAAGAAGTCTTTCCTTTGCGGTGAATGGTGGCGATGGCCGACTGGCAGTATGGGTGCACGAATTCCTTGAAAGTATTGTTTTTAATCTGAGAGGCAACGGGGTCCACAATGGCCACTATATCGCAGCCCATATCGCAGTACATCTCCGCCGACTTCTCCACCACCTGGGCGCAGAGCTTTAAGACATCGTGGGCCCTGGCCTTGTTTTTTACCACGTCGGTGAAAATCCTCACACCGGCCAGGTGACTAGCCAGGGTGAGGGGTCCTATGGCCAGACCCATCAGTGCGCAGTCAATTTCGTCCAGTTGGGGCCGGGCGAGTCCGGCCGCCTCAAAAAGTACCGGGTAGCGCCCGTCGCCGGGGCCGGGTATTTTCAGGCCTGCCTCAGCCACGGTTTTGTCCGCCAGGGGATGCTCCCTCACCGAAGGGACGTTGTCCTTCCAGTACTTGAGCTCCAGTCCCATGGCCTCGGCCTCCACGGAGAGGTCGAACACCAGGGGTATCCCGTCGGCCTTGTACTTTTTGGCAGTCTCTACAATGCCCTTGGCCAGGAGTTGCGGATCCTTCAAAAAGGCATCGGCGGGCTCGTTGATCACAAAGGCGCTGTGGACTCCGGCGTAAGGGACCCACGGGACTCTTTCGGTTCTTTTGCCCCGTATGGCGTCGATCAGCATCTGCTTTGCCAAGATTCCTTCCTCCTTTTCTTTGATTAAAGAAATTAGTGTTGGCTCAGATTTCCATGTCACCCCCCATGCATGACAAAATCTTCATCAAGAGAGTCAAAAAATTAATATGTATGTAAATTTCATTTGCTACAAGAATAGCTTGAGGGAAAATGCCTTTTCCGGACAGATTCTCTCGCACCGTATGCAGGCCGTTCCATTGCATCGATCAGGTCTTAAACTGAAAAAGCCTCCCCTATCCCGGGACAAATCGATCCCCAGGGCGCTTTCGGGACATTCTTCCACGCACAAAAGACAGTCCTTGCAGCCGTTTATGAAGGCGCGGCGGATATCGCCGACCTGTTCCAAAATCCCAAGGCCGCCAGCCCCCAAAACATCAATATCCCTTGAGGACAGCCGGAAGAGGCAGGGATTTCCTTCGGGGGCCGGGAGAAACGGCAGCTTGAAGCTCCGGGCTAACCGTCGATATTGATCCCAAGGCATCCCCTCGCTCCAGAAGGAAAGTTCCAGCAGATAGGCGTTGGCAAAATTTCTGGATAAACCGAACATGCAATGGGTTGACCTCAGTTTTTTTGCCAGGCCCTGCAATTCTTCGATCATTCCGGGGCGAATGATCAATTCCCGGGCCAGTGCCAAAGAAGTGTTTCCGATCTGGAATATTTTTTTCACTCCCGGTGGGACCATGCCGGATTTGTATGCTTTGTACGCATCCACGTAAGTTCCCGAGGCTCCGGCCATGTAGGATGTTTCAATATCTTCCACGGCGATGCCGGCTTCCCCGGCCAGCGTAACGTATCCCGCCCGCAGTGCGCCGATAGCTTTTCCCGCCTCCATCAAGTCTTTTTTATCGAATCTGATGCCGCCGGCCAGACACAGGAACCCACTGCCCGTGGTTATATCGGGGAGTTTTATGAGGCGGCATTCCTGCCCCACGTAAACCACCGCTATTACTCCCGTGCCGGTAATTCCCCGTGCCTCCGCCAACCCTTTTTCCAGTATGTCGCCCAGGACCGGATCGTTCAAATCACCTTTCAGGCAGAATAGTTTTTCATCAAGAACATATGACCGGTATCCGCCTCCCTCAGCTTCGATATTGACAATAGCACCGGGACCCGCCAGCATGCCGTGGGCTATGTGCTGCCCTTCCAGGGCCGGTCCTGCTGCGCAGGAGCCAGTATATATTTTATCGCCAACCTTGAGGGCCATTTCCGCATTGGTACCGTAATCGGTGACGAGGGCTATCTCATTCTTTTCCAGGACGCCTGACAATACCATCATGGCCAGGGCATCGGCACCCACTTCATGCCTTACCGCAGGGGGAACATACACCTCCGCCTCCGGAGCCAGCTTCAGGCCGCGGATTTTTTCTGAGTGAACGACCTTGCCGTTCCTGTCCGGGGACGTCACACCGAGAGCTTTTTTCTTGCGTTCCCCGGCATACGCCAGATCCCGCACTTCAATTTCCTCGAATATGGAAATTTGGATGGGATTTCCGCAAACAGCCAGTCTAGAGATTTTACAAAAGGGGATCCGCAGGTTTTCGATCAACTGGTTTACGGCAGCCAACACTATCTCATGAGCTGCAGCCAGCCCGTAGTCAAGGGCAAAATTAAGGTGGTCCATGACATTGGCGCCCGGGATCGGGTGCCTTGCCGTTATTACCGTGGCAACAACCTCTTTGGTGTCGATGTCGACGGCTTGCCCGCGGAAGCCGCTGGTGCCCAAATCGAGGGCCACGCCGTAATATCCCATGCCGTTTCTGTTCCTCCACGCACTTTATGGCTGCACAAGACAGTTTTGCATATTCCGTTCCAGCAGGGCACTGTTTAAGCCCCTGCCGATTATAAGTACCCGGCTCTTTTCGTGTCCCTCGCCCAGTTCTTTTACTGTAACACCGCTTGTGGGAACGTAATCAATCCTGCTCCAGACACCGGCGCAATGAAAAACTCCCTTCGCCCTGATAATTCCGAGCTGTGAAAACCCCCTGAAAAAGTGCTCGATTTTTTTCGCGTCAAACATTCCCGGGTATTCGCGGGAAAAGCTTTGATAGGCGGCAATGCTTTCAGAATACTTGTTTTTATTAATGCGGCGGAGACTGGAGCTCTCGCCCCCGCCTCCGCTTGCTAGGCCACCGGAATCAGGTGGGGCATCCATTTGATCCGGGGCGACCTGCCCAAATTTGGCTGCTATTACTACGGAACACCTGTTGGCAGTGGATACCGCCTTCTTTATCTCACGCACGGCTGCAAAAGGGACTAAGTCGCACTTGTTTATAATCACCACGTCCGCTCTGGCGATCTGTGATCTAAGGAAAGACGGAATGTTTTCGCCAAAGGATAAAACATCGGCAGCGTCCAGTAGCAGAATAACCTTCACTGCCTCCACGTGCTTTTCCAGGCGAAGTCCCCCTACCACGGACAGCAGGCCTTGGATGGAAGCCACACCGGTTGGCTCGATGACAACCCGGTCTGGCTTCAGACGGGTGGCTATTTTCAACAGCTGGGCCGACAGATCTGGCGCCAGGGTACAACAGACACATCCGCTGGTCATTTCTACAACGTCCAGTCCCTCCCCGGACAGAAGCACACCGTCTATTCCTACCACGCCGAAATCGTTGACCAGCACCACCACCCTTTCTAAAGGGCTGATCTGCTTCACCATGTGTTGAATGAACGTTGTTTTCCCGCTGCCCAGGAAACCGTTTACGATATCCACTATCATTTTTCAGTTACCTTAACTGTTGTATTTTTCGCGCATTTGGCGCCAGTTCTTGCCTGAAACGGCGTCAGATGCCATCAAGGGGGCCTGGGAGGCATCCTTGCCCCATATGCCCATATCGAATCCGGTCACATACTCTTCCGACACGGCTCCTCCGCCGCAAACAAAGGGTAGGGCCATCCCCTCCCCGGCCAACCGTTTAGAAATTTTTTCAAAAGCGGTCATGGTAGTGGTCATCAGGGCGGTGCCGGTAAGCATGGCAGGCTTGTGCTTCTTCACGGCGGATATCACATCATCCACCGGCACGTCCTTGCCGAGATCTATAACTTCGTACCCATTGGCCCGCAAAAGGGCGTTCACTATTTTCTGTCCCAGGTCGTGAATGTCTCCTTCAGCCGTATGGGTTATAACCACGCCTTTTTTGTCCAGGGCTTTGCCCATCTTCACCTCGCAGATTTCTATGCCAGCCAGCATGGCATCTGAGGAGAGTATTGTCTGTGGCAGGTAGTACACCCCCTCTGCCCAAAGTCTGCTGACCTCGTTCATACCCTTCACCAGCGCGCTGATCACATCCATGGGGTCTTTGGTTTCCAGTGCCTTTTTGACCACTGATTCTATGTTGTCCGTATCCCCGTCCACAACGCATTCAATAACCTGCTGCATTATCACATCGTCAGCCACCACCGCCTTGGCTTCGCCGCGCTCGCGACGGAGGTCGTAGCGGACAAAAATACCTGAATAATCATCGAGAAATTGCATTCATTTTCCCTCCCCGTCAAGTTTTAGGTTTTATTAAAGCCCATAGTTAGAAGGCTTGAATCCCTTAACCAGCTTTTGGTAGACCGGTATGCATTCTCCAATGAAATCTTCTTCCTTATCAGGCAATCCCAGGAGGGTTTTATACATGGTATCGAGGGTGTTCTTCTCGAACTCCGAAAGTGCCAGCCTCTGATCTGACATCATCAATTCCGCAGCCTTGATGGCCGCCGCCCTGGACCGGGTGTAATAGGAATCGGCGTTGGTCACAATAGCTTTGCCTATCTCATAGGCGTTGTCCGGGGACAGTATGAATCCGTGGGTGTCCCGGTATTTATCAGAGTTGATCATTATATCCCTCAGGTCCTTTTCTTTGCCCATCTTTATGGCGGTATTCATCAGAGCCACATCGTAACCCAATATCTCAGTAAACACAGCAGCCGTAGTGCCGCCGAACATATCGTGATACTCCACCGCCTCGTTGCTCCAAAGATCGCACACCGCCGCCACCAGATTGCCCAGCATATCAGCGTGGGCGCAGGCGCAGGTCTTTCCTTCCATGGAAATAGGCACCCCCGCGATGGACTTGATAATGGGGTCCTCATAACCACAGTCCTTGGTCGGTCCCCTGGCGCCCTGCTCGTAGGCCACCAGAGTCCTCCCTGCGGCTATGGCCCGGCAGAGAGCCGCAAATGTATGCGGGACAGACTTGTCAAGATAACCGCCGGCCATGAACATGGCTACATTGGCCTGGGCGCAGTCGGTCTCACCACCGGGCGTTGCGCCGTGCCTGGCAGCTATTTCAACAATCTGTTTCCACAGAAATTCGACATCCCTGCTGCCCAGCACGCCAATGCCGAACAAAACGCCCCGGATGTCCTGTCGGACAATGGCGTAATCGGAGATTTCCTTGCCACCCATGGACTCAATGGAAAGATTGTCCGCCCCGCCGGCGGCGCTGGCCTCAAAGGTGGCCAACATATTGCCCAGCGCGCTGCTGCTCCTCATGTTCTCTTCGTCAGGCTTGCGGTAGTCGGCAATAGTGGCCCTGATGGCACTTTTCAGGCCGTATTTTCTATGGTAATCCTCCATCAAGCGCTTAGTGGTGGCGGCGATCTCGCCGCCCCAGTCTGGATTTCTGGTCATCTGGTACACGTGTTCCAATTCCACCTGAATGCCGGGAAAACCGAGCTGCACACAGCGTTCAAGCACATCATTGACCATTTTTTCGTATTCGCGTACCAGGCTCTTTTTGGTTTCCTCAGAGCCAGGCCGCGGATGGGGAACCAGTTCCGGGTAGACAAAACCGGCCCCCACTTCAAAGTCACGACCGTATTTTACAGGGAATTTGGCTGTGCCAAAAACCATTTCTTCAGCACTCTGATAAGCCATAGATGTATATTTTGCCATGGTCGAACCTCCTCTAAATTGATTCAGGCACCAATGGTTTGCATGTTTCTCACTCAACACGCGCGACGTTTGCCGAAAATTCTACTGCAGCTTTTATCCGGCACTTCACCTCCTCGCCCCGGCGTCACCTCCCTTTTTTGTAAACAACAATTTCATAAAACGCTATAACACGTTGAAATGTGTCCGGCAGAAATCTGACTGCTGTCATGTGCCGCATGTCAGTTAACGGATGCGGATTGCTCAACCATAGCCCGGAGTCCTTTTGTGGGGGCGCCTGGAGGGATGGAACAGCCCGGGGCGATGATACTGTATCCGTCGGCAATGGCCCTGGCCACTTCTGCCCTCACTTTTCCTGGGTCACCTAAGAATAAGGTGTGAACTGCGTCTACACCGCCGATCAAAGGAATAAACCGGTTGAATTTCTTCAATTTCCATACAGCCGCAGGAGCGTCCACCTTTGTTTCCACGCTTATTGCAGACACGCCCGTTTCAGCTATATCTTCAATAACGTCATCCAGCTTGCCGCAGACATGGATTATGGTGGGCACTTCTCCAAGCTGCGAAATAAGCTTTCTCTGCCACGGCAGAACCAAGTCGCGGTATATTTTGGGACTGACCATATCCAGGGAGGCCATCATGTCCTCAATACAGATTGCGTCGGCCCCGGCATTGATCAACTCTTTCGCCAACAGCCGCCCCGCCGTCTCTCCAACTTCCAGGAAAGGGGTTACCAGATGGGGCTTGCGAAAGCTGTTTCTCATCAAGTCCGTTACACCAATAAGACTTCCGGCTATGCTGTACGGACCGATGACACCCCCGATTACCAACACCCTGTCGCCCGCCATGTTTTTTAATATCTTCACCGCCTCGACCAACTCCGGAATTCTTCCCCGAACCAAGTAATCAGCAGGCATTTCCGGCTTGTCCCCCGGCTTGTACGGATGCGTGTCCGGACTGGGCAGATTCTGGGTCCCGCCGTCCTTGATGGCGCATCCCAGGGCCTCAGCCTCTATGGTCTGACAGAATGGAACACGCACTGCGTCAAAACCCAGTATGGAATGCGCGCCGTACGACAGCATGGCCATTTCCCGGGCCCGGTAATTGGCCTCGGGCCAGTACACCTCAAGTTTTTCCATCTGCTCATAGGTTGCGGTCTGATCAACGCACAGGACTGGAATACGGTCCGGGACCTCCCCTGCCAGTACTTTAAGCACCCTCTGGCGGCCACTCAATTTATTCTCTGCCATATTTTAACCTCCTGTGCAAAAGTTAATTAAATATATACATCTGCTAAATATTTGTGCAAAAAAAACAAACATTTAAAATATTTGCTATTTATAATACTATAATTCCACGGCACAAAAATCAATATCATTTTTTATTAACATTATTTCAAAATATAACAAAATTATAATTGTTTCGACAGAAAGACTCCTCATATAATCAGTGTTCTATTCTGGCTGTAGAACCGTATGTAATTGATAATAAATCTGATTTCATAGGTCCGCATTTCTCTAATCGATCTCAATACCGCCTGCACATTGGGGTCCCCCAGAACGTCCATCATTTCCGAATTGAATGTGGCCAGCAGGTCCTCGGTATTTTTCCCTTCCATGAGCAAATGCGCCGACGAAGTGTTCAGTACCTTGGCGATGGCTTCCAGGGTCTCCAGATGGGGAGTGGTCTGTCCGTTCTCTATCTGACTGATCAGTCCGGGGCTGATCCCGGCTTTTTCCGCCAAAGCCTGGATGGTGATATTTCTGCTCATACGCATTTTTCTCAGTCCGTCGCCCAGGCTGTTGCTTTTTTTGTTTCCCCGCATGAAATATTTCAAGGTGACGTTTAAACCAGCAGACAGCTTGTCCAAAGAATACTGATCCGGCATATCCCTGCCTTCCTCAAATTTCACCAGCCTGCCAACGGGTATGTCGCTGATCTCCGACAGATCCTCAAGGCTCAGTCCCCTGCCTTCCCTGATTTCCCTGAGCCTTTTCCCGGTCAGAATGTCCTCTTCGGAACCTGCCAGCAAGCTTAAAGGGATGTCCAGTATTTCACCTGTGTTCTTTAAAACGCTGGCGGAGGGCCTGCGTATGTTTCTCTCGATGGCGCTAAGGTAGGACGGCGATATTTCCAGCCTGCCGGCCAACTCCGTCAGTGTCATTCTCCTCTCTTTCCTGAAATCCCTTATCAGCTGACCGATGGTCAAGGGCTCCACTCCATTCTTCTATATGGACAAAAATTTTTTGAATTGTTATCATTTATTATAATTATACAAAAATTTATGAATGAAAAGCTAGCCCCAAGGCCTGCACGGAAGGGAAAAGGGCGTTGTTGCCGCAGCGTATAAAGACCAAGAAAGGATTCACAGTCAGGCGGGGAATTGAGTTTCAACTCCGAAGGGGGTGAAGAATAATTGAGTCTTGGAAGAAAGATAAGAGATTTCCGGAAGGAAAGGGGCATCACCCTGACCCGTCTTGCCGGGAAACTCGGCATTTCCCCCTCATATCTGAGCGCCATTGAAAGAAATATGCGCAGGCCGTCGATACAAATGCTGAAAAGGCTGGGGAACCAACTAAACATACCGGTGAATTATCTGGTGGGGTCCGATGAGGATGTATTGACGGGAAAGAGACTGAAGTTCATGCGGGAAAACAGGAATCTAAGCCTGGAAGAACTGTCGGAAATATGTGACATGCCCGCCGGCATGCTGGAAAGGATAGAGGACGGACAGGAAAGCCCGGATCTGGAATGCCTGAAAAAAATGTCCCAGGGATTGAATGTCACCATAAAGTATTTCCTCGACAGCGGCGGCGGCAACAATCTGGGAAGGCGCCTGAAAAAAGTCAGGCTAAGCAGGGGCCACACCGTCGTATCCCTGGCTAGGGGGAGTAATATAACGGAAGAAAACTTAAGATTGATTGAAAGCGGTGAAATTTCTCCGGACCTGGAGACACTGGAAGCTATAGCCGGGATACTTAACACATCGCTGGCATATCTTCTTATGGAAAGCAAGGATGTGGAGGATCTCCTGGCCACACTGGGCACGGACATGCTGGACATGCTGGCTGACCCTGATGTACAAGCCTCTTTGAAGCTATTAAAGAATTTTCAGCCGGGAGATATGAGGCATATTATCAACTATATTCAGTTTTTCAAACGAAACCAGTGCTGAATATTAAACAGAAAAACACACGAGAGGTCGGTGTGGGCATATGACCGGACTGGAAAAAACTCTGCTCGATCAAATTAAGCATGCGGTAGTTTTTTTTGATGAGGAAGAAATGAAGGAGTCGATAGAACAGTGGCTTGAAGGCGGGTTTGACCCGGCCCGGGCGATATTCAGCGGGCTGGTGCCTGGCATGGAAGAAGTTGGGAAACTGTACGAGGACCAGGTCTATTTCATACCGGAGCTGCTTCTGTGCGCGGATGTTCTTTACAAAGGCATTGAGATGCTGAAAGCCCGGATTGAAAAAAAGGACAATCCGGCAAAGGGCAGGATTGTCATCGGGGTGGTATACGGTGACATACACGATATAGGTAAAAATATAGTCAAAATGATGTTGGAAATATCGGGCTTTGAGGTTCATGACCTGGGCCGGGACGTGTCCCTGGAAGCCTTCTCCCGCAAGATTGCCGAAGCAAAACCTGATATACTTTGCCTTTCCGCCATGATGACCACCACCATGCTGGAAATTCGCAAAATGATGAAAGCGCTGAGAGAATACAGCCCCGGTCTTAAAATAATGGTTGGAGGGGCGCCGTTTTCAGAAAACATCGCCCGGAGGTGGGGCGCCAGCGGTTACGGCAAGGATGCCCATCACGCCCTGAAGTCGGCCATAAGCATAATGGGCCAGATAAAGAAAGAAGCCGGGTTCGGAAACTGACCCGGCTATGATTTTTCACTGCCTGGCCTTCCTGATAGGCACCTTTCCTTTATTGATTTTCTGGCCTGGGATATGGTGATGGCCGTTTCCCGGAAGCCTAGCCGGTCCTTGTTCTTTAAAATCTCCATCAGGTGCGCTATCCGGGGCAACCTGAGATTCGTCCTCCTGATGGCGCCCGCATCGGCAAACACCTGTCCCGGCGTCCCTTCAAGCACCATCCTGCCCTCTTCCATCACATACACCCTGTCGCAATATAGGGGTGCCAGGTCGATGTCATGGGTGGAAAAAATTACGGATATGGACAGTTTTTTCCGCACCTCCACCAATAACCTCATCAGTTCGCTCACCCCCATGGGGTCGAGCCCGGCCATGGGTTCGTCCAGCACCAATAGATCCGGCTCCATTACCAAAATCCCGGCGATGGCCGCCCTTTTTTTCTGTCCGTAGCTGAGGCAGTGCACCGGCCTGCTCCTGAGATCCCACATTTTCAGCAACTTCAGTGTTCTTTCCACGCGCCCGTCAACATCCCCGGGATCCAGTCCCATGTTTACCGGACCGTAGGACACGTCCTCAGATACCGTGGGGGCGAAAAGCTGATCATCGGGGTTCTGGAATACAAGTCCCACAGTTCTGTACAGTTCGTCCTCCCTCCACTTTCCTATCTCAACCCCCCTTATCAGTATTTCCCCCGACGTGGGCCTGATCAACCCGTTCAATGTCTGAAAGAAGGTTGTCTTGCCGCACCCGTTGGCGCCCAGAACCCCTACTATCTCCCCTTTATTGACGGTGGCGCTGATCCCCTTAAGGGCCTCGCACCCGTCACTGTATTTATAGTGTACATTTACAGCCTCCAGTAAATTCATGGCAAAATTTTCCCTTCAGAAAGAGATTAAGGCCATGGCCGCCGTCATCAAGGCCAGGCAAACTGTCGCCACCCAGTCTCTTTTCATGAATACCGCGTTATGGCGGGTGCGTATGGCCTGCCCCAGGTATCCCCTGCTTTTCATCGACCTGTATAGCCTTTCGCTCTTGTCGAAGGTTCTGATGACAGTTATTCCCGAGAGGTCTCCAATGGATTTAACGGATTTTTTCAAGGATGAGTATCCCAGCCTGATTTTTTGGGCATTCTTGACGGAGGATGCCTCCTCCAGTATCACATGTATGTATCTGTAAGTGATGGTCAAAACTTCTAGAAAAGCCCAGGGCAGGCGCAGCCACCCTGCGGCGAACAGCAGCCTGTCGAAGGAGGTGCTCATGGTGAGAAGAAGCACCGTGCTTATGCCGGCAAGCACTCTGCACATCATCAGCAATCCCCTGTCGAGTCCTTCCCTATATCCCTGCACCTTCATCCCCAAAATCTCCATGCTGAACAAGGGGGTCTTTCCATAGAGGAACAGCTGCGTGATCAGTATGGCCGCAGCGATCAGCACCGCCGGCAGCCCCCTGACCAAAAAAGTCCCGGGGCTTATTTTTAAAAAAACCAGTCCTGAAAGGGTTAAGGTCAATATTAGCAAGGGAACCGCCACATTCCTGGCGCTGATTGCCAGGCCCAGGAAAAGGATGCAGAACACCAGCTTTACCCGGGGGTCAATCCCGGTGATGAAGCAGTCTTCGCCGGAGATGCCGCCCCTCAGTATGCCATGCCCTTTCTCCAAGGACGCCACCCCCTCCCGCCCCATTGTCCTCCTTTGCAGATCAGCGCCTGATGGCAACTCTGTTTACAGGTGCCTTTTCAGCAACTATTTTTCTCCAGTTGTAGCCCAGATAAAATCCTGACACCAGCCCGCTAAAGGCAAATAGAAACAGCAGCAGATCTCCCTTGTCCGTATTTATATATGGCTCCCTCTCCTCAACTCCGGCCTTTTTGGCGTATTCCTCCACCACCTTGCCCACCTTTTCGTCAGCCCCCGGCACCTCGTCGAAGGCAAAGGATGTGTATCCCACCATGCCGGCGAAAATGCAAATAACAATAAACACTATTAATTTTGACCGCCTACTGTTCATTCGCCAGCCCTCCCCTGAGCCCCGCCAATTCTTCCTCGCCTATTATTTTGAAATTGTATAGAATATCCGGCCTCACCCTGGCGATATAATTCAGGGCGAAGCCTGTCAACAGCCCTTCCATCACGGCCAAAGGCCCCTGTGTCGGCAGAAAGGCGCCGTATACAGCCACAAAAACCTTCCAGACCGGTACGTCCCCGTGTATGGCCAGGGCCAGCTGGATGGAGGTCCCAAAGTATACGAACAGGTCCCCCAACAGCCCGGCCGCCACGCCGGCTATAAAGATGCCGGAGCCCAGCCTCCTGCAGCCCCTGAATACGGCCCAACCGGCAAGCCCCCCGAAAACCCCCAGGGCCAGGGTGTTGGCCCCCAGGGTGGTGATGCCTCCGTGGGCCAGAAACAGCGCGTGAAGCAGGAGGCTCACCGCGCTTATCATGGTAGTCACCGCCGGGCCCATAAATATTGCCGCCAGGGGCGTCCCGGCGGGATGCGCGCAGGTGCCGGTGATGGGCACCGGTATGGGCATCAGTGATATAATAAACACGGCCGCCGCGAAAATACCGGTCAGCTGTTTGTACATCGGGTTTTTCCGGGACTCCCTGTTGTAATTATATATCCCTTTGCCCACACACAGGGCGGCGCCGGCGCTGTACGCCAGGGCATAGCCCGCCGGCAGAAGTCCTTCCGAAATATGCATAACACCAGCCTCCGAAAAGTATTTTTCATGCACTTCAAAAATAAAAACAGCCTAAAACAGCCACCCCCCCTGCGATGTTCGAGATTCGGCCATGCCTGTTTAGAAAACTTAAAACCCCCCGCACCCGTCGTGCGGAGGGTTAAAACCGGCCGGACTTCCCAAAAAAACCCGTCGCCTGTCCTCCCATCCGTCGTGGGCGCTCATCAAGCCTTCAGGACAAGCAGGTTTCCTGGCTCGAGATCATCACCGTCCCTGCGCCTTCCCGGGTCTGTTCCCAGTGGCATTACAGCAGGGCTGCTCCCTCATACAGTGGCGGGACCGCGCCGGATTCCAACCGGCTTCCCTCTTTAATTCCGCCCGCCGGGGCGGAATCACTTGTCCCTGGTATAGGAAATTGTCATTAAAATATTACCATCAGGGGACCGTCCGTGTCAACGCCTTCCATATCCATCACCGATAGTGTGCCGGCCCTGGGACGCCACCGAAGGAACTACGAATTTCACCCCGTTGTTGTTGAATACCCCGGCCTTCATGCCATATATTTCCATAATAGATTTTCCGGTAATCATCTCCTCCGGCGTCCCCTTCACCAGTTCACCATTTTTAAAAGCCGCCACTTCGTCGCCGAACAAAAGGGCCAAGTTGGGATCGTGGACTGTCACTAGGCAGGTGAGGGCGTGTTCCCTGCTCAGCTTTTTGATCAGTGTCATGACCCTGTAAGTGTTTTTGTAATCCAGCGCCGAAGTCGGCTCATCGAAGAGAATTATCTCCGTATTCTGGCACAGGGCCCTGGCTATAAGGACCAGCTGCCTTTCCCCGCCGCTGATCCGGTTATAGGGTCTCCGGGCCAGATGTCCCGCCCCCACCATGTCAATGCATTCCACAGCCCTTTCATAATCATGCTTTCCAGGCAGATAACCCACATGGGGATTTCTCCCCGCCAGCACCACTTCCAGCACACTGTAAGCAAAGGCCGGGTGGTGGAACTGCGGCACAAAAGCCAGAAGCCTGGCCGTCTCTTTCCTGCCATATTCTTTTATCTCTTTTCCCCTAATCAGTATACTCCCGGTGTATCTGACCAGTCCCATCAGGGCCGAGAGAAGGGTGGATTTTCCACACCCGTTGGGACCCAAAAGGCATGTTATTCTGCCGGACTCAAAAACCACGTCGACGTCAGTGAGAACCGGCCCGTCGTCGTAATACAGCGACACTCCCTTTAATCTGATCACTGCCATCCGCCCGCCTGTGTTTTTCTTAACAGATAAATAAAAAAGGGAGCCCCGATCAAGGTGGTGAAGAAGCCCGCCGGTATCTCAAAGGAGACCGTGCTCCTGGCAAATGTATCCACCGCCAGCAAAAAGGAGGCGCCGAGGGCCATGGAAAGCGGTATCAGCCTTACATGGTCGGGACCCACCAGCATTCGCACCACATGCGGTATCATCAGCCCCAGGATGCCTATAACCCCCGCCACGGCCACCGCCGCCGATGTGGCCAGGGCGCTGGCGGCGATCACCAGCCTCTTTTCACTCTCCGGGCTGACTCCCATGCTTCTGGCCTCATCGTCGCCGAAGGACAGTATATTCAGCTTCCAGCGCTTAAAATACAAAAATGTAACGGAGAGCAGTATCCAGGGCGCCGCTGATTCAACGCCGGCCCAGGAGGCCAAGTGCAGGCAGCCCATGGTCCAGTAAACAATGCTCCGCAGCTTCAAGGGATCGGCGAACATATTCACCAAGGCCAGCAGCACTGTGAACACCGCTGAGATCATTACCCCGGCCAGCACCAGCGAAACGGGGGATATGGATCCCCTGCTGTAAGCCGCCGTGTAGGTTAGGACCACCGCCGTCAGCCCGAAAACAAAGGCCGAAAGCTGTACCGGCACCGGCAGCGCCGCTAGGGCCAGGGCGGCCCCGAAGGCCGCCCCGGCCGACAGTCCCAGCATATAGGAATCCACAAGGGGATTGCGGGATACCGCCTGCAAAGCGGCGCCGCTGGCGGCCAGAGAAATTCCCACCAGCATGGCTAGTACAATGCGGGGCAGTCTGATGTCGTAAAAAACAGTGTATGCTTCCCGGGGCAGGTCCGGCGGCGCTTGCCAGGCGCCGCCGGATAGGCCATACAGGGAGAGATGAAAGACATCCCCAGGCGAAAGGCTGTATGCCCCCGAAATGCACGCAAAGGGCAATACCGCCAGGGGAGACATGTACAATGCAATAGCAGCGGTTTTTTTCCTCATCAGATCAGGTTCGCCTTATTTTATTTCTTTCCCGTATAGCTTGACAATCATATCCCTTTTCTCCTTTTCCAGGTCCATGCCGGTGAATATCTCGGGGTACAGCCATTTGGCCGTTGATTTTATGGAATACTGGAATTTCAGGGTCCAGAGATCGCAGAAAAAGAAATTGGGGAGCATGTAGACTTTTTTATCCTTTACCGCCTTCACCGTCAGCCACTGGGGATCTTTATAATAGTCTTCGGGCTTGATCTTCTTATTGTTCCACATGATTATGGACTGGGGGTTCCAGTTGATTACCTGCTCCATGCCGGCCACAAAATGTTCTTTATCAATTTGCCCGGCCAGGTTTACAGCCCCCGCCCACACCAGTATATCGCCACCGGTGCTGGTTTTGCCGGCCAGGTCCAGTTTGGAGGGACCCCACACAAACAGCGCCTTTTCCCTTCTATCCTGGGACACCTTTGCCAGCTGACCGGACAGTTTGTCCAGTTCCCCCTTGGTGTAATCGATCAGCTCCCGGGCCCGCGCCTCTTTTCCGGTGATTCTGCCCAAGTCCTCCATTTCCTTGTAGATATCGTCAAATTTGTTTATCTGCACCCCATACACCTTCAGACCGTTTTCCTCCATCTGCTTTATCCCCTGGTCCTGGGCCCAGACAATCACAATGTCGGGCTTTAAAGAAATCAGTTTTTCCATGTTCCCTGTCACCGCCGGCAGCTCCTTGGCGGCTATGCGTGGATCAATCTGGGATGTGTACTGGAGTCCGTCATTTTCATAAGTCCACTTGTCAAGGGCCACCACCTCGTCCCGCACCCCCAGCATGTGCAGGCCGGTGAGTCCACTGTCCAAAAGGCAGGCGATCCTCCTGGCCGGCTCCTTCAAGACCACCTCTTTGCCCCTGAAATCCGTAACTTTGATTTCGCTTTTAACCGGCTCATTTTTGGGCGGGACTGTATTGGCCGGCTCTTTTTTCGGACCTCCGCAGCCGGTCAGTAAAAAGGCGGCAATCATGGCCGCTACCAGCAAAAAAACAGGTGCTTTTTTAACGCCCATCAAATTCCCTCTCCTTACTTATAGTTATGTTAGTCAAATGAAAGGATAAAACCACGGGGAGCGCTTTTTTTCTGTAAAGTCACGCAAAAAAAACCATGAATGCCCGATCTCTCCCTGAGACTCCATAACCTCCATGGTTATATTGAAAAATATTTGCTTTTTTAAGGTATCCAACAGGCTTCGGCCTGCACTTGCTATATTTATTCTCCGCCGCAGGGCGTAATTCCTTCCCCGCACGCCCCCGGCGGAGTTTTTTTTTGCATTATCCGCCACATCGCACATTATGGGTGCCTGCCTGCTTCCGCCGTCACATGCGCCGGCGGCCGTTGTGAATTTCAAAACTCCAGTTGATCCCGTTATTGTTGTCCCAGTTGCCAGCGCTGTCCTTGAAACATAAATTGAACCTGCTTTCATCCGGTATTTCCAGTGTTTTTACCCAACCCCAACCGGTTTTGGACATTTTGAAATCTGAAACATGGCGCCATTCCCTGGCATTTCCGTATCCTGCGTGCAAATACACCTGATCGGCCCCGCTTTTGGCCAGCAGACCATAGTACAGCACTGTTATTTCCTCGCCGGCGGTTATCGGGGTGGGATCTACCACCACTCCCTGGGGATAGTCGGCCTCGTACATGGCCCGCAATCTGGCCTGGTGTTCTCCGAAATTTGACGGATGAGCCAAATACCGCACCTCCCTTCGATCTTTTTACGGCCGTCAGGCTTATTATCTTACTTTAATATTTTATTATACGGCCGTCTTTTTCATCCTCGGCGCATGTACTCTATTATGGCGTCCGCCATCTGACTGGTGGAGGAGCCGCCCCCAAGATCGTAGGTGAGATTTCTCCTTTCACCGAGAACGGCCTCCACCGCCCGGTCAACCCGGTCCGCAGCCCCGTTTTCCCCCAGGTGCCGCAGCATCATCACACCGGACAGTATAATGGCCAGGGGATTCACCCTGTTCGTGCCGGCATGTTTCGGCGCGCTTCCGTGGACAGGCTCGAATACCGCCGCCCCTTCGCCGATATTGGCGCCGGGGGCCACCCCCAGCCCCCCCACCAGCCCGGCGCACAGATCACTTATTATGTCGCCGTAAAGGTTGGGCATCACCATCACGTCGTATTTTTCCGGAGACTGGACCAGCTTCATGCACATGGCGTCCACTATCATGTCCTCGAACTCTATTTCCGTGTAATCGGCGGCCACACGGCCGGCGCATTCCAGAAAAAGCCCGTCGGTGAGCTTCATGATATTGGCCTTGTGCACCGCGGTGACTTTTTTCCTGCCCTGTCTCACCGCCAGTTCGAAGGCGTAGCGCACCACCCTCTCGGACGCCTCCCGGGTGATTATTTTGATGCTCTCGGCGGCGTCCCTCCCCACCCGGTGCTCTATTCCGGCGTAAAGATCCTCGGTGTTCTCCCTCACCACTATCAGGTCCACATTTTCGTACCTGCTCCGTATTCCTGGCATTGTTCTGGCCGGCCTGACATTGGCGAAAAGGTTCAGCTTCTGTCTCAGGGTCACGTTGACGCTTCTAAAACCCTTTCCCACCGGGGTGGTCAGGGGGCCCTTCAGTGCCACCCGGTTGCGCCTTACGGATTCCAGCACATATTCCGGCAGGGGGGTGCCGAATTTTTCCATCACCGCTTCCCCGGCCTGCGCCAATTCCCACCGGATGGCAACGCCCGAGGCGTCCATGACTCTCCTGGCCGCCTCGCTTATCTCCGGTCCGATGCCATCCCCGGGGATTAATGTAATATTGTAAGCCATCCATTTCCTCCCGGTTTTCATTGTCCATATCGCAAACAATCAAATTGCTTGTTTGCTGTCAGTGCCGCGGAATTGCAGATACTTCAGTCCAGGTTGAAGCCTCCGTATTTCCTGAAGTGGGGGACCAACCCCCCGTCGTTGAGTATTTTGATCATTACCCCCGGCAGCGGCTTCACCGGTATTTCCAGTTCCCTGGTTTTATTCAGAATTATTCCCCCGGCGAGATCCACCTCAATCATATCGCCCCCATCAATCAGCCCGGTGTCGCACTCCACCACCGGAAGCCCTGTATTGATGCAGTTGCGGTAGAAAATCCTGGCGAAGGATTTGGCCAGCACGGCGCTTATACCGGCGTTCCTGATGGCTAAAGGGGCCTGCTCCCGGGAGGAGCCGCAGCCGAAATTGCTGCCGGCCACAATAAAATCCCCTCCGGATATTTTTTTGTAAAAATCAGGATCCAGATCCTCCATTACATGCTTGGCCAGTTCCTTCATGTCCAGGGTTTTGAATTTGTATTTGCCGGAAATTATATAGTCGGTGTTCACATCGTCGCCGAATTTATGGGCCTTGCCGAAAAATCTCACTCACTACCACCTGCTTAAAAGAATTCTCTCGGGTCGGAAATCACTCCGGCCAGCGCCGAAGCCGCCACCGTGGCCGGTGAAGCCAGATATATAAAGGCGTTGCTGTTGCCCATGCGGCCCTTGAAATTTCTATTGGCCGTAGATATGACATTTTCTCCGTCCGACGGGACCCCGTTGTGCGTTCCCACGCAGGGCCCGCATCCCGGCGTCACCACCGCCGCCCCGGCCTCCACCAAATCCTGTATGATCCCCTCCCGCATGGCATCCAGCAACACCCTCTTGGACGCCGGCGCCACAATTAGCCTTACGTCCCCGTTAATCCTCTTCCCCCTGAGTATATCGGCGGCAATACCGAGATCCTCCAGCCTGCCGTTGGTACAGGTGCCGATTACGGCCTGCTGGATGGGGGTGCCGGCCACCTCGCCCACGGGGCAGACGTTGTCCACCCGGTGGGGCCTGGCCACTTGGGGTTCCAGCGCCGAAATGTCATATTCCTTTATTGCGGCGTATACTGCGTCCCGGTCCGCCCTCGCCGGCTCAAATTTCCTGCCGGTGTAGCGGGCCAGCCAGGAAAATGTTTTGTCGTCCGCCTCCATCAGCCCGGCCTTGGCGCCCATCTCCACAGCCATGTTGGCTATGGTGAACCTGCCCTCCACCGACAGGGCGGACACCGCGTCACCGGTATATTCCGCCGACATGTAGGTGGCCCCATCGGCGGTGACATCACCGATCAGGTGCAATATCAGGTCCTTGGAAAACACTCCCGGGGGCAGCACACCGTTCAGCACGAATTTAATAGTCCCGGGCACTTTGAACCACATGCGGCCTGAAATAAGCCCCGCCGCCAGATCGGTGGACCCCACACCGGTGGAGAAGGCATTCAGCGCTCCGTACGTGCAAGTATGGGAATCGGCGCCGATAACCAGGCACCCCGGCCCCACCATGCCGCTTTCCGGGACAAGCTGGTGACATACTCCCTCACCTATGTCGTACAGGCGGAATCCCTTGGCCCTGGAGAACTCCCTCATCAGTTTGTGCAGTGCCGAAACCCCCTCGTTGGGGCTGGGCGAGCTGTGATCTATGACAAAGGCCACCTTTTCCCGGTCGAACACCTCTTTGCCGCCCATCTCCCCAAAGGCCCTGATGGCCAAAGGCGAAGTGCCGTCCTGCCCCATCACGAAATCCACCCCGGCCACCACTATGTCATTGGCGTATACCTCCTGCCCGCTGTGGGTGGAAAGTATCTTTTCAATTATTGTCTGCCCCAACCATGATCCCTCTTTCCCGTATATTAAAAATCATTTGGGATGGCCGAAATAGTCCTCGTACAGATATACCAGCTCCTTGTCAAAAAGGGGCCTTTTCAGGGCGACGCAATAGGACCTTACCTTGGAGAGCAGTTCCTGGGCCTTATGATCGCTCAAATGTATCCCGTATTCGGCAAATTTGGCCTTCAGGGATGCCGTTCCCGAGTGCTTGCCGATCATGATCTGCCGCTCCAGCCCCACCTCTTCCGGGGTAAAGGCCTCGTATGTCTTGGGGTTTTTCAGTGCGCCGTCGGCGTGGATACCGGATTCGTGAGCGAACATATTAGACCCCACGATGGCCTTCCAGGCCGGGAGTTCCCTGCCGGAGGCCCTGGAAACATATTCCGCCACCTCCCGGAACATCTCCGTCTTGAACCCCAAGTCGATGTTGTAAATATGCTTCAGCGCCATAACCACCTCTTCCAGGGCGGAGTTGCCCGCCCTTTCACCCAGGCCCATGACGGTGACACCGATGTAGTTGGCCCCGGCCTTTACGCCGGCCAGGGCGTTGGCCGTAGCCATGCCGAAGTCGTTGTGGGTGTGCATCTCGATGTCTATATCCACTTCTCTCAATATTCTCTCAATGTGCTGCGCGATGGTGAACGGGTCCATTATGCCCACGGTGTCGCAGTAGCGCAGGCGGTCTGCCCCGGCCTGCTTGCCCGCCCTGGCGAACTGCACCAAGAAATCCAGGTCGCTGCGGGAGCCGTCCTCGGCGTTGACAGAAACGTACATACCCTCCCTTTTGGCGAACTCCACGGCCTTCACCATGTTTTCCAGCACCCACTCCCTGGATTGCTGGAGTTTGTATTTAATGTGGATGTCCGAGGTGGAGATGGAAATGGCCACCGCGTCCACCCCGCAGTCGATGGACTCCTCGATGTCCTTTATCACCGGCCGGTTCCAGCCCATGATGCTGGCTTTCAGCCCGGCTTTGCAGATGGCCTTGATGGCCTCCTTTTCGTCTCCGCCCATGGTGGGAATCCCGGCCTCGATCTGGTTCACCCCAAGTTCATCCAGGAATTTGGCGATCCTCACCTTTTCACGGTTGGCGAAAACCACGCCGGCCGTTTGCTCACCGTCCCTCAGAGTGGTATCGACAATCATAATCTTTTTTTCGTCCATTTTTCTCATCACCCCTTCTTTGATTATTGCCAAAGACAAATAAATAAACGGCTGATGGATAAGCCGTACAATGACTTTAAAATATAATACCAGAAAACCGACTGACTGAAAAGAATATAATCCCGGCGCCGGAAAAGAATACAAAATACCTCTGCATTCCGGCGCCGGCATGCAACATCCGACACCGGAACCCTCCCGGAAACCTATTTTTTTTGCCGCAGGTACTCGGCAAAATTCCTCTGCGACCGGTCATAGGCGGCCTCCAGGTGCGGGGGGAAAAAGCATCCCGGAATTTCACCCTTCTTGCGGTGGTATGCAACACACTCACAGCACATTCCCCGGCGGTGGCAGGCACTGTACGTGCAGGCGCATTCCCGGGTATTTTTTTCCTTGTTGCAATTCAAAGCGGACATTTCAAGCCTCCGAAAACGGCATGGATGGGCGATCCTGGTCCGGGCACGGACATTATTATAGATTATACCACAAACATGAATTATAACGGAGTGAATTTAAACCCGTAGCGGATCACTTTTTCTTCCTCGTATATTTTTCTGAAGACGGCCCTCACCGGCATACCTATCCAAATACCGTTCTCCGGTGGATTTGCCAGCTGTGAAACAATCCTCGGCCCCTCTTCCAATTCCACCAGAACCACAGTATAGCTCCCCCTGCAGCGCGCCTCCCCTGAAAACTCCGGCGGGGCGCCCCCTCCCGCAATGACTGTGTATGAATATACCAATCCCCTCCCGCTAAGGGGCACGTCTTCAAATTCCGTTCCGCAAAGACAGTGACTGCAAACAGCCTTGGGGGGAAAGTTCACCCCCTGGCATCCGGCGCACTTCATCCCCGTCAGCCGGTAGCGATGGGAAATTGTCCGCCGGTACATGGGAACCGATATGTGGGCGCCCATACAATCACCTCACAATATTTTTTTCAGTTTAAGATATTGGATGTAGCTGATGTTTTTTTTGTTCCCCAGCTGTGAACTGAAGGTTGTCCGGCCCGCCGGAAGGGGGGCGCCGGAGCGAAAGCTCATGGCAATACTCCCGGACCCCGCCCCGTATGTGCAGACCAGCGTCTTTTCATCCCCACCCGTGCCTTCCAGTGTCTTGCACAGCCCCAAAAACGGCGTGCAGCAGCCGGCGTCCCCCACCATCCTGAAAACCGTGCCCTCCCTTAACTGCTCTTCGCTAAAGCCCAGTTTTTTTGCCAGGGCCTGGTCGGCCCTCAAATCGGCCTGGGGCATTATCAAGTGGCGGTAGTGCCCGGGGCTTCTCCCCAGTTTTTCCAGAACCCCCGAAACAGCTCCGGCAACTGTATCAATATATGACATCGAGGAATAGGCGGGAACTCCTATGTCCCTGACGATGCCGTCCGCCGGCGGTCTGAAGCGCAGTCCCATAAACTCTCCGGACTGGGCCGACACACCTTCAAAACTCAATGCCGCATCGCCCCCGGCCAGGACAAAGGCGCAGGCCGCCGCCCCGAAACCGTGCTCCAGGCCCTCCGGAGATCTTGACGACGGTGCGTCTGAAATCACCGCCAGGGCGTATTCCTGATCGGTTTGATCCAGAAGGCCCATGGCGGCCAGAAATGCTTCGGCTCCTGCCAGGGCGGACCCGCTGTGGTGACTGGTCAAAAGGCCGCCGCTGAGCCCCAGGGCTTCCACCAGTGTCCCGGCCAAATACTTTTCTTGATAGGGAAAATTGGTGGAGGCCAGCACCAAGGCCCCGATGCGTCCTTTGTCCACATTTTCCGCGGCGTTCCTGGCGGCCTCCACGGCCATGGTAATCACATCTTCATCTATGTCCAGAACGGCTTTTTCTTCCATGTCCGCGGCGCAGCCGCCGAGGGCGGCCATGTATTCCTCCCTCCGGATGCGCAAATAAGGAATATAATAGCCGCAGGACACAATGCCTTTGCCCATCATCCGTCACCCCCCCGATAGATAAAAACCACGGCCGATCCCCCTGAACCGCCCACATTGTGAGATAAAGCGAACCTGGGGTTTTTGATCTGCCTGCCGGGATCCTTGGCCTCACCCCTCAATTGGGTGAATATTTCGCAGGCCATGCCGCAACCGGTGGCCCCGATGGGGTGACCTTTGGCCTTAAGGCCCCCGCTGACATTGACCGGCAGTTTTCCGCCAAGATATACAATCCCTTCTTCCAGCAGCCGGTGGGCCTGTCCCTCCTCGCAGAAGCCGAGGTCGGCATAAGCCATTATTTCGGCGATGGTGAAACAATCGTGCACTTCCGCGAAATCTATGTCCCCGGGGGTTATGCCCGCCTGCTTGTAAGCCTCTGCGGCAGCTCTGCGGGTGGCGGCCAGGCCGGTTATGGACCCCCGGTCGTGAATGGCCAGATAATCGCTGGCGGCGCTGAATCCTCTAAGATAGACCGGCCTGTCGGTGAAATCCCGGGCCCTTTCAGCGCTGCACAAAAGAACCGCCGCCGCTCCGTCGCTGGTGGGGCTGCAGTCCCAAATATTGAAGGGGTGGGAAACAGCGGCTCCCTTCATAGCCTGCTCCATAGTGATCTCTCTGCGAAACTGGGCCTTGGGGTTGGCCGCGGCGTGGCGGTGGTTCTTCACCGCCACCATGGAAAGGTATTCTCTCTTCAGGCCGTGCCGGTGCATGTACCTGACGGCCATCAGGGCGTATATGCCGGCAAAGGTCAAACCGGCAAGGCGCTCGTATTCTGTGTCCCCGGACACACCCAGCCAGTACCTCCCCCTGCCGGATGAAACATCCCGCATTTTTTCCACCCCGGCCGCCAGCACCAGGTCGTATTTGCCGGATGCCACGGCGAGGGCGGCGCTCAAAAGCGCGTACCCGCCCGAGGCGCAGGCGTTTTCCACCCGCAATGCATTGATTTGAGGCAGTCCCACGTGCCCCATCAGCAGCGGGGCCAACTGTCCCAGCTGAAAGCCGCCGCCGGCGCTCAGGCAGCCTATGTAGGCCCCCCGAATCATCTGGGGATCGATCCCCCGGTCAACGCTTTGCAGCATTTCAAAATAAGCCCGGGCAAACAGCTCCTTGACGCCCAGGCCGGGGAAATCGCCGTACGGGGTCTGCCCGGCACCTAT
Organism: Peptococcaceae bacterium; assembly: GCA_037444185.1. Taxonomy (GTDB): domain Bacteria; phylum Bacillota; class Desulfotomaculia; order Desulfotomaculales; family Desulfocucumaceae; genus JAILZP01. The sequence continues at coordinate 51,633 of JBBIMW010000005.1, read as the reverse complement.
AATGGCCACTTCTCTCACAGGCAACACCATCTTTCCATTTTAAAAAAACCCCTTTAGATTCCTGCTAACTTGGAATCCTGCCGGTTGACAATGATTATCCCGCCTGCTTTAGGGCATGCTTTTATATAGCTTCAAAAACTGTGCCAAATCAGTGACTATCAATATAACTTGAGTATTTTGCGCTCAAGTATTTTTCTTTTTATTCATTTCATATAGAATTATGGAAAAACCCCTATCATGCATGGAGGTATATATAATGCTGGCCAAAGACATTATGCAGCTGTGCCACGGGTCCCTCTCCCCCGGCGATCCGCTGTCCAGCGCCATTCAGCTGTTTCAAAAACTGAAGGTCGGCGCCCTGCCTGTTTTCAACGATAAAAACAAGCTTGTGGGGGCCGTAACGCCGGAATCCATAATGTTCAGCGCCGCCTTTAATTTGCAGTCATCAGTGGAGGGCTTCCTGGTCGAAGCCGGGTTGGTAAAAGATACCGTCTCCGTTGAAAAGCTCCATGCCGGTGGAGACTGCCGGGTTTTCGTTGTCAAAGGAAAGAATTTTTTTGGAATTATCACAAAGAACATGATCGATCAATATATGAGCAAAAAACTGGCAAATAAAAATACTTTACTCCAAAACATTCTGGAATCCATTCATTATGCCATAATTTCCATAGATTCCGGGGAAAAAGTCACCTATTTGAACAGGCCGGCCGAAAATATACTGCGCACCTCGAAGGCGTCGGCAATAGGGCGGCACATTTCCAAAGTAGTTACTTCCAGCGGTTTCCTGGACGTATTGAGAAGGGGCATCTCGCAAATCAATTATGAACACACCACAAAATATTTCAATTCCACAAAATCATTTATCTCCCACCGCACCCCCATTTTTGAAGATAAAAAGGTGGTGGGGGCCGTCAGCATTTTTCAGAGTATAGACGAGCTTGATTCGATTTCCCATAAACTGAAAACCTTTGAGCAGCTGAACAAGGAACTGGAAGCGCTGATTGAGGCCTCCTACGACGGAATACTAATCGCCAACCCCGACAACATCATCCTCCGGGCAAACAAAGCATACTGGAGGCTGAACGGTGAAAACAACGCCACCATTGTCACCGCACCTGACAAAGCAAGGCTTAGCGGCATTCAAAAGAAACTGGTGGCCGATGTCATAGCCAAAAAAGAAATAGTCAACTCCGCCATTAATACCAGCCACAGCCAATTGCTCCTCACCGGTACCCCGGTATGGGACAGTGAAGGCAATCTGTTCAGGATCCTGGTGAACATCAGGGACCTGACGGAACTTAACAGTCTGCGCATGCAATTGGCCAGAAGCCATGAGCTTGCTCTCCGTTATCACGAGGAGGTCAGCAACCTGAAGGAAAAAATTCTTAAAAGAGAAGGACTGGTAATCCATTCGCTGCCCATGAGAAGAATTCTCGATCTGGCCCTAAGGGTGGCCCAGGTGGACTCCACCATTCTCATCCTGGGTGAATCGGGGGTGGGTAAAGGAGTGCTGGCCAGAATCATCCACGAAAACAGCAGAAGAAACAAGAATCCCTACGTTGAGATAAACTGTGGCGCGATACCCGAGGGGCTGCTGGAGTCGGAGCTTTTCGGCTATGAGGCCGGTTCCTTCACGGGGTCTAATAAAAAAGGGCATATAGGCTTGTTTGAGGTGGCCAATAACGGCACCATACTGTTGGATGAGATAGGCGATCTGCCTCTGCCCCTTCAAGTCAAGCTGCTGAAAGCAATCCAGGACAAGGAAATATATCGCATCGGAGGATCCAGGCCCATACAAATCAACGTGCGCATCTTGGCGGCCACCAATAAAGATTTGAAAAACATGGTGGAAAAGGGATTGTTTCGGGAAGACCTTTATTTCAGACTAAATGTAATACCTCTGACGGTTCCTCCACTTAGGGATCGCAAAGATGAAATCATCAGCCTCGCCGAGACCTTTGTGAGTAAATTCAACAAGGCCTACGGCATGAAAAAAGAGCTGTCCCAGGAAGTGATTGATTATTTTCTGGATTACAACTGGCCCGGAAACGTAAGGGAACTTGAAAACGTGGTGGAGAGAATACTGGTTACCTCCCCCCACAAAAAGGTGACTCTCTATGATTTCCCCCTACAGTTCAAGAAGGAGCCGGAAGGGATCAACCCCATCCTGGTCAACAACCTCATTCCTCTCAAAAGAGCCATTGCCGAAGTCGAAAGGCAGCTTATCATCAAAGCGGTCAAGGAATGCGGCAGCACCCACAAGGCCGCCAAGGCCCTGGATGTCAACCAGTCCACCATAGTAAGAAAAATACAGAAGTACAACCACACCTGATGGCTGTCCGGCCATGCCTCACAGCATCGGTTTTCGTGCCTTTTTCCACGATGAAGAACAATAATCTGAACCGGCGGAATATAGAATAATTTCTCAAAACCAAGACAGACACGGCCTTCAACAAGTCTACCCCATACAGTCGATGCATATGGGCAAAAACCGATGCCACACGGCATCAATGGCAATAAAAAAAGTCGGCGTATAGTTATGTTGGCCCTTAAAAATGCGGGGAACGGATTTTGCTGACTATAAAATTTATATCTTCACCATGAGGGGGCTTTACATGACACAGGTGCTGTTGACCGTCCCTATACAGCAAAATATATTTACCAACATAGTGGATACTTTTTCCAATGTCACCTTCCATCTCTACCCGAACGGCAGCTTGAGGAATCTGCCACTGTTATCCCAGTGCGAAGTTCTGGCCATCTTCGGCAATGATTTCGATTCCGGCATACTGCAGAGGATGCCCGGACTCCGCATGCTGCAGACATTCAGAGCGGGGGTGGACAATCTCCCCGTTAAAGATCTGCATAACAGAGGCGTTATAGTCTGTAACGTGCGCGGCATACAGCGCAACTCCGTGTCCGAATATGTCTTCGGTTGCATTCTCGCGGCTTCTCTGAATCTGTTCACATTCCGGGAAAACCAGCGGGCCGGCATCTGGTTCCGCAATGTGAACAGAGATGAGCTATTTCAGAAAACCATCGGTATCATAGGAGCTGGGAGTATCGGCCGGGAAGTGGCCAGAAAGGCCAAGGCCTTCGGCATGTATACACTGGGATTGAACAGATCGGGCAATCCCGCTGAATACTTCGACCGGATGTACAGCCCGGCGGCTGTCGGAGAACTGCTGGCCGCAGGCGATTTTATCGTCCTGGCCCTGCCCCTGACCGATGCCACACGCCACTTCATGGACGAGGAAAAATTTGCCCTGATGAAACCCGCCAGCTGCTTTATAAATATCGCCCGGGGCCGTGTGACAAAAGAAACGGCGTTAATCAACGCCCTCAAAGAAAAAAAAATAAAGACGGCCATCCTTGACGTTTTTGAGGAAGAACCACTGCCGGCCAACAGTGTGCTTTGGTCCATGGACAACGTCATCCTGACTCCGCACATTGCCTGGGTGTCGCCTTATTATGTAGAACGGGCGGTAGAGATCTTCAAGCACAACTTATCCGTATATCTCAGCGGCGGCCATAACTACATGAACATGGTAGATCTGGCAAGGGGATACTAACAATGGTGCATATTTTTACCGCCGGTTAGTTCATCTTCACCTTCGGACACCTCCAAACCGATGTCTTTCAGTTTCTTCCAAAGAGTGGAACGGCTTATGCCCAGGACCTTTGCTATATCACCCTTGGTGCCCCTGATTATTTTGCTGGCCTGGAGCAGTATTTGTTTTTCCATCTCCGACATATTGCTCAGTTCTATGGTCATCTGATAATACCCAGGTTGCTTTCCTTCCATCATCTCGCCGGTGTCCAGCTTATCCATCAATCTATTGAAAACAGAATGAGTGTGGGTGTTTTCCTCCCCCAAAGCCAGGTACCTTTCCACAAAGCTTTCCAGTTCCCTTACATTGCCCGGCCACCTGTACTTTTTTAAGGTCCTGAAAATATTGTCGTTTATTTTCAGTGACTCCCCAATGCCCTTCCCGCCCAATTTATTAAGAAAATACATAAAGAGTTCCGGCACGTCCTCCAGCCTGTCCCGGAGAGGGGGGATCTGAAGGTTAAGTACATCCAGCCTGAAATAAAGATCCTTTCTAAAGCGCCCCTCCCTGACCGCCTTTAGAAGATTCTGGTTGGTGGCGCTTATAACCCTGACATTAACCGGCAGGACCTTTTGTCCACCCACAGGCATTACTTCTTTTTCCTGCAGAACCCGCAAAAGCCTCGCCTGAAGGTTAAGGCTGAGCTCGCCAACTTCGTCCAGAAAAATCGTCCCGCCGTGGGCCAAACCGAACAATCCCTGCTTGCCTCCCTTCCGGGCGCCGGTGAAAGCTCCCTCCTCGTAACCGAAGAGCTCGCTTTCCAGCAGGCTTTCAGGCAGGGCTGCACAGTTGACAGCCACAAAAGGCTCTTCGCGCCGGTTGCTCTCATTGTGTATACTGTGGGCGAACAGCTCCTTGCCGGTTCCGCTTTCCCCCGTAATCAACACGGCAGCCTCGGACCTGGAGTATTTTTTCGCCTCCTCTACGGAACCGGCGATGGCGGCGCTGCTGCCCACAATGTCAGCGAATCTGAATTTCGCCGTCAGGCCCTTGTCATACATTTCACGTCTGATTTTGGCCTCCATGTGCCTGATCTTGTCCGCGGCCTGGAATGTTGTAATCACGGCCGCACCGTCTTTTGAAAAAGTCAGGGGGATCCTGTTTAAAACGAGGGTCAGCTTTCCCAGGTTCAGGAGTTCGCCCGCGGCTGCCTTGCCATTTCCGTACAGTGCCCGGCAGATATGGCTTTCGCGGCACACTTCGTCGATGGGCCTGCCCAGCACATCATCGGCCTTCAAGCCTGTAATTCTCTCCACCACGGGGTTAAAGAGAGTAACCTCCTTCTCGGCGGCGAATATCCCATCATAGGCGTGATTCAAAACTGCCTGCAAAGCCCTGCAGACACGGTCCTCCCTTTTGCGCGCCAGGAAAATGTCCCGGGCTTTTTTTATCGCATCGAATACACACTCCCGGCTGCTGTGCACCATAAAAGATTCAAGCCCGAACTCCTGCGCTTTTTTAACCACATTTACCGATGTCCCCAAAACCACGGCTTTATCATGGACTATCCGTCTCATTATATTTAACAAATGGCCCTCGGACAGGTAAAAGAAAACCCTAAAGTCAATTCCGGCCAATTGTACGATCCTGCCGAATTCAATCCGGTTGGGCTGCTGCCCGCAATCAACAAAGGCGATATTTCTGTTCATCGAATTCAAACGGGCCCGGTGCAGCGCCTCCGCAATGTCAAAACTCGAAATCTTCACCGTTATCACCGGAACCCTGGTGTTTTTCTTCAGTGTCTCGGACACGGATCCCCTTGCCACCAGGACATCCACCTGATTATTGCCCACCCATCCATTTATCACGCTACTGTAGGCGCCCTCGCCTTCGTCCCTGGCCACCATGTCCAGCTCAAGCTCGGCCGCCAGTTGTTCCGCAATGTCCGAAAAACCCGGGTATGGTGAAATAACGCCGATTTTGAGCATAGCAGCAAACTCCCCCAAATTTATAATAGCAATATCCGGCTCCAAAAATGTTCCTGCCCCGCCGCCGTCAGTCCTTCAGCCCCGCCAGCACCCGGGCCATCCTCTTCTTTTCCTCCAGCCGGGCCTGTCTGGTTATCATCACCTTCATGGCCTGGGGAGACCCCGCGCCGTGCATGGATTCGGTCCTGTAAGCCACCGCCGCCGCCCCCAGGGTGATGTTTTCCACCAGCCTGAGCATCCTTAGGCGGCACTCCGCCGATATTCCGCTTATTCCCCTCAGATATTTCTCAATATAGGGGCCGGTTTCAGTATTCTTCAAATCAAATTCCGAGGGGGCGGTCACCATCAGGCCCCCCGCCAAATCCTCGGCCAGCCTTGCTATCTCATACGGGAACCTTGTAACATTCAGCTTGCACACATTGGCCAACAGCAAATCAATCAGGTATACGCCGGAACCGGTGGCGGCCCCTTCGGTGGAGCAGGCCAGTCCGCAGGCATATAATGTTTCGTTGAGATGTATCATCTCCACCAGTTTGTCCCTGGCGTGGGCGGCATTGCTCAGCCCGTGGTAATCTAAGAGGTTGGCCACCGCCCCTATGAGCACATCCCCCACGCCCACCTTGCAGCCTCCGTAGCTTTGCCTGTGGTAGCCCGCGAAGCGCTCCACCAGCATTCCGGCATACTTCGCCTCCCGGCACATAAATATCCTTTCCCTGGGCACAAATACATTTTCAAAAATCACCAGACACTCCTGCCCTCCGAACCTGGCATTGCCGGTATCGATCCCCCCTCCCTCCATTTTTCTGGTGTCCGAGGCTTGCCGGCCCAGTATGTAAGTGATGCCGGGGCTGTCGCTGGGTACGGCGAAGGAGACGGCATATTCCGATTCATCCTCCCGCAGGGAGAGCGTGGGCATAACAATAATTTCGTGGGAATTGAGCGCTCCGGTTTGGTGCAGTTTGGCCCCCCTCACCACCATGCCTTCATCGCTTTCCTCCACCACCCGCAAAAAAAGATCGGGATCGTCCTGCTGGCCCGGGCGTTTTCCCCTGTCACCCTTGGGATCGGTCATGGCGCCGTCGCATACTAGATCATTTTGCTGCACATGCCGCAAAAAACTGTTAAATCTGCTGTGGTAGCCGGTACCCATTTCCCGGTCCATTTCAAATGTCGTGCTGGCCAGGGCGTTCATGGCATCCATGCCCACACAGCGCTGAAAACAGGTTCCGGTCCTCTGGCCCAGGAGTCTTTGCATCTTGACCTTGTTCACAAGGTCCCCGGCGCTGCGGTGAATATGGGTGAACCGGTTTATCGTGTCACCCGTCAAATGCGATACGGCGGTGGTCAGCCCCTGGCACGAAGGATCCCCGGCCAGCTCATATGTCATGGCCACGGCGTTCAATGACGGGATGACGAGGGGATTTTCAGACGGGCAGTCGATTTTTCTGCCCATGGCGTAGGCATTGAATTTAAGCCTTTTAATGCTGTCGATGTATTCCTGCGCTGTTTTCATACAAATCACACTCCTTTTGCAAATCCTGGCAATTAGCTGGCAAAAAAGCCAGGAGTGATGCCCTCCTGGCTTTCACCTGGCAGCATAGCCGATCAGACCAGGAATTTCGCCCGGACGCCCTTTAATATTTCTTCGGCTTCCTTAACAATTCCTTGTACCATATCGCTCACCTTCGGCATATCGTTGACGCGCTGCGCAGATTCGCCGGCGGCAAGCAATGCCTTTTCCCTGTCACCCTTGTAGACGGCATTGATGGATTCTATCTCAAAATCGATCAAAGACATATCAATGTTGGTGTAGTCGTCAGGAGTACCCAGGAACACGCCGGGCGACTTTTGCAAGGTGTTCTTCGCATGCTCTTCACTCCGGTTTGTCTTAAGCCAGCGGGCTGGCCCGACAAAACCGCGGGCTACGAGGGTTCCCCGGTCGCCGGCCGCGACGACGCCCTCTTTCCAAATCTGATGAAAATCGCTTTCCTCCGTAGTCAAAAACCGCGTTCCCATTTGGACTCCATCGGCACCCATAACCAGGGCTGCGGCCAGTGTTTTCCCGTCGCAGAATCCGCCGGCGCCCACAACCATAGTCTTCTCGTCGGAAACCGCCTCCACTACGGCGGGAAGCAGGACCATGGAGTGGACCGGTTCCCAGGATATGTGAAAGCCGCCTTCATGACCGGAGGCCACAATCACGTCGACGCCTGCTTTCTTGCAACGCAGTGCGGCTTTGACGGAAGGCATTACGTGCATCCAAATAAGGTCGGTCTTTTTAATGGTTTCCGCCCAGGGCAGGGGATCGCCGGCAGAAGTTACAAGGACCCTGAACCTTTTTTTCATTTCCGGATCCTCTTCCCGGGCCTTCATCATTGTTTTTATGATTAGCGCGGCCACCTCCCTCATCTCAGCCGCCACCATTACATTGACACCGAAGATGCCCTGCGCTTCCCTTGTCTGATCCAGTGTCTGCTGAAAGATGGTTCTCAGAATGGTTTCCTGATCGGCTCCGGGATCGGCGCCGCCGGTCCGGCAAAAATAATCATAGATTTCCGGCTGGCTATCCTTGGATGCGATGCCGCTCGAGCTGATCAGTCCCAGGACACCGGCATTCGAAGACGCGACACACAGTTTGTTGGTTCCAAAAGGTCCCATTCCCGCCTGGATGATGGGATGCCTGATTCCGATCAGGTCGCAAAGTCTTGATTTAATCATAAACAGTACCCCTTATTTTTTTAGTATCAATATTCAAGCCCGGATTGCTCCGGACAACGGCGGGCCGGCCATTTTATCCAGCACCGGCCAATCATCCGGTCTGTTTCTTCCTTTCCTCTTCTATCAGTATCCTGCGCAACATCTTGCCCACCGCCGATTTCGGCAGACTGGCGCGAAACTCCACCATTTTGGGCACCTTGTAAGGGGCCAGTTTTTCACGGCAGAAATTTGTCATTTCCTCCGGGGTGGCGGTCTGCCCCTCCTTCAGCACTATATACGCCTTCACCGTTTCCCCCCGGTACTCGTCTGGAATGCCCGCCACCACCACCTCCTGGACTTTCGGATGGTCATACAGCACCTCCTCCACCTCCCGGGGATAAATGTTGTAGCCACCGGCGATAATTATATCTTTTTTGCGGTCCACGATAAAAAAGTATCCTTCTTCGTCCATCCTGCCCATATCTCCGGTGTAAAGCCAGTCTCCCCTTAGAGTCAGGGCGGTTTGCTCCGGCATGTTCCAATAACCCTTCATCACCTGGGGGCCTTTTATAATCAGCTCGCCGACTTCTCCCACCGGAAGCACCCTGGTTCCGGTTTCCAAATCCACCACGGCGGAATCCGTCCCGGGAAAGGGTATGCCCACACTGCCCGGCTTCGGCCCCGGCCCGAAGAAAGGGTTGCAATGACTGACGGGAGAGCACTCGGACAGCCCGTAGCCCTCACTCATTACGGTATCGGTGTCTTCAAAAAGTTTGTTGTAATGATGCCATATTTCGAGAGGCAAAGGAGCGGCCCCGGAATTGTAAACCATGACATTTTGGGGATCTTTGAAATCCGGGCAATTTTTCAGTGCTATGAACATGGCGGGGACACCCGGAAAAAACGTCGGTTTGTACTGACTGATAATGCCGGCTACTTCCTCGGGTATGAACCGCGGCACCAAAATCATGGTGGTGCCCGCCACCATGGCCAGATTCATGCAGGAGGACATGCCATATACGTGGAAAAGGGGCAGAACGGACAAAATCAATTGCTTTTTCTCTTCTCCCACGAAAAAATGATTTGTCTGCACAGCGTTGTAAAAGAGATTGGCGTGGGTCAGCATGGCCCCTTTGGAGACCCCGGTGGTCCCCCCTGTGTACTGAAGCACGGCCAAGTCCTCCAGTGGGTCTATCTCCGCCGGAGGCGCCGGGGGGCGGTCCACGGCATAAAGGTCGGGGAACCAAAGCGTTTCGTCAGGCATGGCTTCCGGTTTGCCCGCGAATCCGGTCAGCAGCACTTTCTCCAGGGGGGTGTTGGCCCGCACATTTTTCACCCGGGGGTACAGATCGGCCAAAGTGACAATTATCCTGGAGCCTGAATCGTTTAACTGATATTCAATTTCCCTTTCCACGTACATGGGGTTGGTATTGACCACGATGCCTCCCAGACTCAGGGTTGCATAATACGCTATAACAAAGTCAGGGCAGTTGGGCAACATCACCGCCACCCTGTCCCCCTTGCGCAGGCCCATTTCACGCAGCGCGGAAGCGCTCCTCGAAACAGCGCCGGCCAGCTGCCCATAGGACACCTTGTGCCCGAAGAATATAATGGCTGTCTTTTCAGGATTTTTTCCGGCTGAAGTAAAAAGCAGATTATGCAGCGGCCGGGGTCTTTCTTTCAGATCCCACGCCACTCCTCCGCCCTCGTAATTCTTCAAATATGGCCTTGGAAAATCCATTGAAATTCCTCCTTTTAATGGACATCCGACTGGGAGAGTATTGTAAAACTCATTTGCACGACACCAAACAGACATAGCCGGGTACAGCCTCATGGTTCAGCTATTTGCCGCAGAAATTTGGAGATCTTTTTTGAAAAAAGGCCGCAGTGCCTTCCTTGGCGTCTTCGCTGGCGAAAACCACGGCAGAACCGGCCGCTTCAATTTTTATTCCCTCATCCACTGTGGTATTGAGGCCCAGGGTAACGGCTTTGATAATTTCCCTCTGCGCCAGGGGCGCCCCCTTGGCCAATCCGGCGGCCAAAGCTTTGGCCTCAAGCAACACCTCCCCCGCCGGCGCCGTCCTGTTTACCAAGCCGTAGCTCAAAGCCTCCGCCGCCGTCAGGGGATTGCCGGTCAGCATCATCTCCATGGCCCTGGTTTTACCTATAAGCCTGGGCAGCCTTTGGGTGCCCCCCCAGCCGGGTATAATTCCCAGCTTGACCTCCGGCAGCCCTATTTTAGCGGACACCGACATTATTCTCAAGTGACAGGCCATGGCCAATTCGCATCCTCCGCCGAAGGCGCTTCCCTGCAGTGCGGCTATCACCGGCCGGGGATAGTTTTCAATCTTGGAGAAAATGGCATTGCCGTCAACCCGTGGCCCTTTGCCTCCCTGAATGGAGGCGAACCCCTTGATGTCAGCCCCGGCGCAGAACAGCTTCTCCCCCGCCCCCGTAATGATTATCACCCTGATCTCGCTGTCCTCGCGGCATTGTTCAAGAAGGTCGTTCAAATTGCTCAGCACCTCCGGACCCAGGGCGTTGGCCGGCGGATTGTTGATGGTGGCCACAACGCACCCATCTTCCTTCTCAATCAGCAATTTTGCCAAATCCATTTGCATATCCCCCTCGTATAAAATTATTAAACAGCCCTTTTGCAATGTTAATAATTAATCCCTTCATAAATGCGAGTACTATGCATTAATTGTGCCAGAATGTCCGGCCGGGAACCAGGTTTCCCGGCCGCAACCACCATATGCCAGACATATGGCTGTTTCAAGACAATCCACAAGAAAGTCAACGTCCATCATGCGATTCCCTCCCCCGAAGATTGTTTTCCAATTGCACTAAAGGTCTTAAAAATGGACATGCACGGCGCCCGGACGGCAGACATACAGTCATGCCAATCGCCGGTATTGCACTCAAGGGTAAAGGCATATCAAACTGGCATGATAATTGCGTGATTATATATTTTCACGGTAATAACCTTAAGCCGGGAACCGGAATAAACCTTGGCATGCCGCAACAGTAAGCCGCAACAAAGGGTGATGGGGAAATTAAATTTAGCGAGGAGGAATGAAAAATGAGGACCGCCGACCAATACAGAGAAAAGTTGCGTTCCATGCGCAAAAACGTCTATGTTGACGGAGAACTGCTGGAAAGGGACGACCCCAGGTTAACCGGCGGACAGAATGTGATTGCGGAAACATTTGATTTTGCAGCCAATCCCAAATACGAAGGCCTGATGACAGCCAGGTCCCACATAACGGGAGAAACAATAAACCGTTTCACCCATATTCACCAGGGCGCGGAAGATTTGATGAAAAAGCAGGAAATGACCCGGTTTCTGTGCCAGTACGTAGGAGGTTGCATCCAGCGCTGCATGGGGGTGGACGCACTGAACGCCCTGTCGGTGGTCACCAGGGACTGCGATCTGGCCATGGGCACGGACTACCACGAAAGATTTCTCAAGTATCTTAAATATTATCAGGATAATGATCTGGTGGGCAACTGCGCCCAGACCGACGCCAAGGGCGACCGTTCCAAAAGGCCCTTTGAGCAGGTGGACCCGGATCTCTACCTGAGGGTGGTGGAGAAGCGGGAGGACGGCATAGTGGTGAGGGGGGCCAAGGCCCACAATACCATAGGTCCTTACGCCGATGAGCTGATAGTGGTGCCCACCAGGTTCATGACGGAGAAGGATGCAGATTGGGCGGTGGCCTTCGCCGTACCGGCGGATACCGAAGGAGTTTACCTGATCTGCCGGACCAGCAATATCAGGGGCAGGAAAAAGCTGAGGGCCCCCATTGAAAATTATGGATCCGCAGACTCCCTGACGGTGTTCGATAATGTTTTTGTGCCCAAAGAAAGGGTCTTCCTATGTGGAGAAACGGCCTTTGCCGGCCAGCTGGCCATCCAGTTCGCCAACTATCACCGGCACAGCTACACCGGGTGCAAGCCCGCGGTCACCGATGTAATCATGGGGGCCACCGCCCTGGCGGCCGAATACAACGGCATTGAAAAAGCCCCCCATGTGCGGGATAAGCTGGCCGACTTGGTGGCGGTGGCGGAATTGGTTTACGGCACCGGAATAGCGGCGGCGGTAAAGTCCTTCCATTCGGCTTCAGGCACCTGTGTGCCCAATTTCGTCTACACCAATGTTGCCCGTTACCATGCCGGCATAAACGTCTACCACGAGCACGAAATACTGGCCGATATAGCCGGGGGACTGCCCGCCACCCTGCCTCCGGAGGGTGATTTTATCAACCCTGTGACCAAGGGCTTCCTCGATAAGTACATCATGCGCAATCCCGCCATCAGCGCTGAAAACCAGCACCGGTGTTTCAGGCTCTGCAGTGACATGCTGTGTTCAGCCCACGCAGGGGTGGCACAGGTGGCGGGCATCCACGGCGGCGGGTCCCCCATTATGGAGAAGATAGCCATCATGGGTATGTACGACATTAAATCTAAAAAGGCCATCGCCAAAAGACTGGCCGGAATCAGGGACTAATCCGTAAAACGGCCTTTGGCGCGCCAAAAAAAACAAATATAAGGAGATGGGGAAAATGACAATACCCGGCATCAAAAACATCTGCGTGATAGGGGCGGGCAACATGGGGCACCAGATCGCCCTTTGTTGCGCCATTGCCGGCTACAATGTGAAATGCACCGACATCAGCCCCGAGATTTTAAGCAAGGCTGAGATTTTTGCCGGCACATACCTTCCGGACAGGGTGGCCAAGGGAAAAATGACCGAGGAGGCCGCCCGCCAGGCCAGGGCGAATATATCCTTCACCGATAACCTCGGGGAAGCCGCCGGTGATGCCGATGTGGTGATTGAAGCCATACTGGAAAAATTGGACTTGAAGTTAAAGCTTTTCGCCCAGCTGGATGAAATATGCCCGCCTCACACCATACTGGCCACCAACAGCTCTTTTATCGTCAGCTCCAAAATCGCCCCGGCCACCAAACGTCCGGACAAAGTGTGCAACATGCACTTTTTCAATCCGGCCCTGGTGATGAAGCTGGTGGAGGTGGTGCAGGGGCCCCACACGTCCGATGAAACCGCCGGAAAAATTTCCGATCTTACCAAAGATATCGGAAAAATTCCCATAGTGCTCAAAAAGGAAATATACGGCTTTCTTGTCAACCGCATCGTAGCCGCCATAAACCATGAGGCATTGTATATCCACGACATGGGGGTGGCCTCTTGCGAAGACATAGACACCGCCGTGACACTGGCACTGGGTCACCCCCTGGGACCCTTCCGTCTAATGGACCTTACCGGGATAGATCTGGCATACCATATAGGCATGGAGCGCTATCGGGAGACCGGCGACGCTTCCCACAAGCCTTCCCCGATTGTGGTGGAGAAATATGTCAAAGAAGAGTGGGGCCGCAAAACCGGCAAAGGTTTTTACGATTACAGCAAATAAAAGGATTGGGCAGCCGAAAGGAGAATTGCAATGAAAGACAGGGACGCCGTAATAGTGGGCGCCGCCCGCACCGCCATCGCCAGGGAAAACGGATCCTTAAGGGAAGTGCCGCCGGAAACCATGGCCGCCATAGTCATGGAGGGAGCGGTAATAAGGAGCAGAATCCCGGATCCCCGCCTGATTGACGAGGTGATCTTCGGCCATTGTCTGGGGGCGGCCGGCTGTCTAGGCCGGGTGGCCCTTCTGAAGGCAGGGCTGCCCATGGAGATACCCGCCATAACCATCGACCGCCAGTGCGGGTCCGGCTCCACCGCAGTCAACCTGGCGGCCACTCACATTTGGGCGGGGGTGGGGGAGGTATACCTGGCCGGAGGAGCCGAAAGCATGACCCGGCAGCCATACCTACTGGAAAAGCCCGGCACAGCGTATCAGAGGTTTGCGCCGAAATTTACACACCGTTACCTTAGCCCGGAGGAAATAGGAGATCCACCCATGGGCATCACCGCCGAAAACGTGGCGGAGCGCTTCGGCATTCCCAGGGAAGAACAGGACGAAATGGCCTTCCTGAGTCAGGCTAAAGCAGCCAGAGCCTTGCAGGAGGAGCGGTTTAAAGAACAGATCGTCCCCGTCACCATCCCGCAAAAAAAAGGCGAACCTCAAATATTCCAGGTTGATGAGCACCCCCGGCCCGGAACCACCATGGAGGCCCTGGCCAAACTGCCCCCGGTCTTTAAAAAGGGGGGGACGGTGACCGCCGGCAACTCCTCCGGCATCAATGACGGGGCCGGCGCCCTTGTCATAACCTCGGGCAAAAAGGCTAAGGAATTGGGCCTAAGGCCCCTGGCTATAATCCGGTCCGTCGGGGCCGCCGGGGTGGATCCGAACATCATGGGCATGGGGCCGGTCCCGGCCTCCCGGAAGGCCTTGGCTGCGGCGGGCCTGACCATGGACCGGATGGATGTGATAGAGCTGAACGAGGCCTTCGGCTCCCAGGCCGTGGCGTGCAGCCGCGAACTTGCCATAGACTGGAGGAACCAGGAGAAGCTCAACCCCAATGGCGGGGCCATCGCCCTGGGGCATCCCATCGCCGGCTCCTTGGCCATACTGACCATTAAGGCCGTATACGAGCTGCGGCGCAGAGGCGGGCGATACGCGCTGATCACCGCCTGCTGCGGAGGTGGCCAGGGGGTGGCCACCATAATAGAGAACGCCGACTAATCATCTGGAGGGTATTTTATGTCGAAACCCGTCGTTTCACTGGTGAATTTCGGAGATCCGTACCAGTCCCTGCGAAGGGCCCTGGAACTGTGTGACGGCCTGGCCGGACTCGATCGGAACGACAATATATTGATCAAGCCCAACCTAGTGTCCTGGGACTTCGACCTTCCCTTTCCGCCCTACGGGGTTGTGGTCACCTCAGCCGTGATGTCCGCCCTGGTCCGCATATTGCACGAAGATGGTTTTAACAAGCTGACCATCGGGGAGGGACCCCTGATGATCCCCAAAACTGTGGGCAGGGCCATGTATGCTGCCCTTGGATACAATAGGCTGAGGGAAAAATACGGAGTGCAACTGGTGGATTTCAATGAAGAAAAATTCCATGAAGTGGATTTCGGCGGTTTTAAGCTTTCTTTGGCCAAGAAGGCCCTGGAGGCCGACAAAATAATAAATCTTCCAGTGCTTAAAACCCACAACCAGTGTAAGGTTTCCCTGGGCATCAAAAATCTCAAGGGCTGTCTCGACAGAAAGTCAAAAACCGCCTGTCACGGCAAGGACATTGATT
This sequence comes from Peptococcaceae bacterium, assembly GCA_037444185.1. Classification (GTDB taxonomy): domain Bacteria; phylum Bacillota; class Desulfotomaculia; order Desulfotomaculales; family Desulfocucumaceae; genus JAILZP01. The sequence goes on along the minus strand of JBBIMW010000005.1, from coordinate 36,179 downwards.
TAAACCACACCTTCCCGCGCATCATGGAAAGACTTCCGGTGGCCCTGACCATTATTGACGGCGTGTTCGCCCTGGCCAAAGGGCCGGGGCCCACGGGGGAAGCCTTCAGGAAGAACCTCATTCTGGCGTCCAGAAACACCCTGGCCTGCGACGTGGTGGGAACCGAGCTTATGGGCTACAGCGCAGCCCGGGTGGAACATCTGGTTTATTACGCCGGCCTGGCCGGGAACGATACCGACATTTCAGATATTGAGATAAGGGGGGAGGATCTGGAAAAACACAGGTCCCTAATCGAGTACGACTGGGAGTGGACGGCCGAAAACACCGGCCCGGCCGGATTTCAAAAGAGGGGCATCACGGGGCTGGCCATAAGGAAATACGACAGCTCCCTGTGTACAGGCTGTTCCATGATGTATAATCCCATGTTGATATTGTTGATGTCAGCCTTTAAAGGAAGTCCCTTCCCCAATATGGAAGTCATTACCGGCAAGAGACAAAAGGCATCGCCGGGTTTCGACTACTCCGTTCTTTATGGCAAGTGTGCCTGTTCCCTGAACAAGGACAATCCGGATATCAAGAAGGCCATAGAAATAAAGGGCTGCCCGCCGGGCAAGGACGAATTCATAGAAGCCCTCAAGGGGGCGGGAGTCGTTTGCGACTACAGCCAGTACGTGGCCTTCAGGCACTACCTGTACAGCCGATACAAAAAGGAAAAGGGCTTTGACCCGGAACTGTATTCGGTATCACTTTAATTCACACTGACGGTCGGTCGGAATCCAAAATACAGTAGTCAGAATCCAGAATTTGATGCGTTCCTTTGAAGAAAAAGCTCCCTTTCAGGAGAACAGCATTCGAGGGCGACCGGTGGCCATGAGCCATGGAGACTATTCAGCCGCAGGTCGGAATCGCCTAAAAAGGGAGACAGGGGGCTGACTGTGTCAGCCCCCTGTCTCCCGCGGCGCATCAGCTCCGTAATTTGTCGCTTAAAAGGCGTCCTCCGGCATATCCACAGCCGATGTGTCACAGTCCTTAACAATGCCTGCAAGACTCAGTATTTCCGGAACTATGTTCCTGATATAGAATCTGGCGGTCTGAACCTTGCCGGCATAGAAGGGATAATCATAATGTCCTTCTCCCAATTCTTTTGCGCGCTTCAAGGCTATGCCCGCCTGCTCCAGAAGCAGGGATCCCCCCCATAAAATGGCGGTGGCCCTGAGTATTCTGGTGGAATAGAGGGGCACAATTTTGATATTCCTGTTAAATGCGTCGGCGATAAAGGACTGTATCTCTCCATAGGCCGCCGCGGCCGCGGACATTATTCCGGCCTCCCTCTCGAATCCTTCCAGATTTTTATGCCTTTCCAGAGAATCCAGCACTTCGGCCAGCCATTCGGCAAAGACCCTGCCCCCGTCAAGGGTCCATTTCCTGCCCACCAGATCCAAGGACTGAATAAAATTGGTTCCCTCCCAAATGGACAATATCTTGCTGTCCCGGGCGCACTGGGCCACCTGGTATTCCTCGGTAAAGCCGTAGCCCCCGTGCACCTGGATGGCCTCAGCGGTGGTGAGCCATACCATGTCCGAAGGATAAGCCTTTACAAGGGGGTTATTTACCTCGATCCGCCTTTGGGCGGCTTTTCTTTCTCCGGGATCCGGGCTGTACCTGGAAACATCGATACAGTACGAATTTTTGGCGATCATGGCCCTGCAGGCTTCGGCCACGGCTTTTTGGGACATCAGCATTCTTCTGACATCCGGGTGCTGTATTATCGGCACCCTCGGCCCCTTCGGATTTTCAATAAGCTTACCCTGTATGCGCTCCCTGGCATACTGCAGCGAATAATTATAAGCTGCCTGCATTATGGCCAGGGCTGTCAGGCCCGTGCCCTGTCTGGCCCCGTTCATCATCACGAACATCTGGGCCATTCCTTCGGCCCGGCCCTTTTTGTCCGGGGGATTACCCAGGAGTATGCCCCGGCAATTATCGTCATCTCCAAAGCTCAGCATGGCGGTGGGGGATCCGTGGATGCCCATTTTATGCTCCAGGGCCACCGTGTTTACGTCATTTTTTTCTCCCAAACTACCGTCGTCATTGACCCAGATCTTGGGTACGATAAAAAGGGAAATACCCTTGGTGCCCGGGGCGGCCCCCTCACATTTGGCCAGCAACAGGTGTATTATATTCTCAGTGATATCATGATCACCGCAGGTTATAAAACACTTGGTTCCCTTGATTTTATACACCCTTGGATCCGCAGTGGCGTATGCCCTGGTGGTTATGTCGCCCACATCGGACCCGCAGCAGGGCTCCGTAAGGCACATGGTGCCGGACCACTGGCCGCTGTACATTTTGGGCAGGAATTTCTTCCTGTCTTCCTCGCTGCCAAAATTGTATATGAGGTTTGATGCCCCCCCTGTCAGCCCTATGAAGGAGTGAAAGGCGGGATTGGCAGCATTGAAAAACTCATCCAGTGCAATATAGAGTATGGTGGGCAGTTTTCCCTCTTCATCAGGGTCGAAATGTGAATTGCCATAGCCATTTTCCTGCATAAACCTGTAAAGCCCGTGGAAAGATCCGGGGACGACGGCATTTCCGTTCTCAAGCCTGATCCCCTCCCTGTCGCCGTCTATATTGGTGGGCGCCACAATTTCCTTTGCCACCTTTATGCCCTGGTCCAGAATCATATCCACGTCTTCCATGCCGTAAAAGTCTTTAAAGGACTCAAATAACAGTATTTTTTCGGTATCCAGCCATTCCTTGAGGATAAACTTATGATCCCGGTTTGAGTAGTTGAAATTACCAGCCATTTTTACTCACCTTTTCCTTTTTTGTTCATTATTTTCATATCCACCCCTACTCCCTTTTTTCTCCCACAATTCAACTCCTTCTGCAACTTTTATGTCTGCAAGACACTGTTTAAGCAAATACCATGCCAATCTGAGCGTCGCTGTGTATTTCTTTATAATAATCATTCATGCCGCTTATGCCACGGCAACGGCCCGTCAATGTCCAATAATTGCATTCATTGTTCAATTTCAGAACGCGGCAAGGCAGCTTTGCTACTTCTGTAATCGGGCAATAGCCGCCGCCTCCACTGGCATTTATATTGCATAGTATGTTTGGCATATAACTCATTCACATCCTCAATTCTGCCAGAACGAAGAACGCAAAATTCAGAATTAAAGTATTTTTATGGGAATCAAGCAGGGTGGAATATTTAGCCGTCCAAGGAGGGCGAAGAGGTGTCGCTAAGCATAAGATTTCGGCTGATGGGTTCGTTCATAATTATGATATCGCTCATATTGACATTGGGAATAATGGGCCTGGGCAAGATAAGGGCGGTCAACGGCATGGTGGAAGAAATGTCCGGCATTATAATGCCCAGCGTTAAATACATCATGGCCATTGACAAGAACACCTCCGACCATATTGCGGCGGTGCGGCAATACATATTGTCCGCCAGCGCCGATGACAAGGAGACGGCTGAGAAAGAGCTTGCCAGGAGCTTACAGCAACTTGAGGCCCATAGACAGGAATACGAAAAGGTAATTTCAACGGCCGAAGAGAGAGAGTTGTATGAACAATTCAACAGGGAATGGGAAAATTATACAAAGCTGACTTCGCAAGCCATAACGCTGTCGCGGGATTTTAATGAGTCGGCCAGGAGACTGCTTTCCGGGGGAGTAATGTTGTCCTTCAACAATGCCCGGGGCACCCTGACCAAGATAGTGGAATTGAATGGTGGGCTGGCAGAAGAAAAAAGCAGAAGCAGCCAGACGCAATATAATTCCGCGGCAATACTGGTGCTGTCCTTTACTGTTGTCTCCGGCGCAGGGGGATTGCTGCTGGCACTTGTAATCTACCGCAGCATCACCGGCGGAATGGCCAGGATTGCTGAAAAGGCCTCCCTTGTGGCAACAGGCGATCTTGCCACGGACAACATTGAAATCCGGGGCGTAGATGAAATGGCGCAGCTTTCATCTTCCTTCAATAAAATGAAAAACAATCTCAAGGAAGCCATTCAAGAAATTGTTAATTTTTCCAATGCCCTTACCTTATCGGCCAACAAACTCACCGATCAGGCCCGGCTGACGTTGTCCGGGGTCTATGAAACCGCAGCCACCGCTGAAGAAATTGCGGCCACTGTGGAGACCATGGCGCTTAACGCTAGAAATGCATCCCTCGTCACCGAAGAGGCAGCCAAAAACGCTAACGAGGGTGCCCGAGGAATAGAAAGGATATACGGCCAGATGGACTCATTGATCTCCACCACCAACAAAACGGCGCAGACCATCAATGAGCTGTCCGACACCATCGGAAAGATCGGTCAGATTGTTGAAATGATAACCGATATTGCGGATCAAACCAACCTACTGGCACTTAACGCGGCAATAGAGGCGGTCCGGGCCGGAGAGCAGGGTAGAGGGTTCTCGGTGGTGGCGGACGAGGTAAGGAAGCTGGCGGAACAAACCACTGAAGCATCCAAGGAAATCAGCCTTCTAATCAACCTGGTTCAAAACAAGTCCAGAGAATCTGTTAAGGCCATGTCCGCAGGTAGGGGCCAGGTGGAGGACGCCGTATCGGTTATCAATAACGCGGGTGGCAAATTCAGGGAAATAATTAACACGGTCGAAGAACTGTCCCGGCAGGTCAAGTCTTTGGCCGACGCTGCCGGGGACATATCATCGGGTGTGCAAAGAGTGGCTTCCACCACCGGGGAGCAGACATCCGCCGCGGAAAAGGTCAGCGTCGCCGCCCGTGATCTCAATATGATGGCTGCCGGACTGTCCGTTCTCGCCAGTAAGTTTAAGATTCAGCAATCATAACCCGTCTGCCCAGAAAATAGCTTATGCCAAGTGGCTTATTCTGTATGAATGCATTTTCATCCTCTTCCCCCGACGAAAGTATGTGAATTGTCAGACATATCGTTTTAAGTAGAAAATTTTGTTTAAGTAAATAAAATCAATTATACCCTTGGTGATATTGGAGGTGGTTGCTCAAATGGAAAGCTAATCGCGGGAGATGCCTGGAAATTCAAGGCATTTGAGACGGAGGCCCGGCAGGACAACCGGGGAAAAAGAACACAAAGCTTGTAAGGAGTGAAATCGATCTATGAAACGTGTTTACAGTATATTGGCTTTTTTGATTTTGGGGCTGGCCCTGGTGGCGGCGGGTTGCGGTTCAAAAAAAGATGAGAAGCCGGCGGCGGCGGGCGGCGATAAGCCAAAAGAAGTGGTTCTGGGCTATACCGGGCCCTTAAGCGGGCCGGCGGCGGAATACGGGCAAGACTGCTTTAATGGCCTGGAAATGGCCGTAAACGATATAAACAACGCCGGAGGCTTCACCGTAGGCGGCAAGAAGCATGTATTCAAGCTGGAAAAGCTCGATGACATGGCCGATCCCACCAACGCCGTGAACAATGCCCGCAGATTCCTCAATCAGTACAAGTCTAAAGTGATATTCAACCCGGTCTTCACCACCACCGCTCCGATGATGCAAATAAACCAGGAAAAAGGCAACGAGTTCCTGATCATGGCCTATACCAGCACACCGAAGGCGGTGCAGATGAACAACAGCCTAGTGGTGGCCGTTCCGCCCCCCTTTACCACATATGTCCATGCCCTGGCGGACATGGCCGTATCCCAGGGGTGGAAGAACATAGCCATGGTGGTCACCCTGGGGGCGTACGGAGACGAGTGGCGCAAAGCTTTTAAGGAGCATTGGGAAAGCAAGGGCGGCAAAATAACCGCGGACAGGCCCGCCAACTATTATACAGAAACCAACTTCTCCACCCAGCTGACCGCAGTTCTGGCCACCAAGCCCGACGCCTTGCTGATCGGAGGACCGTCGGCCCCCACCGGTCTGGTCATTGAACAGGCCCGGGGCCTGGGCTTCAAAGGCGGATTTATTCTGGTGGACCAGGCCAAGATGGAATACATCGACAAGGTTGTTTTAAAGGGGATCACCCTAATGGAAAACACCATGGGGGTGGCGGCCACCACCCAGACTCCCCTGGCGGGGTCCGTTGCATTTACCAAAAAATATAATGACCTGCACAAAAAGGTGGCCACCAGTGAAGTCACTTTGAACTACTGCTCCGTGCACGCCCTGGCCAGGGCCATGGAGGCGGCGGGCACAGTGGAGGATCCGGTGGCCATCCGGGCCGCCTTCCCGAAGGCCTTCCCCATGCTGGGGGACAAATTCCCCGCCGAGTACTTCGGCATCAACGACAAGGGCCGGATGATGGTTATGCCATCGGTGCAATTAATAAAAGACGGAAAATACTCTCCCACCGTCTTTTACGCATACTGGCCCAAAAATGAGGAGGAATTCAACAAAGTCAAGACCGAAACCAAAATGACCGGCGGCACAATAAAGTATCTCAGGGTGACAGAATAGCCTTTGCCCAAAACGGCCCCCGCCGTCTTTCAAGGCGGGGGCCTCCGCCAAAACCAAGGTGGTGTGAAAGGAGCAGCGCATGGATCTTTTTTTTCAGCAGATATTTAACGGTATAATGATGGGCAGTACGTACGCCGTGGTGGCCCTTGGGCTGACCCTGGTCTACGGCATACTGCACATCCCCAACTTCGCCCACGGACACCTGTACATGCTGGGGGCTTACGTCAGTTTTTTCGCCATTACCAGCCACGGATTGGGCTTCTGGGCGGCCATGGCCGTTTCGGTGGCGGTCCTGGCCCTGCTGGGAATTGTGGTTGAGAGAGTGGTTTACCGCCCGCTGAAGGACCAGCCCCACATCAACTCCTTCATTTCAGCCATAGGGGCATTAATGATCCTGGAAACCTGGGTCATCGTCACCTGGGGTCCCCAGGCCCAGCGGATACCCAACCCTTACCCCGGAGCCGTTGAGCTGCTCGGCATCACCATGACCCAGCAGCGCCTGCTGCTCATAGTTTCGGCAATGGTGCTGATCATTCTACTGCAAATTTTTATTAAGAAGACCACACCGGGCACGGCCATCGAGGCGGTGGCCCAAAACCGCGAGGGGGCCATGCTGGTGGGAATAAATGTTGACCGGATATTCTCCCTCACCTTTGCCATCTCCACCGGCACAGCGGCCATCGCGGCCACCCTGGTGGCCCCCATATTCATGATTTCTCCCGCCATGGGGGCCCTTCTGGGAATGAAGGCCTTTGTCATTGTAATACTCGGCGGCCTGGGAAGCATACCGGGGGCCATTGTGGGGGGCTACTTCCTGGGCATTGTTGAGGCCCTGGGAGGCGGCTATATTTCGGCTGACTACAAAGATGTCATAGCTTTCGGCGCCCTCCTGCTTATTCTTGCCGTAAAGCCCAACGGCCTGTTCGGAAAGGAGGTCGCCTAAAGCGGTGGCAGTGAAATTTATACGGGAAAAATGGTTCTATCTGTTGCTGTTGGCCGTGTCCCTGGCACTGCCTTTGGTGATTACCGACCGTTATATCTTTCAAATAATTATAATGAGCATGGTATTTTCCATCGCCACCCTGAGCATGAATCTCATCCTGGGCTACACCGGCCAGGCCTCCCTGGCCCACGCCGGGTTTTTTGCCATCGGAGCCTATGGGTTGGGCATAATGACCAAGGCCGGCCTTTCCTTCTGGCTGGCCCTGCCTGCGGCGTCTCTGTTGTCGGCGCTGGTGGGCTTCATAATCGGCCTGCCCACCCTGCGCACCCGGGGTTCGTATTTCGCCATTGTCACTCTCTGCTTCGGGGTGATTGTATACATTGTCATAGGCAACCTGGTTGAGATCACCGGCGGACAAACGGGGCTGCTGGGCATTCCCCTGCCCCAACTGGGTGGCCTTGTTTTTAATACCCATAAATCGCAATATTACCTTGTTCTGGCATTTCTGCTGCTGACACTGTTTGTCATGCACCGTTTGGTATACTCGCTGCTGGGACTTGGCTTCATGTCGGTCCGGAACAACGAGGCCCTGGCCGAATCTTTGGGAATAAACACCTTCGCCACCAAAATCATCTCATTTATGACGGCCAATTTTTTTGCCGGCATGGCCGGAGGCATTTACGCCAGCCTTATGGGCAGTATCAGCCCCAGCGTGGCATCTTTTTCCCACACCTTCTTCTGGCTGGTATACCTGATGCTGGGCGGAGTGGCCACCCTTGCAGGCCCCATCATCGGAGCCTTCGCCATCCCGGTGCTGATGGAATACCTGCAATTTTTACAGGAATACCGCCTGATAATTTTCGGTGCGCTGCTGATAATTATCATCATGTATTTCCCCCGGGGGCTGATGGGCGGTATAAACAGCCTGCGGGACAAATTAAGTAAAGCGTACAAGCTCAGAAAGACAGGTGGTAAAGATGGCATTACTGCGAATAAATAACCTCACCAAGCGGTTTGAAGGGCTGATGGCGGTCAATGACGTCACTTTTAATGTGAATGCCGGGGAAATACTGGCCATAATCGGACCGAACGGAGCCGGCAAATCATCCATATTCAACTTAATCAGCGGTATTTTGCGCCCGTCCTCCGGAGGCATACACCTTGAGGGCCGGGATATCACAGGTCTCAAACCCCATCAGGTGGCCCAAATGGGCATAGCCCGCACTTTCCAGACCACATCCCTATTCAACCAGCTGAGGGTGGCGGACAACCTGGCCATCGGGTACAAACTGAGAACCGGCAGCGGTTTTTGGAGCACCATTTTTCATACTCCGCGCTGGAAACAGGACAAAGAAAAGGCAACGGCCAGGGTGATGGAGGTTCTTGCCTTCACCGGACTGGCGAATAAAGCCTTTGACTTTGTGTCAACGCTGTCCCAGGAAGAGCAAAAAAGACTGGCCATCGGAGTGGCTCTGGCCAGCCAGCCGAAAATACTGCTGCTGGATGAGCCCACCGGAGGGCTGATCCAGGAAGACACCGATAAAATAACCAGACTGGTTGAGAAAATCAGAGATTCCGGAATCACTGTCTGCATAATAGAGCATAAAATGCGCATGATCATGGACCTGGCCGACAGAATTGTGGTATTGAACTACGGAAATAAGCTGGCCGAGGGAACACCCGGGGAAATAAGCAAAAATCCGGCCGTCATCGAGGCTTACCTGGGGAGGGAATACGTTGCTTAGGCTGAAAAATGTTACCACGGTCATGGGCGGATTTCAGGCAGTCCACGATGTTTCCATGGACATTGAAAAGGGGGAGATTGTAGCCCTGCTGGGGAGCAACGGCGCCGGCAAAAGCACGCTGTTCCGGACCGTGGCCGGGGTGCTGAAGCCTTCCCGGGGCAGCATAGAACTCAAAGGAACGGCTATCCACCGCCTGCCCGCCCATGCCATCGTCAGCCTGGGCCTGTCCCTGTGCCCTGAAGGCCGCATGCTTTTCCCCCGGCTCCCGGTATTAAAAAACTTGATGTTGGGCGCGTACACCCGCAAAAGAGACAAAAAAGGGGTGGAAAGGACTTTGGGCCAGGTACACGAGCTATTTCCCATACTCAAAGAAAGGAGCAAACAGTTGGCCGGGACCCTAAGCGGCGGCGAACAGCAGATGCTGGCCATCGGGAGATCGATGATGTCTCAGCCGGAAATTCTTTTGCTGGACGAGCCCTCCATGGGACTGGCGCCCCTGGTGGTCAAAAAGATTGGCGATGTAATCAAAGCCATCAACGAAATGGGAACAACAATTTTTTTATCGGAACAAAACGCCCACATGGCCTTAATGATCACCCACCGGGGTTATGTGCTTGAAAACGGCAAAGTGGTACTGGAAGGGACCAGCAGGGAACTCTTAAATAACAGCCTGGTAAAAAAGGCCTATCTGGGTACATAAATTGGGTTGGGGAGAATAAAATCCATCAAGGGGGCGGCAAGCCCCCTTGGCACAGAATGCAATGCTTTTTTAAAAGAGTTCATCCTTCATCTTCACTCTTTATTCTGTCTCTTATCAGCCTATTCACCATCTCCGGATTGGCCTTGCCCCTGGTCAACCTCATCACCTGTCCCACCAGGAACCCCAGGGCCTTGTCCTTGCCGTCCCGGAAGTCTTGCACCACCTTGGGGTTTTCGGCCAGGGCCCGTTCCACCGCAGCGGAAATGGCCCCCTCGTCGGTAATCTGCACCAGTCCCTTTTCTCTGACAATTACCTCCGGATCCTTGCCGCTTGAGAACATCTCCTCGAAGACCACCTTGGCAATCTTTCCGCTGATGGTGCCGCCGTCAATGAGCCTCAGCATGGCGGCCAGCTGCGGCGGACTGATGCGGCACCGGCTGATTTCCATATTTTCGGCATTAAGGAGCCTGGACAGATCCCCCATAATCCAGTTGGCCACCGCCTTGGCATTGGGGTGAGAAGCCAGGCATTCCTCGAAATAATCGGCCATTTCCCTGGTGGAAGTGATCACCGAAGCGTCATATCCTGATATTCCCAGATCCCTGATATATCTGTCCCTTCTCCGGTCCGGCAGTTCCGGCAGGGATGCTTTTATTTCATCCACCCAGCTTTTGTGGATGACCATCGGAGCCAGGTCGGGATCTGGAAGATACCTGTAGTCGTGGGCCTGCTCCTTGCTGCGCATGGACAGGGTGACACCCCTGGCCTCGTCCCAGGTGCGGGTTTCCTGGACAATCCGCCCGCCCTCCTCCAGTACCCGGATCTGCCTTTCCGCCTCGTAACGCAGTGCCCTTTGCAGCGCCTTGAAGGAGTTCATGTTTTTAATCTCAGTTTTTGTGCCCAACTCCGCGCCGCCCTCCGGCCTTACCGACACGTTGGCGTCGCACCTCAGGGATCCTTCCTCCATTTTGCAGTCGGAAACACCGGTGTACTGGATGATGGCCAGAAGTTTTTCCAGGTATGCCCTGGCCTCCTCCGGAGATCTCAGTTCCGGGTCCGACACAATTTCAACCAGCGGGACGCCGGTGCGGTTGTAGTCCACCAGGGAGTAGGGAGTGGTGGCTATGGTTCCCTGGTGCACCAGCTTCCCCGCATCCTCCTCCATGTGCACCCTGGTGATGCCAACTCTCTTAACCCGACCGTCAACGTGGATGTCCAGATGCCCGTGCTCCGCCAGGGGCAGGTCGTACTGAGAAATCTGGTAGTTTTTGGGCAAATCGGGGTAGTAGTAATTCTTGCGGTCGAATTTAGAGTACTCTGCAATCTTGCAGTTTAAGGCCAGACTCACCCTGACGGCGTACTCCAGCACCTTTTTATTCATCACCGGCAGCACCCCGGGCAACCCCAGGCAGACGGGGCAGACGTGGGTATTGGGGCCCCCTCCGAAAACCGTGCTGGACGGGCAGAATATTTTGGTTTCGGTCTTCAGCTCCACATGCACTTCCAGTCCTATAACCGTTTCGTACCGTACCACCTGACCAACCTCCAACAAGGACAGAATCAAATTTCAGGCATTTTCACATGATGGTCCGTGGACATTTCAAAGGCGTGGGCCACCCGCAGCAGGGTGCCCTCGCCAAAGGGACGGCCCATTATCTGCATCCCCACCGGAAGTCCCCCGGAGAATCCCGCAGGCACGGATATGCCCGGTATTCCGGCCAGGTTTACCGATATGGTGGTAATGTCGGAAAGGTACATCTGCAGCGGGTCGTCAACCTTTTCCCCCTTCCGGAAGGCGGTGCTGGGGGAAGTGGGACTGACCAGCACGTCATATTTTTCAAAGGCCCGGTCGAAATCCTGTTTGATCAGTGTGCGCACCTTCAGCGCCTTAAGGTAATAGGCGTCGTAATATCCCGCCGAAAGGGCGTAGGTGCCCAGCATGATGCGCCTTTTCACCTCCGCGCCGAACCCCCGGCTGCGGGACTTCATATACATGTCCACCACATCTTCGGCGTCATCCGCCCGGTATCCATAGCTCACCCCGTCATAGCGGGCGAGATTGGAGCTGGCCTCGGCCGTGGCGATAAGGTAGTACGCAGGAACAGCGTACCGGCTGTGGGGCAGGCTTGTCTCTTCGATCTCCGCCCCCAGGGAATCCAGTACCTTCAACGCCCCCTCAATGACGGAGCGCACCCCGGGGTCGATGCCTTCGCCCATGTACTCCCTGGGGACCCCTATTTTCAGTCCCTTTATGTCCCTGTTCAAAAAAACGGAATAGTCATCTCTTTCCCCCGGGGCCGAAGTTGAATCCCGGTGGTCGTGCCCGGCTATGGCCTTCAGCATTTCTGCGCAGTCAGCCACGTTTCTGGCCAGGGGCCCAACCTGGTCCAGGGAGGAAGCGTAGGCCACCAGGCCATATCTGGATACCAGCCCGTAGGTGGGCTTCATCCCCACCACCCCGCAAAGCGATGCGGGCTGCCTGATGGAACCCCCGGTGTCGGACCCGAGAGCCGTCACGGCCTGCCCGGTGGCCACGGCCACCGCCGAGCCCCCGCTGGACCCGCCTGGCACCAGATCGGTGTCCCACGGGTTGGAGACGGGAAACAAACCTGAGTTTTCGGTGGATGACCCCATGGCGAACTCGTCCATATTGGTTTTACCCACCATCACCATGCCCCGGCCCACAATCCTCTCAATCACCGTGGCGCTGTATGGCGGAATAAAATTACGCAACATCTTCGAGGCGCAGGTGGTGCGGATCCCCTCGGTGCACAAGTTGTCCTTCACCGCCACGGGGATTCCCGCCAGAGGCGGTATTTTTTCACCTGAAGCAATCAATTTGTCCACCGCCCCGGCCTGGTTCAAAGCCAGTTCCCCGGTGACGGTTATGAAGGCCCCGGTTTTTTTGTCCAGCTTTTCTATCCTGTCCAGGAAAGCCCGGCAGATTTCCCCGGCGCTGATCTCCCGGTCCTCCATCATGCGGCGCATCTCACCGGCCGACATGTAATGCAATTCCAATCAAATCACTTCCTAACCCGGACCGGCCGGAACAAACTCACACTATCCTGGGCACTCTAAAATAATTACCCTCCCTGTCCGGAGCGTTCCGCATGGCCCTCTCCGGATCCATATGGGGGCCCGCCCTGTCCTCCCTGAAGATATTCTCCAGCGGCAGAACGTGGGCCGTGGGGGACACGTTTCCGGTATCCAGCTCCTCCAGTTTTCTGGCATACTCCAGAATGGAGCTTAGCTGTTCCGAGTATATCTTCTTTTCCTCTTCGGTAAGATACAGTCTGGCCAGCATGGCCACATGCTCCACCTCAGCCATGGTCAGCATGAACACACCTTCCTCCCGTCCCGGACACCAATCCATTAATATTGCTTTATTATAGCAAAGGGATTGCCGCAGGAGCAATATTCTTCACAACCGGGCCCGGGGAAGGGATCAATACAGTCCCGCCAGTTTCATGAACTCGTCCTCATCCAGTATTTTTACGCCCAGGCTGACCGCCTTGCCGTATTTGCCGCCGGGATTATCCCCCGCCACCAGCAGGTCGGTCTTTTTACTTACACTGGACGACACCCTTCCACCCAGTCTCTCCACCAGTTCCCCGGCCTCCTGCCTGTTGCACCGCTTTAACTCCCCGGTAATCACCACCGTTTTTCCCTCCAGGGGTCGGGAAAATACTCCGGCCTTTTCTTCCGTCATCTTCATATTTACTCCCAGATCGGCCAGCTTTCCCACCAATTCTCTGTTGCCGGGGTCGGCGAAAAACTCCGCCACGCTTCCGGCGGTACCGGGACCTATTTCCGGCACGGAAACCAGTTCCCCGTAGCCGGCCGCCATTAACCCCTCCATGGACCCGAAGTGCCCGGCCAGCACCTTAGCCGCCCTTTCCCCCACGTGCCGTATGCCCAGGGAGTAGATAACCCTGTACAGAGGGTTCCGCTTGCTCTTCTCCAAGGCTGCGAGCAGATTTTGGGCGGACTTATCCCCCATCCGCTCCAGGGAGGCCAGCTCATCTTTTTTTAATCTATACAGGTCCGCCGCGTCCCTTATCAGCCCGGCGGACATCAGCTGGCCGATCACCGCCGGACCCAGTCCGGCTATATCCATGGCACTCCGGGAAACGAAGTGAATCAGCCCCTCCCGCAATCTGGCCGGGCAACGCCGGTTCACACACCTCACCGCCGCCTCCCCTCCGGGCCGGTTCACCGCCGAACCGCACTCTGGGCATTCGGCGGGCATGTTGAAGGGCTTCTCGTCTCCCCGGCGTTCTTCCTTAATCACTTCCAGTATCTCCGGGATAACGTCCCCTGCCTTGTGCACCAGCACCGTGTCTCCTATCCGGACGTCCTTCTCCCTGATCATGTCCTCATTGTGCAGGGTGGCCTTGGTCACCGTGGTGCCGGCAAGCCTCACCGGCTTCAGTACGGCTGTGGGGGTAAGCACTCCGGTTCTGCCAACCCTCAGTATAATGTCACTGACCCGGGTCCTGGCCTGATCCGGGGGATACTTGAAGGCCACGGCCCAGCGGGGGCTTTTCATGGTGGCCCCCAGCCGGCCCTGCTGGCCCAGATCGTTCACCTTCACCACCACTCCATCAGTGGTGTAGGGAAGATCGAACCTGCTGTGCCGCCACTCCCTGCAGTATTTCACCACTTCATCCATGTCCTTCAGCAGCCGGTGGTGCGGATTGACCGGAAAACCCTGACTTTTAAGGTATTCCAGCACTTCGTGGTGAGTCCTGAAGGAAACTCCGTCCATCGCCCCCACGGCATATGCAAACGCATTTATCCGGCGGGAAGCCGTCACTCCGGGGTCCAGCTGGCGCAGGGAACCGGCGGCGGCATTGCGCGGATTGGCAAATAACGGCTCCCCGCTTTCCTCCCGGGACTGGTTAAGGCGGGCAAAGGCCTCCTTGGACATGTACGCCTCGCCGCGCACCTCCAGAACCCTGACCCCGTCCTTGAGTCTCAGCGGCAGCGAACGGACGGTCTTTAAATTCGGGGTTATGTCCTCCCCGCTGTCTCCGTCCCCCCTGGTGGACGCCCTGACCAGCAGACCGTCTTCATACAAAATGGATACGGCCAGACCGTCTATTTTAAGTTCCGCCACATATTCCACCGCTTCCCCCTGCACCCCCTGCCTCACCCTGCGGTCAAAGTCCCGCAGTTCGTCCTCGCTGAAGGCGTTGCCCAGACTCAGCATGGGCGACAGGTGGCGCACGGTGACAAAGCCGTCCCTGGGTGCCCCCCCCACCCTCATGGTGGGCGAATCCGCAGTGATCAGCTCCGGATACTGCCTTTCCAGCGCCGCCAGCTCCCTCATCAGCGCGTCAAACCCGTCGTCCGGAATGGTGGGGCTGTCCAACACGTAATAATTATAATTGTGCTTTTCTATCTCTTTTCTCAGTGCTTCGGTCCTGCGCCGGGCCTCTAATAAAGGAGAAGACACATTTTACACCTGCCCTGGAAATTACTCATACTGAGTGGATTATTCTGCCGGAATTCAGAATCCAGAATTCAGAATGGGCAGGCCGGGATGAATGTATTTTCATCCTCTGATGGTGCCGCCCGAGGCGGCGTGAAGGTCTGCCCGGAAAACAGCTTATACCGTATTCCTTGTCATGAATAAAGCAGCATATTTGATCAGGTGCGCCGCCGGCAAAAATATCCCCTGGGCCAGCACTGTTCCCAACAGCCTGGAGGCGGCCAGAAGACAAGCCATCCTCCTGACGTCGGACTCGGGCCTCATCCCCTGCAGGGCCTGATCCGTAACCCTGGCGGCGGCGGGATCCACCACGGTGGCGAAAAGCACCTGGGCCACCCCGTTCACTATGGACGCCATCATGGTGGCCGATGCCCGGTAGGCCGGATAAAGGGCCCCGGCATAGAGGGCCGAAAGCACACCGGTGGTAAAAACACCGGTCACCACCACGTTCATGGCCAGGAACAGCAAAGGCATCCCGGACACCCCCGGCGCCTCCACACCCCGCCCGGAAATCCGGATTTCCCGGAGAATCATGGCCAGCCGGCGCCTGGAGAACAGGGCCATAAGCATCATCCCCGGCACGGACCCTGCCCTGTCAAAGACCATTATGGCCCTGACGAACAATTCCACCGACATGGGGAGCAACAGCGCCCCCAGCAAAGTGCCCGCCGTGGCCGCCAGCATCACCAGCCTTGTGTTCCAGGCCAGTATGTCCAGCTGTTCGCGGTATCCTGGCGGGAAATGCACATCCATTCCAACCCGTCCGGAAAAGCCCTCCAGTCCGCCCCTGTGGATGGCGTCCTCCACCATGGCTGCCATTATAGGGCCCTGGATCATATTGGCAGTGCTGGAGAGCAAAAAAACAACATTAAACAGCGATATCGCCGTGGCCAGCCGGCCTGTCCTGACTCCGGAAACCCTGACCGAGTACATGAGAGTATTGATCAGATGGATTACGGCCGTCAGGATGACCACAGCCATCAAGCGGTCCATCCGGTGTCACTCACACCTCTTAGTCGATTTTTTCCAGCGGGGCGAACCTGGCCAGCAGGGTCTTGACCCCCCGGCCCGGAAACTCCACCCTTATTTCCGCCGAATCTCCCTTCCCCCTGATCTCCAGTACGGTGCCCGGCCCCCACTTCCTGTGCCTGACGCCGTCTCCCGCCTGGAAATCGGGTATCCCGCCGTTGTCCGGGCGTCCCCTGAGCTGAGATCCAATAAATATCCCGGGTATTTTTACAGGGTTTGGGTATGCCGGTTCCATGCCTTCCGGCCCGGATCCCGGATCCCGGTCCCAGGCGTCCAATGGGTCACTGAAGGTAACCAGTCCTTCGGGTATTTCCTCCAGGAAGCGTGATCTCTCGTTGGACCGGGTAACTCCATAAAGGGTCCTCTGCCAGCACCTGGTCAGGTAAAGCATTTCCCTGGCCCGGGTGATGCCCACGTAGGCCAGCCTGCGCTCCTCGTACATCTCCCGGGGCGTGTCCAGCGCCCTGGCGTGCGGAAACACCCCCTCCTCCATGCCGATCAGGAATACCACCGGAAACTCCAGCCCCTTGGCGCTGTGCAGTGTCATCAGTGCCACCTGGTCCGACTGCTGTCCTATGCTGTCCGTGTCGGTCACCAGGGCGATGCCGGCAAGGAATTCACTCAATGTGGGCTCTTCGGCATTGCGGTCAAATTCCCCGGCCACCGTCAGGAACTCCTTCAGGTTTTCCTGCCTGGTCTGGGACTCGATGCTCCTCTCCGCCTCAAGGGCGGCCCAGTAGCCGGTCCTTTCCAGCAATTCCTGCACCAGTTCCGTCACCGAAACATTGCCCAGCCTTACGGCGGCGGAACCCAGCACATCGCCCAGATCCCGGCAGGCCGCCTTGACCTTCCCGGAAAGGCCCGCTATTTGCTGCGCTTCCATCAGCGCCTCCACGCAGGTGGTCCCCCGGCCGGCGGAAAAAGCGGTTATTTTCTGCAGGGAGGCTTCCCCGACTCCTCTTTTGGGCTCGTTTATTATCCTGGCCAGGCTGACGGTGTCCATGGGGTTGTCCACCAGCCGCAGGTATGCTATCAGGTCCTTTATTTCCTTACGGTCGTAAAACTTCAGCCCCCCCACAATCTGGTATGGGATCCCTCTCCTGACCAGGGTTTCCTCCAAAGCCCTGGACATGGCATGGGTTCTGTAAAAAACCGCCATCTCCCCGTACTTTATATTCATAAAGGTACGCAGCTTTTCAATCCTGCCGGCCACAAATTCGGCCTCACCGCGCTCGGTGCCGGCATCGAAAATCATCACCGGGGCGCCATCCCCCTCAGCCGTCCAGAGGTTCTTTTCCTTGCGGTCCGGATTGTTTCTGATGACCTGGTTGGCGGCTTCCAGAATGGTGCGGGTGGACCGGTAGTTCCGGTCCAGTACGATCACCCTGGCTTCCGGGTAGTCATTTTCAAAGTCCATTATATTATTTATGTCCGCCCCCCGCCAGCTGTATATACCCTGGTCCGGATCCCCCACCACGCACAGATTCCTGTGTTCGCCGGCCAGCATGTTCACCAGCAAGTACTGGGCGTAATTGGTGTCCTGATATTCATCCACCAGTATATACCGGAACCTGTTCTGATAATACCTGAGCACAGGAGGATTCCGCCTGAACAGCACCACCGTGGCCATCAGTATGTCGTCAAAGTCCAGGGCGTTGTTGCGGACCAGCCTTTCCTGGTATATCTTATAAATTTTGGACACGGCCCTGCTAAAATGGTCATGGGCCTGCTCTTCGAATTCCTCCGGCGAAAGAATCCGGTTTTTGGCCTGGGAAATGGAAAACCTTATGGCCTTTGGGGGATACCTCTTTTCATCCATGTCCAGTTCCTTGATGCATTCCCTGATTACCGTATACTGATCCCCCTCGTCATAGACGGAAAACCCCCGGCCATATCCGGCGAAGGCCGCCTGTTTCCTTAGTATGCGCATGCAGGCGGCGTGAAAGGTGCACACCCACAGATCCCTGACGCTTTCAGGGATTATGGCCGCCACCCGGTCCTTCATTTCCCGGGCCGCCTTGTTGGTGAAGGTTATGGCCAGTATATGCCAGGGCGGCACACCCTTATCCCGGATCAGGTGGGCTATTTTTGTAGTCAGCACCCGGGTCTTGCCGCTGCCCGCTCCGGCCAGCACCAGCAAAGGCCCCCCGGTGTAAAGCACCGCCTCTTTTTGCGAGTCGTTCAGGCTGTCAAATAAATACATTCCCTTGTCTCCCGTTCTGAGCGTTAAAACCTCTGCGCGGCACCAAAGTCCCGCGTCAAAGGAGATTATACCATATAGCCATTATTTGTTGAACAAATAAAGGAGGTAATATTTTCTTCCCGTCGTATTTCATAATAAGCAACTAAATTGGCTTTGCCGGAAATTCTGTTTTTTTGAGGTGGCTGTACATGGAAATTATTATACTGATGATTGGGCTCACTATAGGCGCAACCGCCGCCTGGATGATCGCCCGCACAAAAATCCAGCAGGCATATGACAAGGCGAAGAATGAGGCGGAAGCCTGGCAGGCCTCTTTGAATGAACGGCTTCAGGCCAAAGAGGATCAAATAAACCAACTCAAAACCTCCATTGACAAATTCGAAACTGACATTAAAAGCTTGAGAAGCGACTATAAACTGGAATCGGAAAAAAGATCGGCGGCGGAGGAGAAAAGCAAGCGCATTCCCGAACTGGAAGCAGTAATAAAAGATAAAGATGCTGAAATCAGGCATTTACAGAAAGACAACACTGAACTGAGGGAGAGATTATCGGGTCTGAACACGGCACTGGAAGATGAACGCAGGATCGCCGCAGAAAAGATAGCCCTTATCAATGAAGCGCAGCAGAAATTGTCCGACGCTTTTAAAGCGCTTTCAGCGGACGCATTGAGGAGCAACAATCAGTCATTTTTGGAATTGGCCAAAACAACACTGGAAAAATTCCAGGAAGGCGCCAAAAACGACCTTGAGGCCCGCCAAAGAGCTGTGGATGAAATTGTCAAGCCAATGAAAGTGTCCCTGGAAAAGGTGGACACCAAACTGCATGATTTGGAAAAGGCCAGACTGGAAGCCTACGCAAGTCTTACCCAACAGATCAAATCGCTTTCCCGGACGCAGCTCCAGCTTCAGACCGAAACATCAAATCTGGTGAAGGCCCTGCGGGCCCCGGCGGTCCGGGGCAGGTGGGGGGAGATACAGCTGAAGCGGGTGGTGGAAATGGCCGGGATGGTGGAATACTGCGATTTTGTGCAGCAGGAGTCTGCCGAGACCGAGACGGGCCGCCTGCGCCCCGACATGATAGTGAGGCTTCCCAATAAAAAAAATATAGTTATCGATTCCAAGGCGCCCATTATGGCCTATCTTGAAGCAATGGAAGCCCAGGATGAGGATGTGCGGGCGGCCCGGCTTAAAGACAGCGCAAGGCAAATCCGCACCCATCTCGTCAAACTGAGCAATAAAGCCTACTGGGAGCAGTTTAATCCTTCCCCTGAATTCGTGGTACTGTTCCTGCCCGGCGAAACATTCTTCAGCGCGGCCCTTGAACAGGATCCGGGGCTGATTGAATACGGAGTCGGCCAGCGTGTCATCCTGGCGACCCCCACCACCCTTATAGCATTGCTGCGGGCTGTGGCCTACGGCTGGAGGCAGGAGCAGCTGGCTGAAAACGCCCAGGCCATCAGTGACCTGGGCAAACAGCTGTATGAAAGGATTAGGAATCTTGCTGCTTACTTTGCGGACATAAAAAAAGGCCTGGACAAATCAGTGGACGCTTATAACAAGGCTGTAGGCGCCTTCGAAAGCAGGGTTCTGGTAAGCGCGCGCAGATTCAAGGACCTTGGCGCCTCAACCGGAAGTGATATAGAGACTCTGGATGTAATCGAAAAATCCTCCCGGTCCCTACAGGCGGCCGGCCTGGCGTCGCTTCCGGACAATGGCGGTGATGATAGATAGTACTATGCATAGAAACCATCCAACGCTATGGCACCGTCCCGCCGTACACTTCCCCGGGGTCGAACATCCTTTCCCCCTCCCTGGATACTTTTCCGCCGGCGCCGATCCGGTTGTGGAAGCAGCTGAAGTATCCCTCGTGGCAGGCCGCCCCCTTTTGGATAACTTTGATCAACAGTGTGTCCCGGTCGCAGTCATAATATATTCCGGCCACCCTTTGCACGTTGCCGGATGTTTCTCCCTTGTGCCACAGCTTTCTGCGGCTGCGGCTCCAATACCAGGCCTCCCCGCTCTCCATGGTTTTTTCCAGGGCCTGCCGGTTCATGTAAGCCATCATCAACACCGTCCCGGACTCCAGATCCTGGACTATGGCCGGTATTAGTCCCTGTTCGTTGTATTTTAAATTCCCTGCGTCAAAAAGCAATTCCCGTACCTCCAAAGTCTTCCGGCAGATCCCCAATCCCCCTGACCGGGACTCCCATATGCCGCAAGTATGCCTTCGCCTCTCCTATGCTGTACTCTCCGAAGTGAAATATGGACGCCGCCAGGGCCGCGTCAGCCTCGCCGGCGGTCAGCCCGTCCACAATATGCTGGAGGTTGCCCACCCCTCCGGAGGCTATCACCGGTATGCCCACCTCTTTGGACACACTGCGGGTAAGATCCAGGTCGTATCCGTCCTTGGTGCCGTCCCGGTCCATGCTGGTCAGTAGTATTTCCCCGGCGCCGAGGGATTCAACCCGCCGCGCCCATTGGACCGCGTCTATCCCGGTGGGCGTCCTGCCGCCGTGAATATATACTTCCCATTTCCCCGGCCCGCAGTTTCTGGCGTCAATGGCCACCACCACGCACTGGCTGCCGAACCGGGCCGAGGCCCGGGCCACCAGCCCGGGATCCTTCACTGCGGCGGTGTTGATGGAGACCTTGTCCGCCCCGGCGGAAAGCAGGGACCTTATATCCTCCAGGGTGCTGATGCCTCCGCCCACGGTAAAGGGTATGAAAACCTCCCCGGCGGTGCGGTAAACCATTTCCAGCACGGTCTTCCTTCCCTCCGCCGACGCCGTGATGTCCAGAAAAACCAATTCGTCGGCTCCTTCACGGTCGTAAAAGGCGGCCAGCTCCACCGGATCCCCGGCGTCCCTCAGATTGATAAAATTAGTGCCCTTTACCACCCGTCCCCCGGTGACATCCAGGCAGGGAATAATTCTTTTGGTCAGCACGCGTTCTCCTCCAGTTCCACTCCGGCCAGGGAAAGGGCGTCTTCCAGAGACACCGTCCCCGCATACAGGGACTTGCCCATGATGACCCCCTCCACTCCCAGGCGCTCCAGTTTCTTTATCGCCCGGAGGTCCTCCAGGGTGCTGATGCCTCCCGATGCAATCACTTTAAGCCCGGTATTCCC
Organism: Peptococcaceae bacterium; assembly: GCA_037444185.1. Lineage (GTDB taxonomy): Bacteria > Bacillota > Desulfotomaculia > Desulfotomaculales > Desulfocucumaceae > JAILZP01. The sequence continues at coordinate 14,540 of JBBIMW010000005.1, read as the reverse complement.
GGCCATCTCCCGGACGGCGTCCAGATTCGGCCCCTGGAGGGTGCCGTCCCGCCAGATATCCGTGTAGATTATCCTTTTGACGCCCAGTTCCTTCATTTCCACGGCCAGATCCATGGCGTCCCTCTCGGAGGTCACCCCCCATCCCTCAATGGCCACTTTGCCGTCCCTGGCATCGATGCCCACCATCACGGCCTCTCCGTACCTGGCGCAGGCGTTGGCCACCAATTCGGGATTATTGATGGCCACGGTGCCCAGAATGACCCGGTTCACCCCCATACCCAAAAGCTCCTCCACCACTTTGAGATCCCGGATGCCGCCTCCCGCCTGTATCGGGATACTGACGGCCTCCCTGATTCTCCTGATTACATCCATGTTTTTGGGAGAGCCGCTGAAGGCCCCGTCCAGGTCCACCACGTGCAGCCAGCCGGCGCCCTTTTCCTGCCATAATGCGGCCATGGCGGCAGGGTCATCGGAATAAACCGTTTCCCTGTCCAGTCTTCCTTCCACCAGGCGCACACAGCGCCCCTCGCGAATATCAACAGCAGGATATATCAGCATTTTTCACGATCCTCCCAAAATTCCGCAGTATACGCAGTCCCAAGGCGCTGCTCTTCTCCGGATGAAACTGAATGGCTAAAATATTGTTACGGCCCACGGCCGATGCAAACTCTATCCCGTAGTGGGTTACACCTATTTTATCGGTATCGCTCCCGGGGTCCGCGTAATAAGAATGGACAAAATAAAATGCCGAATTATCCGGCACGTCCCGGAACAGATGGCTGTCACCCCGGAACCGTACCCGGTTCCACCCCATGTGCGGCACCTTAAGACCCTCCGGCAGCCGCCTTACTCTGCCGGGAAAAATACCCAGCCCTTCGCAGTATCCCCATTCCTCGCTGGCCTCGAACATTAGCTGCAGTCCCAGGCAAATTCCCAAAAGGGGCCTGCCGGCCCCGGCGGCCGCCTTGACCGCCGTATCCATACCTGTCCTTTTCAAATTGTCCATGGCGTCGGCAAAGGCCCCTACCCCCGGCAAAACCAAACCTTCGGCCCGGAGCAGTTCCTCCGGCCGCCCGATTATTTCAGCCTCCACCCCCGCCCTCTCAAAACCCTTCTGAACGCTGCGCAGATTGCCCATACCGTAATCAATGATGGCGATCAAAATATTATCCTCCGTACTCTCTCTACAGCACTCCTTTTGTGGAAGGCACCTCTCCCTCGCCGCTGCGGGCCACGGCCATTTTCAACGCCCTGGCCAGCCCCTTAAATATGGCCTCCACCACGTGATGGGTGTTTCTTCCGGCCAGCACCCTTACATGCAGGGTCAGATCACCGTTAATGGCGAAGGACCTTAAAAACTCCTCCACCAGTTCGGTGTCCAGATCGCCCGCCCTCGGGGAATTGAACACGGCCTCCAGGCCCAAATAACCGCGGCCGCTCAGATCCACCGCCACCATCACCAAGGCCTCATCCATGGGCAGTATAACATGTCCATAACGGTTTATGCCCACCTTGTCCCCCAGGCACTCCCTGACCGCCCGGCCCAGGCAGATGGCCACATCCTCCACGGTGTGATGGGCGTCTACCTCCAGATCCCCCCTGGCCTCCAGCTGCATATCCAGCCTGGAATGTCTTCCCAGGAGAACCATCATATGGTCAAAAAAACCCACGCCGGTGGAACAGCTGACCAATCCCCGGCCGTCCAGATTGAGACTCAGTTTTATGTCGGTTTCGGCGGTTTTCCTTTCTACATACGCCTTCCTGTCCGTTACTGCCATTCAGACGACATCGCCCTTTCCAGTCATTTATTTTCCATGAATCTTTTCATTTCCTGCATCAAATCGGGACAATATCAATTTTCTTTAAAATTATTATCAATATTTTATTCTCTCAAAATATTCCTCAAAACATCAAGGAAAATGCCGTTCTCCCCTTCCGTACCCACGGAAACCCTCAAAAACTTGCCCCTTTCCTGCAGATTCAGATACCTCACCATTACTCCCTTGCTCATTAGCAGCCGGTGGACCCCGTCCTCGGGACTCGAAGTTTTGAACAGGATAAAATTGGCCACGCTGGGATATGCCTTCACGCCGGGAATGGCCTGCAATTCTGCGAACAACCTTTCCCTTCCGGCAATTATCTCATTTATCCTGGCTTCGGCCAGATACTTAAAACAAATCGCTGAACGGGCGGCCAGTTGGGAAAAAGAGTTGATATTGAAGGGCTGCTTTATCTTCATCAACTCCCGAACCACCCCGGGGCTGGACAGAAGGTATCCCGCCCTCAGTCCGGCCAGCCCGAAGGCCTTTGAAAATGTCCTTAAAATCACCAGGTTGGGGTATTTGTCCAGAAGCGGGAGGCATGTGCGGCCGCCAAATTCTATATAGGCCTCGTCCACCACCAGCAGAGACCTTACCGAACCGGCCACACTTTCTATGTCAGCCACATCCGTGGCATTCCCGGAGGGGTTGTTGGGATTGCATATCACCATCACCCCCGGTTCCCCCCGACCGGCGTCAATCATGGCGCCAATATCCACATCAAAGTCCCGGCCCCGGGGAACATCCACCGGGGAAGCTCCGGCCACCCTGGCGTGTATGGCGTACATGGAAAAGGTGGGAGAGGCTATGTACACTTTCCTGCCGGCGCCGAAGGCCAACATAATATTCAATATCAGTTCGTCAGACCCATTGCCGGCCAAGATACTTTCGGTACCGAGGCCGGTTTGTCCGGACAGGTCGGATACCAGGTCCCTGGCCATGGGGTCCGGGTACCTGGTAAAAAGCTGCGGCCCGACACGGGACAATATGTCCTCCATAATTTCCCCTGGAAAATCATATGGGCTTTCATTGGCGTCCAGCCTTATGACACCCGGGACGTAATGGGCGTCGTAAGGTTTCAGGCTTCTCAAATCACCCCTGGCCAATTCTTCCACAGTGAAACCTTCCATCATCCTCCCGCCTCCTCTTTCCCCGGGCCTGCAGATCCGTCCCGGCCCCATCCCGGGAACCCCGGCAGTCCCGGCAACCCCGGCAAACTCCTCATCCCTCCACCGGGCCCCCCGCACGAATCAGTATGGCCCTCCTGGATAATATCGAACCTGCCGGCAGTTACTTCATCACCCTTATCGTATTCAGATTCCGCCGCCCTGGTATCCGTGGTCCGCTCCATCCTTATTCCCACTGACCGGGCGTGGGCGTCCAGTCCCTCCACCGAAGCCAATTTCATTATTTCTTTGGCGTCTCTTTCCAAAGCCTTCCGGCTGTAATATATTACGCTGGTACGCCGGAGGAAGTGGCTCACCCCCAAAGGCGAAAAAAATCTTGCCGTCCCTCCGGTGGGCAGCACATGGCTCGGCCCGGCCAAATAATCGCCCACCGGCTCGGGCGAATACGGTCCCAGGAAAACAGCACCGGCAGCCTCCACCCTGGCCAGCCAGCTGAACGGATCCCTCACCATCAGCTCCAGGTGCTCCGGGGCAAACCGGTTGGCCAATTCAAAGGCTTCCTCCAGGCTGCCGGTGATGATCACCGCCCCATAACCTGTCAGCGCCCTGGCGGCAATGTCCCCCCTGTCCAGGAATTTAAGCTGCCTTTCCAGTTCGGCCCGGACCGACCCGGCCAATCCCCTGTCCGGAGTTATCAGCATAACTGCGGCCATTTCGTCGTGCTCGGCCTGGGAAAGCATGTCGGCGGCCACGTATGCGGGGTTGGCCGTGGAGTCGGCCACCACCAGTATTTCACTGGGACCCGCCAGCATGTCGATGTCCACCGCGCCGAAAACCAGCTTTTTGGCCATGGTTACATACCGATTTCCCGGTCCGGCAATCTTGTCCACCGGTCTGACCGTCCCGGTTCCGTATGCCAGGGCCGCAATGGCCTGGGCGCCACCGATGCGGTAAATCTCGGTCACCCCCGCCCCGGCGGCGGCGGCCAGGGTATGGATGTCCACCCTGCCGTCCCGTCCCGGCGGAGTGACCATGGCGATCTCTTCCACCCCGGCCACCCGGGCCGGTATTGCATTCATCAGCACGGACGAGGGGTAGCTGGCCTTACCCCCGGGCACGTAGATACCCACTCTTTTCAGCGGTCTGACCAGCTGGCCCAGCACCACGCCCTCCCGGCCGCAGTCGAACCAGGAACCGGTCAGCTGTTTGCGGTGATAAGCCGTTATATTTTCCGCCGCCGACCTGATGGCCAGCAGAAACTCCCGGTCCACTTCCCCCAGGGCCCTCTCCACCTCTTCAGCGGAAACCTTTATCCCGCCGGGCTCAAGCGGGAAGTGATCCAGTTCACGGCTCAGGCGGCAAAGGGCCGCGTCTCCCCCCTCCCTCACCATGGCGATTATGCCGGCCACCCTCTCCTGCAGTCCATCACCATCCCCGGCGCTTCTGCTTCTTAACAGATCCAGGGCCTTATCCGACTCCAGTATTCTGATCACACAATCCGGCCCAGCCCTCCGCCTGCGCTGGACAGCACCCGGCGACCAACTCCGGGATATTCCGGGCCGGGCTTCTCCTCCCCGGTAAAATTTTTATCATGTTAAAATATTGCATCATTAATATGTTAATATCAACGGGGCCGGTAGTCAACTAAAATAAAAATATAAAAGTGCCTCCAAGGCCCACCTGTTATTACGGTCCGCCGTCGTCCCTCATTTTTTCTAGCACCAGCTTATAACCGTCGGCACCGTAATTGAGCGCCCTCTTCACCCTGCTGATGGTGGCGGTGCTGGCGCCGGTGCTGCTCATTATCTCCCCGTAAGTGAGGTTCCTCTCAAGCATCCTGGCCACCTCGAAACGCTGGGCCATGGATTTTATTTCGGCCACGGTGCATAGATCTTCAAAAAATCTGTAGCACTGGTCCGCATCCTCAAGGACCAGTATGGCCTCAAACAGATTGTCCAGAAGGGGATCCCTAAGCTTGCCGCTGTAAACCACAAAACCACCCCGGTCTTTTATCGTTTTCCTTTATTAGCATATTAAAATCCGATGACAAAAAATCCGACATCCGTCCGGCAGCATCTTTATCCCTTATACTGTTTCACCCTTTCGCCCCTTTGACCGGGGTCCGGCGCCCACCCGCTCAAAAAGCTCGTAAAAAAACTTTGAATTCTTGGCCAGAACAGGGCTGATAAAGGCCAGCAAAAGCACATACAGGGCCGCAAAGGCCGGGAGATCGCCCCCCAGGCCGGAGGCGGCGGCCAGACTGGCCACAATGACTGCGAATTCGCCCCTGGCCATAATGGTGAAGGCCACATTGGCCGCCCTTCTTTTTTTATAGCCCGAAAGCCAGGCCGCGATGTAACCGGTGATGGTGTTCCCCAGCACAGTCATCAGCACCGCCGCGCCGGCGGGAATCACCACATCATCGAAGGACCTGTGGTCTATGCCCATGCCGAAGGAGAAAAAGAACACGGCGCCGAAAAGATCCCTCATCGGCGCAATCATTTGAACAATGCGCTGCTGGTGTGCGGTTTCGGCCAGAACCAAGCCCAGCAGCAATGCCCCCATAGCCTCGGCTATATGCAGTTTTTCCGCCATTATGCCGGATATTAAGAGCAAGGTGAAAATGCCCACGGCGAAGGTTTCAAAATTCCGGAATTTCAGGCTGTTTTCGAGGAAATTGCCGAAACGGCGCCCGAAGGCAATGACCGTGGAAATAAACACCAGTATGACGAGTATATTGACCAGTAGTCTCCAGTCGCTCACACTGCCGGTAAGCAGAATTCCGGACAGCACCGAAAGGTAGACGGCCAAGAAAACATCCTCAAACACCATTATGCCGAGGATAAGCTCGGTTTCCGGGTTGGCCGCCCTTTTTAAATCAACCAGCAGCTTGGTGATAATGGCGCTGCTGGATATCCCGGTTATTCCGGCCACCACCAGCGCTTCAGCCCAGGAGTTGAAAAACAGCCAACCGAAAGCCAGGCCCCTGACAAAATTCAGCCCTACATAGACCGTGCCGCTTTTAAGCAGGCTTTTGCCCGCCCGGGCGATCTTGCCGGCGGAAAATTCGAGTCCCAGATAAAAGAGCATCAGCAGCGCGCCGATCCTTGAGAGCAGGTCCACCGACTCGGTGTGGGAGACGATCTTCATTGAAAAGCTTCCGAAATCTGGGGCATGGGGGCCCACCATCATGCCCATGAAGATAAGAAGGGGGATGGAGGAAAAATTTATGCGGGAGGAGAAAAAAACGGCGGCACTGATAAAGACAAAGGCAAGGCCGACGTTGATGATTATATCGGTAAACAATCAGGAACCTTCCCCGAACATTTTTTCAAACACCTTGATCCTGTCATTTCTCCCCGCGGCTATAACCGTCTGGCCGGGCTGAAACACATAGCTCGGCCCGGGATTGATACAGGCCGTTTCTTTGCGGCCGCCGCCCCTGTCCTCCATGACCGCGATAATTATTATGCCGTGGTTTTTCCTCAGCCCCATTTCACCGATGCTTTTACCGGCAATCATTGATTTGTCCCGCACCTTGAGCCATTCGATGCGCAGGTTCGACACGGCGGTATCCAGCCTTTCCAGCGTCCGGGGCTGGTAAAAGGCGCCCCCGATAATGGAGCCCAACTGTCTGGATTCCTGGTCCGACAGTGTCAGGTACGCCTGGGGGTCGTCACCGTCCTGGGTGAAATAATATATCTCCCTGGTCCCGTCGTCGTGAATTATAACAACCACCTGATCACCGTTTTCAAGGTTGAGCTGGTATTTTTTGCCCAGCCCTGGAAGTTCCGCCTCCCTGATTAAAGCCATAAAACATCCCCCACCGCAGTATATATAGAATAATTATAACATTAAACTGTAACATTTAACTTGATGATTTTTTATCACAATATGTTTTTGATCTGCCTTCAGTGTAGACACCCCGGTTGAAACGCCCCAGGATCAGGGAAAGGGCCGCCCCGAAGGCCAGGGTGCCCCACAATACGGTCGCCCTGTCCAGGGTGAACCAAGCCGCCAGATACAGAGTGGCTATGGCTACGGACATAACCATCAATGGAAAGCCCACCTTCAAAAACTGCAGAAAACTTATCTTCACCCCGCCCCTCTCCGCCATGCCGGCGGCCACTAGGTTGGCGGAGGCGGCGATGATGGTGCCGTTGCCCCCCAGGCAGGCCCCCAGGGACAGCGACCACCATAAAAAGTCGATATTCTTAATGGCGCCCAGGCGCCCCATTTCTTTTATCAGAGGAATCATGGCGGCCACGAAGGGAATGTTGTCCACAAAGGATGAAGCCAGGGCCGAAAGCCAGAGTATGAACAGGCCGGTCTCAAAAAGGGCGCCGTGGGTCTTTTCCAGCGCCAGACGGGCGGCTGCCTCCATCACCCCGGTTTCCTCCAGCGCCCCCACCACCACAAAAAGTCCCAGGAAGAAAAAGATTACAGTCCACTCCACGGCGTGAAGGGCCCGCTCCGGGTCAACCCTGCTGATAGCCATCAAAATCGTGGCTCCGCCAAGGGCGATGACCGAGCTCTCCAGGTGCACCAGCTGGTGTACGGTAAAGCCCAGTATAGTGAGGACCAGCACCAGCAGGCTTTTTCCGGCCAGCACATGATCCTTGATCTCATTGTTCTCATCCATTTCCATTATTTTTCGCTGCCGTTCCGGGGATGTTCTCAGTTCCGCACTGTATATGCGCAGCAATATGAACATGGTCAGGGTGTAGACAACCACCACCACCGGCGTGAGGTTTGTTGCAAAATCCATAAATCCCAGGTGTGTGGCGCCACCAATCATTATATTGGGCGGATCGCCGATGAGGGTGGCCGCTCCGCCGATATTGCAGGCCAGAATCTCGGTGATCAGATACGGCGTCGGGCTGACCCCCATCATCCTGGTGATGGAAAGAGTTACCGGCACCATCAGCAGCACGGTGGTAACATTGTCCAGCAGGGCTGATAAAACCGCCGTCAGAAAAGCCAGGTAGACCATTACCAGCAGGGGCTCACCCCGGGCCAGCCTGCTGGCCTTGATGGCGGCGTACTCGAAAATTCCCGTGGGACGGGCGATGCCCACCACCAGCATCATGCCCACCAAGAGGCCGATGGTATTGAAATCGATGTAATTCACGGCCTCCTCGACCGCAACCACCCCTGACAGCAATACCAGCACCGCCCCGGCAAAGGCCGCCACGGTGCGGTGTATCTTTTCGGAAACAATTACGGCATATGTAACAAAAAAAACAGTCAGGGCCAATGCGGAAGAACTTACAGCCACAATATCACGCCTCCTCCCGGAAATCTGCGCCGGTTTTAATATCATGGCTATTGTTCCCGTCATTTATCCCGGATTCCGGTTTCCAGTTATCCTGTATGCCGTCTCCCGCATTCTATGTTCCGGCGCCCACCGCCTTCATCCCTATATCTTTCCGGTAGTGCGCGCCCTCAAAGTTTATTCGCTCCACCCCCCGGTAGGCCAGCGCCATTGCCGACGGGATGTCCCTCCCCGCCGCGGTGACTCCCAGCACCCGGCCGCCGGCGGTCACCACCCGGCCGTCCTTTAATCCGGTGCCGGCGTGAAATACCGTGACACCGCCGGGCACTTCCTCCAGTCCCTTTATTTCGCATCCTTTTTTATAGGGCCCCGGGTACCCCCCCGAGGCCATAACCACGCACACCGCCGCCCCGCTGCTCCATTCCACCTTCACCCTGTCCAGCCTTCCCTCAATAACGGCCTCCATTATTTCCACCAAATCGCTCTCCAGCAGCATCAGCACCGGCTGTGCTTCGGGATCGCCGAACCGGGCGTTGAATTCCAGCACCATGGGGCCCCGTCCGGTGATCATCAGCCCGGCGTAAAGAACTCCCCGGTAGGGCCTCCCTTCGGCCGCCATACCCCTGACCGCCGGCTTCAGGATTTTTTCCAGGGCATAATTATATATCTCCCCCGTGCAAACCGGCGCCGGCGCATAGGCCCCCATCCCCCCGGTGTTGGGTCCCCCGTCACCGTCGTAGACCCGTTTGTGGTCCTGGGCGGGAAGCATGGGCACCACGGCCTCGCCGTCCGTAAAGGCCAGAATGCTGACCTCCTCGCCGGTCAGCAGTTCCTCCACCAGAACAACGTCCCCGGCACTGCCGAAGGCCTTGTCCTCCATTAAAAGCCTAACCGCCGCCAGGGCTTCATCCCGGTTTCCGGCCACCATCACCCCTTTGCCGGCGGCCAGTCCGTCCGCCTTCACCACACAGGGGCCATCAAGACCCTTTATGTACCTTTCCGCCTCCCGGCGGCTGTCAAAGGCGGCGTATTTAGCCGTGGGTATGCCGTGTCTGGCCATAATGTCCTTGGCCAAAGCCTTGCTGCCTTCAATGGCGGCGGCCCCGGCGCCGGGGCCGAATACCTTAAGCCCCCTGCCTTCCATGGCGTCCGCCAGACCGCGGGTAAGGGGCTCCTCCGGGCCCACCACCGTCAGATCTATTTTGTTCCCGAGGGCAAAGTCCACCAAGCCGTCAATATCCGACGCCCCGATGTCCACGCAGCGGGCGATGCCGTTTATGCCGGCGTTTCCAGGAGCGCAAAAAACTTCCGTCACCCTTCGGCTCCGGCTTATCTTCCAGCAAAGGGCGTGCTCCCGCCCGCCACCGCCTACGACCAAAACTTTCATCCTCAACCACCTCCAGCCCCGATTCCCCGTTAATGCCTGAAGTGCCTGTATCCCGTGAGAACCATTATTATCCCGTGCCTCTCCGCCGCCTTTACGGACTCCTCGTCCCGGACCGACCCGCCGGGCTGGATAATGGCCTTTATTCCATATTCCGCCGCCAGGTTTACAGTATCGGCAAAGGGGAAAAAGGCGTCCGACGCCAGATAGGCGCCCCGGGCCCGGCTTCCAGCCTGGCTTAAGGCTATCCCGGCGGAACCCACCCGGTTCATCTGGCCCGCCCCCACTCCTATCAGCTGTCTGTTCCGGGTCACCACTATGGCGTTGGATTTGACGTGCTTCACCACCGTCATGCCGAATAAAAGCTCCTCCAGGTCGGCGTCGTCGGGCTTGGCCGTAGTGACCACCTCCAGCCGGTCCCTGTCCAGAACTTTATTGTCTGGTTCCTGCACCAGCAGGCCGCCGCTCACCTTTCTCAACTCCAGACCGTCCCCCGGCCAATCCCCGGACTGTCCGGTTTCCAAAAGCCTCAGGCCGGATTTCCCGGTCAGTATCTCCAGCGCATCGCTGTCATATCCCGGGGCAATTACGGCCTCCAGAAATATTTCCCGCATCTGCCGGGCCGCCTCCGCCGAAACATTGCGGTTGAAGGCCACAATACCGCCGAAGGCGGAAACGGGATCGGCCTCGTAGGCCAGACGGTAAGCTTCCCCCGTATCCCGGGCGCAGGCCGCGCCACACGGGTTATTGTGCTTTATGATCACCGCCGCCGGGTCGGTGAATTCCCTGACCAAATCCAGGGCGGCATTGAGATCCAATATATTATTGTAGGACAACTCCTTCCCCGCCACCTGCCTGGACGCCCCCACGGAAACACCCGCGGCGGCCGGATCCCGGTAAAAGGCGGCCCTTTGGTGGGGATTCTCACCGTACCGCAGCACCTGCGCCAACTCAAAGGATCTGTCCCACAGCCGGGGAAAAACCATTTGGCCGCCTTCTTTCCGCTCCAGGTAGGAAGCAATGGAGGCGTCGTATGACGCTGTGTGGGCAAAGGCCTCCCTGGCCAGGGAGAGCCTGAAAATGTAATCCGCCCCCCCGCCCTCCAGGGCCCCGAGAACCTCTTTATATCTGTCCGGGTTGACCACCACCAGTACATAGCGGTGGTTTTTCGCCGCCGCCCGGACCATGGCGGGACCGCCTATATCGATGTTTTCCACGGCCTCCTCCAGGCCGGCGCCGGGTTTTAATATGGCCTGCCTGAAGGGATAAAGATTCACCGCCACCAAATCGATGAAACCGATCCCCTGTTTTTCAAGCTGACCGGAGTGATCAGCGCTGCGCTTGGCCAGTATGCCACCATGCACCGCCGGGTGCAGTGTCTTTACCCGGCCGTCCAGTATTTCCGGGAATCCGGTGACCTGAGTTATGTACGTCACCGGAACGCCGGCTTCCCTTAATACGCCGGCCGTCCCGCCGGTGGACACTATTTCATATCCCAGCCGGACCAGGCCGGAGGCAAAGTCCACCACCCCGGTTTTATCGGAAACACTTATTAGAGCTCTCTTTTTCATAGCATTACCTCAACTCCTGATAATCACTTTCCGGCCCTCCACCCTAAGTCTTCCCTCGGCAAAGAGCTTGATTGCCCCTGGGTAAATTATGTGTTCCTTCTCCAATATGCGGGCGGACAGTTCGTCCTCCCCGTCTTCCGGAAGCACAGGCACCACCGCCTGAAGAATGACCGGTCCGGTATCCATTCCATTGTCCACAAAATGAACGGTGCAGCCACTGAACCTCACCCCGCATTCCACCGCCTGCCTCTGGGCGTGCAGCCCTTTGAAAGCCGGCAAAAGCGAGGGGTGGATATTCATGATTCTGTTGGGGAAATTCTCCAACAATACATCTCCCACCAGCAACATATATCCCGCCAGACAGACCAGCTCAACGCCGTATTCCTGCAGTACCTGCACAATCCTCTGCTCGTACTCCTTTTTGCCGCAGTAGTCGGGAGGATTCACATGCACTGCCGGAATGCCGTGTCTTGCCGCCCTTTCAAGAGCCGCCGCATGTTTCTTGTCGCTAATCACCACAGCCACCGCCGCCGGGATGTCACCCCTTTCACAGCCGTCGATGATGGCCTGAAGATTCGACCCCCGGCCGGAGGCCAGCACTCCCACCCTGATACTGTCCACATGCACACCCCCTGGTTACAGCTTGCACTGTATTGTCCGGCTCCGCCGGAAGACAAAAATGGCGCTACCTGTAAACCACCCGTCTTTCGTCCGAGGCAACAATCTCCCCTATTATCAGCGCTTTGGGGCCAATGCCCCGGAGATCCCGCAAAAGTTCCTCCGCTTCCGCTGAATCCACCACCAGCACCATCCCAATGCCCATATTGAATGTTTTCAGCATCTCCCGCTCTTCAACCCGGCCGATGTGCCGAATCAGATTAAATACCGGGGGCACCGTCCATGACTTGCGCTCGATTACCGCCGCCGTCCCTTCCGGCAGCACCCGGGGGATGTTCTCAGTCAGCCCCCCCCCGGTGATATGGGCCGCCCCCTTCACCTGAAACCGTGACAATAACGGCAGCACCAGTTTTGTGTAGATGCTGGTGGGCTCCAGAAGTTCCTCCCCCACCGTCCTCCCCAGTTCGTCAACATGGCTGTCGGTGCGGTATCCGGCCATTTCAAACAGTGTTTTACGGGCCAGGGAATAGCCGTTGCTGTGCAGGCCCGAAGAAGGAATCCCCACCAGCGCGTCCCCGGGACGGATTCCCGACCCGTTTATAATCCGGGTTCTTTCCACCACCCCCACGGCAAAGCCGGCAATGTCGTACTGGTTATCCCCGTAAAAGCCCGGCATTTCAGCCGTCTCTCCGCCCACTAGGGCACACCCCGCCCTGCGGCAGCCCTCCGCCACCCCGGCCACAATGGAGGCCACCTTTTCGGGCACCAGCCTGCCCACGGCCAGATAGTCCAGAAAAAAAAGAGGATCCGCCCCCTGGGTCAGTATGTCATTAACACACATGGCCACCGCATCGATGCCGATGGTGTCGTGTTTATCCGCCATAATGGCCACCATTATTTTAGTGCCCACCCCATCGGTGCCTGAAACCAGCACCGGCTCCCGGTAGAGGGCGACATCCAGGGCGAACAGTCCGCCGAACCCCCCGATATCGGCCAGCAAACCCGGCCTGTACGTGCTCCTCACCGACTCCCTCATCAATTCGACGGCCCTGTTGCCTGCATCAATGTCAACCCCCGCCGCAGCGTAAGTCATTTTCCGGTCCGTGTCCGCCATATTAACAACTCCATTCACTCCAGGGAAAATTTGCCCAACTCCTTCGGCTTGTTTATCTCCACCGGATAATTGCCGTCGAAACAGGCCGTGCAGAAATTGTCGCGGTAGTCGCCGAACACATTCAGCAGCCCGTCAATGCTGAGATAATACAATCCGTCCACCCCGATCATGGACTGTATCTGACTGACGGACATATGGGCCGCCACCAGCTCTTCCTCGTTAGACGTGTCTATGCCGTAATAACATGACCTGATCACCGGCGGCGAGCTGAGGCATAGGTATACCTCCCTCGCCCCGGCTTCCCGGAGCATACGCACTATATTGCTGCTGGTGGTTCCCCTGACCAGGGAATCGTCCACCATCAGCACCCTCTTTCCTTCCAGTATTTGTCTTACGGGATTCAGCTTGAGCTTGACCCCCAAATCCCTGATTTTCTGGCTGGGCTGTATGAAAGTGCGCCCGATATATCTGTTTTTCATCAGGCCCTCTTCAAAGGGTATGCCCGATTCATCCGCATAACCCCTGGCGGCGGTGGTCCCCGAATCCGGCACCGGAATCACCAGGTCGACCTCCACCGGGTATTCCCTGGCCAGCTGTCTCCCCATATTTCTGCGGACCTGGTTTACATGAAAACCGTCCATCTCGCTGTCAGGCCGGGCAAAATATATATATTCGAAAATGCAGTGGGCCTTCCTGCGCGGTGAAAAGGCCTTTATGGACCTTGCCCCCCGGTGGTCTATGATTAACATCTCGCCCGGCTCCACATCCCTGAGCTTCTTCGCCCCCACGGTATCCAGGGCGCAGGATTCCGACGCCGCCACAAATCCGTCCCCCAGCCGGCCCAGGCACAGTGGCCTGAATCCATAGGGGTCCCTGACCGCTATGAGGCTCTCCTCAGTGATGATCAGAAGGGAATAGGCGCCCTTGACGTCAATCATGCATTTGGCCAGGGCCTCCTCCAGCGTGTTCCGGCTGTACCTGGCAATAAGGTTGACAATTACCTCGCTGTCGGTGGTGGACTGAAAGACCGAGCCGGTGGAGGCCAGCTGGGAACGCAGGTCGTAAATATTGGTGATATTGCCGTTGTGAGCCAGCCCGATGGTCCCCCCGGCGTACTTGAACACCAGCGGCTGGGCATTTATGGTCTGGCTGGACCCTGTGGTGGAATAGCGGACATGCCCGACGGCTATGTGCCCCCCCAGGCGGTCCAGTGCAACCGGGCTGAACACATCTGACACCAGTCCCATGTCCTTGTGCAGCGACACGATCTTCCCGTCCGAGGTGGCGATGCCGGCGCTCTCCTGCCCCCTGTGCTGGAGGGCGTACAAACCGTAATAGGTGATCCTGGCCACATCCAGTCCCCTGCCGTAAACCCCGAATATACCGCACTCTTCACCAGGTTTGTCAGGATCGTGCCGTGCATACATCGATCCGGCTTTCATCATCCCCCCCCCAATCCTTGCCGCTTCCCCCGGCCGCCAGACTCCGGCTCAGGCCCCGCTCCCGTTTATCCCGGCGAACTCATGGAGAAGATTTTTCGATTCATAGTAGCTTATTTCCCTTCTGCCCGCCTCCGTCAGACTGTCCATTGTCTCACTTCCGGCGGCCCGCCCGTAAATGTAAGAGGTGAG
>JBBIMW010000004.1:0-108629 GCA_037444185.1 Peptococcaceae bacterium | reverse complement strand
TTCTGGCGGATATATTCACCCTGGCTTAACATCAGCACTTTCTGCTTGTTTAAAGACGGTATGGCTGTAAAATCAAACCCTTCCAGGGTCTTTATGAGCGGGAACCCGGCCTGTTTGATGCGCAGTTTATGCCGGCTTTCTTCCCTTGCGGAAACCTCCTGTTCCAGCAAGGCGCACAGGTATTCTTCGTAGGTGCAGTTTTTCTCTGCCGCCTCCCGGGCCAGGGCCTGGTACTGCCTGGCTACGGCGGGCAGTCTTAACCGTTTCAGGTGGCTTTCCAAAAGCAGCGTGTTGACGCTCAATGGACCACACCCCCGTTTCGGCCAATTAATAACTGGTCAAAGTGGCCCAGACCCGGCTTTTCTACTTTGAAGCTTTCCAGGTGGGGGTGTTTTCCGGCCGGCAATGGCGCCGGCACAATGTGTTTGCCGCTCAGTTTTTCAACCCGGTGACGTATTCCTTCCAGGTGGTATGCTTTATCACGGTGTGCTTCAACCAGTGCCCGGGTTAAAATATCCCAGCCTACCGCCCGGTGTAAAAGCAGGATCTGCACGAACTCCCGGTCTGGGCGGGGATGCCGGCGTCTTAACTCTTCCAGGTACTGGTGGTATATAGCCGGCAGATTTGCTTGTTGAAACGGCTTTGCATTTTCCAGAGCGCCGGGTTTTTGGGCAAGTGTGTCGAGGTAGTGGTCCAGGTTGTAGGTTTCTTCTCCTTTCCCGTAAGACCTGGGATGGGTGGCCACTAATTGGCGGTTCCCGTATATTTCTACCCGGTAAACATAGGCCTTGATGGTGAGGTTGCGGCCCACCCACAGGCTGGGGACTGAGTAAAAATTGTTTTCAAACCGGACCAAAAGGTTGTTGGCAACTCTAACCTCGGCATAACGGAAGCAGTCGTATGGTTTTGGGGGAAGCGCCAGGAGTGCTTTCTTCTCTTCCTCCCACGCCTGTTCTATGGTTAGTGCGGTGCCGGGCACTTTGTGGCTTTCAGCGTGCTTCCGGCATTTTAAAAGCAGAGTTTCATTCAGCTCTGCTATGGAACCGACCCTTGGTATGGGGGTGAAGAAGTTGCGCAGGGCATAGCCCACCAGGTTCTCCACCTGTCCCTTTTCATTTCCCCGGCCTGTGTTGCAGAAGATTGATTTAAACAGGTAATGGCTGCGAAAACTGATAAATGCCGTCTGCTCCTGCCGGGTTCTGCCCTGCAATACTTTTAACACCGCGGTTTTCAGGTTGTCGTAGGTTATGGTCAGGGGGACTCCGCCAAACCAGTCAAAGGCATGTACGTGCCCTTCAAAAAACGCTTCCTGTCTCTGGTGGGGGAAGGCCATGACGAATGATTTCCGGCAGCTGGTAAGGCGCATACAGAATATCTGAACCTTGGCATATTCTTCGTTAAGGTATATGTATGCCTCGCCCCAGTCACACTGGGCGTTGCTGCCAGGCTCAAAGGACAGTGGTATATACGCTTCTTTCTCTTTTTGTCTCAGTTCCGCCAGTAATCTGCGCACACTGGATTCGCTACCCCGGTAATCATGTTTTTCCACCAGGAGCTTATATATCCCGCTGGCGGTGTACCGTTGCTTTTTCAGGTTCTCTTTTTTCTCTTCTTCCAACCACTGTTTTACAATCGAACGAATTGTACCCAGCACCGGCTGCGGTTTTGGCAAAGTCAAATTGTATTTGGGCTCTCCAGGGTCCGCGATAGCTTTACGCACTGTTTTCCTTGATTTTTTCAACTCCTTGGCTATCCACCGGATAGACTTACCTTGCACAAAGTACAGCCTTCTGATAACCTCTTTATCGACCACACCGATCACTTCCTTTCCTCCTGTCAACTGTTGGAATTTCCAGCTACAGTGTACAGGAAAAGCTTGATCGGGTGGTCCCCTTTTTGATAATCAAAAGCCTAAAAGTGGTCCCCCTTTAGATTAGCAAATACACGGGGATAAAGGATCCTGTTCGCGGTGAGGTTCCGAAAGCATTTATTCGCCTGGTGGACGGCGAAGCGATGACGGACCGGGAACTGATTGACTTTTGCATGCAGAGGATGGCCTCGTACAAGGTGCCCCGCAACATTGAGTTTTTAGCCGATTTACCCAAGAGTCCCACCGGCAAGATATTGAAGAGAAAACTCAAAGAACTTGTCTGACATTGTTTTCAACATGGTAATCGGGAGGGGAGCCATGAATTTTGCATTGACGGAAGAGCAGAAACTGCTTCAGGAGACGGCCTATAAATTTGCTATCAGGGAAATGGAACCCATCGCCAAAGAGTGCGACAGGGAGGAGAAATATCCGGGGGAGCTGATAAGAAAGGCTTGCGAAACTGGCTTGG
The DNA here is from genome assembly GCA_037444185.1 of Peptococcaceae bacterium. Taxonomy (GTDB): domain Bacteria; phylum Bacillota; class Desulfotomaculia; order Desulfotomaculales; family Desulfocucumaceae; genus JAILZP01. The sequence continues at coordinate 106,290 of JBBIMW010000004.1, read as the reverse complement.
TGGGCTGCTTTATCCCTGAGGAGTATGATGGTCCGGGATTCGGCTTTTTTGAGTATGCTTTGATCTCCGAGCAGCTGAGCAGGGTGGATCTGGGATTATCTCAAGCAATAGCGGCGGCAAGTTTCGGCACCGAAAACATACTGCTGTTCGGAAGTGAAGAGCAGAAGAAAAAGTACCTTCCTCCGGTTGTAAACGGCAGGGCCGTATCAGCCGGCGCTTATACCGAGCCGGACGCCGGCACCGATTTGGCAAGCGCCAGAACAACCGCCGTGAGAGACGGAAGCCAGTATGTGATTAATGGCAGCAAGATGTTTATTACCAACGGCACTGTTTGTGATTTTATGGTTGTATTATGCGCAACCAATCCGAAAGAAGAAAAAAAGCACAGAAGGTTCAGCCTCATACTGGTGGAGACGGACCGCGGCGGAATTACCAGAAATAAAATCAAAGGAAAAATGGGCATCAGGGCAAGCGATACGGCGGAGGTAATTTTCGAGGACGTGCGGGTTCCTTGTGGGAATTTGATCGGAGAAGAAGGAAGAGGGTTTTATCACCTGATGCACTTCTTCGATATTACCCGGACCCATGTTGCCGCCCAGGGAGTACAGTTTATTCTGGCGGAAATGGCCACAAAGATTGAACTGGCCCGCAATACTTGTTACAAAGCCGCCTTCAAAGTCGATCGGGGACGGATTGACCCGGCGCTGAACGCCATGGCCAAATATTTTTCCGCGGAAATGGCGGTCTGGGTGTGTGACAAGGCCTTGCAATTACATGGGGGCTATGGCTACATAGACGAATATGATGTTCAGAGATTTTACCGGGATGCAAAAATACTGGAGATCTATGAAGGCGCCAAAGAAGCCGAGAAAATGACCATCGCAAAGAGGTTGTTTTAATCCGTTTAAATTATGGAGGGGACGATTATGGAAATCAATAAAATCGCAGTGCTGGGGGCCGGCTCCATGGGTGGGGGAATTGCCCAGGTGGCGGCGCAGTCAGGGTTTGACGTGATTTTAAGCGATGTGGACCGGATTTTTGTGGACCGCGCCGTGGGCAGAATGGACAAGTTCCTTGCCAAGAGCGTGGAAAAGGGCAAAATGTCGGCGGAACAAAAGGACTCGATACTTGGAAGGATCCGGCCGGCCACCGGGATCGACTCCTTTGCCGATGCCGACTTTGTTATTGAGGCCATCATTGAGGATCTGGAATTGAAGAAAGAAGCATTCTTAAAGCTGGACCGGGTTTGCAAGTCCGAGGCGTGTCTTGTCACCAACACCTCCTCGATGTCCATAACCCTGATCGCGGCTGCCACAAACCGTCCCGACAAAGTTGCCGGAATGCACTTTTTTAATCCGCCTCCCCTGATGAGGCTGGTGGAGATTATCCGCGGCTACTCCACCAGCGATGAGACGGTGCGGACCGTTTCCGGGGTGGCGGCGAAAATGGGCAAGACCACCGTGGAAGTGAAAAAAGACTTTCCGGGATTTGTGGTGAACCGGATATTCATGGCGCAGATCATCGAGGCAATCCGCCTGGTGGAAGAAGGTGTGGCCACGATGGAGGATATAGACACGGCCGTCAAGCTCGGCTTGAACTATCCGATGGGGCCCTTTGAACTGCAGGATTTTGCCGGCGTAGAGATAGGCTATCATGTTGCCAACTACCTTTGCGAGGAATTTAAGGACGTTCGCTGGAATCCGCCGCAGATAATGAAAGCCCTTGTTCGCGCTGGATGCCTGGGGCGCAAGACCGGCGCCGGGTGGTATGAATACAGTAAATAGCGGCAAGCGATAAGCGTAAATGGGCGATAAGGTCAACAACATTAAACCGACCTCCCGTTAATCCGCTAAACAGCAAGCTGCACCGGGAACTAAGCCGGGCGGCGGAAGAGCTGGAGGCAGACCCGGCTGTGCGGGCGGTGATTATTACCGGTTCAGGCGAGAAGGCTTTTGCTGCCGGCGCTGATATCAGCGAGATGAAAGACTTGACGCCGGTGGAGATGCACAGGTTTTGCCAGTCTTCCCTATATGTGTACAGCCAGATTGAAAATATGAAAAAGCCCACCATAGCTGCTGTAAACGGGCTGGCTTAGGACTGGTCAACAAGGTGGTGCCCTCCGCCGAGCTGATGCGGGAGGCGGGGTCACTGGCATTGAAACTGGCCGGCCGCCCGGCGCACGCCCTGAGTGTTTTAAAGGATTCGGTGCAAAACGGTCTCAGTATGAGTCTGCACGAAGCCTTGAACTTCGAGATAAAGAACTTTATACTGACCTTTGCCAGCGAGGATCGCCGGGAGGGGTTCAGCGCCTTTATGGAAAAACGCAAGCCAAGGTTTTACGATAGATGAGGAGGTAATTTAGTGTACTCCAAGGCATTTATTCCTTATCGCGGATACTACAGCTCACCCTTCGCCCGGTGGCAGGGAAGCTTGCAAAATGAAAACGCCGTCGGGCTGGCGGCGGCGACCGCCAAGAAGTGGCTGGCGGCGAAGGATATCGATGTGAATATATTTGAATACCTCTTTTTGGGGAAAACAATCGGGCAGCTGCACACCTTTTACGCCGCCCCCTGGGCGGCCGCCCTCATGGGGGCTGTGGAAATCCCCGGCTGCCATGTCCCCCAGGCCTGCTCCACATCCACCACTTGCGTAAGCCTGGCGGCGGCGGGCATCGAAACGGGCCTTTATAAAAATGTGTTCTGCCTTATGACAGATCGCTGTTCAAACGGCCCCTTCACTATATGGCCCAACCCTCCCGGCCCCGGCGGGTCGGTGATTGCGGAAAACTGGATGATGGACAACTTCGCCAAAGATCCCTGGGGAGGGGCGGCCATGATCCAGACGGCGGAAAATGTGGTTAAAACGGTACATGTTCCCGGTGGAGTATAAAAAGAGCATGAAAAAAACCGCGCTGCTTGAGGAGGACGAAGGCGTGACCCCCACAACCAGGGAGGGTCTTGCCGGATTAAAACCGGTTCTCGAGGGGGGAGTGCACTCATATGGCGCCCAGACCCACCCGGCTGACGGCAACTGTGGAATTATTCTGACCACCAGGGAAAAGGCGCGGGAGCTGAGTATGGGCAGCGGTATTGAAATACAGGTGCTGTCCTACGGCTTCGCCCGCGCCCCCAAGGCTCACATGGCCATGGCCGTGGCGCCTGCGGCGAGTATGGCGCTGGAAAAAGCCGGGATTTACATCGGGGACATTAAGGCCGTAAAGACACATAATCCCTTTGCGGCCAACGATCTGTACCTTGCCAGGGAAATGAAAATCGATGTAATGAAAATCAATAATTACGGCTGTTCCCTTATATACGGGCATCCCCAGGGACCTACCGCCGGACGCGGAATTATTGAAATGATTGAAGAACTGGTTATTGCCGGGGGCGGCTATGGGCTCTTTACGGGATGCGCCGCCGGGGACACCGGTGCGGCCCTGGTTGTCAAGGTGTCCTGAGGTTTATAAGCCGGGCGGGGGTGATTCTGCTTGCAGTTAGAAGGTAAGGTTGCTGTGGTAACCGGAGGGGGAGGCGGGTTTGGGCGGGAAATGGCCTTGACTCTTGCCCGGGCCGGAGCGGTACTGGCCGTTGTGGACAAGGATCCGGCAAAGGCGGGGGAAGTGACCGGGCAGGTTAAATCTTTGGGAAGTGACGCCGCCGCCTTTGAGTTGGACATTTCGAAAGTTGACCGGATAAGGTCTGTGATAGAAAAAGTAACGGGGGAATTCGGGCGTATAGACATTCTTGTCAACAATGCCGGCGTGACTCTTGGAAAGCCGGCCCTGGAGGTAACGGAAAAGGATTGGGCCGGAATTATGGACGTCAACTTAAAGGGGGCCTTTTTTACAGCCCAGGCGGCAGTGCGGTCAATGATCAAGCTGGCGGGGGGGAATATCGTCAATATTGCTTCGGTGAATGCCCTCATAGCAGAAATAAATACTTCGGTATACTCGGCAAGCAAGGCGGGTTTGGTCAACATGACGCGAAGTCTGGCCCGTGAATGGGCCATGTACAATGTCCGCGTAAATGCTGTGGCTCCCGGCTATGCCAGAACCCCTCTGACTGAATCCTTTATGGAGGAAAAGATGGTCAGCTCATTAATGAGGCGCATTCCGCTGCGGCGCCTTTGCACTGCCCGGGACGTGGCCCAGGCGGTCCTCTATCTTGTATCGGATGTTTCTTCCTTTGTGACGGGCCAGGTTATCGTGGTGGACGGCGGCCAGACAACCGCCTGATTTCAGTATTTGATGGAAGCCGGGGGCAATGTGCCAGGCGCCCTTTTCGAGGGGCCCCGTCTCCTGGGAGAGTGCTGTAAAACTCATTTATGCGACATGAAACAGGCGTAGCCGGATACAGCCGAAGGCTGCTCAAAAAGCTCCAGATGCAAGGCGCGGCAAGGGTTTAAGCGGAGGCGCACTTGGTGGTGCGTTGGAGCGAAAAAGCCGCCGCATCAACGTAGCAGATGGACTTTTTCAACAGCCTCCTAGCCCCCGCCCCTTCTTAGCAGCCTGTCCCTGCGGCTCTCCCAGGCCGCCAGCAGCGCCGCCGCCCGGGGGCCGACGACGGGCAGCCCCTTTGCGTCGCTGGAATTGATGCTTCCCGAAAGCACCGCCAGGAACGGGAAGAACAGCACGCCGGCCAGCAGCGCGGCGGCGGTGGCCAGGTATTCGTGGCCCAGGGGGCCCAGCCCCCACCGGTACGCCTCCCGCACCGCCAGCCCCATTGCCAGGGAGGCCAGCCCCGGCCTCAGCACCGACCGGGAGAAATCCATGTCCAGCCCCACCAGCCGTTTCACCGCAATAGTGTTCAGCAGGGAGGAAACCGCGAACATGGCCACGGTGCCCAGGGCCGCGGCTTTGATGCCCAGCCCGGTGGGGGTCAGGTAATAGGTGATGGCCACCTTGAAGAAAATACCGGCCAGCAGAGTATAGACGGGTATGTCAGCCCTGCCCAGCCCCTGCATGACTCCGGACAGAACTAGGTGGATCCCCCAAAAGACGACGGCGGGGGCCAGGGCCGCCAGGGGTATTCCGGCTTCGCTGTTGGCGTATATGAAAAATGTCAGCTGGGGCGCCAGGAAATACAGCCCGGCCGCCGCCGGCAGGGTGGTGAGGAGGGCCAGCCTGACGGCCGCTGAGGCCTCCCGGCGAATTTGCCCTTTGTTGCCGGCGCCGTGCGATTCGGCCACCGACGGCACGATGCTGGCGCCCATGGAGAGGGCGAAGGCTATGCTGATATTGACGAAGGACATGGCGAACTGGTTGAATTGCCCGTAAAGGGCCGTGGCCTGCTGCTGGGTGTAGCCCACCAGCTGAAGCCGGTCTATAATCAGTTTGTTGTCTATGATGCCGGTGACGGCTGCGGCCAGGCTGGCAAAGGAGATGGGAATGGAAACCGCCAGTATTTTTTTCAGCAGGGACATAGTTCCTTCCCTGTATTGGGAGTTGTCCCGGCGCACCATTTCCATCAGTGCCCCCCGGTGGCGGAGATAGTAAATGGCCATGATGGCGGCGGCGGCCACCGCTCCGGGAACCGCCCCGAAATTGGCCCCGGCGGCGGCCAGGGCCAGTCCGCCGGGCAGCAGAAGGTAGCTGAACAGCAGGGTGCCTCCCACCAGCACCACCTGGTCGGCCACCTGGGACCAAGCCACCGGGGACATGTACTGCAGTCCCTGAAAAAGCCCCCTCAGGGAGGCCGTCACTGCGGAAAAGAATATTACCGGGGCGATGGCCACCAGGCCGTAGTAGCTGGCGGGGTTGGCCACCAGACCCGCCTCCACTAGCCAAGAGGCGCCGAAGAAAAGCAGCAGTGTAAATAAAAGCCCCACCAGAAACATGGCCGCAAAGGATATGACGAAGGTTCTGTGGGCGTCCCTGTACAGTCCCGCGGACATTTTTCCCGCCACCAGCCGCGCCACCGCCACCGGTATTCCCGCCGAGGAAATGGTGAAAAACAACAGATAAAACTGGTTTGGCACTGCGTATATACCCATGCCCTCGTCCCCCAGCAGCCTTCCCAGGGGTACCCTGTAAACAACGCCCAGAAGGCGGATTAAAATACCGGCCAGGGTGAGTATAATGGCGCCCTGGATGATTGTCTGCCTATTTAAAATTTTACCAGCCAGTTTTGCATCACCCCGAAATCTCAAACCCACGCCGGATGGCGTGGGCTGAATTGCCATATCTATTCTCCGCCGTCGTCCCCCGGGGGCACGTTGTCTATGCGCCTCAAGGGGGTGACCTTGTTTCTCCTGCCGGGCCTCTGGGCCGGTATTTCGGATTCGGTGACCTCCAGGTAGAAAAGTTTATCAGGATAGCAAAGAACGGTGACCATCCCCCGTTCCGGCTCAGTAAGCCAGATGCCGCGGAATTCCAGCATTTCCCCCAGTAGATCCACATTCACCTTGCGGGGACCCTCAAAGACCTCCAGCTCCCAGCCCTGTATGCTGACCACCAGGGTTTTTTGCAGTCTTGTTTGATCCATACTCTCCTCCTTATTAAACCCCACCATAAAAGATATAATACCATAAATATCAGATTCGCCCAAATTTTTATTGTCCGGAGGCCTCCGCCGGAGGCGTTGACAAGTATCGGGTATAATTAACTATATCATTAATATTATCCACCGGAATATCCATAAAAATATCATCCGGGAAAGAAAATTTCCCTCCTGCCCGCCCGCATTCCCTTCCCGGCCCCGGAGTTCCGGCGGGCCGGGAAGGATGCGGCGGCGGCGCCGTAGAATAAAAAATGTGAGTGTTAATTGAATCAATTTTTCAGGGAGATGCCCCATGGACATTATCAGCGGATACCTGGAAAGGATCAGCTACCACAATGAGGAGACCCGGTTTACCGTGGCCAAGCTCAAGGAAAAGGGGAAGCAGGAACTTACCACCATTGTGGGCAGCCTGGCCGGGATAAATCCCGGAGAGTCCCTGAAGCTGCATGGAAGGTGGGTCTACAATAAAAAATTCGGGGAGCAGTTTCAGGTGGAGAGGTACGAGTCGGTTGTCCCCGCCACCGTGAACGGCATAGAGAAATATCTGGGCTCTGGGTTGATCAGTGGCATTGGTCCCGTCATGGCCAGGCGGATAGTTAAGGTTTTCGGCCTGGATACCATGGAAGTAATAGAAAAAAGACCGGAAAAACTGTCCCGGGTGGAAGGGATCGGCGCCAAACGGGCGGCCATGATTGCCAGGGCCTGGGAGGAGCAGAGGGAAATAAAGGAGATAATGCTCTTTCTCCAGAGCTGCGGGGTCAGCGCCGGCTTTTCGGCCAGGATATATAAGAAATATGGCAATTCCTCCATTGAGGCTGTCAGAAGCAATCCTTACCGGCTGGCGGCGGATGTGCACGGCATAGGATTCGTCACCGCCGACAGTATCGCCCGCAACATGGGCATTGATCCAAACTCGGTGATGCGGGCCGAGGAGGGCATCATCTATGTTTTAAACGAAATCGTGAATGAAGGGCATGTATACAGCCCTTATGAAATGCTGGCGGACAGGGCGGCGGAAATGCTGAAGGTGGACGGGGAAATAGTGGCCAAGGCCATGGCCGGGCTATTTGAGGGCGGGCGGATAGTGTTGGAGGATCTGAGCCGGCGGGACGAGGAATTGCGGCCCAACCACGAGGCGGTTTACCTGCCACCTTTTTATACGGCGGAAACAGGATTGGCCCGGGGATTGCTTTTGTTGAAGGGGGGGCAGTCCCCCATGCGTCCGCAGGACCCGAAAGCGGCCATAACGGGGGCGGAGACAGAAATGGGCATAAGCCTGGCCGGAAGACAAAAGGAAGCCGTGTCCCTGGCCCTTCAAAACAAGGTGCTGGTTATCACCGGCGGTCCGGGCACCGGCAAAACCACCATTATCAAGGTCATTATAAATATTTTCAGCTCTCTGGGCCTGAGAATACTCCTGGCGGCGCCCACCGGCAGGGCGGCCAAGCGTATGCAGGAGGCCACCGGCCACGAAGCAAAGACCATCCACCGGGTGCTGGAATTCGGCTACCAGTCCGGCGGCTTTACCAGGGACCGGGAAAACCCTTTGGAAACAGACGTGGTGATTGTGGACGAGGCCTCCATGGTAGACACCCTGCTGATGTATCACCTGGTGAAGGCCATACCGCCCCATGCCTCCCTGATACTGGTGGGAGACGTCAATCAGCTTCCTTCGGTGGGGCCGGGCAGTGTTTTGCGTGACATTATCGACTCCGGCAGTTTCAGGGTGGTCACCCTCAATGAGATATTCCGCCAGGCGTCACAAAGCCGCATAGTCAGCAACGCCCACCGCATCAACAGTGGGGAGTTTCCCGACATACGCCTCCCCCTGCCCGGGGAGCCGGCGGATTTCTACTTTGTGGAGGAGGAGGATCCGGAAAGGGCCGTAAATAAAATACTGGTCCTGTGCAAGGACCGTATTCCTAGACAATTCGGCCTCCACCCGGTGGACGAAGTGCAGGTGCTGACTCCCATGCACCGGGGGGATGTGGGGGTGGCCAATCTCAATCTAAGGCTGCAGGAGGTTTTAAACCCCGGCGGGGGCGGCGTCACCCGGGGTTACAAAACCTTCAAGGTGAAGGACAAGGTTATGCAGCTGGTGAACAACTATGAAAAAGAGGTCTACAATGGCGATATCGGCCGGATTGCACACATTGCCCACGAGGACCAGGAAGTGCTGGTGGATTTTGACGGCAGGGCGGTTAAGTACGATTTCTCCGATTTGGACGAACTGACGGTGGCCTATGCCATATCCGTGCACAAATCCCAGGGCAGTGAGTATCCGGCGGTGGTTATTCCCCTGATGATCCAGCACTTTATTCTTTTGCAAAGGAATCTGGTTTATACCGGAGTGACCCGGGGAAGAAAACTGGTCATCCTCGTCGGCAGCAAAAGGGCGCTGGCCATGGCCGTCAGGAACAACAAGCCTAGGGAGCGCCACACCGGGCTGAGGGAGAGGCTGCGGGGGGACTGTGAGTGAATTTCCGCCGCCGGAGACAATGAGTACTATTAACTGGCCAATGGGAATACCTATAATTTACCAGAAGCCACAAATATTGAGCTGTTTTCAAAAGGGAGATGGCGGTGAGGGAATTAATCAGAAACACATCCAAAACAGCCATTGTACTTTTCATTCTTTCCTGCGCGTACCTGCTGTGGCACCTGCTCAGGCTGGCCGGGCTGGGGCGGCCTTTAGTGGATGCCGGTATTTACACAGTCAATGTGGGCATCTTAAACTTTAAAACGGTTTTCCTCAGCATACTTATTGAGGCGATACCCTTTGTCATTATCGGTGTGTTCATATCCGCCGTGCTGCACAATTTCGTATCCGAGGAGACCATCCGCAGGCTGCTGCCCCGGAGCAGATACTGGAGCATTCTTTTGGCCTGTTTGCTGGGGGTGATCTTTCCCGTCTGTGAGTGCGGGATCGTGCCGGTGGCCAGAAGGCTGGTTATGAAAGGCGTTCCATTGTACAGCGCCGTGACCTTCATGCTGGCGGCGCCCATCATCAACCCGGTGGTGGCCTCTTCCACAGCCATGGCCTTCGCCGGCAGCCCCGAGATGGTCTGGCTCAGGCTGGGGCTGGCTTTTTCGGTTTCCTGCCTGACCGGGCTCATGTTAAGCTTTATTTTTCACGGCAGGGAGCTGAAGGCCGACGCGGACCGGCATCACTGCGGGTGCGGCTGTGGTCATCACCATCAGCATTGCGGGAGGCCCTCCTTTGCGGGCAGGGTGGGCGGCACCCTGCAGAGTGCCTGCGACGAATTTTTCGAGATGGGCAAATATTTGGTTTTGGGGGCGTTCCTGGCGGCCTCCGCCCAGACATTCCTGTCCCAGGGCCAGCTGATTGGCATAGGATGGGAATCGGCTTCTTCGATATTGACCATGATGGCTTTCGCCTTTATTTTATCGGTATGTTCTTCGGCGGACGCCTTTATTGCGGCATCCTTCAACAATGTGTTCACCGGCGGGTCGCTGCTGGCCTTCATGGTATTCGGCCCCATGGTGGACCTGAAGAACACATTGATGCTGATTAACGCCTTCCGGTTGCGATTTGTGGTGCTATTGACGTTTATAGTCGCATTCCTGGTGTTCAGCGGCGCCAATATGATCAATTCCCGCCTGATGGGAGGATGAAAATTGCGTGAAAAGACGCGGCAACTGATTGAGTCCGGACTGAGGGCGCTGATCCTTCTGGGGTTCGCCGTACTGCTGTACCGGCTGGTGGACAGCGGAAAAATAGTCTACTATGTAAACCCAAAATATGCGGTACTGGTCAAGGGGGCGGCGCTGACACTGTTTGTTATGTTCCTGGCGCAGGTTTTCCGGACGGCCCGCCGGGACCACGCCTGCGGCGGTCACGGTTTGCCCGGGGGCGGAAAATGGGGCTACATCGCCTTCATGGTTCCCCTGCTGATGGCGTATTTTTTGCCCGACGCCCCTTTGGACGCAGGTATGGCTGCCAATAAAAGGCCGGTTTTCAACGCCAGGATTGCGGCGCCGGCTGCAGGCCCCCCCGCCGCGCAGCCGGAAGGGGCCGGTTCGGTTGCGCCCGGGACAGACAGGCCGGCCGGAACCGCCCGGCCTTCCCCCGTGGGTGAATTGCGGAAAGCTTCCATAATTGATGTCTCCGACGACAATTTCAATCTGGTCATGTCCGAGATTTACCTTTTTCCGGATGAATACACAGGCAAGGGAATCACCATGCTGGGATTTGTGGACAGGGATGAAAGCTTTTTGCCCAACCAGTTCGGGCTGGTCAGGTATGTGGTCACCTGCTGCTCCGCCGACGCCACCCTGGGGGGAATGATCTGCGAATACAATCATGCCGCCGGTTTGAAAAAGGGCGCCTGGATCACCGTCAGCGGCACCATTCAAAAAGGCTGGTACGAACAGCGGATCCTGCCGGTGATTAAAGTCACCTCTCACAAGGAGGTTGAGGCGCCAAGGAGTCCTTATATTTACCAGTAGGGCCGGCATGTGGCGGCATGGGGCCGAAACCCTTCCCCCTGACGTAAAAATGTTGTTGATGTTGGACATAATTATTCTTATAATTGTAAATAAGCCGGCATAACGCAATTGACAAGTACCTTTGAAGTGGAAGGAATGGTTTCGCAAGCTATGTTGAAAAGAATAATGGCCAGTTTCGGAGTGGGAGCGGCCAAAGTGGACTTGATCCTGGAAAGGCGGCAGTACCGCATTGGTGAGACAGTCAGGGGCAAGGCGGTAATAGTGGGGGGAGGCGTTGATCAGGCAGTGAGCTCCCTCGACGTGGATGTAATGCTCAGATTCAGTGTCAGGGGCAAGGAGTTTTCCAGGGCCGTTCAGACCGTAAAGGTCTGCCGCGACATTCTGGTAAAGGCAAAGAAGAATATAGAATTTCCGTTTGAGCACCATCTGCCGGCGGACTACCCTGTCTCAAAGGGGCCGGTTTCCTATCATTTGGTTACAAAAATGGATATAGCCCGCGCCGTAGATGCCGGGGATGCCGACAGCCTGGTGGTGCTGCCGGGAAGGGAAATGGAAATGGTTTTTGAAGCCCTGGATATTCTCGGGTTCAAGGAAAAAATCGGCTCGGGGAGAATCGAGAGATACGGGCAGGAATTTGTCTATTATCCCGGCGCGGATTTTGACGGGCGGCTGAAGGAATTGTCCTTCAAGTTCCTCAGCCGGGACGGGGAAATTAAGTTATTCATGGAGCTGAGGCTGGGCGGCGGACTCACCGGCCCGTGGGCGGCGCATCATGCTGAACTGGCCATGTCCTCTGAAATGTTCAAAGAAAGTGCCGCCGGACGGATAGCCGGCCGGATAAAAGAGTTCATAGAGACTGAGTGCATGCTGGCATCCCAAAACGGGCCGAGGCCTGCCCCGGACTTGGCCGCATATCACCGGCACCCATCCGGCAGGCACGGCTTTGGAGGTTTTGCTGGCGGCATGGTGGCGGGCCTGCTGGGGGCAATGATGTTGCACAGCCTCTTTGACGGCGGCGGTGATGAAATGGCGGCGGGAGATCCGGCGGAGGGCGATGCCGGTGGCGATGATGGATTTGATTTCGGCTTCGGGGATTTGGGGGACGATATATAATCGGAATAACATTTCGGGGAGGATAGGCGTATGAATACTCTCAAAGTTTGGTTGTTGATGGGCGTCCTTTCCATTTTGCTGGTTTTGCTGGGCAACGCCATAGGCGGTCAGGCCGGGGCCGCGTTGTTCCTTATTATTGCTTTGGCCATGAATTTCTTCGGCTATTTCTACAGCGATAAAATCGCCATCAAAATGACCGGCTCATACCCCGTTTCGGAGGCCGAAGCCCCGGAGCTGTATGCCATGGTGAGAAAACTGTCCCAGCGGGCGGGCATTCCCATGCCCAGGCTTTACGTGACGCCGTCGGATCAGCCCAATGCCTTCGCCACGGGACGCAATCCGGACAAGTCGGCGGTGGCTGTCACCGAAGGGATCATGCGGCTTTTGAACCGGTCCGAGGTTGAGGGTGTACTGGCCCACGAACTGGCTCACATCAAAAACAGGGATGTGCTGGTGGGCACCATCGCCGCCGCCCTGGCGGGCGCCATAACCATGATGGCCAACGCCTTCCAGTGGGCGGCCATATTCGGCATGGGCAGGAGTGAGGAAGAGGAGGGCGGCGGCGGCCTCATCGGCGGCCTGCTGATGGCTTTCCTGGCCCCCATTGCGGCCATGATTATACAGATGGCCATCTCCCGGTCCCGGGAGTATATGGCCGACGCCACCGGGGCCCGCATCGCCGGGTCGGCCGACGGGCTGTCCAATGCATTGCTGAAGCTGGAATCGGCGGCCCACCGGATACCCATGGCCGTCAATCCCGCCGCGTCCCACCTGTTCATAATAAACCCTCTTTCCGGCGCCTCGCTGATGAAGCTGTTCAGCACCCACCCGCCTATCCAGGAGCGGGTGGCCAGGCTTAGGAACATCAGGCTGTAGTACCGTGAAAATTGGTATTGGGCACCTAAGTTGTGAACAACTTAGGTGCCCGATAGCTAAAAGGCCTTTTACAAGTTTATTACTTGACAGCATACAATATATTGCAAGGAGGTGTAGCCGCTCACATATCTGTTGGCGGCTAAAATTGTGGCTATTGGGAATAAAATATTAAATGCATTTGATAAAGATTGGATAACTCTTCGCGCCCTTGTTAAAGAGCGTTCTTTTGAGTTTGGAAGATTCATGCTTTCTTCAGGGAAAGAAAGTAGTTATTACTTTGATGGAAAACAAGTGACATTGCACCCGGAAGGTTCTTACCTAATAGGAAAGATTATTATTCAAAAAATTAAAGGTTTAAATATTGATGCTGTTGGTGGGCCTACAATGGGTGCTGACCCAATGGTTGGCGCCTTGGCCCCGGTGGCTTATCTTGAAGGAATGAATAATCTCAAGTTGTTTATTGTCAGGAAAGAACCCAAGAAATACGGAAAGTGCAAAAATGTGGAAGGACCTATTTTAAATAAAGGGGATCGAGTTGTAATTGTGGATGATGTAATTACAACCGGAGGTTCAATTATTAAGGCGATTAAAGCGGCACAGGAATTAGGATGTGAAGTGATAAAAGTAATTGCACTTGTTGACAGAGAAGAAGGGGGCACGGAAGCTCTACGGGGAATGGGGATAGAAGTAGACCCAATCTTTACGATCAGAGATTTCGCAAGTTAAATGAGTAGCTTTGCGCTAATCCGACCGACCGGAGTATATCATTGCGGTGCTGACGTCCCGGCCGTCGCGGTTGAACAGTCCGGCGTCATATTTACCGATCGGCGCCGGGAATGCGGGGTGCTATGGAGGAATAACTTAATAACTTAGGTACCCGGTACCATGTGGACCCAAAAAATAACAGGCGGGTTCTCCGCCTGTTATTTTCAGACAAGGCATTACATCACAATTTTGTCTCCCAGCACCACCTTGTAGAGCAGGGCCGCTGCTTCGGCCCTGGTCAGTTTCCCCTGGGGCCTGAAGGTTCCGTCTTCGTATCCCTTCATCAGGCCGGCGCTTATGGCCGCCGCCACGTAGGGCTTCAGGTTCGGTGATATGTTCTGGCTGTCCCTGAGGCTGTTGAGCACCGTCAGGTCCGTGGTCGGGGATATGCCGCGGGCGTCTACAATGGCCACCGCCATGTCCTCGCGGACGGCGGGGATGTCCGGTTGGAACACTACAGTTCCGGACGCGGTTTTATACCCGGTGAGGTACGACTTGGCGGCTTCCACGTATTTGTAGCTCCAGTGCTGGGGCCCCACGTCGACGAAGGTCTGAGTCGTGGGTTCGGTTACCGGCAGGCCCAGGGCCTTGACCAGCATGGTGGCGAACTGCGCCCTGGTTACCATGGCGTCCGGGACAAACCTGTTGTTTCCCATCCCCGATATTATTTTACGCTTGGCCATTTCCCTGATGGCCTTGGACGCCCAGTGGCCGGGGTCAATGTCGGTAAAGTCACCGGGTTCCCAGGTTTGCTGGGGGGGCTGGACCGGGGACCCGTACACGCTGTCACTGACCGACTGATCGTCCTCCATCTGCTCCTTCAGCAGGTCCACAAACTCACGCTGGCCAGTTGCCCAAACGCCGGTGACTTCCATTACCCCGCGGCTGGAGAATTTATCAGGCAGGAATTTGCCCCGGACCTTTACTTTGTTATTTAGATTTGCGGTCAGCTCAGCCGCGACCCCGGGGGAAGCCGGCACCAGAAATATTCTGTGGTTGTTGCCGTAGATCAGTACAAAATCGTATCCCGGCATCCCTGCGTTTTGCAGCAGTCCGACCGCGGTCTGGCCCCTTTCCCATTTTGCGGCCAGGAGGTCGTCTGTGCCTTGGGCGGCAAAGGCCCCTCCGGCCAGGGACAGTATAAACACGGTCACCATGATCAGCGACAGGAAAAATTTATTTTTCATGGTTTACACCTCCGATATATTAGGGTCTGGTGTGAGCCTTCTACCCAAGCTCACTGATTAACTTGTCCAGGTCCGAAACTATCCTGGTCAGGTAGTCGATCCTTTTTTGCTGTATTTCGATAACTTCGTCCAGCCCCCTCAGGAAGGCTTCCGGCCGGCGGTGCTGCCTGGCATTCCGGAGGTCGTTGTTTTTCCTGGAAATGGCATCCTGGGTGGAATCCAGCGCCTGATGAGCTTCCTTTACACTGACAATGGTCTGTTTGATGGTGTTTATTTTAGCCGCGTCCAGGGAGGAATTTTGTTTTTTGAGATTATTGACCTGGGTCCTGATTTGCTTGATCTGGGTGTTGAGCCGCTGCCGGAGTTCCTTTATTTCCGCCCTCTGCCTGTTGATCAGATCCTGTTTTTCCTTGGCTCTGGCGGCAAAATCCTTTTTCTGGTCCTTTCTGTTTGCCTGGCTGTACCGGCCCTTTTCCCGGGTCTGATCCTGCGCGGGGTACAGTTCCTGGGCAAATGAAGCGCTTCCGGCGATCAACAAGGATGCTGTTATTAAAATAATTAATATCTTCTTCATTTCATCCACCCCCCTAATACTGCAGGTTTTTGTCGTCTAGGTCGTCCAGCCGGTCCAGGGTTTTGAGCAACTCCGTCAGCTGCTTATCCACTTCATCCAGCATGGCGCCGGCTTCCTCGTTGGATACCCGGTTTTCCGTCTTGATGACAATATCAGGGGTTTCACCGGCTGCCTTCTTTTGGGCCGGTTTGGGGTCGTCCTTGGGCCGTGAGCTGTCGGTGATCTCCACCGGGGGCTTGCTTTCATTTTTGTTCTCCCCGGAAGCTTTTTCCGGGGTTCCCTTGCCGCATCCGGCCGCCGCCAGCAGGATGGCCAGACACAATGCCGCCAGCGCCGTTCTGATCATTGCCTTCACCCCTGCAACGTAATGCTTCCCTACACGGCATTCATCCCCCTTTCCTCGCAAATACTTGTTAGGGAGATTGTAAATGCCGTTTGTAAACAGGGTTTATTTTAGTTGTAAACAAATTGTAAACTTTGCTGTCCGGAAAAGCTCTCCCGTCAGAAGACAGGAGACAGGAGTCAGGAGACAGAAGAATGAAAGCATTCCTGCAGCGTAGGTATCATTAAGTTTTTTCTCTATTTTTCTCTGTAATCTCTGTGGCTAAAAGCTGACGGCTTATGGCTGACAGCTATTTTATGGGCAGGGAAAAGGCTATTTCAGTGCCCCGGCCCGGTTCGCTGCGGGCGGAAACGGTTCCGCCGTGCAGCTCCACTAGCTCTTTGGCGATGGAGAGCCCCAGTCCGGTGCCGGGCATCGCCTGGCTCCGGGATTCCTCCACCCGGTGGAATTTTTCGAAAATCAAATCGATCTGGTTTCCGGGGATTCCCGCCCCGTTGTCTTCCACCGCCACGGTAAGCGATCCGCCCGCGCTTTCGGCCCGAACCCGGACCCGGCCGCCTTCGCCGGAATAGTTAATGGCATTGTGCAGCAGGTTTAATATAACCTGTTTAATCCTGTCCCTGTCTGCAAAGGCTGTTACGTTGTTCCCGGGAATGACGGCTGAAAGGGCTATATTCCTCTGATCGGCCAGGAGCCGGTTTTCTTCCACGATCTCCAGGATCAGATCCCCCACATTCACCATTTCCCTGTTTAACCGAAAGCTGCCCGACTGGATCCTGGCCAGCTGCAGAAGGTCGTTCACCAGCCTGTTCAGCCTGCCGGTTTCCTCATATGCCCGGCGGAGGTATTTTTCCTGCTCCCCCGGGGGAATCACCCCCTCCAGTAAGCCCTGGATGAATCCCCGGATTGAGGTGAGGGGAGTCCGCAGATCGTGAGAAACATTGGCGATCAGATTTTTGCGCATTTCCTCAACCTGCTTCAGGCGGTTTTTCATGTAGTTGAAGGTCCCGGCCAGCTGGGCCACCTCATCCCTTCCCCCGGGCTTCACGTCATCGGTAAAGCTGCCCTCGGCTATTGAGGACGCAGCCTTTTGAATATCTTCTATGGGCCTGGAGATGCGGCGGGAGATTATGAAGATAACCACGGCAGCCAGTGCCAGGGAGGTAGCGGCGGTACCCCAGATTATTTTGTAGACTTCGGACAGTGCTTTGTTTACCTCTTCCTGGGGGGAGAAGATCAGTATAACCCCGTTCACCGTCCCGTCAACAGTAATGGGGAGCCCGACAAATACCGCGTAGCTATTTGATTGATTGGAAAAATGTTTTTTCCGGACCAGGGTTTCGCCTGCCATTATTTTTTTGATTTCATCCACGATCTGGATGTCGCCCAGGCTCTCCTGCGCCCGGCCGTCCGGTGATTTGAGTTCGGAAAGCTTTCTGGCCATCAGTACGTATATCCGGCTGTCCGTTACCTGTCCCAGGGAGTTTACGGTGCCTATCAGATGGTCCCGGCCAATCTTTTTATCAATGTAATCCCGGGCCAGTTCCTCCGCCTTGCGGCCCGCCGCCAGCAGCTGGTCCTGCTTACGGTCAAAAAGGTAGAGGTTGAAGAAGTAGGTCATCAGGGCGGCCAGCAGGGTGACCACCAGGACTATAATCACGGCGTATGTAAATAAAAGCCTTTGAAAAATGCTGCTGAACATCAGCCTACCTCAAATAACTATCCTTCAACTATCTCGAATTTGTAGCCCACGCCGTGAACCGTCCTGATTTCCCAGCCGGTGCCGCCCTTCAGCTTCTCCCGTATTTTTTTGACGTGCATGTCCACGGTGCGGGTTTCCCCAGCGTAGTCATATCCCCAGACCTTTTCCAGTATCTGTTCCCTAGTCAGGACGATATTTTTATTGGCCATCAGAAAATGAAGCAACTGGATCTCTTTCGGCGCCAGGGTAACCGATTTCCCCCGGCAAACCACCTCGTACCTTTTAATGTCCAGCGAAAGGTCTCCCAGGGTCAGCACTCCATTACCCGGCGCTTCACCCCCGGATGCCTTTTTTCTCAGGTGGGCCCTGACCCGGGCGACCACCTCCCGGGGTTCGAAGGGTTTGATCACGTAGTCGTCGGCCCCCATGTCCAGCCCGGATATCTTCTCCTCACTGGTGTCCCGGGCGGTGAGCATGATAATGGGCACGCTGCTCTGCTGCCTGATCAGCCGGCAGACCTCCCAGCCGTTTATTACCGGCAGCATTATGTCAAGAATTACCAGGTCGGGGTTTTCCCGTTTAAAAGCGTCCATTCCCCGGCTGCCGTCATGGGCGAAGACCAAGCTGTGCCCGTCCCGGGACAGATACAGCTGCAGCAGGTCGCAGATATTTTTATCATCGTCGATGATCAGTATCTTTTGCCCGCCGTTCATTTTTCTACACCTTTTGTCAAATTTATTATTTATTAGTATTCTACCGGTGAAAGGGCTGTTCCTGCCTGAGGCGCACATTATTATATACGGTTTAATCACATCAGCCACCTGGAAAGTTTTTTCATATTGTTCTCCTCCAACCCTCCAATCCTTTTAAATTCTATTCTAATTCTGAATTCTGCACCTTTACAATTCCAGCTTCATGCAGGAGCTGGACACCGGGCAACAGGCGGCTTCAAGATCCGACCTTTTAAGCAAATCAGCCGGTATCCTGCTCCGCTCAATATACTGAAACCCCCACCGCTGCATGTATTTATCCGCCGTGCTGGTGAGCAGGTAGGCTTCTCTGGCGCCGGTTTCCCGGGCCATTTCCAGGGAACGTTCCACCAGCTCTGCGGCGATGCCCGACTTGCGGCAGTCCGGCCGTACGGCCAGGGAGCGCAGCAGAACCGCCTTCCCGGACCGTTCAATGCCGATGGTCCCGGCTACGCCGGAAAAATCGGCCACCGGAAAACCCTCCAGGCTTTCCGGCACTCCGGTGGCGGGAAGGCCTGACGACTTTAACAGTTCATGCATGGTGGGTTAATCCTCACCGGAGGCCGGGCGGATGTGGAAGTCAATACCCGGCCTCAATTTCCGGGCGGGCTTTTTAGCCCGGATGAAGGCGCTGACGATGGCCCCGTTCAACTCACGGCGTTCGGATTCCGACAGGTGCGGAAGAATGGAGGCCGCCAGCGGATCAGTGAGATCGTATGTCCTGGTAACCTCAACCCCGATGCCGGTGAATCCGGCGGAGACCAGCTTATCATTGTATTCCTTCTCCATCAGTGCGCCGGCCACGCAGCCCGTCCAGGCCAAAAGGTCCTGCTGAACCTTCGGGGGCAGGGGCCTGGTAAGAACAATATCCGATACGGCGAACCGGCCTCCCGGCTTTAGCACCCGGTAGGCCTCCCTCAGCACCCGGTCCTTGTCGGCCGACAGGTTGATCACGCAGTTGGAGATAATCACGTCCACGGTGTTGTCGGGCAGGGGTATTTCCTCGATGTGCCCCTTTAAAAACTCCACGTTGTTCAGACCGGCCCGGGCCTGGTTCGATCTGGCCTCGGCCAGCATCTCGTCGGTCATATCCAGGCCATAGGCCTTCCCGTATGGGCCCACCCGCCGGGCCGAAAGAAGCACATCTAGTCCGGCCCCGCTGCCCAGGTCCAAAACCACTTCCCCCGGGTGCAGTTCGGCCAGGGCGGTGGGGTTGCCGCAGCCGAAGGATGCGGCCAGGGCGTCCCCGGGCAGTCCCTCCACCTCGCCGGGACGGTAAAAATCCCTGGTTATGGCGTTGGCGGCCTTTTCCAGTGGGCCGGGGGAGCAGCAGCCTCCCCGGCTGACCCCGCAGCAGCCTGTCTTGGCGGTAATGGCACCGGCGTACCTCTTTCTTACAACTTCCCTGATATCTTCCGACATTACAAGACTCCTCCTTATATCAACTTTTTTTGATTTGTACGTCCAAAAAAAGGGCTGCTTTTGAAACCGCAGAGGACACGGAGATCACAGGGTAAAAATCGTTCGAAATGGGGTGGTTAATCTATTTCAGGGCAAAATCCCGGGTTATCTGGTCGATGTACTCTCTCAAAGCCCTGGTGTTAATAAAGTATACCTTCCACCTGCCCCGGGGCTCTTCGGTTACCAGTCCGGCCTCGGTCAGCTCCTTCATGTGGTAGGAAACCCGGGACTGGATCATGCCCAGGTTGACCATAAGCTCGCAATTGCACAGTCCGGGCCGGCTGTCTCCTTGGCCGGGCAGGGGGCAGCACCCCTCCTCGCTCTGGGCCAGCATCTGCATTATTTTATAGCGTATGGGGTCACCGAGGGCTTTCGCAATTTTCACATTATCAGCCATGGCACCATCATATCAAAAAATTTTGATACATACAATAATTATATAATAAAAAAAATATTGCCCGTGCCACAGCCATACGCAGGCGACTATTCTGGCTCCTGGATTCTGAATTCTGACGGGAGAGACATTTTTTAGAAATATTTTAAACCAGGCCTGCGGCCCTGGCCCCCTGGGCTATGGCGAAGCAGACCAGGCAGGCGGCGGCCAGTGGAATAAAGGCTGCCAGTAAGAAAACGGTACCGGTTACCTAAGTTACTAAGTATTGCATTGAAATCGCCTTCTTTTGGGGATAAATGGCTGGATATGCCACATGGTACACCGGATGTGGCTGTATTTGACATGCTCAAAAGACATAACTTAATAACTTAGGTACCCGGTACCATATGGCTCCAGGCTGTTTATCGGCGGAATCTGCGGCGCGTGTTTTTGCCATGGAAAAATCCCCCCTTAAAAGTTTTGCCTTATCTTTAGATTGCCGGGGAGTGAAATTTTTTACGCAGTATTTTGTGGAAGTTTTACGCTGGCGAAAGCGTTTGTAGTACGCTGCTATAATGAGCGGGAAATAATTAGAAGTTTTTTGCGTCAGAAATGTTCCTTGCGTGGACAAAAAAATCCAGGATTTGTATAAACCCTGGAAGGCTTGTGGCTGTAATGGTGCCGGAGACCGGACTTGAACCGGTACGGGGATAACTCCCCGAGGGATTTTAAGTCCCTTGCGTCTGCCTGTTCCGCCACTCCGGCATGATTGATGTAAATTAAATTTTAACACAGCTGACATGCCCGGTCAACCAGGTTGCCGCCGGCGTCTGTTTGGGGATGTTCCGGGCCGTTTGCAGGGCTATATTATCATAGCTGGAACATTTCATTTTCGCGTTATTGACATTGCCGGCGGTTAATACTATCATGGAAAATGAAATATGGTTCATAATATGGGGGCATGATTGATGAGAATAGCATTTTCCGGTGATAATGGCCAGATTAGTCGGCATTTCGGCCACAGCAGGGAGTTTGTCATTGTGGAGGCGGCAAAGGGCGAGGTGGCCGTGCAAAAGGTGATTCCGGCGGGTTCGTTAAGGCGCAACCATCAGGGGCTGGCGGAACTGCTGGCCGGGGAAAAGGTGGAGGCGGTGGTGACGGGCGGAATAGGCCCCTATGCCCTTGAGGCACTGGTCAACAAGGGATTGAAAGTATTTGCAGGTATCTCCGGGGACATTGCAACGGCGGCGGATTTATGCTCAAAAGGGGAATTGGTCTCCAGCGGCGAGGTCTGCGGGTGCCACCAGCACCACCACGGCCACGGTGACTGCGGGCACCACCACGGTAATGGCTGCCGCTGCAAGTAGATACGCACCGTTCTCAGTATTTCATGTGGCTATGGCGGCGACGGCCATTCCAAAAAGGACGCACACCAATCCAGCCCCCCCGTGACGGGCCCATTTTCTGAGGGACGGGGGCCATTTGCCCGGGGACAGGAGGGTAAGCAAATTTTTTTCATCGCCGGCGATGATGATATATGTGATCATTATTCCGGCGGCGGTTAGCAGGGTTGTGCCCGCCAACAATAAAAGGAGGCTTAAAAGAAGCACGGCTTTTTTCCTTTTACGGTTATGGGAGAATGCAAACGGAGAGGACAGCCATTAATATATTAACTCATGTCCCGTGTTGCGGCAACCCGCCGGATCCAAAAGAATTCTGAAGCCTTCAGCCCGGGATTGTGATATAATGCACTGGGAGGCTGGGATGAGGTAGATGTAGCATGGCTGGCCGCCTGCTGCAGGGACCGGCCCCCGGCCCCCGGCCCCCGGCCCCCGGCCGGAATCAAGGCTTGCGAACATTGCAATTGCGGGCGGTAGATGAGGTAAATACGGTTAGGAGTGGAAATGTGCTGTCACTGGACAAGCTGTACCAGCAACTGAGCTATGCTGAGAAGAACGGGCTGATTGAAAATCTGAACTCCATTTACGACAGCCTGCCGCAAACCGACTGTCAGCGCTGCGGCACGTGCTGCACCGTTCCCCCGCCGGCGTATATCGTGGAATATCTCAATATGTTCAGTTACCTGAAAAAGAATCTTTCTGACGGCCTGCCGGATTTGCTGGAGAGGGCGGTAAGGTTTTATTTCCTGGAACTGGCGGACATAAATCTAAAGTGCCCGTTCCTTGGGGCCGAAAGGATGTGCCTGGTGTATCCCGTCAGGTCATTGAGCTGCAGGGGATATGGCATCCCGAGGAAATGGGAGTACCCGGGCAAAAGGGGCGAGATGGAGGAATTGGCCGCGCGGTATAAAGAACAGTATGGCATTGTTTTGCCCGAAGAAGTCGTCAATTATGTGCTGCCGGAATGCGGCAAGGTGAGGATAATAGGTGGGGAAAGGGTTTCCGCCGAATTGCTGGAGGTGGCTATATCTTATGTGGCTAGGCTGGAAAGCCGGCTTTTTCCCGTTGATCTGGTGGATACGGAATACACCTTTGTGCCATTTGTTACCCACCTGGCGTTGACGGTTCTCCCGGAAGGGGCAAGAATCAGGAAGACAAGGGTGATCAAGGAGTACCTGGAAACCGGCGGCAGCGCCATGCTGGAGCGATTTGCCGAAAAAGCGAGATCTTTCAGTATGTAAATTTGACTGGTTGTTTTTGCGCCCCGAACGGATGTAATGAGACACTGTTTGGGAAAATTATTTTAATTTTTCGGGTGGGGGTGAAGGGAATTTTTATTTTAATATAGAAATACCATTCATAGTGCGCAACCAGGTATTGAAACCGACAAAAACCTACTGCCAGTTGCCAAAGCGGATTTATCCCATCTGACAGTCAGGCGGTATCGGTTTTTTTGTCAAATATGCAGTCTGTAGAATAATGCCGGGAGAGTGTTGCAAAACTCATTTATACAACATCAAACAGGCATGGCCGGATAATGATGGCTTCGGCCCCGGGAGGTCTGACAATACCACGGGAACCGGGGATGACGGGAACCGGTGTGTTCTTGCCAAGAATGTTCAGGGGGGAAAGATGTGGCAGACAGGGTATATATAGACGCCGATGTCCTGATAGTAGGGGGAGGTACAGCGGGCTGCCTCGCCGCGTGGGAGGCTAGGCGGGTGGGAGGCGACGACCTTAAAATAGTTATTCTGGAAAAAGCCTTTATCCGCCATAGCGGATGCCTTTCTGCGGGCATGAACGCCCTGAACATGTATATAAACCAAGGGACGCCGGAGGATTACGTTTCCTATGTGAGGTACGACATTTGCGGTGCGCCCATACGGGAGGACATAATACTCTCCGTCGCCCGGGAAGTGAACGACACCGTAAAGATACTGGAGGCGGCCGGGCTTCCGATGAAAAAGAAAGAGGATGGCCGGTACCTGAACCGGGGCAAGTGGAACATCGAGGTCAACGGCTCCCTCATGAAGCCCGTTACCGCCTCGAAGGCCTTTGAGGCCGGGGCGGAGATTTACAACAGGGTTTATGTCACCGAACTGATTGTGGAAAACAATGTCTGCATGGGAGCCGTGGGCTTCGGGGTGCGTGACGGCAAGTTCTATATCTGCCGCAGCAAGGTGACGCTGTTATGCGCCGGCGGCGCCGCTGGCCTGTGGCGGCCGAACAACCGCAGGGATGCGCACCACAGGATATGGTACTTCCCCTTCAACTGCGGTTCGTCTTATGCCATGTGTAAGCGTGCCGGGGCTGAAATGACATCCTTTGAGATGAGGCTGGTTCCGGTGAGGACCAAGGACACATTCTCCCCCACCGGAACCCTGGCCATCGGCATGGGCGCTCCCATGGTCAATGCCCTGGGTGAGACATTTATGGAAAAGGACCCCCATTACCTTTCCTGGGGTGGCCACACCGCCCCAACGCCCATACGCATGCTGGCTTTTCAGCGGGAAACCCTTGCCCATCGGGGCCCCATATATAAGGACACCACAAAGGGAGACCCGGCAAAGGTTACGGGACTGAAGGGGCAATATCTCGATATGAGCCCCTGTATAGTGCTTTACTGGGGATGCAACGATATAGACCCCTCCAAAGAACCCATCGAGCTGGACGGCGGTGACCCGCACATGGTGGGCGCCCATGCCGGAATGTCCGGCGCCTGGACCAGGGGGATCACCCGGGAGACCACCATCGACCGCCTTTATGTTTCCGGGGATGCCCTGGGCGCCGCGCCCAGCCGGTTTATTTCCGGCTCCTGGACCTGCGGCAGGATTGCCGCCCGCCACATGGTGAAGGCCCTCGGTGAAAACAACTACCAGTTGTCCGATATTCCGCGGGAAACCATTGATGCGCTGGAGGCCAGGACCTTCGCCCCGTTTGAAAGGTACCGGGATAAAGTCGGTGAGGGTCTCTGGACCGACGGAACCCTCATGGGAGGGATTGCGCCCAAAGACATGGAAGCCCGCATGCAGAAGATAATGGAGGAGTATTGCGGCGGGAGGACGCACTGGTATTTCGTCAATGAGACCTACCTCGGCATAGCCCGGAAACACATCAAACGCATGCGCCGGGATCAGCTGCAGTACTTGTGCGCCAAGGACATGCATGACCTGCAGTTGGCCTGGGACGTGATCAACCGCTTGGATGTGTGCCAGTTGGTTATAGAGCACATCAGCTTTAGGAAGGAAACCCGTTTTCCGGGATATGTCAACAGAACAGATTTTCCCGACATGAACCCCGATTTCGATTGCTTCGTAAATTCCCGCTGGGACCCGGAGACGGACGAGGTTATATGCTTTAAGGCGCCCTATGAACAGATTGTCAAGGGGGACCGGAGGAAGCAGAGCATATGACATGCAGCCGGTCTTTGGGGAAGAATACATTATGGTTAATAAGGCGAAGTTTATCACGACCCCAGTAGGGCTGTCAGAAACGAGCATGGCGCGGAAGCGTCGGCAGGGCGATGCGGAGCGTATATGAAAATACGTGAGTATTCGGACTGACGGGGCTGACAAAGACAGGCGAAATTTATCACAGCCCGTGAAGGAGGATATGTATGCCCCCCAAGGTAGATCCCACCAAATGCGACGGATGCCGGGGAGAGAGCGAGCCGCTGTGCGAACAGGTGTGTCCGGGCAACCTTATGACCCTTGTGGAGGAAACATCGAAAGCCATTATCCGGGAGCCTTCGGACTGCTGGGACTGCATGACGTGCACCAAGGCATGTCCGCGGCAGGCGATCCAGACCGTTTTACAGTATCAGTTGGCCTATTTCCCGGGCAAGTTGATACCTCTTGTGGGGACGAACAGCGTTACCTGGACCTCCATCGATTGCCACGGCAAGGTGGAAAGGTTTGTTATGAAGACATTGGTCAGCGGCGATGATGAAGACGAGGATTGATTCAGTGCGCCTGCGTAAGAATAGGAGTTGTGTGTGGCTGACAATATAGGCATATTTGCCTGCGGTTGCGGCGGGTTGATATCGGACATAATTGATCCGGTCCGGATGGGGGAGGAGCTGAACAAGCTTAAAAAGTCGGTGGGTGTCCGGGTGGTGCATCCACTGTTGTGCGGAGACGATGGCCGGGATGTGATTAGGCGGGCCATTGAGCGGCACGGGCTGGATTGTGTATTGGTGGCAGGCTGCCCCGGCACGGTCAACGGGGGGCTGTTTACTTCCCTGGCATCCGGTGCGGGACTGCCCGGCGAGATGGTGCTGAGGCTGGACATCCGGGAGGGGTGCGCCTATCCGCACCGTGACAGCCCGGCGGAAGCCTTCCGTAAGGCCGTAAACCTAATCAGGATGTGGACGGCCTGGGCCAGAATCGCCGCTCCCCTGAGGCCGGTGGTGCTGCCCGGCAGAAGAGAGGTTGCGGTGATAGGGGGAGGGCTGGCAGGCATGACCGCCGCCCTGGAACTGGCCGAATCCGGTGTCAGTGTGATTTTGATAGAGAAGGAATCCCACCTGGGCGGCAATGTGGCCCGCCTGAACAAGGTTTTTCCCCGCATGTGCGATGCCCGGTGCGGGTTGACATACCTGTACAATAGAATTCGTGAAGCCGGAAAGGTTTCTGTAATGACCCTTTCGGAGGCGGTGGCCCTGGAGGGGAGCGCCGGCAAGTACGCCCTTTCGGTGGTTGAAAGACTCCGGTACGTGCGGGAAGGGCTATGCACCGGCTGTGGAAAGTGTGCCGAAGCATGTCCGGCGGAGGTGCCCGATGAGTTTAATTACGGTCTGGGCCGCCACAGGGCTGTGCGGGCTCCGTATCCCCTGGATCCCGTTGGCGTATTTGTTGTTAACCGCCGGTATTGTCCCGTTGGCTGCCGGGAGTGTGAGCGGGCGTGTCCGTACGGGGCCGTGGAACCGGATCGGGAGTCGCGGCGGCACACGCTGCACATCGGCTCGGTGGTGGTGGCCACGGGCTGGCGGCCTTACCCCGTGGAAAAGGTTCGCAGGCTGGGTTACGGGCTTTTTCCGGATGTGATAACCGGTATGCAAATGGAGCGCCTGGCTGCGGCGGACGGTCCCACCGGAGGAAGGTTGTTGTGTCCGGGCAGTGGCCGCGAGGCCCGCCGGGTGGTTTTTATACAATGCGCCGGGAGCCGGGACGCCCTTCACCAGCCCTGGTGCTCTGCGGTGTGCTGCACCGCGTCTATAAAACAGGCCCTGTATGTAAAGGAAAAAAATCCGGATTGCCGGGTGTATGTTTTTTATAATGACATCAGGACACCGGGGGAGTACGAAGACATTTACGTCAAGGCGCAGCAGGCCGGGGTGATATTCGTCAGAACCAACCCGGCCGAGGTCTCCGGGGTCACCGGGGGAGGGCTGAGGATTGCCGCAGAAGATACGCTGATGGGCAGGGTTTTTGAGACCGGTGCGGATTTGGTGGTGCTGGCCGCCGGCATGGCCCCCGGTGCCAGTATATTGGGAACCTTTTACCGAGGGGATGAAACCGGGCTGCCGCCGGACAGGTACGGGCTGATCAGTCCCGGCGGCTTCCATGTCGGTCACCGTCAGTGTTTCCCCATGGAATCGGGCAGCCAGGGGGTGTATTACGCCGGCTGCTGCCAGGGGCCCATGGACATGGAGTCCACAGTAAGAAGCTCTTTGGCGGCGGCGGGGAAAGTCTTCAAGGCGGCTGCGCCGGAGGTGGCGGTATCCCCGCTGGTGGCCGTGGTGGACAGGGCGGGCTGCGACAAGTGCAGGAGGTGTCTGGAGGAGTGTCCTTATGGTGTCATGCAGGTTGACGCCGACGGTTATCCCGTTCCGGACGGGTTGTTTTGCCGGGCCTGCCATATATGTATGGGTTCCTGCCCCCGCCAGTGCATAAATTCCCAGGGGGCCGGGATTAGGCAGCAGATGGCGATGACCGGCGCCAAAATAAAGGAAACCTCTCCGGGTGAGCCGCTGGTGATGGCGTACATGTGTGAAAATGACGCTTATCCCGCGGTGGTGGATGCAGGCCGGAAGGGAATGGCCTATCCGGCCGGTGTGCATGTAATTCCGGTCAGGTGCCTGGGGTCTGTGAATATGGCCGTGATTAAAGACGGTATATCAGCCGGGGTGGACGGATTTCTGCTGGCGGGCTGTATCTCCGGCCAGTGCCACTATATCAGCGGGGTGGATCGGGCCGGAGATCGCCTGGCAAACATTAAAGACACCTTGCGGGATATGATGATGGAGCCGGAGCGGGTGGAGATTCTGAGAATGGGCATAGGGGACGCCGGGTTGTTTGTCCGGGAGGCCAATGCCTTTGTGTGCAGGCTGAGGCGGATGGGCCCCAATCCCCTGAAGAATGCTGTAAAAATATAATTCGGTGCGGCTGCTAAAAAACAGTTGCTAAAACAGCTGAAGATTGATATTATTTTCACGAAGGGAAATATTGAAAGTCGTATCCTGATGAACTTGTTTTTTATTAAATTGGCAGGGTAAAAAAAGAGGAAGTTCACATGTCGGCGTCGAAGACAATTTGTTAGTGAAAGGTAAATAATAAAAGGTATGTGGTTGAAATGCGATACCAAACGGTCAGAGGGTCGCTTGCGGGAAGGATGCCGGTCAGCCGGCCTGAACTTGTCAAAGGCCCGGGCATGATAAAGGCAAGTAGCCTGAATTTGTTGTAAGGTTTACGGCGGAGATCGCCTTTTGGATTCAGTTCACAAGGGGAGATTGGGTTAAAAAATTAAAAAGAGGAGGCCTGTTTAATGTCCAAATTAGTGTCCCCGCATGGCGGGAAATTGACCCCCGTACTTGTTCCCGAGGACCAGCGCGCCGGATATCTGGCCAAAGCCAAGACCCTGCCGGTTGTCCGGATGAGTTCCCGGGAAACTTCAGACCTGCTTATGATCGGTATGGGCGCATTCAGCCCGCTGACCGGTTTCATGGGCAAGGCGGACTATGAAAGCGTCGTAGCCACCAAGCACCTGGCCAACGGGCTGGCTTGGCCCATTCCCATCACCGTGTCGGTGACCAGCGATCAGGCCAGTGACCTTAAAGAAGGCATGGAAGTGGCCTTGGTGGACGACGAGACCGATACCTATGTGGGTATTATGACCGTCCAGGAAAAATACGGGTATGACAAGGTCAAGGAGTGCAAAGAGGTATTCTTCACCGACGACAAGGATCATCCCGGAGTGCAGAAGGTGATGTCACAGCCCGAGGTCAATGTGGGCGGACCCGTGGCTACCTTCAGCCAGATGGGTTATGCCAGCAAGTACGGCCAGTACTATGCCACCCCGGCGCAGACCAGGGCCGTTTTCGACGAGAAGGGCTGGGCCACTGTGGCGGCGTTCCAGACCCGCAACCCCCTGCACCGTTCCCACGAATTTCTTTGCAAGATCGGAAATGAGGTTTGTGACGGTCTTTTGATTCACCCCATCGTGGGCAAGCTGAAGCCCGGTGACATTCCCGCCGAGACCAGGCTCAAGTGCTACGAGGCTTTGCTGGCCAATTATTTTAACCCCAAGACCTGTGTAATGCGCGTATATCCGATGGAAATGCGCTATGCCGGTCCCAGCGAGGGTATACTGCATGCCATATTCCGCCAGAACTTCGGCTGCAGCCACCTGCTGGTGGGCCGGGATCATGCCGGGGTGGGCAGCTACTATACCGCCTACCAGGCCCAGGAGCTGTTCGATCAGTTCAAGCCCGGCGAGATTCTGTGCCAGCCCATCAAGGTCACGTCAGCCTTCCACTGCAACAAGTGCGATGGAATGACCACAGAGAAGACCTGCCCGCACGACTCTTCAGAGCACCTGAACATCAGCGGGACCAAGCTGCGGGCGATGCTGGCCGCCGGCGAACTGCCGCCCGGGGCCTTCAGTCGGCCCGAGGTTCTCAAGATACTCATGGAGTATTACCAGAGTCTCGAGAAATAATAAGTCAATGTGAATATCGGCCGGCATGGGCCGGCAAGGCGCATGCCGGCCCACCGACCATATTCGGGCTGAAGGGTTTCCATTGCGATTTAACAGATGTCCGCCTGCAGTGTGAAACAGAGACATCCAAGGGCGGACCAGCGTCCGAATAATTGCCGGGGGGTGGTATTCACCAGGGGGAGAGGTTGAGTAGGGTTAATTGCGGATTGACCGGGATCAGTCTATGTTAGTTATGCATTTTTTGGAAGTTAGCTTGAATTACTAGAAATTTTAAGTTCAAAAAATGGGAATGGGAGGTTGAATTAATGCCAACTTTTG
The DNA here is from genome assembly GCA_037444185.1 of Peptococcaceae bacterium. Lineage (GTDB taxonomy): Bacteria > Bacillota > Desulfotomaculia > Desulfotomaculales > Desulfocucumaceae > JAILZP01. Next base: position 76,524 of record JBBIMW010000004.1, on the reverse strand, counting down.
TGATTGCCGAAAAGTGCGATGGTTGCAAAGGTCAGGACAAAACTGCCTGCATGTACGCATGCCCCAACGATCTTATGGTGCTGGACAAGGAAAAAATGAAGGCTTACAACCGTGATCCTTGGGCATGCTGGGAGTGCCTGTGCTGCGCCAAGGCCTGCCCGCAGCAGGCCATGGACCTAAGCGGCTACAAGGACTTTGTTCCCCTGGGAGCCAGCTGTACACCTCTGAGGGGCTCCGAGGACATTATGTGGACCATCAAGTTCCGTAACGGAATGGTCAAGCGCTTCAAGTTCCCCATCCGGACCACCGAGGAAGGCAAAGCTGTGCCCGACGGAGGATATCCCACCGAAGCCACACTTGATTCCCTGGAGCTGTATACAGAGCCCGCCTCCCTGGGTGTGCCCGTGTGGACATACAAGAAGTAACCGGCCATTTTGTCAGCCAATCGATAAAAGGAAAAACGGAGGAGGTTAATATAAATGCCGAGCTATAAGGACTTTGAAACTGTAGAAGTGACTACAGATCTTTTAATCGTGGGCGGCGGTATGGCGGCGTGCGGCGCGGCCGTTGACGCTGCGTATTGGGGAGAGAAGCACGGGGTCAAGGTGACACTGGTGGACAAGGCTTCCATCATCCGTTCCGGCGCTGTGGGCATGGGCCTTTCCGCCATTAACCAGTACATCGGCCTGCAGAAAGGCGCCAACACCGTTGAAGATTATATCAAATACGTCAAGTACGACCTGATGGGCATCGCCCGGGACGACTTGGTGGCCAACATCGCCCGCCACGTCGACGGCACCGTGCACCTGTTCGACAAATGGGGACTGCCCTTCTGGCGTGACGAGAACGGCGGTTATGTGAACGAGGGCCGCTGGCAGCTGATGATTAACGGTGAGTCCTACAAGGTGGTGGTGGCCGAAGCCGCCAGGAACGCTCTGGGTGCTGAGAACATTTACGAGCGCATATTCATTATCGAGCCCCTCATGGATGGCGACAGAATAGCCGGCGCCGTGGGTTTCAGCGTTCGCGAGAACAAATTCTATGTCTTCAAGGCCAAGGCCGTGATGGCCGCCATGGGCGGCGCCGTGGGCGTCTTCAAGCCCCGCTCCACCGGAGAAGGCCTGGGCCGCTCCTGGTATCCCCCCTTCAGCACCGGCTCCTCCGCATACTTCACCATCAAGGCCGGGGCGGAGATGACCTGCCAGGAAGTGCGCTTTGTGCCCATCCGCTTCAAGGACGCATACGGTCCGGTGGGAGCATGGTTCCTGCTCTTCAAGTCCCGCGCCACCAACGCCTTCGGTGAGGAGTATATGGTCACCCGCCGCGCCGAGCTGGCCAACTGGGGCAAATATGGCGCAGTGAAGCCCATTCCGGCCAACCTGCGCAATTATCTGGGCATGCTGGATCTTTTTGCCGGCAAGGGTCCCATCTATATGAGGACCGAAGAGGCCATCGCAAATATCGCCAAGAAGTATGAAGGCGATGAGAAGGCCTTCAAGAAGAAAATGAAGGAACTGGAAGCGGAAGCATGGGAAGACTTCCTCGATATGACCATTTCCCAGGCCCTGCTGTGGGCGGCCACCAACGTCGAGCCCGAGAAAGGGCCTTCTGAAATAGCCGCCACCGAGCCGTACTTCATCGGATCGCACTCCGGGGCGTCCGGCGCCTGGGTATCCGGTCCCGAGGATCTGGCCGGCGGCACCGAGTACTTCTGGGGCTACTGCAACATGACCACCGTCAAGGGCCTGTTTGCAGCTGGCGATGCCTCCGGCGCGTCCAGCCACAAGTTCTCCTCCGGCTCCCACGCCGAGGGCCGTATAGCCGCCAAGGCAGCCATCAAGTTCATCCTGGACAACAACGACCAGCCCAAGGTGGACCCGGCGGTGGTGGAGGCCATCAAGCAGGAAACTTACAAGCCTTTTGAAACTTACGAACAGTACAAGGATCTGACCACTGATCCCGAAATCAACCCGAACTATATCTTCCCGAGGATGTTTATGTTCAGGCTGCAGAAGATGATGGACGAGTACGTGGGCGGCGTGACCTCCAACTTCTCCACCAACAAGGCCAGCCTGGATCGCGCCATGGTGCTGCTGGGCTTCCTCAAGGAAGATCAGGACAAACTGGCGGCCAGGGATCTGCACGAGCTGATGAGAGTATGGGAGAACAAGCACCGGCTGATGCAGGCCGAGTCCCACGTCAGGACCGTAATGTTCCGCGAAGAGACCAGGTGGCCCGGGTACTATTTCAGGGCTGACTTCCCGAAAATCGACGAGGAGAACTGGCTGTGCTTCGTAAACACCAAGTACGACCCGAAGACCGGCGAGTGGTCCGTGTTCAAGCGCCCCGTGCTCAACCTGTTCGGCATTGATTAAATAATCTCTCCGGTGTTCCGGTGAGGTTGTGGGTAAGGTAACCTTATTATATGTGCCACCCACGGCGCAGGGGGGCCCGTGGCCGCTGGCCACGGGCCCCCATCCGTTATAATCGGCTGAGGTAGAGCGGCCGGGGGTTTTTACTTGTCACGCCTGCGGAGACTGGGCGCTTAATACACGGATTATTTTAACCAGTTTTTCCAGGCGCCCTTTAAGGCCGCCTGGAGTTGTTTTTTTGACAAGGGGCTTCCGAAAAGCAGCTAAAACTTCTTTATATGAATGGAGACATCATAAAAATGGTAAACAAGAGCATTCTGGTTGTCGGCGGGGGTATAAGCGGTCTGACTGCCGCCGTTGAGGCCGCGGAGGTCGGGCTTGACGTGTACCTGGTGGAGAAAAACCCCTACCTGGGTGGCAGGGTGGCTCAGATAAACCAGTATTTTCCCAAGCTTTGCCCTCCAAATTGCGGCCTTGAGATCAACTTTAAAAGGATGAAGATCAATCCGGGCATCAAGTTCTTTACCATGGCCGAAGTGGAGAGCATTTCCGGCCGGGAGGGGGATTATGATGTGACGCTCAGGCTGAACCCCCGGTACGTGAATGAAAACTGCACCGCCTGCGGTAAGTGCGCCGAGGAGTGCCCGGCGGAAAGGGCCAACGAATTCAACTACGGCATGAACAAGACCAAGGCCGCATACCTGCCCCATGAATTTGCCTTCCCCATGAAATACGTCATAGACGTGAAGGCCTGCCAGGAAGGCTGCAAGAAGTGCGTTGAGGCCTGTAAGTACAATGCCATTGATCCGGAAATGCAGGCCAGGACCATGAAGATCAATGTGGGCGCCATTGTGTGGGCCACGGGCTGGAGGCCCTACGATGCGGAAAGGCTTGGCTATTACGGATTTGGCAGGTTCCCCAATGTGATTACCAATGTTATGATGGAGAGGCTGGCGGCGGTGAACGGACCCACCAATGGCAGAATTCTGCGCCCTTCGGACGGCGGGGAAATAAGTAGCATTGCCTTTATCCAGTGCGCCGGTTCCAGGGACGAGAATCACCTGCGCTGCTGCTCATCTGTATGTTGCATGGCCTCGCTGAAGCAGGCCACCTATGTCAGGGATCAATACCCGGATGCCAAGATTTGCATTTACTATATCGACATCAGGACCAGGGGCAGGCACGAGGACTTCTATGTCAAGGTGCAGAACGAGACAAACGTAACCTTTATCAAGGGCAAGGCCGGCGAAATACTGGAGGGTCCCGACGGGGGTCTGGTCATAGTGGCGGAGGACCAGATCAGCCAGCGGCTGACCGAGGAAAGATTCGATATGGTTGTGCTGGCCACGGGAATGCAGCCGGTCACCGCCGGTGAGAGAATACCCGCCGAAGTTTCCTACGACGAGGACGGTTTTGTGTCGGAAAGCCTGCAGGCCGGGATTTGTGCCGCCGGATGCGTCAGAAAGCCCTTAGACGTGGCTGCTTCGGTGCAGGACGCCACTGCTGCTGCCATCAAGGCAATTCAATCAGTGAGGGGGCAGAACAATGTCTAATAAAATCGGAGTCTATATCTGTTCGGGATGCGGTATAGGTGACGCACTGGACATGACTGCCCTCGCCAAGGTCGCCACCAAGGAATACAAGGCGCCTGTGTGCAAAACCGATGCATTTTTGTGCGGCAGGGACGGCGTGGATATTATCAAAAAGGACATTGCCGGTGAGGGGCTGAACTTTATAGTGGTGGCGGGCTGCTCCGGCCGCGTCAACCATGACATTTTTGATTTCGGCCCGGCTGTGAACGTGGAGAGGGTCAATCTCCGGGAGCGGGTTGTCTGGACCCAGGAACCGAACGACGATGACACCCAGGCCATGGCCGAGGACTACATGCGGATGACCCTGGTTAAGGCCAAAAACCTTGAGTTGCCGACGCCTTTCTTGGGCGAGGATCTGTCCAAGAAAGTGCTGGTGGTGGGCGGCGGCCTGGCCGGCATGACTTCGGCTCTGGAAGCCGCCAAGGCGGGCTACCAGGTGGTGCTGGTGGAGAAGGAAGATCTTTTAGGCGGCTGGCTGAACAAAATGTATAAAATAACACCGCTGAAGGCGCCTTTCACCGATCCGGAGGACACCAACCTGGAGGGCAGGGTCAAGGAAGTTTTGGATAACCCCAATATCAAGGTGTACACCTCCGCATCCATAGAGAAAACCTCCGGCGCCCCGGGTATGTTTGACGTAGTAATAAGGCAGGGGGATACTACCACCGGAGAGAGGGCCGGCGCCATCGTGCTGGCCACAGGATCGGTGCCCTATGATCCGGTCGGGTTGGAGCACCTGGGATATGGAACGTCCCCCGACGTGATCACCCAGGTCCAGTTCGAGGAGCTGGCGGCCAGGGGTCCAATCTCCCGCCCTTCGGACGGAAAAGCTGTGAAAAAGCTGGTTTTCATCCAGTGCGCCGGTTCCAGGGACCAGGAACACCTGCCTTACTGCTCGGCGGCCTGTTGCGTGGAATCCATCAAACAGGCTTTGTATGTAAAGAGTCAGAATCCCGAGGCTGCGGTCTATGTATTTTACAAAGACATCAGATCTTCGGGCCAGTACGAGCACTTTTACAAGAAAGCCCAGGCTGAAGGGGTAATCTTTGTCAAGGCCGATGTCGCCGCCGTGTCCGAAGACGGCGGCAGCATAACAGTGGAGGCCCATGATTTATTAATGGGATCACCCACCATGGCCGACGAAGTGGACTTGGTGGTGTTGGCCAACGGCATGGTGCCCACCACCGCCTTTGAGGATCCGTCGCTGGCCGGGGCCGGTCAGTCCGAGGAGCAAGCGGCGGCCGACGCCATTATCAAGTCCAACATCCTCAATCTGGCTTACAGACAGGGACCGGAGCTGCCTTCCCTCAAGTACGGCTTTCCGGACTCCCACTTTATCTGCTTCCCTTATGAGACGCGCCGCACAGGAATATACGCCGCCGGCAGTGTCAGGAGGCCCATGGATATGGGCCAGGCGGTGGGGGACGCCGCGGGGGCGGCTCTGAAGGCCATTCAGTGCGTGGAAATGACCGCCCGGGGATTGTCGGTGCATCCGAGGTCCGGCGACCTTTCATTCCCCGAATTCCAGATGAGCCGGTGCACCCAATGCAAGCGCTGCACAGAGGAGTGTCCCTTCGGAGCCATCAACGAGGACGAGAAGGCCAACCCCCTGCCCAACCCCACCCGCTGTAGGAGGTGCGGCACCTGCATGGGGGCGTGCCCCGAGCGCATTATATCCTTCAAAAACTACTCGGTGCCCATGATCGGCAACATGGTGAAGGCCTTCGAGGTCCCGGAGGAAGACGAGGAGAAGCCGAGGATACTTGTCTTCGCCTGTGAGAACGACGCCATTCCGGCCTTGGACATGGCCGGCATCAACCGGCTCAAATATAGCAGGTGGGTGCGGGTGATTCCGGTGCGCTGCCTGGGCTCGCTGAACCTGATATGGATTAACGACGCCATGTCCCGGGGTGTGGACGGCGTTCTGCTGATGGGCTGCAAGCACGGGGACGACTACCAGTGCCATTTCATGAAGGGAAGTGAGCTTGCCGGAATAAGGCTTTCCAAGGTGTCCGAAACCCTGGACAGGCTGGGGCTGGAATCCGAGAGGGTGGCCACCACCGAAGTCAACGTAATGGACTATGATAAGATACCAAAAATATTGGAGGATTTTGCTGCGAAGGTAGACAAACTGGGCCCCAATCCCATGAAGGGATTCTGATAAGGTATTTTTTGAGTGGATCTTTAATGGATGAACGGGCCCCGGGCTGCGTTCGACCTGGGTTGAAGGGGCGGCCGTCCGGCCGTCCTGAAGCCCATATATTCATTCCGAAAAACATTTTGGCCAAAGGAGCATAGATAGATGAGTAATGTTTCCTCTGAGCCGTTGAAGTACGAAACGGAATTTGCTAAGGAAATCTTTAGTCTTGAAAGCGGTCCGCATATAAAAAAATGCATGCAGTGCGGAATGTGCGACGTGTCATGCGCCACCAGGGGGGAAATGGACTTTTCGCCCCGGGAGCTGTTTTTATTGATGAGGGCGGGGAAGAGGGAGGAGTTTTTCAGGGCAAATACAATGTGGATGTGCAGCACCTGCCTGATGTGCAAGGTCAGGTGCCCCAGGGGGATTCCTCTGGTGGACGTTATGCATGACCTTAAGAGCCACGCCATAAAAATGGGTTACACCAATCCGCCCCAGGCCACCTTCTATCAGGCGTTTTGGGCCGAGATCCTGAACAGGGGGCGGGTGTTCGAGGGGGGTTTGATGGCCAGGTATTACCTGAAGCGGGGCTGGAGTGAGATCAGAAAGGGCTTTGAGATGAAGGACCTGGGAATGGAAATGATGAAACACAGCCGCCTGCCTTTAAAGCCACCCAAAGGGGTAAAGGGCATCAAGGGTGTGCACGCTTTGATTGAAAGGGCCCAGGCGCAGACGCATAAAGGAGGTTAGGTGATGAGATACAGCTTTTATCCGGGCTGTTCCATGGAAGGGGCAGCGGTCCCGTACCTGAAATCCTTTGAGGCGGTGGCTGAGGCCCTGGACATCGGCATTGACGAGATTCACGACTGGAACTGCTGCGGGGCCACAGTTGCGTCGGGTGTGGTGGGAGATTATCCCGCCCAGGTGCTGGCCGCCCGTAATCTGGCCCTGGCCGAGCAGAAGGGACAGGATATACTGGTTCCCTGCAGTTCCTGTTACATGAATCTGGCCCTGGTCAACAGAAAATTCATTGAGGACGATCATTTCCGGGCTATGGCCAATGAGGCCCTGGGAGCTGCAGGATTGAGGTACAACGGCACCCTCAAGGTGCGGCAGATAATAGAGATGCTGGTTAAGGACATTGGGTTTGATAAAATCCGGTCAAAGGTGAAGAATCCCCTCACCGGGCTGAGGGTGGCCGGCTACGTGGGCTGCCAGACCCCCCGGGTGTTTCCCTGGGAGTTTGACGATCCGGAGCAGCCCGTGTTCATGGACCGGATAATCGAGGCCCTGGGCGCCATCCCCGTGAAGTTTCCGATGAAGGCCCGCTGCTGTGGCAGTTCACATTCCATTACCAGGCCGGAAATTACCACGGGTTCCTGCTATAATATCATTAAAAGCGCCCTTGATGACAATGCCCAGATTATGGTGACACCATGCCCCATGTGCCAGATGAACATGGACGCATACCAGGGCAAGGTGAGGCAGCACCACAAACTGGATACTTCCATGCCGGCCCTTTTTATCACCCAGCTGATGGCTGTCGCCTTTGATCTGCCGCCCACCACCTGGGCGCTGAAATACAATATTGTTTCTCCATACCCGGCGCTGGCAGCGGTGGGCGTTAAATCCTGAAAAGGCGGCGGCTCTGTTGAGCGGATAAAGTCATATAAATACAAAAATCAGGATTTGAGTCCTGATTTTTTTGTTGGCATTCAGCCTTACGATTCGGTGTGCTTGATGCCTTCCCTTATTTTTTTGCTTATTTCCTTCATTAAGTCCTGGAAATCGGCGTTGGCCACGTGGGAAGCCCTTACCACGGGGTGCTGCACGGCCACCCTTTCCGCCTCGGCCAGTTTCTTTTTTTCTCCGTCCGTAAGATCAATCCCGGCCATCTGCTTTTTCAGCTGGTCGTGCTGCAGCTGCTGCAAGTCCTCCATCAGTTGGCGGGCTTCTGCATTATGGAGCAGATCATGTTCCGCCTTTTTCATTTTTTTATATTCATCCGTCCGGGCCACAATCCTGCCCAGTTCAATGCATTTCCCCAAAACTTCGTCGATCAGAGATGCTTCCGGCATTTTCTCACCTCCCCGATCTTATTCTTCTCCGGAAATGATAAAAAACCCTGTTCCCGGTTATAATTTTTCTGTCCCGTGCCGTTCGTGGACAGTTGCGCCGCCGGCAATGCCTGCTCAGTTAGGGTAACTCTGTGATTACGGATAAGCACCTCTGCGTGTGCCGGGCTGATTCCGTAATAGTCATGCCCGGTTCCGTCAATTCGCGCAACTCCGGCCATATCGATATCCTTTTTTCTTTGAATATGCATTCTTCCTGTTAACGATATATAGTCGTATTCCCTGATGTTAACCGTAACGCATTCCAACTTTAATAAAAAGGCTAGCTTAAGCTTTAGAGCCCCTTTTTCAATAAAAACGCTATCTTTTAGCCGGGCTATGCGGATGGCCGCCGAATCCTTCTTCCAGGGAGCAAGCCCTATTAATGGCAACAATTTCTTATATATTCCGGTTATTGCCGGGTATTTAATAACATTATTTTTACCGCCATGTTTTTGCGCGCTCCGCAACAAGCTTTCCGTGCTTATTCTCCGTATTTTTTGGTCCGCTGTGGGGGCCAGCCAGTATAAAGGATAATTGTTTCGTATCTCCTTGGGGCTCACGAATTGCACCTGCATATCTCCCCTTTTCTGTAAGCAACATTGTCCTGGCGTGAAGCATATGTGAGGGAAGTCACAATCCATAGTTTATTTTCTCACATGCAGATTAAAAGTGCAAGATTGTTTTTGTCTTTTTTAATGGTCCATAAAAAGAAATAAGCTCCGAGCGAGAAAAGACCGGAGCTTATCAAATACGTTGCGGCGGCTTTTCTGCTCCAGCTCATTACCAGTGCGCCTTCGCCCAAAGCTTTGCCGTGCCTTGCATCTGGAACTTCTTGAACACCCTTTGGCTGTATCAGACCATATCTTTTGATGCCGTAAAAACGGGTTTTGCAGCAATCCTTCTATGCAGAAATTCTTTTTTTGCCAGATTCCACTGCGTCATTACTATAGAATAGCTTAGTATTGTATGTTGGTATATCAATATAGCGAAACCCTATATTTGCATAGTCCATAAACCTATCAGCAAATATTCTTATTAGTTTGGTCAGGCTGTGCATAATACAATCCTCCTTCTGGTAATTTATATGAATAACAAATTGCCATTGGCATCTTTATATTAATATAATTATCTGTCAAATTTTTTACAATAATAAGAATGTCAAATGCATAAAAAGTCAACCGACCGGCGCTCATTTGTAGTCTAATAATTCACAACTATAAGAAAATGGAAGAGAAAAACCATCGGGGCCATTTTATATTTTCTGGCAAAGGACTGTCAGGGGAACTGCGGGTTGATAAAAAAGACCCAGGCGCAGCCTTTCGGCCGACCCGGGTCCCAATCAGAAAAATCGAACACTGTTCCGTCACCGCCCTATGCCTCTGATTTTTTGGCAGCCTTGCTGGTGGTGATGCCCACTCCATCACACAGGTAATATATTGCAAAGCCGAACCATAACGTGTATATCACGTAGAAAATCAGCATAAAGGAAACAGTTGGGATATAATCTTTAACATATTTAATTTCAATGTTGTAAAAGTTGTATGCAGGTTCAATGGCTTTCATGGTGACATTGTTTATGGCGCTAGACTCCTTGAACCTCTGCTGTATTTTCAGCTCCCTGTCGATTTTCCTGTAAGCTGTGTACCAAGCGTACATTGCCTCCCTGGCTTCGTAACCGTACTTGTTTTTAATGCTACCCCCATTGTTGTGATACAAAGCGTCGCTGTCGGCCAGGGTTTCTTTCATTATTTTGCCCAGGTCGCCCTGAACCGTCACTTTCACATCGTCAACTTTAACGGAGGCGCCGGCCGTTGAAAATAACTTGTTCCATCTTTCGGACTCGGCCTTGTCGGTGGCCTTTATTGTGACGTTGATGCTGTTGCCGATCTGTTTTTCCGCCCTGGTGGACTCCTCCTTGATGAAGTATGCAGAACCCTTGGAAAGAGAGTTGAACATATCGTCCGCATAATTGAGACCGGTCCTGCCGTTGCCGAAGAAGGGAGACATTATCAAGGCGAAAACACCGATAAATGATAACATTAATGCCATCCCAAGGGCAAATGTTTTGCTGTTTCTCACCATGTCAGTGGCTCACTCCTTTCCCGGCGACTGCAGACTCTTCCCTGAGCCTGGATATGTTGCGTATAAATGTAATTATTATCCAGCCGGCGAAAATGCCGACAATGGCAAAAAAGACGACTGATCCAATATTGGCTATGAGTTTTGATGTTTCAGGCGCCATTTTGATGTAATCCATCTGCTGGAGGTTTTCCGGCAGGGCAAACAGCCTGTTGACAAATCCGGCCAGGATGGCGATGGCGTAAAAGGCCCTGATTTTTACACCGGGCACAACTTTGGTGGTGATTGCGCCAAGCTGCACCCCCAGCAGGGAACCGATCAGCATGCCCATGGCCAGGGTGTAGAAAACGTAGCCGTATATGGCATACTGAGCGATGGAACCGTAGCCCGCGGTGAATATGATTTGCAAAATATCGGTGCCGACGGTTGTAAAAGACGATACACCGAGTACGTAAACGAAGGCCGGGAAGGTGAGGAAGCCTCCCCCCACGCCCAGTATGGCCGCCATGAAGCCCACCACCGCGCCGCAAATAGCTACAAACAGACCGGAAACCCTTCTTCCGCCCGGGGTGATTTCTTCATCGAATTTTATCATTGGGGGAATGTTGATGGACTGCACCTTTATGGCCAGATTGGTTAGTCCCGTGGGTCCGCCGTGGGCGTCGCCCTTTGACGCGGAAGAGCTCTTTACCGCCTTGAGATAGTCATATAATGCATAAAAGCCGAGGAATCCAAGCATCACTACGTAAATGGCGCTTATCACCAGGTTGCTTAAAATGGGGTTATAGTTGAACAACTCCCGGTTAATGATACCTCCGCCGGTGACCCCCAGGCCGGAGCCCACCAGAAATGCTATAGCCAGGCCCACATGTACGTTGCCGAGCTTTTTGTGTATGGTGGTGCCCATAATGGCCTTGGCAAAAATATGGAACATATCAGTGCCCACGGCAAGAATTCCCTTTACGCCCAGACTCATCAGCGCCGGGGTGATTACGAAGCCCCCGCCTGCGCCTATGCAGCCTGTGATTAATCCTGCCACCAGGCCGATGGCTATGGAACCGTAGAACACTTCAGGTGTGTAGAAGGACGGGCCGTATGAGGTTTTGCCGCCGATATAGCCCGGCAGGGCCCCCGCCGCATGTGCTATGGCGGGGATAAGCACCGGCAAAAACAGCACCAGCAATATGAACATTTTTTTGCGGTCCCTGAACACCGTCCTGGAGACCTCAATCTCCCACCGGGCGTGCGCCCTGGAGGCATGCATCATTGATTCATACAGTTGTCTCATAGATTGTTCTAACCTCCTCAGAAAAAACATGCATAGCGGGTTTTTCATCTGCTGTTTTCCGGCTGCGCAACTGCCTTCTCACCTCCCCTGCGGAGAACATTGCCGGTTGCAGCATATATAATTTCTTCTATCTCTTTCCTTGTGGATATTTTAACTATATCACATGGGTTTTCATTGTGCAATATTTCACATCCACGGTTAAAAATTTATTTTGTGTTTATTCTGGATTCAGTTTCTCGAAGGTCGAATTTGTTCATATCATCTTGCACAATTCTCCCCGCAGCAGCTTTCCCGAAGTGGTCTTGGGGAGATTCTCAACGAACCGGATAAATTTGGGTATTTTATACCGGGCCAGTTTATCCGAGCAGAACTGCTGAATTTCCCCGGGAGTCGCCTGGCCGCCGTCCCTCAGCAGGACAAATGCCATTACCTCTTCTCCCATGATGGGGTCCGGCACCCCCACCACGGCGGCGTCGAATATCACCGGGTGGGTATACAGCACCTCTTCTATTTCCCTGGGGTGGATGTTCAGTCCGCCCCTTATGATGAGGTCTTTTTTCCTGTCCACGATAAAAAAATACCCGTCGCTGTCCTTATAGCCCAAGTCACCGGTGTGGAACCACCCGTTCCTCGTGACCCAGTCGGTTTCCTCGGGGCGGTTGTAATATCCTTTCATTACATTGTGTCCCCTGATGACAATTTCACCTATTTGGTTCACACGAACTTCCCGGTCTTCGTAGTCCACTATCCCGACCTCCACTCCGGGCAGCGGAAGTCCTATGGAACCGGGCTTGTAAAGTCCGTCCACGGGCATCACCGTGGCCACCGGGGACGTTTCGGTAAGGCCGTAGCCTTCTATAAGGCGCAATCCAAATTTTTCTTCAAAGGCTTTGAAAACGTCGGGCGGGGTAGGTGCGGCACCGGTGAATGCCAGTCTCCAGGAACTGAGGTCGTATTTTTCGATGTCCGGATATTTGACCAGCAGGGCGTACATGGTGGGGGGTCCGAAATAAAATGTAATTCTTTCGTTCTGGATGGCCTCCAGAAGGGGCTTCGGCCCCTTCCACCCCTCGTGCACCACCAGGCTGGCCCCCGCCAGAAGGGAGGTGTTCATTACGCAGGTCTGGGCCGCGGCGTGATGGGCCGGGGCAATCAGCAGCGAGCGGTCCGATGAGGTTATATTGCAGCACTGGGCGAAGGTCAGGGCGTTTTGGTAAAGGTTGTTATGGGTGAGCATGGCGCCCTTGGGGGTGCCCGAGGTGCCCGAAGTATATAAAAGCTCTATCACGTCGTGCCTGTTGGTGGTTTTGTCCAGGCTGCAATTGTCCGCTCCGGATTCAATTATTTTTTCAAAGGACCGGACGTCTTTTTCTCCGCCGCTGTACCCGGTGGCAATAACGCCCTGGGGGATGGGGATGTCGGCGGTTATCTTTTTGAACAGAGGCGTCAGCTGGTGATTGGTGACCACGGCCGAGGGCATGGCGTCCAGTATGATCAGGCTCAATTCGTTCAGGGTGTAATGAGGATTCACTGGAACCACTATTCCCCTCATCTTGATTATGGCATAATAAGATATGATGAATTCCGGGCAATTCTCCATCACCAGGAGCACCCTGTCCCCCGGCTTTATGCCGCTCTGCTCCAGCCCGCCGGCCAGTTTGTCAATCATGGTGTTAAGATCCTTATATGAAATCCTCTGACCGCAATATACCACGGCTTCTTTGTCGGGATTGATCCGACTTTGTTCGGCCAGCTTCAGCGGAAGATTCATATCGGTACCTCCTTGCCGCGCCAACAGGCGTGAAGTGGATGATTCCAGTATTACGGACCCGTGTGAATTGTACCTGTCTTTATTCTATCCAGGCGGTGAAAATCCTTCTTTTTTGAAATGGAAGGAGATAACAACATAAAGGAGAAAACAATGGAAGGACAACAGGGCAAAAACAGACACATCCATAAGATCAGGCTGGGGAGGTTGGCCGTGGATCCGGTTTTTCTTGTTATTTTCACCTTCTTTACAATGTCGTCCCTCGGTATGCTTATTTTCATGCTTCTGTCAGCCCGTTAACGCCCATGCCTCTTTCATGTCAGTCCGTAAGATTCCCGGAGTAATTGGGCGGGGTGGCATACCGGGATTTCCCGGCCCAGCTGTATCATGCATGAAGGACAAGCGGTGGCCGCCTTCTGCGCCCCGGAGGAAATGATTTTGTCGGTGTTTCGCCTGAGAATGCCTGCGCTCAGATTCCTGTGCCTTAGGGAGAAGGTTCCGCCCCCTCCGCAGCAGGCGCTGCCTCCGGGTACATCCACCGCTTTTATGCCGGGAATGATGGAGATTATTTGGCGGGACAGACCTGAAAGCCTTCTGCCGAACCGCAGGTGACAGGGGTCGTGGCAGGCCACGGAGGACCCGTCCAGCTCACCGCCGGGCTTCGGGGGATTGACCACATTCACCAAAAATTCGCCGAACTCGTAGACGGGCCGGGAATTGCCGGACAAATCACCCCCGGTGAGGTGGTGGCTGCATGACGAGCAGTCGGTGACCACTGTGTCGAGCTGATATTCTTTTATCAGTTGACGGTTGAAGTTCAGCAGCCGGGCGGCCGCATCCGTCTCCCCGGCTGCCGCCAGGGGCAGGCCGCAGCAGCGGAACGGCGGCGTCACCACTTCGCACCCCAGATGCTTCAGCACCGCCACCGTGCTAATGGCCACTTTGGGAAGAATGTAGTTGGTGGCGCAGCCGAGGAAATAACCAACTCTAAGTCCGGGGCTTCTCTTTTTCCGCCCGGTTGTCAGTGGGATGCGGGAACGGGCGGCACCGGGGAATTTGCTTATTAAATGCTGTCTTAAAAAGGACTGGCGGTAAATGAACCGGTAAGGGCTGTATGGCCGCGACTTTGAGCAGTGTGCCCGGGCGGCGGTGATGATGTCGTCCACCGGCAGTCCCGATGGGCATTCCGCCGTACAGGCCCCGCACGCAAGGCAAAGGGAAAGTATGATTTCCGGCTGGGGGCCCGGCTTGATTTCTCCCCTCTGCAGCATTCCGGCCAGGAACAGCTTTCCTCTTGGCGCCGCAGACTCCTTTCCGGCCTCGGCCAGCACCGGGCACACGTAGCGGCACTGCCCGCAGCGGACGCATTTTTTCAGGTATTCTTTCATAACGTCTTTTTTCAGCGTCATAGATATTTTTTTTCTTTCCAACCCGGACCAGCCGGAAACAACGGAAATACCTTGCCCGGATTCATGATTCCCTTGGGGTCGAGGGCTGTCTTGATTCTTCGCATATTTTCCAGCGCATTGCCGTGCTCCAGTTCAGAGTAAGCGGACCTTACCAGTCCCACCCCGTGCTCTCCGGTGGTGGTGCCCCCAAGATTCACAGCCAGCCTGTGTATTTTATCCACCAAGCTGTCCAGCCGTTCCACCTCCTCCGGCGCATCGGGGTTTATCACCAGGGCCGTGTGAATGTTGCCGTCGCCTATGTGCCCGTATGCCACCACTTCTATGTCATGTTCAAGACCCAGTTTTTTTAATGTTCTAAGGGCTTCGGCCACCCTGCTCAATGGAACGCAGATATCTTCGCCGGCAAAGACCCTTGTGCCGTCCGGCCTCAATCTTGCTGCGGCGGAGGCCACCACACTCCTTCCCTGCCACAGGGCGTTCATGCGGTCCGGCTCTGTGCTCCACTCCACCCGGCCGGTATACTTTTTCACAATCCCGGTGATTTGGCTGCCTTCCCATTCCACCGACACCGGGTTTCCATCCACCTCGAAAAGCAGTATGGCCTCGGCCTGCGGCAGATCAATTTCGGGTCGGTAAAGATTGACCGCCCGGATGGCGGACTGATCCAGTATTTCTATGCCCGAGGGCAGTATACCGGCCCGGTATACGTCCAGCACCGCCTCCGGCGCCTGTTCCAGTCCGTCGAAGCAGGCCATGGCTATGCCCCTGGAGCGGGGCCTGGGCAATACCCGGAGCCTGATCAGGGTGATCACCCCCAGTATTCCCTCGGACCCCACGAAGAGTTTGGTGAGGTTGATGCCGCTGACATTTTTCAGGGCGCGGCAGTTTTTTCCCCCGGTGACGATGACCTCGCCGTCAGGCATAACCACCTCCAGCCCCAGTATATACTGCTCTGTGACGCCGTACTTGACCGCCCGCATGCCGCTGGAATTGTTGGCCACCATGCCCCCGAGGGTGCACATGCGGGTGCTGCCCGGATCGGGAGGAAAGAACAGCCCGTACTGCGCCAGGTGTTCATTCAGCCGTGAATGCACCACTCCCGGCCTCACCAGGGCCTGCATATTGGGGACGTCCACTTCCTCCACAGTATTCCATGCGGACAAATCCAGCACTATGCCTCCCATGACCGGAACGCAGCCGCATGTTTCTCCGCTGCCGGCCCCCCGGGGGGTGACCGGGATGTTGTTTTCAAAGGCGAATCTCATTATTCCGGCGACCTCGGCGGTGGAGCGCGGGAGCGCCACTATATCCGGGCAGTGGCGGCTGCGGGCTGATAAGAAAGAGCTGTCGTACGAGTAAATCTTTCTTTCCACCTCGTTGTGCAGCAGTCTGTCCGGCCCCACAATGCTTTTCAATCCCCGGTACAAATACGCGCCGTCCATGGTTATCCCCCGGATACAATTTGTCAACTTTTACACAAAGGTATTATATCACAAGATATTCTTGCCCGGATGACAAAAGATGCGGTTTTGTTGTGTTAATTTCCGCTTGTTGGTATAATATCAACATTTAAGTGCCGTCACTGCGGGGCGGATTTCCGGTATTGTTGATTGAAGGCGCGAATGCCGGAAGGAGGTGATTATTGGTGGCCACCGCTGTGGGGGAGCTTTATTTCTGTGAAATATGTGGAAACAAGGTGGAAGTGAAAATGTCCGGCAAGGGAACCCTGGTATGTTGCGGCAAGCCCATGAAGAAGGTCTGAAAAGGCAGAACAGAACATTTGATTGCTTGGAGTTGTCCCCCCTTTACCGGTGAGTTCGGGAATCCGCCTAAACCGGTGAGGGGTGTATTTTTTTGCTGGCCTTGGCGCTGAAATCGCTGGCATAACCTGGGCGGTCTGGTAAAAATCAAGCATATCAAAAAAAATTTTTTACTGGTATTATAATATATGTCGAAAGGTGTCAAAAAAGAAAAATAATTGGGGGGCTAGGATGAGAAGGAACGTCAGGCTATTATTAATTGTATTTGTATTGCTTATACTGTTAACACCGGCATTTCCAGTACTGGCGGGAAATGGCGGCCAGGAAACCCTGGCGGTGGGCGGCAGTGGGGAAAGGGTGGCCGAACTGCAGCAGCTACTCAAAAAAGCGGGTTTTTTTCCGACAGGGCAGAGAGCGACCGGATATTTCGGCTGGATTACATACAATTCCGTGGTGAATTTTGAAAGGGCATATGGTCTGAAGACAGACGGCCGGGTGGGCGATGCGGAATGGAATATATTGTACGGTCGGAGTTCCAGGATGGTTCTGGGCTATTACACTGTGGACTATCCGGGGGACAAGCTGTCTTTCAATTCTTTATCAAATTATGGTCATTTGATTAATCATGTGGCCATGTTTGATTTTTGCGTGGACGGCAAGGGTAATTTAAAGGGTGAGGCATCTTCGGAAGGGATTGGTCTGGCCAGAAAAAAAGGTGCCAGAACCCTCATGGTGGTGCACAATATTTCAGCGGGAACCTTCGACCGCAGGGCCGCGCAAAGTGCCATATCAGTAAAGGAACACAGAAACAACCTGATTAACAATATAGTCAGCCGGATGGACAAATACGGCTATGACGGTGTCAATATAGACATTGAAGGCCTTCCCCGGCACCTGAGGGAGGATTTCAATGCCTTCATTGAGCAGTTGAGCAGCCAGATGAAGTCCAGGTCAAAAATGCTTACCCTGGCCGTGCCTGCCAAAACCGGGGACGCGGGAAACAGTTGGTCCGGGGCCTATGATTACAAAACAATAGGCCGCCTGGCGGACTATGTGGTCATAATGACTTACGACGAACATTGGATGGAGGGCCCGCCGGGGCCGGTGGCCTCCCTTCCCTGGGTGACCCGGGTGATGGATTATGCGGCTGGTGCAATGCCTCCCCACAAAGTTTTGCTGGGGATTGCCTGCTACGGTTATGACTGGCCCGCCGGGCGAAAGGGGAGGGCGGTCAAATGGAAGGATGTGCCCAATCTGGTTAAAATCCACGGGCAGAACAGCGTAAAATGGGACAACACAAACAGCGTTCCATACATAAAGTACAGCCGCAATAATATCAACCACCAGGTGTGGTTTGAAAACAGGTACAGTATGGCCATCAAACTGAATCTCGTTGAAAAATACGGCCTTGGCGGTATTGCGTTCTGGCGGATGGGTTTTGAGGACGCCTCCTTCTGGGAGACCCTGGAGAAAAAAATGGCATTGAGGAGCTGAAACCGGCAGTAAAGTATATGACGTTTTAAAGCACTAAAGTAAAAACCCCAAAACAGCTTTGGGGCGTATGGGAGAAGACATCCCCTTCGATACCGCACTCCAGTGTCCTGTGCCCCTTATCCTATGGCTTATACTGCATTCCTTGTTCTGCCGGGAGACAGAATGGGTTGGCTGGGCTGGGAGCGCCCTGAAGATTACAAGGCCAATTACGGAGGGTACGCGGGGGGAGGATTTTCAAGCCGGGCGGAAGATACCGGAGACTGTTACCGGCTCTTGGCGCGGGAGCCTACGGAGTGCCGGACAGCTGCACGGACGCAACTGTAGCCTAAATGTGCATGGACGCACGTACGGAGACGGCCGGCAAACCGTAAGCGACAAGAATAGAACCGGTTCAGCCGCAGGTTCTGAAGCCGGATTGAAACCCGGACCCCGACCCCGGATTTCCATTATTCACGGGTCTACATCCATGTGTCATGGGAGTCTAGATTCTGACTCCTGTCTCCCAGCCGCCCGCCAGGGCGGCTTATTTAAGGTATAGGAAACTATGCTTTTGTAATTTCAGGCTTTGCGGGTCACGGCCAAAAGGTATATTTCTCCTGACTTTTTGTTTGCGTTCATTTCATTCTCGGCTTTAAGCAGCATGTCCATCTGTTTATTGTCCAGCGGGGCCGCTTCCAGCCCTCCTGTGTTTATTTCAGCCATTATATTTCCTCCCCCTTTTAGTATAAATATCAGTATTATGTTTCCCCGCCGGTGACGAAATTAGATATGTAATTAATGTTGATTTTTATTTTGAAAATGGAATATAATTAACTGGTGATAATGGTTCTCTCTTTTAAATGTCTATCGCATATCCAAAGGAGCTGTGGTTATTCTGCGGGGAAGCGGCGCCTGCCGCCCCTGCAGTGATTGCCGGAAACAGGCAGGAGGCAGCCACTGGATGAAAGCCGGCCCGTATGATTGGGGTCTTAAGCCCTTCACCGGGCCTGTTTGTTTCTTTGTATCATATCCGGCGAAAGAGGAGATCTTTTTTGGACTGTCGCTATTTGGGGCTGAAAGCCGGTGCGGGGGAAGACACCGGATATGTTGTGGTGGTGGGAAACCCCAACGTGGGAAAAACCGCCGTATTTAACGGACTAACCGGTTTATACAGTGATGTCAGCAACTTCCCCGGCACCACGGTGGATGTCTGCTACGGCCGGGCAGGCAGGTACATAGTCATAGACACGCCCGGCGCATATGGAATATCTTCCTATACCGGCGAGGAAAGACTGGTGCGGGACCTGGTCCTTTCCGCCGACATTATTGTTGATGTGGTGGATGCGGCCCATCTGGAAAGGGATTTGTTTCTCACATTGCACTTGATGGACCTGGGACTGCCGGTGGTGGTGGCTCTCAACATGGCTGATGAAACGGCCAGGCGCGGGATCAGGGTGGATGTCGGGGCCCTGGAGGACATGCTGGGGGTACCGGTGGTGCCCACGGTGGCGGTGGAGAAAGTGGGGCTGGGTAGACTTCTGGACAGGCTGCCCGAGGCCCGGGCGGGGCGCAGGGATCCGCTGCTTTCGTCAAGGCTGGCGGATATGGCCCTGGAGCTGGGGACGTCCGAGGCAATGGCACTGCTTCTCCTGGAGGGAGACTCTTCCACCGCCGGTGCCCTGCAAATCAGGCCGGGGAACGAACGCATGCCGCTGTATGAAAGAAGGCGGGAAAGGGCCGACAGCATTGTCCGGATGGTATGCGGAAGAATTTTGTCTCAAAGGAATAAATTGGACGTGCTGGGTTCCATGATGATCAGGCCCGTCACCGGCTTCCCCATCCTGATTTTGGTGATGATTCTGGTTTATCTTGTGGTGGGAGTATTTTTCGCCCAGGTGGTGGTGGGGTTTACCGAGGGAACGGTTATGGAGGGATACTACGCACCCTTTGTAAGATCGGTCCTGGCTTCCCGTCTGGACCCGAATTCAGTGGCGGGGGAGATACTTGCCGGCCAGTTCGGCCTTCTGACCATGTCCGCCACTTATATCCTCGGCTTGCTGGCGCCTTTGGTGGTGGGCTTCTTCCTTGTGCTGTCCCTGCTGGAGGACAGCGGCTACCTGCCCCGGCTGGCCATTTTGCTGGACAGGCTTTTGGCGGCGGTGGGGCTGAACGGGTTGTCGGTAATACCTTTGGTGCTGGGATTCGGCTGTGTCACCGCGGCCATTATCACCACCCGCCTTTTGCCCACCGACCGGGAAAAAAGGATTGCCATTTTCCTCTTGTCTTTGGCGGTGCCCTGTTCCGCCCAACTGGCCCTTGTTACTTCCATCATGGCCAGGCAGGGTATAGAATATTTTGTGCTTTACGGGATGATTATACTTTTGGTGCTGACGGCGGCCGGCATGGCGTTGTCCGGTATTTTGCCCGGTGTTTCAGCCCCGCTGCTGCTGGCCCTGCCTCCCTTGAGGCTTCCAAGGATGGACAATGTGCTCATGAAGACCTGGATGCGTTCCCGGCATTTTATCAAGGAGGCGTTCCCCCTTTTTGTGGGCGGCGCCCTGTTTCTCAGTTTGCTGAAGGTGACCGGCACGCTGGAACTGGTCCAGAATTCTATGGATCCGGTCACTGTGGGCTGGCTCAACCTGCCCCGGGAATCAGCCGGAGCCTTTGTCATGGGGTTTATTCGCCGGGAATTCGGGCCGGCGGGAATGATCGACTTTCCAATGTCGGCGGGGCAGAATTTTATATTGATGGTCACCCTCACCCTCTACGTTCCCTGTATTGCCTCGGTAATGGTGATTTTTAAGGAGCGGGGCCCAAAAGAGGGAATAATTATCTGGACTGCGGTGTTGGTGCTGGCCTTCGCCATCGGCGGCATAGCGGCCAAGCTGTTGGGCCTGCTTACGGATTCTTTCGGCGCTGCTGCGCCGGTGTTTATGATGGGTGTGCTGATGGCGGCCATGGCCGGACTGGTGGGCCTGGGAAGTATAGTAAAAAGGATTTAGCGGGTTAATTATAGAAATACAGCTATAACTGCTTGTCAGGTCATCGGGGGAAATATGAAAAAAACATTATTAATTGCTTTACTGGCTTTTTTATTGGGGTTTTCACCCGCTGGGGCGGCGGCCCAGCCGGATTTATCGGCCGAAGCCGCGGTTTTAATGGATATGAAAAGCGGGCAGATTCTTTTTCAGAAAAACAAGGACAAAAAAATGTATCCCGCCAGCACCACCAAGATACTGACCACTCTGATAGCCATCAAGGGGGGGCGCCCGGGTGACGTGGTGAAGGTCTCCCGGGAGGCCTGTCAGGCTGACGGATCGTCGGTGGGACTGCAGGAGGACGAGGTGGTGCGGCTGGAGGACCTGATTTACATGGTGATGCTGTCCTCCGCCAACGACGCCGCAATGGCGGTGGCCCAGCATATCGGAGGATCCGTGGAAGAATTTTCCCGCATCATGAACAGCGAGGCCCGGGCCATGGGGGCCGTCAACAGCAATTTTACCAATCCCCACGGGCTGCATGATCCCGATCACTACACCACTGCCGGGGATCTCGCCATTATTACCCGGGAGGCCATGAAAAACGATATTTTCAGGAAATACGCCGGCACATACAGCCATCAGATTAAAAGGAACCTTCCCGGGCCGGTGAACGGCATTCCCCAGGAAGACTTCGTAAACCTCAATAGAATGCTGTGGCCCGGATCCATTTATGAATACCGGGGGATCACCGGCGTTAAGACCGGTTATACCGACGAGGCCAGGCGCTGTCTGGTGGCCAGCGCCGACAGAAACGGGCGTGAACTGCTGACCGTGGTGCTGAAAACGGAATTCAGCGGCGTCTATGCGGATACCGCCAGCCTTTTGAACTACGGGTTCGATTCCTTCAAGCAGGTGGTGCTGGTGGAGGCGGGGGCCGCCGTCGGCAGGGCCGGGGTGCAAAGGGGCGTGGAGAAGGAAGTGGGGGCTGTGACGTCCGGAGAATTCACCTATAATATACCTGTCAACGCCACTATTCCGGTGGAAAAAAAGATACTCACGGACGATAGGATCGTGGCGCCCGTCAAAAAAGGACAAAAGGTGGGGACCATGCAATTTGTCATGGGAGGCGGAGTTATCGGCGGCATTGACCTGGTGGCCGGGGCCGACGTAGACCGGGAGCCCTTTTTTCGCTGGTGGTATGGGGCTGTACTGCTTGCCTTTTTCTTGCTGTATGCCCGCAGCCAGGCCAGGGCCCGGCGCCGGCGATATACACTCAGGAAAAAGAGATGGTACTGAGACATATATTTGACAGAAAACAGGCCATTTTAATATACTATATAAATGAACATATGTTTTAATGCGCCCGGGGGTGGAGAAAGTGAACAAGGCCATCTACGACGCTGAAGAGAAGCTGAAGGCCAGGGACAGCAAGCTGACCAGCCGCAGGGAGTCCATCCTGAGAGTATTGCTGGAGAACAAGGACAAACATTTAAGCGCCGAAGAGGTATACAAACTGGTGAAAGAGAAGGCCCCGGACGTGGGATTGGCCACTGTTTACCGGACTTTGGAGCTGTTTTCCGATTTTGACATTATTCACAGCATGGACTTCGGTGACGGCCGCAAGCGGTACGAATACGGCGACGGCGAATCCAGGGGACACCGCCACCATCACGTGATCTGTCTTAGGTGCGGCAAAATACAGGAGGTGGACGAAGATCTGCTGGACGATCTGGAGTTGAGGGTAAGCAAAGATCTGGATTTCGAGGTGCGGGACCACCAGCTGAAAATATTCGGCCACTGCAAGGAATGCAGGGAATAAAATTTTTAACTATGATTGTGAAAAAGTTAACATCAAGTTAATAAAAATACTGGCAAAACATAGTAATAATTAGTTATAATTAAGTAAGGAATAAATTCGGGATTTGTGCCGGCAACCAAAAGTGTGAAGCGAACGGGAACCAACAATATGATATAAGCGACAAACCATTGAAACTCTGCGGGCAATGTGCTATTATTTACCAGGTGTGCCTCAATATGGTTAAGGGGTGATCATCGGTGAAGGGGAAAGGTAACGATTTCTTGCCCGAGGTTTACGGTGATAATATGGTGGGCTTATTGTCGCAGGGACCCGGGGTTTTATTTGTGTATTGGGAGCTGTCGGGAATTCAGTGGGAGGTGGCCGCCGGACTGGGGGGCACCGTCCTGCTGAGGCTGTACAAGGTCAATGAAGGCGAAGGACCTGACTACGATTATATTTTGACCCGGGAAGTGGCGCCGCTGCCGCACACCAACAACTGGTACTTCCGCCATCTGGAGCCGGGAACCCTTTATAGTGCGGAGATTGGCTGCAGGCTGCCGGATGGAGACATCTTTACCCTGGTCAAATCAGAAACGGTTTTTACGCCGCTTCCTCCCAAGCATGATTTTATGCCCAAAGCCAAGACCGCCGGCCCGGAGTACGGGGCCGTCCGTCCCGAGCCCGACTTTGACGCAAATGCCGGCGGGACTCCTGAAAGAGGGTTTAAGCTGGCTGAAATCATAATGTCGATGCCCTTCTACATGGGATATGACACTGAATTGGCGGACTGATTGACTGTGATAAGCTGCAGATGGACTTTTTCAACCAGGTATAGCCGGATACAGCCGGAGGCTGTTAAAAGGCTCCAGATGCAAGGCGCGGCAAGGGTTTGAGCGGAGGTGTACTTAGTGGTGCGCCGGAGCGAAAAAGCCGCCGCCGCAACGCAGTAGATGGATTTTTTCAACAGCCTCCTAAAAAAGGAGAGTGTTGCCATTGCCGGGCTATCTGTCCATATTGCTCCACGCCCACCTGCCCTTCGTGCGCCATCCGGAACACAAACAATCCCTGGAGGAACGCTGGTTCTACGAATCGTGCACGGAATGTTACATACCCCTGCTGAATGCCCTGGAGAGGCTGGACGGGGAAGGGACTGAACACCGGCTGACGGTTTCTCTTTCACCCACGCTGCTGTCCATGATGGTGGACGACCTTTTAAAGGAGAGGTATGCGGAATACCTCGGCCGCATGATAGAACTGGGTGAGTCCGAATGTGCCAGAACCGCCCGGGACCCCGGGCTGAACAGATTGTCGGCCATGTACCTCCGGCACCTTGAGGATGTCCGGAGGTATTTTAACAGCTGCGGGGGCGATTTGACCACCGGGTTCAGGAACCTGGCGGACAGGGGTAGGCTGGAGCTTATCACCACCGCCGCCACCCACGGCTATCTGCCGTTGATACACAGCAAGGAGGCCAGAAGCGCCCAGATTGAGGTGGGGCTTGATCTGTTCAAGAAATTGTTCGGCAAGGGGCCTTCCGGGTTCTGGCTTCCCGAATGCGGATACGACAGAGGCGTGGACCTTCTGCTGAAGGAATTCGGCATTAAGTACTTTGTGGTGGACACCCACGGACTTCTGAATGCCGTGCCGGAACCGGTATACGGAGTGTTCGGGCCGGTGCAGTGCCGGTCCGGAGTGGCGGCCTTCGGGAGGGACCCGGAGAGTTCCCGCCAGGTGTGGGAAAGAAGGTCCGGCTATCCCGGCCATCCGGACTACCGGGAGTTTTACCGGGACATAGCTTACGACCTGGATATGGAGTACCTGGGCCCCTACATTCCCGACGGGTCGGTGAGGGTGGACACGGGCTTCAAATACCACAGGATTACGGGTTGGGGGAACCATAAAGAAATATACAGCCCGGATGCGGCCCTGGTGAGAACCGGGATGCACGCCCGGGATTTTGTCGCAGCCAGGGTGAACCAAATGGAAAGGGCCTTGGCGTTAATGGACAGGCCGCCTTTGGTGCTGGCTCCATACGATGCCGAGCTGTTCGGGCATTGGTGGTACGAGGGGCCCCGCTGGCTGGAAAGTGTGTTAAGGCTGACGGCTGCGGATAAAAGGATTAAAACCGTTTCACCGTCGGATTATCTGGCATTGTACCGGGAAAACCAGGTGGTGGATCTGCCCATGAGCAGCTGGGGCGAGGAAGGGTACAGCTATGTCTGGCTTAATCCCAAAAACGACTGGATATACCGGCACCAGCACTCGGCCGAGGCCAGAATGACGGAAATGGCGAACCTGAACCGCGCGGCCGGGGGGCTGGCCGAAAGGGCCTTGTGCCAGGCAGGCCGGGAGCTGCTGTTGGCCCAGAGCAGCGACTGGGCGTTCATAATGAAGGAGGAGACCACCGTTGAATACGCCACCCGCAGGATCACGGGCCACCTTGGCAATTTTCTGGCCCTGGTCGGCCAGATCGAGTCCGGCTCTGTGGACGAGGCCTTTTTAACCGACCTTGAGAATACGAACAACATATTTGCCGGTTTGGACTTCAGGGTGTTCGGCAGTGGGAAGGTCAGCCGGGAAATCCGTGAAATTATTGAACAAACGGGGTTTAAGGTGATCATGCTTTCATGGGAGTATCCCCCCCGGACGGTGGGGGGGCTGGGCAGGCACGTTCATGATCTGTCCAGGGCGCTATCCAGCCTTGGTGTGGAGGTGCACGTTTTTACATGTCCCGCCCGGGGCGAGCCCCTTTATGGAGTAGACGATCAGGGTGTGCACGTGCACCGGGTAAGTCCGGAGGATCTGGACACCGGAGATTTTATGGACTGGCTGGGCAGGCTTAATGCCGGGATGGTCGGAAAAGCCCTGGAAAGCGGCCTGGGGGAGGGCTTTTTTGACCTGGTGCACGCCCATGACTGGCTGGTACGGGACGCAGCCGTAGAAATCAGCGGAAAGTTCGGGCTACCCCTGGTGGTCACCATACATGCCACCGAATACGGGCGCAACAGGGGAATATTTACTGACTTACAGAGGAAAATACACGATATAGAAGGGGATCTGGTGGCCAGGTCCGGCAGGGTGATTTGTTGCAGCAGCTATATGGCCAGGGAGGTGGAAAGGTTGTTCGGGCGGGGCGGGATAAAGGTGATTCCCAACGGTGTTGACGTGAAAACCCTGGCGGTGGGAAAAGACCCGAAAACTGATTATATGGCGGTGGCAGGGAACCCTGTAATTGCCTTCCTGGGCAGGCTGGTGCCCGAAAAGGGGGTGCAGGTGATCATCGAGGCGTTGCCCCTGATCAGGAGGAGCCATCCCGGGGCGTTGCTGGTGGTGGCGGGCAGGGGCCCCTACGAGGAGGAGCTGAAGAAGCTGGCCGAAAAGTTTGGTGTGGCCGAATATGTAAAATTTATTGGATTTGTGGATGACGCCGGCCGGAACAGGTTGCTGTCGGAGGCCGCTGTGGCTGTATTTCCAAGTCTGTACGAGCCCTTCGGCATTGTGGCCCTGGAGGCCATGGCGGCCGGAACGCCGGTGCTGGTTTCCGACATCGGGGGATTGGGGGAGATAATCAGCCACGGCATTGACGGACTCAAGGCGCCTCCGGGCAGGCCGGATCTCCTGGCCCGGTATGTGCTGGAGCTCCTCGACCACCCGGCATTGGCCGAAAAACTGGGGCGGAAGGCGTATGGCAAGGTGCTCAGCCGCTATGACTGGAGCCGGATAGCCGCCGAGACGTCCGGGGTGTACCTAGAGCTGATGAGGGAGTGGGAGGGTAGGGATGGGTGATCGCGTTAATGTGACATTGGGGTGTGTCTGACGGATTAAGGAATTATAGAATAAACTGCGGGAGGTTATCCATGTATTTCAAGCCTGCGGGGCTGGCCACCGGCATTGGCAGCGTACCCTTTACCGGTGCCGGGGAGGCCCTTTCCATGATTTTCAGCAATCTTCCGGAAATACCCCACTGGCCGCAGATGCCGGGAAAGGGGCCGGCGGAAGGTTTTGTATTCCAATTTCTGAACCCGCTGGTCAAAACGGGGCTGATCAGTATTGAAGGGGACAGGTTTTTTTTCGACACCGGCAGTCACCGCTGGTGGGAGGGGGTGTCCGATTTTTACGCCCATTACCTGGCGGCGGTGGAGGGAGACCGGCGGGCCCTGGAGTTTTTTTCCCTGCCGGAGGAGGCGGCGTCGGGTTTCTATGCCTTTATGGAGCACATCGGGAAAAATGGTCCCGGAGAGGCTGTTTTTTTCAAGGGGCAGCTGGCCGGGCCCCTGACTGTGGGTTTCAGCCTCAATGACCGGCGGGGAATGCCGGCCTATTACAATGAACAATTGCGGGAGCTGCTGGTGAAGGCCCTGGCTTTGAGCGGCCGCTGGCAGGCCGAAAAACTGTCCGGCCTGGGCAGGCCGGCGATAATATTTATAGACGAGCCGGCGGTAAGTGTCTATGGTAAATCCGGATACATCACCGTCACCAGGGAAATGATTAAAAAGGATCTGGATGAGATATCCGGCCAGATACATGCCGCCGGCGCCGTGGCCGGGGTGCATTCCTGTGATGCCATCGACTGGTCTATACTTTGCCAGTGCGATATAGAAATAATCAACCTGGATGCCTACAGCTACGGGGAATCCCTTTTGCTCTACACCGGGGAATTGAAGGAGTTTCTTGACCGGGGTGGCGCCCTGGCCCTGGGGATGGCCCCCACCGGCGAAAGGGCCGCTGCCGAAACCGTGGAAAGCCTGTGGCAAGGGATCGAAAAAATATGGGAGGGCTTGCGCCAGGGCGGGGTGACCGCGGGCCGGCTGCCGGAGCAGACCATGATTACTCCGGCCTGCGGCACAGGTCTGCTGGAACCTGCCCTGGCGGAAAGAATATACCGCCTGACCGCTGAAATATCCCGGAGGCTGAGGGAGATGGCCGCTAAATGATGATTGACTACCACATTCATACCTCCCGGTGCGGTCATGCCCGGGGCAAAATGTCGGAATATGTGGAGGAGGCCAGAAAAAAAGGGCTGGCGGAAATGGGCTTTTCGGATCACGGGCCGATGTACTGGCTGACCCCGGACCTCAGGGACCCTGGGCTGGCCATGGCCGAGGACGAATTTCCCCGCTATCTGGAAGAGGTGTCGGCCCTCGGTAAAATGTACCCGGATGTGAATATACGCCTGGGGGTGGAATTGGACTATATACCGGGGTTTGAGAAGCAGGCGGCCAGGCTTTTGTCGGGCCTCCCCTTGGACTATGTGTACGGGTCCGTTCACTTCATCGGCGGCTGGGCCTTCGACAGCCCGCGCCAGCTGGAAGAGTATGGCCGGCGCGATATAAAGGAGGTATACCGGCAGTATTTCAATCTCCTTTGCGGGGCGGCGGACACCGGCCTCTTCGACATCATGGCCCACCCTGACCTGGTTAAGAAATTTGGTCACCGGCCGGCGAAGGAGCTTACAGAACTGTATTTGCAGGCGGCCCGGACCTTCGCCAGGGCCGGGGTGTGTGTGGAAGTGAACACCGCCGGCCTCAGATGGCCCGCCGGGGAGATATATCCCTCGGCGGAGTTTCTGTGGCTGTGCCAAAGAGAAGGGGTTCCGGCGGTGACGGGCTCCGACGCCCACGATCCGGAGAGCGTGGCTTTGGATTTCCACCTGGCCTTGGCTCTGCTGAAAGAGGCGGGCTACCGGAAAGTGGCGCTTTTTAGGGACAGGCAAAGGCGGCTGGCACCTATCACTGAAATAAATTATTAACGGCACTGTAAAGAGAAGCCCCTTGCCCGGGCGCCGGGCGGGGAGGGCCTTCGGGAAAACAAACGGTTTCCAATCAATTGATGACGGACGCCTTTGGTGCTTTTTGCCGATCTCAGAAGCACATCCAAACAGGGGCGTCTTTCCATTTGCTGATTTTGCCCTGGTGATTCCGTCGGTTGCGGCTGCGCCCTCAATGGTCGCAATAGTGGGAATTTAAAAAACAAATAAAAAATTAAATTTTTTTTGAAAAAGAAAGAGGAATTACTAAATACCAAAAGAATAATATATAACACCTGAATCATGTTGCAGGTTTAATAGGGAGGTGTTGCTTTGGGAAGCAAGGTTTCCATAGGGGTGGAGAGCATAGGGTTGTGTTTTCCCGATACTTTTATTGGGAGCGGGGAAATAGCGGAGCTGTCTGGAATTCCGGAGCATGTGGTCAGGGAGAAGTTCGGTATTATTAAAAAGCCGAAGGCCGGAAAAGATCTGCATGTTTCAGACATGGCGGTGGCGGCGGCCGAAGAGGCGATGAAGAATGTTCAGCCTTCCGAAATAGACGCATTGATATATTTCGGCAGTGCATACAAGGACTATAACGTCTGGCCGGTTGGCGCCCACATACAGCAAAGGCTTGGGATTAAAAAGGCCTTCGCCTTTGAGATCATGGCCCTTTGCGCCAGCGGGGCCTTGGTGCTCAAGTTGGCCAAGGAAATGCTGATGGGGGATCCTGATCTGAACAACATACTGGTGGTGATGGGTAGTAAGGAATCGGAGTTGTTGGATTACAAGGACCACAGAATGAGGTTTCTGTTCAATTTCAGCGACGGCGCCGCCGCCGCCGTAATCAAAAAGAACTGCAGGAAAAATAGAATTCTTTCGTCCTCTCTGATCACCGACGGCGATTTCAGCCTGGATGTTTTCTTGACCGAAGGGGGGTCAAAAATCAGAAGCAAAGGCTTTGGGGTAGGCTCCCGGGACAGGTTCTTTGAAGTGCCGGACCCGGAAAACATGAAAAAAAGACTGGATAAGGTGTCGTTGTACAATTTCCGCCGGGTGATAAGCCAGGCTGCTGTGCGAAGCGGGTTTACGGTGAATGACATAAAGTTCATCGGCATCACCCATATGAAAAAGTCCTTTTATGAAGCTATTCTGAAAGAGTTTAACCTGTCCATGGAGAATACATTTTACCTGGAAAACTATGGACATGTTCAGGCGGGGGATCAATTGATCATCCTTGACGAGGCCACCCGCCAAGGCAAGATTGGCAATGGAGAACTGGTGGTGGTGGCGGGGGCGGGAACCGGTTACACCTGGGGTGCTACGGCGCTTCTCTGGGGAGAACCAGCCGGGCAGAACTGAATTGCGGGAGGACAATTGGGATAAGGAAGGCGGTGCTGCAGTGGAGGTGTTTTTTCAGGCGCTGGTTAACGGAATACTGAGGTCGGGACTGTACGCCCTGACCTCGGTAGGGCTGGCGCTGTCGGTGGGTGTGCTGAGAATTGTCAACTTTGCCCATGGTGAGTTTCTTATGTTGGGTGCATATCTCGGTGTTTTCATGTTTATTCTTTTTGGACTGGATCCCCTGTTGAGCCTGCCGGTGGCAGCGGCGGCCCTTTTTGCGCTGGGCCTTTTGATTTACCGCTACAGTATAAAATTTGTGCTCGAAGCACCTGAGCTGAACCAGATGCTGCTCACTTTCGGGATATCGGTTTTCATTCAGAATCTGGCCCTGATACTTTGGACCGGCGACCCCCGGGCCATCAGCAGTTTCTACCGCTCCCTGACCCTTGAGTTGGGCGGTATTAACGCCGGAATGGGCAGGTTCCTGACCTTCGTCATAGCGTTTTTAATAATAACGGCGCTTTATCTGGTGCTGACCAGGACAAGGGCGGGAAAGGCCATGCGGGCTGTGAGCCAGAGCAGGGAAGGCGCCGGGCTGGTGGGTATAAAGGTGGAGAAGATATATCTTTATACCTTTGGCTTGTCGGCTGCTCTGGCCGGAATGGCCGGGGTGATGCTGAGCATGGTACTTTACGCCCAGCCCGCAGTGGGGCTGGAATTCACCCTTAAGGCCTTCTGCATCGTGGTCATGGCCGGCTTGGGCAATATAGGGGGTGTTATCTGGGCCAGCCTGCTCCTGGGCGTAACCGAGTCCATAGTGGGCACTTATGTACCCCAGGGTACAGGCTGGTCCGATGGGGTGTTTTTTATTCTTATACTGGCGGTATTGATTTACCGCTCCCGGGGGGTGGGGCAGTGGTTCGCCCAGTAAAGCCCGTGCTTATACTAGGAATGCTGGCTGCCGTTTTCCTCGCTTTGGCGCCCCTGGCGGCGGACCCGTACCTGCTGCACATTATTATATTAATTTTAATGTCGGCTGTGATGGCTTTGAGCTGGGACCTGCTGGTCCGTACCGGACAGCTTTCCCTGGCCCATGCCGGTTTTTTCGGGCTGGGGGCCTATGCTTCGGCCCTTACAGTCAATTTGCTGGGAGCCGGCTGGTGGGTGAGTTTTTTATCGGCCGCATTAGTTGGGGGGATGGCGGCCCTGGGCCTTGGCATTATTGTCCTAAGGCTGCACGGCATGTACTTCGCCATCGCCACCCTTGCCTTCACCGAGGTTCTTCGCACTTTTATACTCCAGGCCCAGTTCACCGGCGGGGCGGTGGGAGTCACCCTGCCGGCCATATTTGGAGGCAGCCGTGTGGCCGCTTACTACTTGGTTTTAGTTGTTTTCATCCTCTGCCTCCTGGTTTCTGTTTTCCTTCAAAAGTCCAGGTGGGGTCTGGCATTTCAGGCTATACGGGCCAGGCAGGCGGTGGCCGAGGTGCTGGGCGTCAATACCGTCAAAACCAAACTGGCGGCTTTCGTTGTCAGTTCTATTTTTCCCAGCCTGATGGGCGCCTTTTACATTCACTATGTTACCTATATAATTCCATACGAGGCTTTCAGCCTGAATATATCTGTTTCCGCCTTGGTAATGTCGGTTTTCGGCGGCATATACTCCACCGCCGGTCCGATAATCGGTGCAGTTGTGTTAAAAATTCTGGAGGAATACCTGAAGTCCGCCATAGTATACGGATATACGGTTATTTATGGTCTTATCCTGGCATTGGTGATATTATTCATGCCAAATGGTCTTTTGGGGGTGATGCGGCGTGTTGCTGGAGGCGGAAGGGTTGGCCAAATCTTTCGGCGGGCTTATGGCGGTAAAAGGACAGGGGATCAGGATTGAAAAGGGTGAAATAGTGGCCCTGATTGGCCCCAACGGTGCAGGCAAAACGACCACCTTCAACCTTATATCGGGACTATATTACCCTGACGCCGGTTCCATCCGGTTCAAAGGGGTTGATATCACCGGCAGCGCTCCCCATGTCCGCTGCCGGATGGGGATAGGCCGCACATTTCAGATTATTCAGCCTTTTGAAAACATCAGTGTTTTTCAAAACGTAATGGTGGGATCAATATTCGGAGGCGCCGGGAGAACCGGCAAAAGCCCCGCTGATGTTGCCAGGGATGCCTGTGAGATAGCGGGATTGGGAGACAGGATCCACTGTATGCCAGGGGAGCTGACGGCGGCGGGGCTGAAAAAAATGGAATTGGCCAGGGCGCTGGCCACCTCCCCGGATTTGTTGCTCCTGGACGAAATGATGGAAGGTTTGACCTTCGTGGAATCTGCCGAGATGATAAGGGTTATTAAAAAAGTGCGGGAGGCCGGTGTCACCATATTCCTTATCGAGCATGTGATGAGGACTGTGAAGGATCTGTCCGACCGGGTGGTGGTGATGCACCAGGGAGAGACTTTGGCCGAGGGGACATATGATGAGGTTGTGGCCGATCCCGGAGTGATCACTGCTTATCTGGGTGAAAATGCGGGGGGTGATGAGGCTGGCCATTCTGGACATTAAGGGCATAAATTTGAGTTATGGCACGATTCAGGTCCTGTGGGACGTGTCCTTGAGGCTGGAGGAAGGGGAGGCGGTGGCCCTGGTGGGGGCCAACGCCTCTGGAAAGACTTCATTGATGCGGACGGTTTCCGGACTGCTGCGACCATCTGGGGGAAGGGTGACGCTTTTTGGTCGTGACATAACCGGTGATGATCCGTCGGAAATAGTGCGCCTGGGTTTGTCCCACGTCCCCCAGGGAAGATATCTTTTTCCCCAGTTGACTGTGCAGGAAAACATTGAATTGGGTGCGGCTTACCTGCCCCGGGCCTGGCAGGAAAGAAAGAGGACAGCTGATTGGGTGATAAATCTTTTCCCCCGTCTCGGCGAAAGACTTAACCAGAGAGCCGGCACCATGAGTGGTGGAGAGCAGCAAATGTTGGCAATCGCCAGGGCCTTGATGGCCAGACCCCGGATTTTGATGGTCGACGAACCGTGCTTAGGGCTTGCCCCCATTTTGGTCAAGGCGGTGTTTGACTCCTTGAGGGAAATTAAAAACCAGGGAATAGCCATTTTGTTGGTAGAGCAGAACGTATGGAAAAGCTTGGATTTTTCCGAAAGGGGGTATGTAATGGAGAACGGGAGAATAGTTCACTGCGGTACCAGTGCGGAACTGCTGGCCGATGACAGAATACGGAAGGCGTACCTTGGCTTATAAAGGGGGATGATGTGATAATGACTGACTGGGGATGGATAATTGATCTGGCGGACCGTATGGCGGTCTTTGCCCCCGACCGGAGGGCCATTGTGGACGCCGACAGCGGAAAATGGTTTACCTGCCGGGAATTGAATGCCAGGGCCAATAAACTGGCCAATTATCTCAAGGATGGTATTGGACTGCGGAAAGGCGACCGTGTGGCCGTATTGTCCCGTAACTGTATCGAATATTTTGACTTTTTCTTTGCCACCCAAAAACTGGGACTTGTCCTGGTGCCCCTGAACTTCCGGCTGTCTGACGATGAAATAACGCACCTTATGCAAATGACAGGGGTCTCCACCCTGGCCTACGAGGACTTTTTTGAAGAAAGGGCCCGGGGAATTATATCAGGGTCCGGGGTTGAAAATGTTATCGGCTGGGGTCCGGCTGCCGCCGACGATGCGGCGGCGGACTACGGCGCCGTTTTGAGGGACGGGAGCGACGCCTGTCCCCCCCGGGGATCCGTGGAAATCGAGGATCCGCATCTGATACTTTTTACCGGGGGTACCACCGGGCTACCCAAAGGGGCCGTCATCTCCCACCGGTCGGTTTATTGGAACATGGTCAGCGAGGCGCTTTCGTGGAACCTGGGTCCCCGGGACACCATTTTCCACGTTCTTCCCTACTTTCACACCGGCGGCTGGAATATACTGACCCTGCCCACACTGTTTGCCGGGGGGACGCTTATCATCAGCAAAAAGTTCGATCCTGAGATTGCTCTGAGGATCATTGAGGACTACCGCTGTTCGATATTTTTCGCCGCCGCCACCATGTTTATGATGATGAGCCAGACCGGATATTTTGACAAAGCCGATTTTAGATCGCTTAAATTTATGATGTCCGGGGCGGCGCCCTGTCCCCGCAGCGTAATGGAGCCATTCTGGGAAAGAAGCATTCCCTTCATGCAGGGGTACGGTATCACCGAGGGAGGTCCCAACAACCTTTTTATGCCCTTCCAGAGATTGAGCATTGAACAGCTGAAAGAAAAATGGAATTCAGTGGGAATACCCTTTTTGTATTGCCGGGCCTTGGTGGCGGGCGATGATGGGTCCGAGGCCGCCCCTGGGCAGATGGGAGAGCTTCTGCTTAGCGGCCCGGTGATATTTTCCGGGTACTGGGACAATCCAGGGGCCACCTCCGCCACGCTGGTGAACGGCTGGGTCCACACCGGGGACATGGCGATGCGGGACGAAGAAGGGTTCTTTTATATTGTGGACAGGAAAAAGGACATGTTTATCAGTGGAGGAGAGAATGTTTTTCCGGTGGAAGTGGAAAAGGTTATCGCAGCCCACTCCCGGGTGGCAGAGGTGGCGGTCATCGGGGTGCCGGATCCCACCTGGGGCGAGGTAGGCAAGGCCTTTGTGGTTCCCCGGCCGGGGGAAAGTCTCGAACCCGCCGAAATTATTCAATTCGCCGGTGAAAGGCTTGGCCGCTACAAGGTCCCCAAATACGTCGAGATCATCGAGTCCCTTCCCAAGAGTGCGGTGGGCAAGGTACTTAAAAAGGACCTGAAAATAAATTCACAAGGAACCGTACGTGAATCTTCCCGTTAACAAGAGCCCTTTTTATAGCGGAAACTTTTTCTCACCTATTCTGAAAAAACGAGGGGGTAATCAAATGAAAAAAAGGGTATCACTGTCGCTGCTGGTGGTCGTGCTGCTGATGACAATGCTTGGCGGGTGCGGCGGACAATCCGCCAAGGAACCCGTCAGCAAGGAACCTGTCAAGCTGGGGGTGATGGTTCCCTTGAGCGGTCCGTCGGCGGCCACCGGTCAGGAAATGCGCAACGCATACTTGTTGGCGGCGGAAGAAATTAATGTCCAGGGCCTTCTGGGGAGGAAGATGGAACTGGTCATCGAGGACAGCAAGGACCCGACGGCTGCTGTGGCGGCTTTGGAAAAGCTGGTGAACAGGGAAAAAATCAACATACTGATGGGCGAGGTATCCAGCACGGTGACGTATGCCCTGGCCGAGCCGGCCAAAAGGTACCAGCCGCTGATGGCCTGGACTGGGGCGGCCTCCTCCAAGGTGGAAGGGGCTTTTAAAGACGCTGACTGGTTTTTCCACTACCACCCGTGGGAATACCACAACGTGCGGGCGCTGGTGGACTTTTTAAAATTCGCCGGGGCCAAGAAGATTGCCGTGGCCTACGAGGATGGTCTTTTTGGAAAGAGCAGCGCGGACATTATGAAGGGGATGCTGCCGGCGGGGATGGATATTGTGGCTTCCGAGCCCTTCAAAACCGGTTCGCCCGACTTCACCCCCATGCTGACCAAGCTGAAGGGGCTGCCCAGCGACGCCTTTGTATGGATCGGCTATCCGGGCGATGCCATTCCCATCACCACCCAGAGCAGGGAGGTTGACTACAATCCCGGGACTATTCTGGCCTATGTTCCCGGTTGGCCCGAAGGTTTCAGCAAGCTGCCGGAAAGCGAGTACGTCACCGCCATAGTGCTTTGGACTCCGGATGTGCCTGACGCCAACTCCAAAAAATTCGTCGAAGCATATAAGAAGAAATACGGGGATGCTCCCCGCAGCTATTGGGCTCCACTGGCCTACACCAACATAATGACGGTGGCCGAGGCCATCAGAAAGGCCAATTCCACCGACAAGGAGGCGGTGAAGAAGGCGCTGGCCACCACTGAGTATGTCTCTCCCCTGGGGCAGACCCTGAAGTTCAGCCCCAGCAGGGAGATAAAGTATCAGGGCTTCACTGAATTGATCACCGTCCAGTGGCGAAAAGGTAAAATGGAAGTGGTTTACCCTGAAAAAATGGCTACGGGAAAACTGGTGTACCCGGCCCCGAAATGGAAGGAGCGCTGATTCTGGCGTGTAAACAGCCCTTTTCCTTCGGCCCGCCCCCTCGGACTTGAAAAATTCACCGGTTTTTGGTAAAATGAACCGGGAATTTTAAGTGAGAGGTAATATTTGATGAATTTCCAGGATCCGGAGGAATTTCTCAAACTGGCCGAGGACTCGGGAGTGACCCTCCCCAAAACCAAGCGGGGTGAGGCTACATTCAACCGTTTGCTTCAAGCGGCGGAGGAGGTTTTTGGGGAAAAGAACTATTATGAGGCCTCCATAGTGGATATTACCAACCGGGCCGGGGTGGGGCAGGGTACATTTTATCTCTATTTTAAAGGCAAAAAGGACATTTTTGTTGAATTGATCAAACATCTTCACTATGAGGTGAGGTCCTTCATCCAGCAGGAAATTGAGTCCGTGGCCAACCGTATTGATGTGGAAAAGGCGGGACTGGAGGCTTTTTACAAATTCACATTGAAACATAAAAACCTTTATAAGCTGATCAGGGATGCCGAGGGGGTGGAGCCGAACCTGTGGCACTGGTACTACTCTTCCTTTGCCAAGTCGTACGCAGACCGGCTTCGTTCCGCCATGGACAGGGGAGAAGTGGCCCGGGTCGACCCCGAGGCACTGGCATACTGCTTGATGGGAATAAGCGTCTTAACAGCCATGCGCTGGCCGGTGTGGGAAGGCAAAATGCCTCCCGCTGAGTTCAGCGGTGCGGTTTTCGACTTTATCACCAAGGGACTGGCTCCTCGCGATGAGAAAAAGGAGTGAGGATAATGAAGGTAATAGGTATTGGCGGTAGCCTGCGCAAAAACAGCAACTCGGAGTACTACGTGCGCTATACCCTTGACAGGCTGACTGCCGAAGGTATGGAGTCCGAATATGTTTCCCTTGCCGGCATGGTCATTAAACCATGTCTGGGCTGTTACGGATGCCGGGAGGCCGGGAAATGTATTCAGGAGAACGATGGCTTCGGAACAGTTTTTGAAAAAATGCAAAGGGCCGACGGCATCATAGTGGGTTCACCGGTCTACTACAGTTCGGCCGCCCCCCAACTGATGGCCCTTTTGGACAGGGCCGGCTTCTGCTCCCGCTTCAGCGGCAAATTTTTCTCCCGCAAGGTGGGAGCTCCCATTACGGTGGCCCGCAGGGCTGGTCACAATTTGGCCTTCGCCCAGCTGCTGATGTGGTATTATATAAACGACATGATCATTCCCGGAAATACGTACTGGAACGTGGCCACCGCCGGAGCCGGCGGGGCGAGGGACCCGGAGAGCGACGGGGAGGCCCACGGCATATTGGACAACTTCGCCAGGAATATGGCTTGGCTGATGAGAAAAATCAAATGAGAAAAATCAAATGAGAATGGGCGATAAACCCATTAAATCTCCGAGTCTGTGCTCCTAAGGCGCTTGTTACGGAGTGCTGACCGACAGGGTATGCCGGGAAACCGGCATGCCTCCCATTGCGGAAAGGAGAGATGAAACATGATTATGCATTTTTATTAGCCAGGCCCTGGATTGTTTGGAAAGCGGCTTGGCTTTGTTATTTGCCGGGGAATTGCCCATTGCCGGCTGATCAATAAAAAGGGGGTCATAATTAAGTCTATGCGCATAATAAATTTAATTTTCCCGCTGATTGTTTTTACTATTTTTGTTCTGGGGGGATGCGGGCCAAAGGATGAAAAGCGGCCGCCGGCACAAAAAGCCGGTAAGGCCGCCGCCGGGGACATAATCCTGGCCACCACCAGCAGCACTCAGGATAGTGGGCTTTTGGATGTACTCATTCCTGGCTTTGAAAAAAAGACGGGCTACAGGGTAAAGACCATTGCCGTCGGTACCGGTCAAGCCCTTAAAATGGGCGAGAAGGGCGAGGCCGACGTGCTGCTGACCCATGCCGTGAAACTGGAAAAGCCGTTGGTGGACTCAGGTGTGGTTATTAATTACAAACCGGTGATGCACAATGACTTTATTGTAGTCGGGCCGGAAAAGGATCCGGCAGGCTTGAAGCTTGCGAGAGACAGTATCGAGGCCTTTAAAAAGATAGCTGAAAAGGGGGTTTTATTTATATCCAGGGGTGATGAGTCCGGCACCCATAATAAGGAGAAGGAAATTTGGACCGCCGCCGGAGTATATCCAAAGGGGAAGAAATTTTATCATGAAACAGGCGGCGGCATGGGTCAGACACTGAATATAGCCAGTGAAAAGCAAGGCTATACCTTTACTGACCGGGCCACTTACCTTTCCCAGAAGAAAAATCTGAAGCTGGCCATTGTTGTCCAGGGAGACGGGGAACTGCTGAACATTTACCATGTGATGCAGGTTAATCCAGAAAAATTTCCCAAAATTAATGCCGCCGGCGCCAGGGAATTTGTGGAATATATGGTGAGCCCGGATACTCAGAAAACTATCGGCCAATTCGGCATTGACAGATTCGGTGAGCCGCTGTTCCACTCTGCTGCCGGCAAAAAGGCCGATGAATTGGGGAAAAGATAAATGAACTGTATTATAGAAGCCAGGGATATAAAAATTGTTAAAGGAAACAGGGAAATTTTGAATATAGAACATTTTGCCCTGGGGAAAGGAGAAACGGTGGCCCTTATCGGTTCCAACGGGGCCGGCAAGAGCACATTTTTACAAGTGCTGGCCCTTCTTCAGCGGCCGGCATCCGGAAAGGTGCTGTTCTCCGGGGATGCCGTCAGCAGGAAAAATGTCCTTCAGTATAGACGCAGAATGGCAATGGTGTTCCAGGAGCCCCTGCTTTTAAACACCAATGTTTTCAACAATGTGGCCCAGGGGCTTATGCTCAGGGGGGGCGGCAGAAACGAGATACCGTCCAAGGTTTATATGTGGCTGGAAAGATTGGGGGTATCCCATTTGGCAAAGCGGATGCCGGGATTTTTGTCCGGGGGGGAGGCCCAGAGGGTGAGCATTGCCCGGGCTATGGTGCTTGATCCGGAGGTCTTGTTTCTTGATGAACCTTTTAAATCCTTGGATTATCCCACCAGGATTTCTCTGTTGAAAGACATGGGGGAGATATTAAAGTCATCCGGAGTGTCGGCTATTTTTGTCACCCATGATTATGCTGAAATTCCCTGGCTTGCGGACAGTGCCGTTATTATGGAAAAAGGCAGGGTGAGCCCGAGGAGGCAGTTCTCCATGTTGCTTAAGAATGGATATGAAAATGGGGGAGAAGGCCATGGAGTTAATCCGGGACGGTTTGATCAAGGCCTTTGAGCTTTTAATGCGGGGGGACCGGGAGATATTGGAGATAACCCTATTAACTTTGAAGGTCTCCGGCACGGCCACTTTAATCAGTGTTTTGATAGGGGTTCCGCTGGGGGTTTTTCTTGCCCTGGCTGTTTTCCCGGGACGGAATGTAGCCGTAAGCATGGTCAATTTCGGCATGGGGCTGCCGCCTGTTGTGGTGGGACTGTGGGTTTCAATTTTTTTGTGGCGCTCCGGGCCCCTTGGTTTCCTGGATATGATGTACACACCGGGGGCTATAGTAATGGCCCAGGCTATTATCGCCTCCCCCATAGTGACCGGATTTACATTGGCGGCCATAGGGCAGATTAATCCCAAAATCAGGCTGCAAATATTGGCCTTGGGGGCCTCCAGTTTTCAGTTGCTCTGGCTGTTGGTGCGGGAAGCCCGGATGGGGCTTTTGGCAGCCGTTATCGCAGGATTTGGCGGTGTGGTTTCAGAAATAGGGGCGTCCATGATGGTGGGTGGAAATATCAGCGGTTATACCAGGGTTCTTACCACGGCAACGGTGATGGAAGTATCGAAGGGCAATTTTGATGTGGCCATCGCCATCAGTGTGATATTGATGCTGCTGGCTTACACGGTTACCTTCACCCTTACCATGCTGCAGCAAAAAAGGTGACGGCGCAGGTGAAAACACGATATCGAAGGACTCAATTCCGCCGCCCGCCAGGGCGGCTTTTTTGTTTCCGCCCGCAGGTTCACGGGAATAGTTCTTTAATAACTCAACAGCTTAAATACCCGGTACTGCTTAACCGTGTCCCACTTGGTGTTAGCTCTCTTTTAATGCCAATAGGCGATATATTGATTGAAAATTATGTATTATCATACATTAACCAATGGGCTAACTTGGCCGGGGTGTTGGTTACCGAATTTTAAAAGGAGGAGTTGTGGATGAAAAGGGTTCTGTTGGGTGTTTCCGTGGTTGTGCTGACTGTACTGCTGGCTGTGGCGGCGGGTTGCGGGGGGAAGGATTCCTCCAGCGGAAAGCCGGCCGGAAAAGCGGCTCCGGTAGTTATTGGTGTGCCTACGGCACTGGGGGCCATTGAGGGGGGTGATTCGCTAAGGGCTGTTCAACTGGCGGTGGAGGAGATAAACGCCAAGGGGGGCGTCAGCGTAAAGGGGGAAAAGCGTCCCCTGGAGGTGGTGTCCATTGATACCAGGGAACACGAGCCGGGCATACCTGTAACGGAAGCTCTGGCGGCGGTGGAAAAGCTTATTGCCGAGAAAAAGCCCAGCGCCATAGTGGTGGGGGCTTTCCGGTCGGAGGTTCTGCTCTCCTCAATGGAGCTGGTGGCCAAGCACAAGGTGCCGTATATCACCACCATCGCCATGACTCCGGAGTCCCAGAAAAGAATAAAGGAGGACTATAACAAATACAAATATGTTTTCAGGCTGTGCCTTAACGCTCCGTATCTGGTCAACTATCTGTCAAAAACCATGGAATTTATCGGGAAGGAATATAAATTCAACAGGGCTTATATAGTGGTTCAGGATGTGCTGTGGGCCAAGGGTACCGGGGCCGGCCTCGAAAAATGGCTAAAGGCCAACGGGTGGGAAGTGATCGGTATGGACACCTACCCCACCGGGGCTTCGGACTTTTCATCCTCTCTCACCAAGGCCAAGGCCGGAAAAGCCCAGGTGATAGTCCCCATATTCGACATGCCCCAGTCCGGCATATTGCTGAAGCAGGCAAAGAGTATGAAAGTCCCGGCTCTGATGGCCGGATTCATAAGCCCGGCCGTGCCCGGAACCGCGTGGAAAACATTTGAGGGAGAAGTGGAGGGGCTTGTAAATCTGTTTTTCGAGATAGGGCCGATGCCGGTGAAGGCGGTGCCAAAATCGGTGCAGTTCTATGAGGGCTACTCCAGGAAATACGGACAGGAAATGGCCAGCAAATTGTCCGGACACGGGCCGGGCCCGTCTTACGACGCTGTTTATCTGCTGGCAGGCGCCATAGAAAAGGCGGGATCCTTAGAGCCAGACGCGCTGGTGGAGGCGATAAAGGCCACTGATATGGAGGGAGTAATCGGCAGGATTAAATTTACGGATGACCACCAAGTGGTCTACGGCACCAATCCCAAGGAGACGGCCACAGGGGTCGTGTTCCAGTGGAAGTCTCCCGGTGTCAGGGTGCCTGTGTTCCCGGAGGCGGTGGCGGAGGGCAAAATTGAACTGCCGTCGTACATGAGATAATCTGATCAATGTGATGGCATGGTTTTCTATGCGAAAAATACAGGGCGGAGCGGATTAAAGTGCTCCGCCCCCAGTCAGGGGTGGTAATAGTTGGAGTTTATGAGTGTGATTGTTTTCGGGCTGGTTAACAGCACCATCCTGGCCCTTACCGCCATGGGATTCAGCCTGACCTTCGGGCTTAGCGGCGTGGCCAATTTTGCCCACGGGGGGCTGTACCTGTTTTCCGGATATGTGAGCTGGATGCTGTTGAATTACCTGGGGCTGCCCTTTGCGCTGGCAACGCTGCTGGCGGTTGTGGTGGCGGCGCTTGCCGGGGCGCTGATCTACCGGCTGGTGATAATGCCCGTAAGGGGAATTGTGCTTTCCGAGGTGATAGCCACCTTTGCGGTGGGTGTGGCTATTCTGGAATTGTTCCGCTGGCTGGGCTTCGTAACGTACGAGTTCAATTTAAAACCCTTTATAAAGGGAAGTGTGGAAATAGCCGGGGTGGCCGTTGATTACCAGAGGATTATAATAATAGGCATTGGAATGCTGATGGCCGCCGTTTTATGGTATTTCACCCACAAAACCAGAATAGGCCTTGCTTTAAGGGGAATGTCCCAGGACGAGTACACCGCCCTTTCAGTAGGAATAGAATCAGACTGGGCCGCCACCCTGAGCCTGGCCCTGGGGGGCGTCCTCGCCGCCGTCGCGGCCCTGGCCATATTGCCGCTGGGTATCATCTCGATCAATATAGGTTATGAAGTATTGCTCATTGCCCTGGCGGTAACTGTTTTGGGCGGACTGGAGAGTACTGCCGGGCTCGTGGCCGGAGCCTTCGTGCTAGGCTACTCGATGACATTGACCAGCACGCTGCTGGGGCCGCAGTGGATGGAGGTCGTGTATTTGGTCGCCATAGTGCTGGTGCTGGCCGTAAAGCCGTCGGGACTTTTAGGCAGGTCAAAGGAGCTGGAAGAGAGGGTATGAAAAACAAATCGGGCTTCAGGAGAGAAAGGTTGGATCGGGGAATCAAGGTGCGGTCGGAGGACATATTTGCCATATCGTCCATGCGGGAAATAATGTATCTGGCTTTGCCCCGGGCAGCTGTGATAGCTGTTCTGCTGGCCTTCCCACTGTTGAAGGACCTGCTGGGGCATTATTGGCAGAACGTAATGCTCATGACGTGCACCATCGCACTTCTGGCTCTTAGCTGGGACCTTCTGGCCTCAGTGGGGCTGGTTTCGCTGGGACAGGCATTTTTCTTCGGGGTGGGGGCGTACATGGCTGGATTTTTAAGCCGCAGCCTGGAGATGACCCCTCTTTTTACCATCCCCCTGGCTACGGTGGCGGGTGCCGTTGTATGCACCCTGGTGCTTTTTCCGGTATTGCGCCTGAGGGGGATATATTTCGGGCTGATAACATTCGCCATACCTCTTTTGATGATGAGGATGATAGAGGCCACAAAGATATTGGGGGGCACCGAGGGAATGAGCGGGCTGCCTCCTCTGCCGGACATCACCATTGAACTGTATTTGGTTATTACCGCCGTCCTTGTTTGTGTTTTCGGGTTCAAAAGGCTTATGGACACCGACTACGGCCTTGTTCTTCAGGCCATAAAGGACAATGACAGATCGGTGCTGGCCTCGGGTATAAACATTCAGTGGCACAAGACCCAGGCTGTATTTATCGCCGCCATTCCGGGGACCTTCGCCGGGGCGTTTTTGACCCACCACTATCAGTTTGTGGGCATGCCGGCCTTTGCCCTCGAGTACTCCATACTGCCCCTGACCAGCGTTATAATAGGCGGTCCCGGAACCTTCGCCGGGGCCATGCTGGGCGCCTTCATACTGGTTCCCCTTTCAGAGCTGCTAAGGGCCTTCGGAACATTACGGGTGGTAATTTACTGCGCCTTTCTGCTGATATTCGCTGTCGGGCTGCCGGAGGGGGTATTCAGGTTTATACGGAGAAAGTACCACCAGTTCGAGAGGGTGGTACCCATGGAGGAGGCTAAAGCATGATCAGGGAGCCGGTTTTGAGGGTGTCCAATCTATCGAAGCGCTTTGGCGGCGTCAACGCGGTGTATGATTTGAGCTTTGATCTCTACGAGGGTGAGACACTGGGAATAATCGGCCCGAACGGGTCCGGTAAAAGCACGCTGATAAATCTCATAACCGGTTTCGTCAGGCCAGACTCGGGGAGGGTTATTTTTCGCGGCAAGGACATCACCGGCATGGCGCCGGACAAAATTGTCACCCAGGGGATAGCCAGAAGCTTTCAGTTAGTGAGGCCCTTTTATAACATGCCGGTTTTTAAAAACCTGGTAATACCGCTTTTCTCCCCCAGGGTCAGGAAGTCGAAGGGAGGGAAGTACGGGGACAGGGGGGAGGTGGCCATACACCTTCTGGAAGAGGTGGGGTTTGAAAGGGACTCCAACGTCCCATACAAAACGGCGGGAACACTGCCCCACGGATATATGAAAAGGCTGGAACTGGCCAGATGCCTTTCACTTGACCCCGATTTGATCATACTGGACGAGCTTTTTTCCGGCATGAGTATGTCTGAAATAGCCAGTATTCTGCCTTTGCTTGAGAAGATAAACAAGGAAGAGGGAAAGACTCTTGTAATGGTGGAGCACAGGCTGAAGGAGCTGTTCAGGGTGGTTGGCAGGGTGATAGTGCTCAATTTCGGGGCGAAAATAGCCGAAGGCGCGCCGGCTGAGGTAATGGAAGTGGAGGAAGTGAGAAAGGCTTACCTGGGAAGCGAGGTGGAGGCCGGTGCTTGAGATTAGGAACGTTATGGTTTTTTACGAAAATGCGCTGGCGCTGAATGATCTCAGCATGGAGGTGCGCCGGGGTGAAATTGTGGGGGTC
Source organism: Peptococcaceae bacterium (assembly GCA_037444185.1). Lineage (GTDB taxonomy): Bacteria > Bacillota > Desulfotomaculia > Desulfotomaculales > Desulfocucumaceae > JAILZP01. The sequence goes on along the minus strand of JBBIMW010000004.1, from coordinate 32,233 downwards.
TTCGGGTCAAACAGCGCCGGCAAGACCACCTTGATGAACACCATTTCCGGGCTGCTGCACCATACCAGGCAGAGGGAGCAAAGAAAGGGAGGGCAGAGGATAACCTTTGCCGGCAGCATAATGTTCGAGGGCGCCGATATTTTGCAAAGCAAGCCCAGCCACAGGGTGGGTCTGGGTATTGTGCTGTGCAGGGAAAGGCACCCGGTGTTCAAGGACTGCAGCGTGGAGGAGAATCTGAGACTGGGGGGGTATCTCAGGACGGCCGCTGAAATCAGGGAAAGTATGGAGTTTGTCTATCACTTGTTCCCCCCCCTGAAAAGGCTTAAGGGAAAAAAGGCCGGGATGCTCAGCGGCGGGGAGCAGGAGATGGTTGCCATCGGCATGGCGCTGGTGGCCCGCCCCAAGCTTTTGCTCATGGACGAGCCGCTTTTGGGGCTGAGCCCCGCCATGCAGCAGGAAGTGGTCCGGGCCGTCCGGGAAATACGCCGGGAGGGTGTCACCATACTGCTGGCGGAACAGTACGCAAGGCCTGTGATGCCTGTGATCGACAGGGGGTATATCATTGAAAACGGCACCCTGATAGTCAGCGGCACCGGGAGGGAGCTTATGGACAATCCCGAGGTCAAAGCAGCTTATTTCGGGGTTTAGTTGAAAGGGAGGGGGCAACCATTGTCAGCAAATGAATACGGCCGGGTTTACGAGGTCTTCAGCAGCATTGCCCGGAAATTTTCCGGCAAAACGGCGCTTATATACCTTGGCCAGAAGTTCACATACTCGCACCTGGAGGATATGACCGCCAGGCTGGCCGGTTCGCTTGGCGGCATGGGTCTGGGCAAAAATGACAGGGCCATTATATATATGCCCCATGTGCCCCAGTGGATCATTGCATGGCTGGCGCTGCAGAAAATAGGGGCGGTGGCGGTTCCGGTAACGCACTTTTACGGCCCCGCCGATTTGAAATACATAGCCAACGACAGCGGGGCGGGCGCCATATTTTGCATGGACACCAATTTCGGCTATGTAAGCAAAATACTTTCGGACACGGGGCTGAAAAGAGTAGTGGTAAGCACTGTGTCGGACCTGCTGCCGTATTGGAAATGGGCCTTGGGCAAGTTATATGATAAAATTCCCTGTGGAAAATACGGTACCGGTGAGAATATTCATACCTTCAAAGAATTGATAAAGAAAAGCGCGCCGCCCACGCCTCCGGCGGCGGCCGGCGAGGGCGACATAGCTGAAATACTTTACACCGGCGGCACCACTGGGTTTCCCAAGGGTGTGCCCATATCCCGGGCGCTGTTGATGAAAAGCATCGATGAACAGAGGAAGGCAAGCGAGACAATAATACCCAGGGGCCAGGATATAGTCATACAGGGGGCGCCTCTGAATCACATTCTGGGCCAGGCATTGGGGTTCGGGGCCCTTTTTTCCGGAGACACGGTGGTTCTGCTGCCCAAGATCAACCTGGACGCAGTGTTTGATCATATAGAAAGGTACAGGGCTAAGACTTTTTTCGGCACCCCGACGCTTTACCGGATGATTCTTGAGCACGATCGGCTGCATCAGTATGACCTCAAATCTCTGGTTTACAACTTCAGCGGGGGAGATGTGCTTCCCCGGGATGTGGCCGACAGGTGGCGGAAACAATTTGGAAAGCCCATTTACCAGGGGTACGGCGCTACGGAAACCTGCGGCGCGGTGGCCCTCACCCCCGCCGGGGAGGCTTTCCCGGCGGGAGCTGCCGGTAAGATACTGTCAATAAAAAGAGTGAAGGTGGTGGACCCGGACACCCTGGAGGATGTTCCCCCGGGTGAAACGGGCGAGCTGCTGGTTTCATCCCAACACATGGTGGAGGGCTACTGGAACAAGCCGGAGGAAACCGCAAGGCATTTCGTCGGCATAGGCGGAACTTTGTGGTATAGAGTGGGGGACCTGGTGCGCATTGACGAAAACGGCTGGCTCTATTTTGTGGACCGGTCGGCCGATTTAATCAAGCACAAAGGCTACCGGGTGGCCGCCTCCAAGATTGAGACCGCGCTGCAGGAGCACCCGGCAGTGATAGCTTCATGCGCCGTGGGGGTTCCCGACGAAAAAGCGGGCGAAAGGATAAAGGCCTTTGTGGTTGTAAAAGAGGATATAAAGGGAGTTACGGCAGCCGAACTGATAAAATTCTGCCGGGACAGGCTGGCCCCCTACGAGGTGCCCCAGTATATAGAATTTCGCGATATGCTCCCCAAATCAAGGGTGGGCAAGCTCCTGAGGAGGGAACTGAGGGCCGACGAGAGGCGCAAGAAGGAGATTACATGAAAAAGCCGCCCGCCAGGGCGGCTTTTTCACTTACATATTGATTCTGAAGGCAACAAAGAATATATTCAATTTCCGGCGGGGGAGGGAAACATGGAAGGCGGCAAAATATCAGAAGCCCAGCTTACCTTTTTGATGGTCTGGACCATTGTGGCCACGGGTATTCTTTTTCTGCCCATGACCATTGGCAGGCATGTGACGAAAGAAGCCTGGCTGGTGGCCGTGTTTTTTATAGCCGGCACTGTTCCCGTTGCCTTGCTGGTGGCCGCCGCGGGTGACGGGTTTCAGGGCCGGACGGTGACCCAGTATGCCCGGGCCACTATGGGGAGAGTCGGAGGCGGCATTTTGAGTCTGGTTTTAATTGCCTGGATTTATATAACCGGCGCCATTGTGCTGAGGGAATTCGGTGAATTCATGTTCGTCGCCATGCCCCATACTCCGATGCTTCTGATAAGCGGTATTTTTATCGCCCTGTCCTGCTATGCGGTAAAGCTCGGCGTTGAAACGGCCGCCAGGCTGGGCGAATTTTTTTTCGCCCCCGTTTTTTTTTCAATAACAGTTGTGCTGGTGCTGGTGATAAAAGAGGCGGATTTGAAAAATATGTTTCCGGTGTTTGAATACGGTGTACTGCCGGTAATAAGGGCATCCCTCACTCCCCTCGGCTACGGGGGTGAGATACTCACGGCCCTTTTGATCGTACCGTTTTTGAACCGCCCCCGGGTTGCGCGAATCAGCCTGGCGGTTGCGGTGGTGATTGTGGGGACTATCGGGCTGCAGATTGAGTCACTCTCCACCGCCGTTTTCGGGGATTTGAGGGAGAGGCTGGTTTTTCCGCATTTCCATTTGATCCGCATGATTAGTATAGGGAATATACTGGAGCGGGTGGATGCGCTGTTCATGGTCATTATTATTGCCGGAATTTTTATTAAGCTGACCGTCTTTTTATATTGCGGCGCGTTGAGCGTGGCGCAGTTTGGCAATCTTCGCTCCCACCGCCCTTTGGTGCTGCCGGCAGGGGTGATATTCACTGCCTTTTCTAATTGCTTTTTTGACGATATAAACGAACTGGTGGATTTTCTGGACTATATTTTTCCGCCCTTCGCCCTGTCGGTAGAGATCGGGATACCCGCGGCCCTTTTGATTTCCGGCTATTTTAAACACAAGGCCGGCTAAAGAAAAGGTTTGCCGGCTTCTCGCAAAAAAATTCTGCTACCCAGTTGAAAAAAAAGAAGTATCTGGTTATTATTAAATATACAAGTGGGGAAAAGTGACTTAAAGTGGATCGAAGTGGTGGATTGCTGGTTCCGGGTGGGTGGGACCACATGTTTATAGGTGAATATCAGCATGCCATTGATAACAAAGGAAGGCTTTTTATTCCCGCACGTTTTCGCGAAGGCCTGGGCGATAAATTCATCCTGACCAAGGGACTGGACGGATGCCTGTTCGTGTACCCCCCCAAGGACTGGACGGCTCTTGAGCAAAAGATGAGGTCCCTTCCCTTCACCAGGGCGGATGCCCGGGCCTTCATGCGGTTTTTTTTCTCCGGGGCCACCGAGGGCGAGGCGGACAAGCAGGGGAGGATACTGATCCCCTCCAATCTGAGGGAATATGCCGGGCTGGAAAGGGAGACCATGATCATAGGGGTTTCCTCCAGGGTGGAGATATGGTCCCGGCAGCGCTGGGAGGAATACAGCCGCGCAGCTTCGGCGTCCGCCGAGCAAATCGCGGAAAAAATTGTGGACTTTGACCTGGGCATTTGATTCGCTCCACCGGCGGGAAACCCACGAAGTAATTTCAGGAGCGATAATAATGCCGCCTTATATTGAAAACGGTGATTACAGGTACCGGCACAGGCCGGTGTTGGTCCGGGAGGTTCTGGAAAGCCTCAGTCCAAATGAAAAGGGGCTTTACGTGGACTGCACCGTCGGCGGCGCCGGCCACAGCATCGAAATATTGCGGTCCTCTTCACCGGAGGGCAGGATCATCGGCCTGGACCGCGACGCCGATGCCATTGCGGCGGCCGGGGAGAGACTGGCCGGATTCGGCGGCAGGGTCACCTTGGTGCGGGGCAATTTTTCGGATCTGCCCGGCATTCTTGACGGACTGGGCGTGAAGCAGGTGGACGGGGTGCTGTATGACCTGGGGGTCAGTTCTTACCAGCTGGACAATCCCCACCGCGGCTTCAGTTACCAGCGGGAGGCCCCTTTAGACATGCGCATGGACAGGGATGGGGGGGTTACCGCCGGAGATCTGGTAAACACCATGCCTGAGGAAGAATTGAAGAGAGTCATACGGCAGTATGGAGAGGAGCGGTTTGCCGGAAGGATCGCATTCATTATAGTCAGGGAGAGGGAGAAGTCTCCCATTGTAACCACCGGCCGGCTGGTGGATATAGTCAAGCGGGCCATACCGGCGAAAAACAGGCGGGAGGGGCCCCATCCGGCCAGGAGGACCTTCCAGGCCCTTCGCATAGCGGTGAACGGGGAGTTGGAGATATTGAGGGATTCGCTGCTGGGGATGGTGGGGTACCTCAAGCCGGGGGGGAGGGCGTGCGTTATCACTTACCATTCCCTGGAGGACCGCATTGTCAAGGAGACATTCCGGGATTTGGCCGGAGGATGTGTTTGTCCGGCGGATTTCCCAGCCTGCGTGTGCGGTAAAAAACCTGTGGTGAAGCTGGTCAAACCGGGGGGGATCACTCCCACGGCAGAGGAAATTGAGGAAAACCCCAGGGCCCGGAGCGCCCGGCTGAGGGTGGCGGAGCGGCTCCCGGGGGACTGGGCCGGAGTTTCCCGGTGAAAGTGCGGCAAACTGAAAAGGATGATATAAGAAACCGGCTTGTCCGGATTTCAGGGGTATGCTTTCCCCATTTTTCTGACTTTTCTTTGCGGGAATTGATTCCTGAAAAGTATTTTTATGGATGAAAGGGCCAATAAAGTTCTATACGGTTTGGAGGGTGAATAAGCTTTGGTAGTAGCGCAAGAGCGGTACGATTATTACAGTCTGCCCGGAGAGGACGGCCGGGTGAACCGGCGCCCCAAACGCGGCCGGATCCCGGATGAAGGAAGAAAAACCCTTGCATTGCTGGTGTTGCTGACTTTCTGCACCGGTATGCTGATTGCCTTCTATTACACCCAGGTAATCATATCAGGCTATAAGCTCTACAGTTTGAACAATGATCTGGTGTCCCTCCGCCAGGAGACCGTCTCCCTGGCCGAGGAGATTGACCGGCTCGGTTCTCTGGACAGGATAGAGCACCTGGCGACCACCAAGCTGAAGATGGTCAGGCCTGACGTCAAGGACGTCGTGGTGGTGAAGGCCGACATAGCCGGGGAAAGCGGCAGGAAAGACCCTGCCGGGGCGATGATTGAACCGGGCGGTGTGAAGGGCGGGGAGCAGGCCGAGACGGGGCAGGGTGCCGGTGTAAACAAGATAGTGCAAGCCTTTGCCAATTTGATTGGGATAAGGGGCAGCTAAAGGGTTTTAGCCAACGGGTGGGCTCAGGTCGGAGGGAGAGTGTGTGCGCACTACCGGCATACTAATCCGCAAAAGGCTCACCTGGCTTTTTTTGCTGTGTGCCGCAGCCTTTGTGGCATTGATTTTTAGACTGGCCTGGATTCAGTTTGTCCAGGGTGACTATCTTCAGGAAAAGGCCCTGGAGGTGAGGATGAGGGACGTGCCGGTGGAGGCCCGGCGGGGGACCATATACGACAGAAACGGCAATGAGCTGGTGACCAGCGTAAGCTGCGACTCAGTATATGTCATTCCGTACCAGGTCAGGGACCCCCGCCGGGCGGCGGACCTCCTGGCCCCGGTGCTGGAGATGGAAAAAGACCGGCTGTACCGGATATTGACCAGGAAATCCTGCTACGAGTGGGTAAAAAGAAAAATAAAGCCGGAGATCTCGGCAAAGGTCAGGGATCTGAAGATTGAAGGCATTCACCTGGTGGAGGAGAGCAGGCGGTTTTACCGTCATGAAACTCTGGCGCCCCACCTGCTGGGCTTTACCGGGGTGGACAGCCAGGGCCTGATGGGCATAGAAAAGTCTTATGACCAATTTTTGAGGGGCAAGCCGGGCCGCATCCTGGTGGAGTATGACGCGGCCGGCAGGAGTTTGCCGGACCCCATACACAGGTACTTTCCCCCGGAGCAGGGCAATCACCTGATACTGGCGCTGGATGAGAACATTCAGTATTTCGTTGAGCGGGAACTGGACAAGGTGGTGGCCAGGTATCAGCCCAAACTGGCCGTGGCCATAGTGATGGATCCCCGGACGGGGGAAGTCCTGGCCATGGGGAACAGGCCCACCTTCAATTCCAATAGCTGGAGCGAGGCGCCCAGGAGCGTCTGGGACCGCAACCCGGCCATCTGGTATAATTACGAGCCGGGATCGACTTTTAAGATTATCACCACTTCGGCGGCGGTGAGTGAAGGGGCCGTCAAGTCCGCCGACCGTTTTTACGACCCTGGTTTCGTCAAGGTGGCCGACCGGAGGATTCGCTGCTGGAAGAGCGGGGGGCATGGAAGCCTGAGCTTTGAGGAAGTGGTAATGCATTCCTGCAATCCGGGATTTGTGGAAGTGGGGCTGAGACTGGGCCGGGAGAAATTCTACAAATACGTCAGGGCCTTTGGCTTCGGCGAAAAGACCGGGATTGATCTGGACGGTGAGGCCAGGGGAATCGTTATCAAGGAGAAGGATGCCACCAATTTGAATATCGCCACTATGTCCATAGGCCAGTCCATCGCTGTGACCCCCATACAGCTGCTGTCGGCCACCTGCGCCCTGGCTAACGGCGGGACCCTGCTGAAGCCCCTGCTGGTCAGGGAAATAAGGGACAGCCGGGGGAAAACGGTCAGAAGCTTTAAACCCGAACCCCTGGGCAAGGTGGTGTCCGGGGAAACCTCAGGGCGGGCAAGGAACCTGTTGGAAAACGTGGTGGCCAGGGGCACTGGAAGAAATGCCTTTGTGGAAGGCTACCGGGTGGCCGGAAAAACCGGCACCGCCCAAGTGGTGGGAGAGGGCGGCGGCTACGTAAGCGGCAGGTACGTGGCTTCTTTCACTGGGTTCGCGCCGGTGGAAAACCCGCAGGCCGCAATTGTGGTGATGATTGCCGAGCCCCAGGGAGGCATTTATTATGGTGGCATGGTGGCCGCCCCGGTTTTCCAGGCCATTATGCAGGACACCCTGCGCTACCTGGGTGTGCCGGAAAACCCCGCCCTGGTGAGGTCGCCGGATCCTGCGGCGTGGTACGAGGCCCCCCGGGTCAAGGTGCAGGTGCCCAATGTGGTCAATCACCCGGTCCATGAGGCCATCAGAATACTAAGGGCCCAGGGGTTGTCGTTTCAGACCAGGGGCAGGGGGTCCGTGGTTTATGGCCAGGTGCCCTTGGGTGGGGCCGAAGTAATGAGCGATGTTTCGGTTCTGCTGGATCTTAATCCGCCCAAGGTGGAGGAGGGGGGAGAGGGAGTGACCGTTCCCGATTTTAAAGGCCTTACGGAGCGTGAAGTCCAAAGACTGCTGGAGGAGATGGGCCTGGCCCTGGAAGCGGCGGGAACGGGGCTGGCATGGTCCCAGAATCCCCAGCCCGGGCGCAGGGTAAAGAGAGGGACTGTGATCAGGGTTGAGTTTAGGCCACCCGGAACGCCGGGCGCCCCCGGGGCCGTACCCGGCATTGTTTATGGTGGCAATATTATCATGGACTAAATAAATAGCGTTCCATGATATATATTTAATGATATGTATTTAATAAAGCCACTTTAGCTCAAGGCCTTGCCGCATCTTGCACCTGGAGCTTTTCAACAGCTTCCGGCTGTGTTCCGCCATATTTGTTCGGGGCCGTATAAAACTGCTGGGTTTACATGCGGCGGCAGGCTTAAAAAGACAACCCGTTGGGAAATAATACCTTTTAAGAAAGGAGACGGGTTTGTTGTATCTGAGCGATCTGGTCAGAAATATAAATGTATTGGAGATCGAAGGCAGCACCGGCATTGAAATAAGCGGCATCTCTCATGATTCAAGGCTTGTGGCGCCGGGGAACCTGTTTGTGGCGGTGAAGGGGCTGAAAACCGACGGGCATTTCTACATAGACCGGGCCGTGGAGGCCGGCGCCAGGGCGGTGCTGGTGCAGACGGACGCCACCGTGCCGGAGAGGATCACCAGGGTGCTGGTGGACAACACCAGGGTGGCCCTGGCCTGGGCATCGACGAATTTTTACGGCCACCCCTCCCGGAAAATCAGGATGATTGGTGTCACCGGCACCAATGGAAAAACCACCACCACCCACCTCATTGCCTCGGTGTATAAGGCGGCCGGACAGAAGGTGGGACTTATCGGGTCCATCGCCAACCATATAGGCGACAGGATACTGGATGTAAGGCACACCACTCCCGAGTCAACCGATCTGCAGAGGCTCTTGTGGGAAATGATGGAGGAAAAGGCCGGTGTGGCGGTGATAGAGGTCAGTTCCCACGCCCTGTCACTGGAAAGGGTAACCGGCTGTGAGTTCGATGTGGGTGTTTTTACCAATCTCAGCCAGGATCATTTGGATTTCCACCGGGATATGGAGGATTATCTGGGGGCCAAGGCAAAGCTTTTTAAGAGCATCGGCGGCGGGGTGAAAAAAGGTCCCAAGTATGTAGTTGTAAACAGGGACGACCCGTACGCAGACAGGATCATTACGGCTTCCGCAGTGCCTGTGGTGACCTACGGACTGTACCGTAACGCCGACGTGAGAGCGAAAGACATAACAATCCGTGAGCGGGGCAGCTCCTTTACTGTGGAGCACCGGCATGGTTCGGTCAGGCTGAATATGAAATTGACAGGCCTTTTCAACGTATACAACACCCTGGCCGCCTTTGCGGTGGGATTGGCGGGCGGCCAAAGCCCGCATCTGATGGCGGAGTCCCTGGGGGCGGTGACGGGTATACCGGGCAGGTTCGAGTTGGTGGACTGCGGGCAGGAATTCACGGTGGTGGTGGATTACGCCCACACCCCCGATGGACTGGAGAATATACTGAAGGCCGCCAGGGAGGTGACTCCGGGCAGGCTGATTGCTGTTTTTGGCTGTGGAGGCGACCGGGACCGCACCAAGCGCCCCGTTATGGGCAGGATAGCGGGCCGGTACAGCGACCTGCCAATCATCACCTCGGATAATCCCAGGACCGAGGACCCCATGCAGGTGATCAGGGACGTGGAAGAGGGCGTCAGGGAGGTGGCGGTTCCCGGTGGATACAGGGTTATACCCGACCGGCGGGAGGCCATCGGGGAGGCCATTGGAGAAGCCGTGGAGGGTGACTTGGTGCTGATCGCAGGGAAGGGCCACGAAAATTACCAGATAATGGGGAGCGACAGGCTGCATTTTGATGACCGGGAGGAAGCCAGGACGGCCATCCTCAAAGCGATCAACAAAAAAACTGTGATGGAGGATAAAGGTGTATACGCTGGATGCGACGCAAATCGCTGAAGCCATGTCCGCCCGGTTGATCAGTCCCGGCGGCCGAAACGAATTCAGCAATGTCTGCACGGATTCCAGAGCGGTGAAAGATGGGGACCTGTTTTTTGCGCTGCGGGGGGAACGTTTCAACGGCCATGACTTTGTCTGCGCGGCGTTGGACTCGGGGGCCCGGGGACTGGTGTTGGACCGGGAGTTGGAGGGCCTGCCCCCGGATACGGCGGTGTTTCTGGTCGAGGACACCCTGGTGGCGCTGCAGGATCTGGCCCGGTACAACCGCAGGCTGGCCGCCGTTCCGGTGGTGGGTGTGACAGGCAGTTCGGGGAAAACCAGTACCAAGGACCTGATTCACAGCGTGCTTTCAACCCGGCTCAACACCCTTAAAACCGAAGGAAATCTCAATAATGAGGTGGGACTGCCCCTGACCCTACTGAGGCTGAACCGCGAACACCGGGCGGCGGTGGTGGAGATGGCCATGCGGGGCAGGGGCGAAATAGACCTTTTGGGCCGGATTGCCCTGCCCGGGGGGGCCGTTATCACCAACATAGGGGAAGCACATCTGGAGCTTCTTGGATCGGTGGACAATATTGCCCGGGCCAAGGGGGAGATACTGGAACACGTGCCGGCGGGAGGATTCGCGGTGCTGCACGGCGAAAGCCCTTACATCCGGAGGGAGGCTTTGCGCTGCAAGGGACGGGTGATTTTTTTCGGCCTGGATCCCGGGTTGGACATATACGCCCGGGATATCATCCCCGTGGAGGGGGGCAACCGGTTTACGGCTGTATTTCGCGGCCGGGAAGAAGAGTTTTTTACTCCCCTGCCCGGGCGGCACAATGTGGTCAACAGCCTGGCGGCCATCGCCGTGGGGCTGGAGTTGGAGCTTGACCCCGCCCTGATAAGGGACGGGCTGTCTTCTGTCATTCTCACTGCCATGCGGCTGGAAATAATCAATCTGAACGGGGTAAAAATCATAAATGACGCATACAACGCCAATCCCGCCTCCACCAAGGCGGCGGTGCAGGTATTGGTAGAGACGGCCGGTGAAAGGTGCAGGAAGATTGCCGTGCTGGGGGACATGCTGGAACTGGGCGATAAAAGCCGGTCCGCCCACCGGGAAGTGGGCAGGGCGGTGCTGGGCGCCGGCGTGGAACTGCTGGCGGCGGTGGGGGAACAAGCCAGGTTTATCGGCCTGGGGGCCAGGGAGGCTGGTCTTCCGGCAGGACAGATACTTTATTTCCGGACTGCCCAGGAGGCCGCCAGGAAACTGAAATCAATCATGGTTCCCGGGGATGTGGTTCTGGTGAAAGGCTCCCGGGGCATGAAAATGGAGGAATTTATCCTGGCTCTGGGGGAGGATAAAGAAACCCGGCCCTGAAGAATAGATTTAAGCGTGTTTTTGCTTGCGGGGATATATAAGGCAAGTCAATAATAAAGGCCGGGCCTTGACAAGGGGAGGTGCCGGTATTTAAATCCGGTGGGGAACATGGAAAAAATATGGCTTGATGCACTGAAATCGCTTTTTTTATCTTTTGCGGCAACAGTCCTGTTGGCTCCTTTTGTCATTCCGGCGTTAAAAAGGCTGAAATTCGGGCAGAATGTACGCAGTGACGGCCCGGCCAGCCACCTGTCAAAAAGGGGCACCCCCACCATGGGAGGAGTTATTTTTCTGGCGGGAACAGCTGTGCCGGGACTATTGATGGCGGCCAGGTATCCCGAGGGTGTGCTGTTGCTGGCCACCGCCCTGGGATTTGGACTGATTGGATTTGTCGACGACTTTCTGAAAATTACCCTGGCCAGGCCCCTGGGGCTGAGGGCCAGGGAGAAACTGGCGGGCCAGGTGCTGATTTCCGCCCTGTTGGCATTTCTGGCCATATCCACCCTGGGGCGGGGAACGGACGTGGTGATCCCCTTCAGCCTGGAAACCATCGATCTGGGGACCGGTCCTTTTATATTGTTCGCAGTGTTGGTTATGGTGGGTACCGCTAATGCCGTCAATCTGACGGATGGTCTGGACGGGCTGGCCTCCGGGGTGACGGTGGTGGTCTCCCTGACCTTCGCGCTTTTTGCCCTGGTCTTGGGTAAAACCGGGGTGGCGCTTATGATGGCGGCGGTGGCCGGGGGGTGTCTGGGCTTTTGGTTTTTCAACCGCCACCCGGCCCGGGTGTTCATGGGGGACACCGGCTCCCTGGCGCTGGGCGGCGCCCTGGGGGCCGCCGCTATACTGACCAGAAGCGAAATTTTTCTTTTTATTGTCGGCGGCATCTACGTTTTAGAGACATTGTCGGTGATCATACAGGTGTTTTCCTTTCAGTTATTCCGCCGCCGGGTGTTCAGGATGAGCCCGCTGCACCACCATTTTGAGCTGGGCCAGTGGAGCGAAAACCGCATTGTGGCGGCCTTCGTGGCCGTCACAATGCTGTTTTCACTGATTGGCATGGCGGGATATTATAAATTGGGTTAAGAAAATTGCTTTGTGTGATTGGTTCCGGCCAGTCCGGGCCGGGATCCGGGATTATGGGACTGGTGAATAAGGAATCCGGGACCGGGGATTCCATCCGGGGAGATGAGTTGGCAGAGTGGATTTGAAAGGAAAAAGGGTGTTGGTGGTGGGCGCCGGGAAAAGTGGCATGGCGGCGGCCCGGTTTTTGGCCGGGAAGGGTTCCCTGACGGTGATCACCGACACCAGGGAAGCGGATAAATTCGGTGGAGAGATGGAAGGGTTGGCGGCGGCCGGGGTTGCCGCTGCGCTGGGAGGATATCCGCCGGTGAAGGACAGATTTGACCTTTTGGTGATGAGCCCCGGGGTGCCCCTCAATGTGCCGCCGGCGGAGGAGGCCGTGGAGGCCGGGATACCCGTGATCGGTGAGTTGGAGCTGGCTTACAGGTTTTCCAGGTGCCCCATGGTGGCAGTTACCGGCACCAACGGCAAAACCACCACCACCACGTTGGTGGGGGAGATATTCAAGGACGCCGGATACCGGACTCTGGTGGCGGGCAATATAGGCATTCCACTGGTGGACCGGGTGGAGTGCTACGGGCCCGGGGATGTGATCGTGGCCGAGGTTTCCAGCTTCCAGCTGGAGACGGTGAGGCATTTCCGCCCGAAGGTGGGCCTGGTCCTTAATCTGACCCCGGATCACCTGGATCGGCACGGGGATATGGCCGGGTACGCCGCCGCCAAGGCCAGGATAGCAATGAATCAGGGGAAGGGAGACTTCCTGGTGTTAAATTACGACAATGCACTGACCAGGGAGATGGACCGCCGGGGCGGGGGGGAAGTCATATTTTTCAGCCGGCTGCATACTTTAGATGAAGGGGTGTTTGTCCAGGGCGGCACCATCACGGCGCGCCTCGGGGGGACCGCCGGCAAGCCCGTGCTGAATGCCGGTGAACTTAAGATACCCGGGGCGCACAACCTGGAAAACGCCTTGGCCGCCACGGCGGCGTGCCTGGCCATGGGAGTATCGGAGGAAATCATCGCCGGCACCCTCCGCAGATTTGCCGGGGTGGCCCACCGGCTGGAATTTGTGGCTGAAATAGGCGGAGTAAGGTATATAAACGATTCCAAGGGGACAAACCCCGACGCCAGCATAAAGGCTGTGGAGGCTTTTCCCGGACCCCTGGTGCTGATTGCCGGGGGCAAGAACAAGGGTAACGATTTTGGCGAATTCACCCGCCTGGCCGCTCCCAAGACCAGGGCCATGGTGGTGCTGGGACAGTGTGCCGACGAAATGGCCGGGGCTGCGGCCCGGGCCGGGATAAAGAATATACTGCGGGCGGGAACATTTAAGGAGGCGGTGCTGCTGGCCGGATCGGCGGCCCGGGGCGGGGACGTGGTTTTGCTTTCGCCTGCCTGCGCCAGTTGGGATATGTTCAACAACTTCGAGGAAAGAGGGGACATGTTCAGGCAGATCGTTGGGGAAATGGCGGAACAAAGGCAAGGGGCGGGAAATGACGGGTGAGGTTGTTCCCGCGCCCCGATATGGGGGTGGAAAAGTGCCTTTAAAGAAAAGGGCTCCGGATTTCATACTGTTTATAACCGTAATGATGCTGATCAGCATAGGCATTGTCATGGTCTTCAGTTCCAGCAGCTATTACGCCATGTTTCCACCCTTCAACAACCCTTTCTGGTTTTTAATCAGGCAGTCGGTCAATGCTCTGATAGGCATTCCCGTTATGCTCTTCATGATGAGATACGATTACTGGAACCTTAAACGGTTGGCGCCCCTGCTGCTGGCGGCGGCCGCCGTGCTGCTGATACTGGTGCTGACCCCCCTGGGAAGCGCCCGGCTGGGGGCCCAGCGTTGGATAGACTTGGGTTTTTTCAGCTTCCAGCCTTCGGAGTTGGCCAAGCTCTGCGTGGTGGTTTTCGCCGCCGCCAGCATGGCCCAGAAGGGGGCCAAAATGCGGAACTTCAGGGAAGGGGTGCTGCCCTATTTATTGTTGATGGTTTTTTTTGCCGGGCTGATACTGGCCGAGCCCGATCTCGGAACGGCCATCGCCCTGGTGGGGACTGTTTTCATAATGCTTTTTTGCGCCGGGGCCAGGCTGGGCACCCTTGTGGCGGTGGGCGCATTGGGGTCCGGGGCGGTCATGGCCGCCATTTTTACCGAAGAATACAGGAGAAACAGATTCCTGGCTTTTTTAAATCCGGAGGGGGATCCCACCGGGGCGGGATGGCATATACTCAACTCCCTCATGTCCCTTGGTTCCGGAGGTCTCCTGGGCACCGGGCTGGGACAGGGGCGCCACTCCAAATTTCTTTACCTTCCGGAAAGGCAGACCGATTTCATATTCGCCGTTATTGGGGAGGAATTGGGGTTCATCGGCGGTTGCTTGGTGATACTGCTGTTTATAATTTTTGTGTGGAGGGGTTTCAAGGTGGCCATCACTTCCCCGGAGCCCTTCGCCAGCTTGTTGGCGGCGGGAATTGTGTCGGGGATCGCCCTGCAGGCCATCATCAATATCGGGGTGGTCACCAGCTCGCTGCCCATTACCGGCATCACCCTCCCCTTCGTCAGCTTCGGGGGGACGTCGCTGGTGTTTACCCTGATGGGGGTGGGGATATTGCTCAATATATCCCGGTATACAACCCCGAAATAGTCGCCGGTTTCGCTAGCGGCGCCGGCAGGGGGGAAACATTCCGGCAGAGCAGGGAATGCGTACGCGGCAATCGGAGGTGTGTCTGGTTGAATTTTATAATCGCCGGCGGGGGGACCGGGGGGCATATTTACCCCGCCCTGGCCATCGCCAGGGGACTGAAGGAAAGGTTCGGGGCGGAGGTTCATTATATCGGCGGCTCCCGGGGGCTGGAGGGCGGGATAGTGCCCCGGGAGGGTCTGCCTTTCCATTCCATATCCCTGGCGGGCTTCAAGCGAAGCCTCTCTCCTTCCAATCTGGCGGTGGTGTGGAGCGCCGCCATGGGTGTAAAAAGATCCTCCGGTCTGATCAGAAAAATACGTCCGGCCGCCGTAATCGGCACGGGAGGTTACGTGTGCGGCCCCGTGGTGTTGGCTGCGGCGCTGTCCGGGGTTCCCACCCTGATTCACGAACAGAATGCCTTTCCGGGAATAACCAATAGAATGCTGTCCAGGTTTGTCAGCGCCGTGGCCCTGACCTTCGGGGAAGCCAGGAAACACTTCCCCGCCGGGGCCGCCCTGAGGGTTACCGGCCTACCGGTGAGGAGGGAGTTGCTGGACCGGGACAGGGACAGGGCCAGGAGTGAATTGGGGGTTCCCCCGGACAGGCTGCTGGTGTTGTCTTTTGGGGGCAGCCAGGGGGCCGGCAGTATAAACAAGGCCATGCTGACGGTACTGAAAAGGTTTGCCGGGGACAGGATGTTTTTCTTGCACGTGACCGGCACCGGCAACTACGACAGCTTTATGAAAGAGGTAAATAAAGGTATAAATCTGTCCGGCGGCGGGAATATTACCATTACTTCCTACATGCACGACATGCCGGGCGCCCTTGCCGCCTCAGACCTGGCAATTTGCCGGGCCGGCGCCGCAACTCTGGCGGAAATTGCTGCGGTGGGACTTCCGGCCATACTGATCCCTTATCCCCACGCCGCCGAAAACCACCAGGAGCACAACGCCCGCGCCATGGAGGGTAAAGGGGCGGCGGTGGTGATCAGGGACCGGGACCTCAGCGGGGATTTACTTGTTTCGGAACTGGAAAGGCTGACGGAGAGGCCGGAAACGCTGAAGGAGATGGCCGGGGCCAGCAAGGGGCTGGGCAGGCCCCGGGCCCTGGACGACATCCTTGACTGTGTTGCAGATATAATGGATAATAAACGCAAATAATATTCGAGGATCCCCGGCAGATGTATATAAAATTGAATAATATATGGGCGCCGGGCTCTGGAACAGGGGGCCTGGTTTTAGCATTTTAAAAAAAATCATGACAATCAATGTGCCTTAAATAAGCCGGACTGCCGGGTTCCTCAAGCCGGGAGCGCAACGCCGGGGAGGATTGGACAAGCATACGGCCTTTGTCCGGTAACACCTTGGGGGTTATATGCATACAATGAATCTATCTTCGGAGAAGGACTTTTTTGGCGGAACACCTGTACAGAGGGGAGTTGGTACTAAATTGCAGCAAATTCCTGAGAGGGTTCACTTTATCGGTATCGGTGGGGCCGGCATGAGCGGCCTGGCCAGGATATTGATAGAACTGGGTCACAGCATAAGCGGGTCCGATCTTTGCGAAACCCATATTACGAACAGGCTGGAGGCCATGGGGGCGGTGTGCCGGGCCGGGCACGTGGCGCAGAATGTCGGGGGCGCTGAGCTGGTGGTGGTGTCCACGGCCATCGGGCAGGATAATCCCGAGCTTGCGGGGGCGCTGGAAACGGGTATTCCCGTTATTCACCGGGGAGATCTGCTGGCCCTGCTGATGAAAAGGCAGCGGGGAATAGCTGTGGCCGGGGCCCACGGGAAGACCACCACCACCTCCATGACGGCCCTGGTTTTGGAAAAAAACGGCCACGATCCCACCATAGTAATCGGAGGTGAATTGAACGACATTGGCGGGAACGCCAAGTTGGGCAGGGGTGAATATCTGGTGGCCGAGGCCGACGAAAGCGACGGGTCATTTTTGAAACTATCACCCAGCATAGTGGTGGTGACCAATATTGAAAACGACCATCTGGACTATTACGGGACGGTTGAAAAGATAAAGGAGGCCTTTGGGCGGTTTTTGGCCGGGGTTCCCCGGGACGGGGCGGCGGTGGTCTGCCTGGACGACCCCGGAGTGAAGGAGGTAATCCAGGGATACTCCGGCCCCCTGGTGACCTACGGAGCGCAGTCCAAAGAAGTGGACTACAGGCTGGGGAATATATATCTCAACGGCATGTCCTCCAGGGGCGATGTTTACCACCGGGGCGGGCGTCTCGGTACACTGGAACTGGCCGTGCCCGGCCAGCACAATTTATTGAACGCCCTGGCCGTGGTGGCGGTGGGACTGAGGATTGGCCTTGAATTCGGGGCCATCGCCGGTGCCTTGAGGGAGTTCAGGGGCGCCGGCCGCCGCTTCCAGATCATCGGGGAGACATCGGGGATCAGGGTGGTGGATGACTATGCTCACCATCCCAGTGAAATCAAGGCCACCCTGAAAGCCGCCAGGCAACTGGGGGCCAGAAGAATAATCACGGTTTTTCAGCCCCACCGGTACTCCAGAACATTTTTTCTCGGCGAAGAATTCGGGCCGGCTTTTCTGGATTCCGATGTGGTAATTGTGGATGACATATATGCCGCGGGGGAGAGGCCCATTGACGGCGTCAGCTCCGGCATGATTATAGAGGCAATGAGGAAAAACGGCCAGGAAAACGTGGTGCACCTGGATTCCCGGGAAAAAATAGTGGATTATCTGGCCGGCTTCACTGAGCCCGGCGACCTTGTCCTGACCATGGGGGCCGGCAATATATGGACCGCCGGGGTGCGTCTGGTGGAAAGACTGCAGAAGCAGGGCCGGGGGATTATCAATGCAGGCTGCTGATCACTGCGGGGAAATCGCTAAAATGATTAAAGGCGCCTTGCTGCGCCAGGAGCCCATGCACTTGCACACCAGCTGGCGGATTGGCGGGCCGGCGGAAATATTTGCCGAGCCAAGGGATGTTGAAGATCTTAAGGCGCTGGTTTCATACTCCGGGCGCAGGGGCCTGCCCCTCGCGGTGATAGGCGCCGGCACCAATCTGCTGGTCAGGGACGGGGGAGTAAGGGGCATTGTGGTAAAGATCGGCGGAGCCTTCGGGGACATAAGTGTGGATCGGGGAACAGTGGTCGCCGGAGGCGGGGCGAAGCTCCGGCGCCTGGCTTCGGCGGCAAGGGACGCAGGACTGGGGGGTTTTGAGTTCATGTACGGGATCCCGGGGTCCGTGGGCGGGGCGGTGGTGATGAACGCCGGAGCGTACGGGCGGTCCATGGGAGACCTGGTCGTGGAAGTCACCTGTCTTGATTATGCGGGAGAGCTGCACCGGCTGGATTCCGGCCTGATGGAGTGGGGATACAGGAAAAGCGCCCTTCAGGGGCGGGGAATGATTGTTTTGGAGGCGGTGTTCAGGGGATACCCCAGGGACAGGGAGATAGTCGCCTCGGATATGGAAAGGATAATCATCAGCCGTAAGGCCAAACAGCCCCTGGAGCACCCCAGCGCCGGGAGCGTTTTTAAAAACCCCCCGGGGAACTATGCCGGAAAACTGATTCAGGAATCCGGCTGCCAGGGCATGCGGGTGGGGGACGCCCAGGTGTCCACAAGGCACGCCAACTTCATCGTCAATCTGGGCCGGGCGAGGGCCGCCGATGTGCTGGAGCTCATCGCCATGGTTAGGGAGAGGGTTTTGGAAAGGTTCGGAGTCAGCCTGGAAATGGAGGTCAAGGTTTTGGGGTGTGACTGAGGCGGAGGTATCGGCATGCAGAAGTACATAATTGTGGGCGGCGGCCGCCTGCAGGGCAAGATAAGGGCCAGCGGCAGCAAAAACGCCTCCCTGCCTATACTGGCGGCATCTCTATTGGGATCAGGGGAAAGTGTAATAAATGACGTTCCAAATTTAAACGATGTCACGGTAATGATGGAAGTGCTGCGGTGTTTGGGCGCCAGGGTGAGAAGGGAAGGCTGCTCGGTTTACGTGGACACGAGGAACATTGAGAACTATGAAGTAAGCGAAGAACTGATGAGGAAGATGAGGGCCTCCAACCTGGTCCTGGGGCCCATGCTGGCCAGGTTTAAAAAAGTCGTCATCAGCCACCCCGGCGGGTGCAACATAGGAAGCAGGCCAATGGATCTGCATCTTAAGGGACTTCAGAGTATGGGGGCCGCCATTACGGAAAAACACGGTTTTATCACAGCGGAGAGCCGGGTCCTCAAGGGTGCTGAGATTTACCTTGATATGCCCAGCGTGGGGGCCACCGAAAATCTGATGATGGCTGCGGTCCTGGCAAAAGGCACCACCCTTATCAAAAATGCCGCCAAGGAGCCTGAAATAGTGGATCTGCAGAATTTTTTAAACCGCATGGGGGCGAACATAAAGGGGGCGGGAACGGACGCAATAAAAATCACGGGTGTCGATTTCCTGGGCATCGCTGAACACACGGTGATCCCGGACCGTATTGAGGCTGGAACCTTCATGGTGGCGACGGCCATCACCGGCGGGGATGTGGTGGTGACAAATGTAATACCCGAGCACCTAGAGGCGGTGACAGCCAAGCTCAGGGAGGCCGGGGTGGAGGTGGAGACCGGGGAGGACCATGTTAGGGTGAGGGGAAGTCCCCCGTATAATTCAGTGGATGTCAGAACCCTGCCCTATCCGGGATTTCCCACCGACATGCAGCCTCAGTTCATGGCGCTGATGGCGGTGTCCAGGGGTACCAGTATAATCATCGAGACAGTATTTGAAAACAGGTTCAAGCATGTCAGCGAGCTGCGGCGGATGGGGGCCGATATTAAGGTGGAGGGCCAGACCGCCATTATCAAGGGGGTTCCCAGGCTGAGCGGCGCGGTGGTGGAGGCCCCGGATCTGAGGGCCGGGGCGGCGCTCATGCTGGCGGCCCTGGTGGCGGAAAACGGCACCGTGATTGAAAACGTAGAGCACATAGACCGGGGCTATGATCGGCTGGAAAATAAATACGGCTCACTGGGAGCCAGGATTATCAGAGTGCACAGTTGATGTGAACTCTTTTTTGGTTTTGTAATGGACAAGTTTTTAAGTGTTGATATAATAAAACTGTGCCGGGCCGATTTTCCGGACCGCCGCCCGGGGCGGCTGAATACAGTGCCCGGTCCGGGGCCGGAGGGCCGCATGAACTGCGGGAAGTGGTTTTTTGTCTGGAAGATCTCCAAAATATAATTTTCTGCAGAGTGTTTTTTTCGTGTTGATGTTTCTGGCGGCCGTATACGTTCTGGCGCGGTCACCCTTTTTCGAGGTGAGGGAAATAATGGTTGAGGGCAATAATTCCCTGTCTGCGGAGAACATTATTTCGGTATCCGGCATCAACCCCGGGGAAAATATTTTTAAGATTAACCTTAAATTGAGCGCTGAGAGGATAAGGGTTCTGCCGGTGGTGAAAAGAGTGGACATGTCCAGGAAACTGCCGTCCACAGTGGCCATACGGGTGGAGGAAAGGAAGCCCCTGGCCCTATTGCCGGTAGATGGAGGTTTTATACAGGTTGATGATGAAGGTGTACATATTCAAAAGGGGGATATAGCTTCAAATCAGCTGCCGGTGGTGACAGGAGTGACTTTTGCCGTCCCGGAGCCGGGAGGGAGGATTATGTCCGGGGCGCTGAAAACCGCCCTGGCCGTGGTCGGTGAGATTCCACCGGGACTGCTGCCCCAGCTTTCGGAAATAAACATTGACGGCGACCAGATCACAGCCTACACTTTGGACGGAATTCAGTGCCGTCTGGGCAGCGCCTCCGGCATGAAACAAAAGGGCGAGGTTTTCATGAAGGTGCTCAGTGAACTGAAGGCCAAGGGAAAGAGAATTGAATACATCGACCTGTCATACACGGGGACGCCGGTGGTAAAATATGTGGAATGATTTTTAGGGGGAGTGTTCATTGCGCATAAAGACTTTTCACATAGCCCTGGCGCTGGTGGGACTGGTCATGGGATTACTGCTGTCGGTCCAGTTCCGGGTCACCAGGGAAATAATGAAGAACCCCCAAATCTCCCGGGTCCAGGTGGTGGCGGCTAAAGTCGGCGAAGCCAGAGCCGAGCGGGACAGAAAGCAGGAACAGCTGAACAAAATGCGTTCCGAACTGGACAGGATTGCCGGCGGTGTAGAGCTGGGCCCCCTCAGGGAGGAGTTGACCAAAGCCCGGATTGAGGCCGGGCTGTCGGGAGTCTTTGGATCCGGCGTGGAAGTTACGTTAAATGACAGCAATATCGCGGCCAAGCCCGGGGAAAACCCTAACCTCTACGTGCTGCACGATGAGGACATTCTAAGGGTGCTTAACGAACTAAGGGCTGCGGGGGCCGAGGCCTTGGCCATCAACAGCCAGAGGATCGTGGCCGCCAGCGAGATACGCTGTACCGGCCCCACCATACTGATCAACAGGAACCAGCGCCTGACCCCTCCCTTTGTGATAAGCGCCATAGGGAACCAGGATAATCTGGTGAATTCCCTTAAAATGAGAAACGGGGTTATTGATGCCCTCCAGTTTTGGGGTATCCAGGTCAATGTTAAAAAGGTGGCCCAGATAAACATACCGCCCCTTTCCGGCACTATGAGCTTTGATTATGCCAGACCGGCGGAGGTTCAAAAGAGCCAATGAAAAGGTCCATGTACCTTTCAATAGGTGTGATAACCATGATCCTGGGTGTGATGCTGGCCATTCAGTTTCGCACCAATCGCTACATAGAACAGAGTGTCCCGGCGGACAGAGCCCAGGAACTGCAGGTGGAATTGAGCAAGCTGGAAAAGGACAACCGGAAGTTGGACAGGGAGATTGAGGATCTCGCCTACAAGCTGGAGCAGGCCAAGAAGGGCCAGCTCCAGGCCCGGGAAGCCATCCAGGACGAGCTGCAAAAGAGCAGGATCAACGCCGGGCTGGTTACGGTGACGGGACCCGGCATCGAGGTGCTGCTGGACAATCCTCCCGGCCATATTCGCAGAAACAGTGTATTTTTACTCAGAGACGAAGACCTGCTGCGGGTTGTCAACGATCTGAGGGGGGCCGGGTCCGAGGCCATTTCCATCAACGGCCAGAGGATGATCTCAACTTCCGAGATAAGGCAGGCCGGGTCCTTTATCAATATTAACCTGGAGAGAACCGAGCCCCCCTTTCACATCCTGGCCATCGGAAGCCCGGAAAAGCTGAAAAGCTCTCTGGAAATAAGCGGCGGCCTGGTGGACTATTTCAAGGAACTGGGTATAGTGGTGAAAATACAGATGAACAATAATTTGACCGTCCCGGCGTATAGCAGGGAACTGCAGTACAACTACGCCAAGGCCGTAAGGAAAGGGTGATCGAAATGTGGCCGGGACTATGGCTGGCGGTTTTGGGACTGGCGTTGGGAATAGCACTGGGTCTCAACCTTCCCATCACCATTCCCCAGGCGTACGCGAAATACATGTCCGTGGCGGCCCTGGCCGCCCTTGACTCGGTTTTCGGAGGGATCAGGGCGGCCATGGAGGACCACTACGACAATAAGGTATTTATCACCGGTTTTTTCAGCAATGCTTTGCTGGCGGCGGGTTTGGCCTTTATTGGCGAGCGCCTGGGAATAGACCTGTACCTGGCGGCGGTGGTTGCCTTCGGGGTCAGGCTGTTCCAGAATTTGGCCATTATTCGCAGACACCTGTTAAATAAATAATTTTCACCCGCTGAGAAAGGGAATTTTTCAATAGTGTTGAATTTTACAGTTTAAACAATGCTTGGATAAACATCGCGGGAAACCGGCGGCCTTGGAGAAAGGAAGGGTTATGGAAACAGCTGTAGCCGGCCTGGACATAGGATCTTCCCGTATTGTGGTCGCGGTGGCCATTCCCCGCGCGCCTGCGCCTGGGGGGACGGCCACCGGGGAATCGGCGCATGCCTGGATCTTGCCGGCTGCGCCGGTTCCTGGGGGATTTAAAACAGGAACATCGGATACCATGGGTTTGCGCAGGGGACAGGTGGGCGATGTCCCGGCTCTGTCCCGTTCCATCAGGGGCGCATTGTCCCGGGCGGAATCGGCCGCCGGGGCCAGGGTAGAATCGGCCTGTATAGGTTTGTCCGGGCACAGTGTTGAGTTTTACAGGAAAAAATATGGTAATCTGATTGGAAAGAGGCGCATAAATCACCAGGACATAGAAAGGATAAGGCGTCTTGCCCTGGTTTCCGACCTGCCTCCGGGGCGGCGGGTAATTCAGGCGCTGCCATTGGAGTTTTTGGTGGACGGCATTGCAGTGGGGGGGGAGCCCATAGGGGCGCACTGCTCAAGGCTGGAAGTGGAATGCCTTGTGGTCACGGCCGATGCCGTTCTGGTTGACCGCCTGATGGATGCGGTGCACGGGGCCGGTGTCAGAGTGACGGATATTTTCCCCTCTTCAATGGCGGAGGGAGCGGTTCTTTTGACCAGAGCGCAGCAACAGCTGGGGACGGCCCTGGTGGATATGGGGGGGGCGTTTACCGGCATTTTGGTGTACAACCACGGGCATGCTGCGGAATTCGAGGTTTTGCCCGTGGGCGGCGATCATATCACCAGCGACCTGGCCATCTGCCTGAGAACTACCCTGGCGGGGGCGGAGGAGGTTAAAAAAACCGTAGGGCTGGGACTGAAAATTTCCGTAAGCGGCGGTGGCGGGATGGAAAAGCGGGAAACGGAGGGATCGGAGGGATTTATTGCCGTTCCCCGGCTGAGCGGGTCCGGTGTGAACGAGGTTCCCGGCAAAACCTACGCCGCCGTTGTCGGGGCCAGGATCTGCGAGATACTGGACATGGTGGCGTCGGCGGTTAAAAGGTTGGCGGGCGGAATAGATTTGCCCGGAGGGCTGGTGCTGACCGGAGGGGGCAGTTTGCTCAAAGGCTTGGGCCCTTTCGCCGAGGAACATCTCGGTGCGAAGGTGCAAATCTCAGGTGGCTCCGGCGCCGCGGGGGCGGAAGGTTTATTGAGATTTTGTCTGGGCCGTTGCCGCAGGGCAGGGGCCGGCCGCCGGCCATCCCCCGGTTTATGGGGCAGGGTCGGGGGTTTTTTCAAGGCTCCAATATAATTAAATGGTAACAAAAGGGAGGACGCACCCCATGCTTGATTTTGAACTGGACCTTGACCAGTTTGCCAGCATAAAGGTGATCGGGGTGGGCGGCGGAGGAAATAACGCTGTCAACAGGATGATCAGCGCCGGCTTGAAAGGGGTCGAATTCATATCCGTGAACACTGACGCCCAGGCCCTTCAGCTGGCCCAGACCGAACTGAAGATACAAATCGGGGCCAAGCTCACCAAGGGGCTGGGGGCCGGGGCAAACCCGGAAATAGGCCAAAAGGCGGCCGAAGAAAGCAGGGACGAGATAATCAAATGCCTGAAAGGGGCGGATATGGTCTTTGTCACGGCGGGAATGGGCGGCGGCACCGGTACCGGGGCGGCGCCCATAGTGGCCGAAGTGGCCAAGGAAATGGGATCCCTCACCGTGGGGGTGGTGACAAAGCCGTTTACCTTCGAGGGACGTAAGCGGATGACCCAGGCCGAGGCCGGTATCCAGAACCTGAAATCAAAAGTGGACACACTGATCACCATTCCCAACGACAGGCTGCTGCAGGTTATCGACAAACACACCTCCATCGTGGAAGCCTTCCGTATCGCCGACGACGTGCTGCGGCAGGGAGTGCAGGGCATTTCCGACCTGATTGCGGTGCCCGGACTGATTAATCTGGATTTTGCGGATGTAAAAACCATTATGCGGGATACCGGGTCCGCCCTGATGGGGATAGGGGTGTCCGCCGGTGAGAACAGGGCGGCCGAGGCCGCCAGGATAGCCATTTCCAGTCCCCTGCTGGAAACCTCCATCGAGGGGGCCAGGGGAGTGCTGCTGAATATAACCGGAGGGGCCTCCCTGGGGCTTTTTGAAGTGAACGAGGCGGCGGAAATCATTGCCCAGGCCGCCGATCCCGAGGCCAACATTATCTTTGGGGCGGTAATCGACGAAAGGTTGGAGGACGAGGTCAGGGTGACCGTGATAGCCACCGGGTTTGAGCAGAAAACCGCCCGGAGGGAAAGGATAAGGCAGGATGTGGAGATGAAGTCCTTCAGTGGGGGGGAGGACCTGGACATTCCGGCGTTTTTGAGGAGAAGATAGCCTGAAGTGGCTGCCGGTATCCAGGATTCGGACTCCCACGCCACATAAATGCGGTAACGTGAAGAGTCCGGGAGGCAGTGGAAAAAAAACAGTTAAGCCATATAGTGACAGATATTACCAGCCCTGGCGTTATATAATAATAGCCAGGGCTGGTTATTTGATGGATGCGACGCCTAAACCGGAGGGGAGCGCCGCCCGGATCCCGGCCCCGGCGGATGTGCAATGGCAGTTCCAGAACTTGGCATGTATGATATGGCATATATAAGGAATTTAGGCCATATACTGGTGGGAGAACCCCCGTCTCCGGAGGTGCCCTGTAATGAACACCACCGTTGTGTATCTGGATAAACTTTTTGTGGGAAACCTGCTGGTCAACTGGTTGTTGATTTGGACGGCGGGCAGGTTGAGCCAGGTGAGGGTGAAGCAATGCCGGGTGTTGCTCAGCGCTTGCTTGGGAAGTCTGTATTCCCTGGCCTATTTTTACACCGGCGCGGAGTATCTTTTTTCATTTTTGGCGAAGGTTGCCGCATCTTTGATTATGGTTGCCGCCGCCTTTGCCCCGCTGCCTCCGCGGAGGTTCGTCCTGTGTCTGTCATTTTTTTATTTGGTGTCCTTTGCCGCCGGCGGGATGGTGATCGGTTTTTCCCATTTTATCAGCCGGGCCGGGGCCTTTGAACAGATCAGCGGTTTTATAGCCATTGTGAACAGGCACCTGTGGCCCGGACTGATTTTCGTCGTGGCCGTTCTGTGGGCCGGCGCGGTCTTGCTGCCCCGGTACTTCAGAAGCAGGCGGAGGATGGAGCCGGCAAAGATGCCCATGACCATTTATTTTGAAGGGCGGGGGGTTGCGGTGCGAGGGCTGTTGGATACGGGGAACAGCCTGTGCGATCCGGTTTCCGGGGAGCCGGTGGTGGTGGTGGAACACAGCGTCATCAGGGATGTGCTGCCCGAGCCCATGAGGGAGGCGGCCGACTGTGCCGGGGACGCCATTGTGGTGATTGAGCGGATGATGGGCACTCCGTGGTTCGGCAGGCTTAGGCTGATACCATTCCGGTCCCTTGGCAGCGACAGGGGAATGCTGTTGGGAATCCGGCCGGACAGGATTGAATTTATCCTGGACAACCGGGTCCGGAGGGTCGAAAAGGTGGTTGTGGGGATCCACGGCAGGAGGCTGGACCCGGGTGAAGAGTATAACGCCATTATAAATCCGTCCATGCTGGACAGGGCTGTTCCGGCATGAACCGCATCTTGATTTGGGGGTAGGGAAATGTATAAGCTGTGGCAGATCAAGCTGAGAATCCGTCTGACCCTGGCAAGGATACTCCGGTGGTTGGGCGAAAAGCCTGATATATATTATGTCGGCAGCAGCGAGGCGCTTCCCCCCCCCCTTTCCAGCGATGAGGAGCTTTTTCTGATCAACAGGCTGGAGGCCGGAGACAGCGCCGTGCGCAGTGTGCTGATCGAAAGGAACCTCCGCCTGGTGGTCTATATCGCCAGGAAATTTGAAAGCACCGGGGTGGGCATAGAGGACCTGGTTTCCATAGGCACCATAGGGTTAATTAAGGCGGTGAACACATTCGATCCGGTGAAAAGAATAAAGCTGGCCACTTACGCTTCCAGGTGCATAGAAAATGAAATATTGATGTATCTCCGCCGGAACAACAAGATCAGGACCGAAGTTTCTTTTGACGAGCCACTGAACATAGACTGGGACGGCAATGAACTTCTCCTGTCAGACGTCCTTGGCACGGAGAACGACGTTATCTACAAATACATCGAAGAGGAAGTGGAAAAAAAGCTCCTGCATCTTGCTCTCCAGAGGCTCAACGGCAGGGAAAGGAGGATAATGGAACTCCGCTTCGGGCTGAATAACGGTTCCGAGATGACCCAGAAGGAGGTGGCGGACCTTTTGGGCATATCCCAGTCGTATATATCGCGGCTGGAAAAGAGAATAATCAAAAGACTTAAAAAGGAAATCCACCGTATGGAATAGATTATGCCGATTTTGTGCTTATACTGCATTCCTTATTCTGCCGGGAGTCGGAAGACAGGAGACAGAACGGGCTGGCCGGGATGGATGCATCCTGGAAATTGCCAAGCCATTGACGGACGCAAATAACTTAGTTAACCGGTACCTAAGTTATATAAGTTATGGGTTACATGGCCGACGGCTTACTCCAATGCCCTGTTCTCCCGAAAGCGGAAGGGAGCTTTTTTTTAAAAGGAATGCATCAAATTCTGAATTCTGCCCTGAAAATACATTTTCGTTCCTCTGATGGTGCCGCCGCAGGCGGCGTGGGGGTCTGACTACTGTATTTTGGATTCCAGCCGCCCGGCAGGGCGGCTTTTTTAGCCGCCCCGGTCTGTCGAAAAATGTATAAAAGCAGCAGAGCGGGGGTAATAATGAGATTGATGCCGACGCATAACATTGGAATGAATAGGAGTGGGAGCCGCCGATGCTCGTCAACAAGGTGGAAATATGCGGTGTAAACACTTCCAAACTCCCTGTGCTGACCGGATCCCAGATGCGATCGCTGTTTGAGTCCATGCACAAAGGAGACGCCGGTGCCAGGACCCGGCTGATTAACGGCAACCTGCGCTTGGTGTTGAGCGTGATACAAAGATTCACCAACCGCGGCGAGTATGTGGACGATCTTTTTCAGGTTGGATGCATAGGGCTGATGAAGGCCATCGACAATTTTGATCTGTCGCAGAATGTAAAGTTTTCCACCTATGCGGTTCCCATGATTATAGGAGAAATAAGGAGGTATCTCAGGGACAACAACCCCATCCGGGTCAGCCGGTCCCTCCGGGACGTGGCGTACAAGGCTTTGCAGGTGAGGGACACATTGGTCAGCAGATATTCCAGGGAGCCCTCCATCAATGAAATAGCCGGCGAGCTGAAGATGCCCAGGGAGGATGTCGTGTTCGCCCTGGACGCCATCCAGGAGCCCATATCCCTTTTCGAGCCCATATACCACGACGGCGGAGACCCGATATTCGTCATGGATCAGATCAGCGATGAAAAAAACCAGGATCAGAGCTGGCTGGAGGGTATCGCCATCAGGGACGCCCTGCAAAAATTGAGTGAACGGGAAAAACACATTCTCACCCTGCGGTTTTACGAAGGCAAAACCCAGATGGAGGTGGCCGAGGAGATAGGCATTTCCCAGGCCCAGGTTTCCCGGCTGGAGAAGGCGGCGCTGAACCACATGAGAAAATTTTTTTAATATTGTCGGGGGACCGTTTATTCTGACGACATTATGACCACACTGGTAATATTATGCATTACCATGAAAAGTGGTCATTAAAAATATTAATATGCATTTTTACAGTGGCGGCCGCCGCCATCGCGCCGGCATGGTTGATCCGGCCCGAGGCGGAGGGAGTGGCGGCGGCTGGTCACCCCGGCTCCCTGATCAGGTTCCATATAATCGCCAACAGCGATTCTCCCGAAGACCAGGCGCTGAAGCTTGAGGTGAGGGACGCCGTTGTCCAGGCCGTGGCGCCGGCGCTGGAGGGCGCCGGGGATATACGGCAGGCCAGGGAAAGGGTGGATGAAAGTCTGGACTTGATTAAGGCGACGGCCACCAGGGTTTTGCGGGAAAACGGCTGTGATCAGACGGTGGGGGTGATGCGGGGCAACTATGATTTTCCCGGGAGAACCTACCAAGTCAATTACGGAGACGGGAAGGCGGCGGACCTGAACCTTCCCGCCGGGCGGTACGAGGCGGTCAGGGTTGTTATCGGCGGAGGCGGCGGGTCCAATTGGTGGTGTGTGTTGTTTCCGCCCCTGTGCTTTGTGAACCCGTCCCAGGATCCAGGGCATTCCGCCGCCAAAGGGGATTTGGCCGGAATACCCGCCTTCGGGCATGGCCCGGAAGGCCCGGAAGGAAATGGGCGGGCGGGGGCTGTGCCGCCGGTGGAGTACAGGCTCAAGGTGCTGGAATGGTACAGGCAAATCAGGGATTGGGGAGTCAATTCTCATTAATAACCGGGGCGCTTTCCGCATATACATAATGTAGTACGGGAGGTGCCCAAAAAATGGTAAGGATTTCTGAACTCAGAACGAGGGAAGTTATCAATATTACCGATGGCAGGCGTTTGGGCCCTATCAAGGATATAGACATAGATATTGAAGAAGGCCGCATCAGCGCCATCATCCTGCCGGCCTACGGGGCCAGGCTGATGGGGTTTTTTACCAGAGAAAATGAAATGGTGGTGCCCTGGGAAAAAATAATCAGAATAGGTGTGGACGTTATACTGGTGGAACTGGTGGTCCCCCAGGAGGCCAGGGCGGGAGGGGGGCGTTTTTACAGCCGGAGCCGCTGAAAAGCAGGGCAAGGACGCATGGGCGTGTATTCCCGGGCCGCAGGTGTTTGCCCCCGGACATGGGTACCGTCTTGCTGTGTGGCGCGGGGATTGAAAACAGGCAAATAACCAATTTAGTATTGCAGGGAGAGTTCTTAGCTCTCTCTTTTAGTTGTTGGCACCTTTTTCCGTTTTTGCCGGTCCGAACAATATATAGTATAATAACTTCATTACTGATACAACATAATGAATCCAGCGCATTGGGACGGTGTGTCCTTTGAGGTGTCATTACTGCGGATTTACCGACAGCAGGGTTCTCGATTCAAGGCCTGCGGAGGATGGAAATGCAATCCGGCGCAGAAGGGAATGCGGAGGATGCGGACGGCGCTTCACCACCTATGAGAGGGTTGACGAAATACCCCTGATGGTGGTGAAGAAGGATGGCCGGCGGGAGCCCTTCGACCACAACAAGTTGCTTTACGGGCTGGCCAAGGCTTGCCAGAAAAGGCCGGTTTCTATGGAAAAGCTGGACGCCGTGGTCAACGCCATCGGGAGGGATCTGCGCAACACGGCGGAGACCGAAATAAGTAGCCGGGACATCGGGGAAAAGGTGATGGTGTTTTTAAGGCAACTGGACGAGGTGGCCTACGTCAGGTTCGCTTCGGTTTACCGTGAGTTTCATGATGTCAGGGGGTTCCTGGGGGAAATAGAAAAGCTGATGAAGGCCGGTAATGCCGATCGTTGAAAACTGACGGTCAGTGCCGGCAGCTGAATGTTTAAGGGGGTCAGTGTCAGTGTTCAAGGCAATCAGAAAGAGGGACGGGCGGGAAGTGCCCTTCGACGAGACAAAAATCACCGATGCTATCTTCAAGGCCGCCAGGGCCGTGGGCGGAGAGGACCGTCAGACCGCCATGGAACTTACCATCGAAGTGCTGAAGATGCTGAAAAAGAAATACAACGGAAACATTTTCGGCGTGGAGGACGTCCAGGACGTGGTGGAGAAGGTCCTCATCGAGGCCGGACACGCCCGCACCGCCAAAGCTTACATACTGTACCGCGACAAAAGGACCCGCATCAGGGAGGCCAAGGGGGATCTGATGGACGCGGTGGAGGAAATATTGGAGGAGACCAGCCGGGAAAACGCCAATATCAGCAATTCCCCTTCGGCTAAAATGCTTCAGATAGCCAGCGCCGCCAGCAAGAAATATTATCTGACCAGGCTGATACCGGAAGAGATGTCCCAGGCCCATGTGAGGGGTGACATTCATATTCATGATCTGGATTTTTATGGGAAAACCCTCACTTGCATACAAATCCCTCTGGGCAGGCTGCTGGCGGAGGGTTTCAACACCGGGCACGGATATATCAGGCCCCCCAAGCGGCCAACCTCGGCCACGGCCTTGGCGGCCATCATATTGCAGAGTTCCCAGAATGACATGCACGGCGGACAGTCCTTCGCCTTCTTCGACCGGGATATGGCATCCTTCGTGGAGGACGCCGACGACTTCGAGACCTATCAGGCCATGGAGGCATTGATTTACAATCTTAATTCGATGCATAGCAGGGCGGGGGCGCAGGTGCCTTTTTCTTCCATTAACGTGGGGACAGAAACAGGGGACGCCGGCCGCCGGGTGGTGCGCAACCTGCTGCTGGCCTATGAGGCCGGGCTGGGGAACGGTGAAAACCCCATCTTCCCCAATATTATTTTCAGGGTTAAGGAAGGGGTGAACTTAAACCCCGGCGACCCCAACCACGACCTTTTCAAACTGGCCGTAAAGGTGGCCGCGAAGCGGCTGAACCCCACCTTCAGCTTTATGGATTCGTCCTTCAACAGGGAATATGGCGACCAGGTGAGTTACATGGGCTGCCGCACCAGAGTCATGGCCAACCGCCGGGGCCCCGTGGTCACCGACGGGCGGGGCAATCTCTCCTTTACCACCATCAACCTGCCCCGGGTGGCCATCAAGGCTGAAAGGGACCTGGATGCCTTTTACCGTCATTTGTCCGGCGTGACGGAATTGGCCATAAGGCAGCTTTATCACCGCTTCACCGTCCAGGCCCGGCTGAAGGTCAGGGACATGCCCTTTGTCATGGGTCAGGGGCTGTACATAGGGTCGAATAATCTCAAGCCGGACGATCCCATAGAGTCCGTAATAGTGAACGGCACCCTTTCGGTGGGGTTCATCGGGCTGGCCGAGGCCCTGGTGGCCCTGACCGGGGAGCATCATGGCCAGAGCGGGGAGTCGGGGGAATTGGGCCATAATATAATATCTTTCCTGCGCCGCCTGATAGATCGCGCCTGCGAGGAGTACGACCTCAACTTCACCCTGCTGGCCACCCCCGCCGAGGGTCTCAGCGGGCGGTTTGTCAAGCTGGACCGCAAGGAGTACGGAATAATTCCGGGCGTCACCAACAAGGAGTACTATACCAATTCCTTCCATGTGCCGGTGGATTTTTCCCTCAGCAGCTTCGACAAGATTCGTATAGAGGGGCCCTTCCACAAATACTGCAACGCCGGGCACATCAGCTATGTGGAGATGTCGTCGCCGCCGGCCCACAACCTCCAGGCGGTGGAAACCATTATCCGGCACATGGTGGCCAGCGACATGGGCTATGCTGCGGTGAACTTTCCGGTGGACTTTTGCACCGGCTGCAATTACATGGGAGTAATCAACGGGGACAGCTGCCCCTCCTGCGGCTCCTCCGGAATCCGCCGGGTCAGGCGCATAACTGGCTATCTCAGCACCATAGACCGCTTTAATGACAGCAAAATATCCGAGCTCGGGGATCGGGTGCCCCACCTTTAGTAAAAAAGCCGCCCTTGCGGGCGGCTGGAATCCAGTAGTCAGACCCCCACGCCGCCTGCGGCGGCACCATCAGAGGAACGAAAATGT
>JBBIMW010000003.1:85030-117499 GCA_037444185.1 Peptococcaceae bacterium | reverse complement strand
AGGCGTCCACCCGGTAGCCGTCGATCATCACTATGCGGGGGTCGTGGGCGCCGAACAGGGTCCCCGATATGGTCCTTTCCTCCTTGTCGGTCTGCACTTTCACTGTAATCAGGCTGGCGTAGCCTTCGTCAAGGCCGTCCACCGCCTGCAGCACCTGTATGCCGCGGCTTCTGGCCAGCAGAGGGGCGTTTACGAAATTGACGGTTTCCTGCAGTATGGGGTCCAAAAGCCCCTTCACCACCGCCGTGGTTATGGGCGCCACTTCCTGCCTGGTCAGATCCCCGCTGTAAAGAACCTCCACCCTGCGCACCCGGCCGGTGACCAGATGGGCCTGGAAGCGCCCCAATTTCTCCGCCAGCCCCAGGTAGGGCTTGACCGCCGCCAGGACCTTCGGGCTCATGGAGGGTATGTTTACGGTGTTTTTCACCGGCTTTCCCGTCAGGGCCGCCACTATTTCCCCGGACACGTCCACCGCCACGTTCAGCTGGGCCTCCCTGGTGGAGGCCCCCAGGTGCGGGGTGGCTATGAAGTTGGGCAGCTTTAACAGCGGGCTGTCCATGTTCGGCTCTTTCTCGAACACGTCCAGGGCCGCCCCGGCCACTTTGCCCTCCACCATGGCCCGGTGCAGGGCGTCTTCGTCTATGATGCCCCCCCGGGCGCAGTTGATTATGCGCACTCCTTTTTTCATCCCAGCGATGGCTTTGTCGTTGATCATGCGGTGGGATTCTTTGGTCCTGGGCATGTGGACGGTGATGAAGTCGGACCGCCGGTACAGTTCGTCCAGCCCCGCCAGCTCCACCGCCAGGTCCGCCGCCTTTTCCTCGGTGATGAAGGGGTCGTAGGCCACCACTTCCATTTCCAGGGCCTGGGCCCGCCTGGCCACCGCCGACCCGATGCGCCCCAGCCCCAGTATGCCCAGTACTTTGCCCCTCAGCTCAACTCCCAGGAAGGACTTTTTGTCCCATACCCCTTCTTTCATTTTGCCCGCCGCCTGGGGAATGTTCCGGGCCAGGGCCAACATCATGGCGATGGTGTGCTCGGTGGCGGCGATGGTGTTGCCGTCCGGGGCGTTCACCACCAGTATCCCCTTGCGGGTGGCCGCCTCCAGGTCTATGTTGTCCACTCCCACCCCGGCCCGGCCGACAACCTTGAGGTTCTCCGCCCGCTCAATTACCCCCGCTGTGACCCTGGTGGCGCTCCTGACGATCATGGCGTCGTACCGGGAAATGCAGTCCGCCAGCTCTTCTTCGCTCATCTTTCCCCCGATGACCACTTCTATAGCGGGATTCTGCCGCAGAGGAAGCAGACCCTCCTCGGTCACCCCGTCCATTACCAGCACTCTCATTATTTATTCACCCCCAAAAACACCTGCTGCGCCGCCCTTACCCCGGCCCCCAGTTCCACTGGCTGGCCCAGGCGGGCCAAGGCCATCTCCAGGGCGCTTATGGCAATAATAACATCCATTTTGTCTGCGAAACCCATGTGGGCGATCCTGAATATTTTCCCCTTCATTACTCCCTGGCCGCCGGCGAAGGCGACCCCGAATTCCTTCTTGAGCACCTTGCGGATTTCGTCACCGTCCACCCCGCCGGGGCTGACCACTGCGGTGACCACCGGGGAGGCCGCTTCGTCCCCGGCCAGCAATTTCAGTCCCAGGGCCCTGACTGCCGCCCGGGCGGCCTTGGCCATCAGCCTGTGCCTGGCGTAAACGTTGTCCATGCCCTCGTCCATCATCATTTCCAGGGCCACATCCAACCCGGCGAAGAGGGACACTCCCGGGGTATAGGCGGTGTTCCATTTTTCATACGCCTTCTTGGCCGCCGGGAGACTCAGGTAGAACCTGGGAGAACTGTTCCCCTTCACCACCTCCCAGGCTTTTTGACTGACCGCCACCATGGCCAGGCCCGGGGGCAGCATCATGGACTTCTGTGAGGCTGTAACCAGTATGTCCACATTCCATTCGTCCATTTTAATTTCAATGCCGCCGACCCCGCTAACCCCGTCCACCAGCAGCAAGGCCGGGGTTTTACCGACCAGGGCGCCTATTCCGGCAATATCGTTGACAACCCCGGTGGAGGTTTCATTCTGGGTGGCCAGCACCACCTTGTACCGGTTGACCGCCAGTTTTTCCTCCACGGTTTTCAGATCCACCGGGGTTCCCCAGCCAAAATTCACCTCATCTGTTTCGGCCCCGTATTCCCTGGCAATCTTTGCGAACCGCTCTCCGAAATTACCCGTGATAAGGGCCAGCACCCTGTCACCGGGGCTCACGGTGTTGGCCACTGCCATCTCCATGCCTCCGGTGCCGGAACTGGTGAGTACAAAAACATCATTTTTGGTTTGGAATACAACCTGCAGTCTTTCCACTATCCTTTTGTGCATGGCCGCAAAGTCTTCCGTGCGGTGCCCGATCACAGGCCTTGAAACGGCTGCCGCCACCGCCGGGGGCACCGGGGTGGGGCCCGGAATCATCAGATATTGTTTGTCTTGCATCATAAACGATCCATCCTCCCGACTGCTGTATTCTCAATTCTGCCTTTAAAAACCTTAACCGGACTCTACATAATAAAAACCCCCCGTCCCCTGGAATGATTCAGGGACGAGAGGTTTCACTCCCGCGGTGCCACCCTTATTGACCGGAAGAAATCCGGCCCTCTCAAGGTCAGTGTTAACGGTAACAGCCCGTGCCTGCCTAATGGACGCCAAGCCCCGGACGGCAGCCTCATCTTCTTGCGACTGACGTCCGGCCACAAGCCGCCTTTCAGCAAGCCCCCTCCGGGGAGCCGCTTCATCCTTCCGGTCCTGCCGGTTCGCAGCCTCCACCGGCTCTCTGCAAGGCACGAAAAGATTACTGTACCCCTTCAACGGGTTTCTTATAAAAATCTGCTTCTAAAATATTACTACAACTGACAAGGTTTTGCAATAGGCGCCCGTGCTGCACGCACCTTTCAATAAAATAACGGTGCATCCTGTTATCACCGGTTAATTCCGGGTGAAAAGCCGCCGCCAGTAATACTCCCTGTCTGGCGCACACTATTTTTTTCCCATACACCGCCAGCACTTCCACTCCGGGGCCCGCCTCCATTATGTAAGGGGCCCTGATAAACACCGCCCTGAAGGGCTCCGGCCCCAGACATGACACGGGCAGATACGTTTCAAAGCTGTCCACCTGCCGCCCGAAGGCGTTGCGTTCCACC
The DNA here is from genome assembly GCA_037444185.1 of Peptococcaceae bacterium. GTDB lineage: Bacteria > Bacillota > Desulfotomaculia > Desulfotomaculales > Desulfocucumaceae > JAILZP01. The sequence continues at coordinate 114,302 of JBBIMW010000003.1, read as the reverse complement.
AGCATGTCCATCAGCCCCAGTCTGGGCTGATCTGAGCCGCTGATGTCCCCGGCCAGCAGTATCAGCCCGGCGCATGTACCGAAAACAGGCATCCCCCGCAGGGCAAGATCCCTGATTGGTTCCAGCAGCCCATAACTGATCATCAGCTTACCCATGGTGGTGCTTTCCCCTCCGGGTATCACCAGTCCCTCCAGCCCCTCCAGCTGGCCCGGCAGCCTTACCTGCCGGGTTTGTATATCCTCCCCCAGGGACCGGATCATTTTTTCATGTTCCCTAAAGGCCCCCTGCAAAGCCAAAACCCCGATTAACATATACTCCCTTCACCCTCCCGCGGCCGCGTGCTACCATCCCCGGTCCTGCATTCTCTGATCCGGCGATATAGAGGCTATTTCCAGTCCGGGCATGGCCTCTCCCAGCCCCTTGGAAACATCGGCCAGTATGGAAGTATCCCGGAAGTGGGTGGTGGCGGCCACTATTGCCTTGGCCCTGGCGGCGGGGTCTTTTGATTTGAATATCCCCGACCCCACGAAAATACCGTCGCACCCCAGCTGCATCATCAGCGCGGCGTCCGCGGGAGTGGCTATTCCGCCGGCGGCGAAATTCACCACCGGCAGGCGGCCCAACTTGGCCACCTTCAGCACCAGATCGTAGGGCGCCCCCATTTCTTTGGCGGCGGCCATCATTTCCTCACCGGGCATATTCTGCAGCCGCCTGATTTCGCCCATAACCATCCGCATATGCCTGACAGCCTCCACCACATTGCCGGTTCCGGGCTCCCCCTTGGTTCTGATCATGGCGGCCCCCTCGCCTATTCTTCTCAGGGCCTCTCCGAGATTCCTGGCGCCGCACACAAAGGGTACTTTGAAGGCGTTCTTGCCGATGTGGTGCTGATCGTCGGCCGGCGTCAGCACTTCACTCTCGTCTATGTAATCCACACCCAAAGCCTCCAGTATTTGAGCCTCCACAAAGTGCCCGATGCGAACCTTGGCCATCACCGGGATAGTGACGGCTTCCATTATGGATAATATGACGGCGGGATCGGCCATTCTGGCCACACCGCCGGCGGCCCTTATATCGGCCGGCACCCTCTCCAATGCCATTACCGCGCAGGCCCCGGCCTCCTCGGCGATTTTGGCCTGTTCGGGAGTGGTGACATCCATAATCACACCGCCCTTGAGCATTTCAGCCAGGCCGGCTTTAACGGTCCAAGTGCCTTTCTCCGCCAACTGTTTTTCCTCCCGAATATTTTTTTAATATATCAAATAATAATTGTATATTATCCGGCTGTCAAAAACAAGACATAAAACTTGGCGCAACGGCCCTTCTAATACTGTTCATCGGAAGCCACCCTGGCCACCGCCACCAACTTATCTCCCTGATCCAGCCGCATCAGCGTGACTCCCTGGGTGGCCCTCCCCATGGAGGAAATGTCCTTTGCCCTGATGCGAATGATAATTCCCTCACGGCTAATCATCATCACTTCCTCTTCGGGCCTTACTATCTGCAAAGCCACCACATCTCCGTTCCTTTCGGTGGTTTTTATGTTTATTACACCTATGCCTCCCCTGGTTTGGGGACGGTATTCCTCCACAGAGGTCCTTTTGCCGAAGCCATTGGCCGTGACCACCAGCGCCTCCGCCCCGGCCCGGACGGTGTCCATGGAAACCACCTCGTCTCCCGGCCTCAGACTTATCCCCTTGACTCCCCTGGCAGTCCTGCCGTAAGGGGACACATCCTTTTCTGGAAAACGGATGGCTAGGCCTTTTTTGGTCCCCAGCATTATCTCCTGCCTGCCGTCGGTGAGTTTCACCTCCACCAGCTCGTCGCCGCTGTCCAGATTGATGGCGATGATTCCGTCCCGGCGGGAGGTCATATATTGGGATAACTGTGTTTTTTTCACCACACCGTCCCGGGTGGCCATGAAAAGGTATAATTCCTCCACGAATTCTTTTATCGGTATAACGGCGGTTATTTTTTCCTCCCTTTCAATTTGAAGAAGATTGACTATGGCTGTACCCTTGGCCGTCCTGCCGCCTTCCGGTATTTCGTGCACCTTCAGCCTGTACACCTTGCCTTGGTTGGTAAAGAAAAGAAAATAGTGATGCGTGCTGGTGATAAACAGGTGTCTTACAAAATCCTCCTCTTTGGTGCCCATGGCGGTTATTCCCCGTCCGCCCCTGCGCTGGCTTTTGTACGTGTCCAGGGCAATCCTCTTGATGTACCCATGGTTGGTCACGGTAATGACCATGTCCTCCTCCTGGATCATGTCCTCTGCGCCGATGTGAATGTCCTCTTCCAATATTTCAGTCCTTCTCCGATCAGTAAATTTGTTTTTGATATTGACAAGTTCATCCCTGATTATACTGTACACCATCCACTCGTTTTCCAGCACCGACCGCAGGTGGGCAATCCTTTCCCGGAGTTCGGCGTACTCACCGTCCAATTTCTCCCTTTCCAGCCCGGTTAGACTGCGCAACCTCATCTCCACAATGGCATCGGCCTGTTTTTCGGTAAGGCCGAATTTTTGCACCAGCGAATTTTTTGCCCCTTCCACAGTTCTTGAGGCCCGGATGGTGTTGATCACCTCGTCAATATGATCGAGGGCGGTTAAAAGTCCCTCCACAATGTGTGCCCTGTCCTCGGCCTTTTCTAAATCAAATCTGGACCTTCTGATAATCACCTGTTTTTGATGGTCCAGATAATAAAATAATATCTCCCTCAAAGTAAGGTATCTCGGCTCACCGTCCACCAGGGCCAGCATAATCACTCCGAAGGTGTCCTGCATCTGGGTGTGCTTGTACAGCTGGTTTAACATTATTTCGGGATTCACGTCCCGGCGCAGCTCTATCACAATACGCATTCCCCTGCGATCGGACTCGTCCCTGAGGTCTGTAATGCCATCTATTTTCTTTTCTCTTACTAATTCAGCTATTTTTTCCACCAGGCGGGCCTTATTCACCATGTAGGGTATTTCATTGACGATAATAGCGCTTTTACCGCTGCCTATTTTTTCCACCGTAGTCCGGGCCCTGACCTTAATGCTCCCCCTGCCGGTCAGGTAAGCGGCCCTGATGCCGTCCCTGCCCATAATTCTGGCGGCGGTGGGAAAGTCCGGACCCTTTACAATATTCATCAAATCCTCCGCACCGGCGCCTGGATTGTCAATCAGGTGAAGTATGCCGTCAATCACTTCCCCAAGATTATGGGGGGGAATATTGGTGGCCATGCCAACGGCTATGCCGGAAGAGCCGTTAACCAGCAGATTGGGTATTTTGGAGGGGAGTATCGTGGGCTCCCGGTCACTGCCATCGTAATTGGGAATGAAATCCACGGTGTTTTTTTCTATGTCGGCCAGCATCTCCATGGTGATCCTGGCCATCCTGATTTCGGTGTAACGCATGGCCGCAGCCGAATCCCCGTCCACCGAACCGAAGTTTCCGTGTCCGTCCACCAGCGGGTAGCGGCATGAAAAATCCTGGGCTAATCTAACCAGGGCATCGTAAATAGCCATTTCTCCATGCGGGTGAAATTTAGCCATAACCTGCCCTACAATGTGGGCGCTCTTGCGGTGAGGCTTGTCCGGGGTCATGCCGAGCTGATACATGGCGTATAGAATACGCCGGTGCACGGGTTTAAGTCCGTCCCTCACGTCGGGCAGGGCCCTGCCTATAATTACACTCATGGCATAATCCAGGTAGGACTGCCTCATTTCATCGTTGATGTCGATGGGCACTATTTTGCCCGTCAAAGAAGACAACTGCTTCACCCCTGTTTAAACATCCAGGTTTCTGACGTACCTGGCGTTTTCCTGGATAAAATCCCTTCTGGGCTCCACCTTGTCCCCCATCAATGTGGAAAAAATAGCGTCGGCCTCAACAGCGTCCTCCAGCGTCACCTGCAGTACGGTCCTGGTCTCGGGGTCCATGGTGGTTTCCCAAAGCTGCTGGGCATTCATTTCTCCCAGCCCTTTATATCTTTGTATATTTATTCCGGTACGCCCTGTAATACCTAGATACCCTTCCAGCTCCCGGTCATTATAAAAGTACTTTTCGGATTTACCCTTTTTCACTTTATAAAGCGGCGGCTGGGCAATATAAACATAGCCCTTTTCAATCAGACTCTTCATGTATCTGTAAAAGAAAGTCAGAAGCAGTGTTCTGATGTGGGCTCCGTCAACGTCGGCGTCGGTCATGATGATAATTTTGTGGTACCTGGCCTTAAAAATATCGAATTCGTCCCCTATGCCGGTTCCCAGGGCGGTAATCAGAGACCTTATCTCTTCGTTGCTCAGTATCTTGTCCATGCGGGCCTTTTCCACATTCAGTATTTTTCCCCGCAAGGGAAGAATGGCCTGAAACTTCCGGTCCCTTCCCTGTTTGGCGGATCCTCCGGCGGAATCACCCTCCACCAGGTATATCTCCGACCTGGCCGGATCTCTTTCGGAGCAGTCGGCCAGCTTACCTGGCAAAGTGGAGTTTTCAAGGGCGCTCTTGCGCCTGGTAAGCTCTCTGGCTTTGCGGGCCGCCTCCCTGGCCCTGGACGAAACAATGGCCTTTTCAATTATTCTCCTTCCCACGGAAGGGTTTTCTTCCAAAAAAGTGCCCAGTCCCTCCATCACCACGAAATCCACCACTCCCCGGACCTCGCTGTTGCCCAGTTTGGTTTTGGTCTGCCCCTCGAACTGCGGCTCAGGCACCTTAATACTGATGACCGCCGTCATTCCCTCCCGGATGTCTTCACCGGAAAGACTGGATGCACCGTTTTTTAAAAAATTGTATTTTCTGGCATATTCATTGGCAATTCTAGTCATGGCCATTTTAAATCCAGCCTCGTGGGTTCCCCCGTCCACGGTGTTGATGTTATTGACATAAGAAAACAGATTTTCCACATATCCGTCAGTGTACTGTATGGCTACCTCCACCTGTATTTCTTCCTTTTCTCCATAAAAGTATATGACCCTGCTGTGCAAAGCCCCCTTGTTTCTGTTTATATAGCTGACAAAATCCTTTATCCCTCCATCGTGCTGAAAAATCATCTTCTGGTCTGTCCTCTCGTCCAGAAGAACAATTTTGATCCCTTTATTTAAAAAACTCAAATCCCGTAAACGCTGGCAAAGTATTTCATGACTGAACACAGTTTCCTCGAATATCTCCGGGTCCGGACTGAAGGTAACCCGGGTGCCGGTGCTGGATGTATTTCCCGAAACCTCCAAAGGGGTAACGGCAAATCCTCTTGCATACTTTTGTCTGTACACCTGCCCGCCGCGCTTTACCTCCACCTCAAGCCACAGGGACAGGGCATTAACCACCGACACACCCACCCCGTGCAGTCCGCCGGAAACTTTATAGCCGCCACCACCGAATTTACCGCCGGCGTGCAGTATTGTAAGCACCGTCTCCACCGCCGGCAGTCCGGTTTTCGGATGAATATCCACCGGTATCCCCCTGCCGTTGTCAACCACCGACACGGTATTGTCTCTGTGAACAATGACCTCGATATGGTCGCAAAATCCCGCCATGGCCTCATCTATACTGTTGTCCACCACTTCGAACACCAGATGGTGCAGCCCCCTGGAACCGGTGGATCCAATATACATACCGGGTCTTCGCCTGACCGCCTCAAGGCCTTCCAGCACCTGAATATCTTCTACCCCGTACCTGTTGGAATTTTCTTCAAACAAATACAGAACCTCCATATAAATTTATTTACTCTTCTATGCCAATTCCGCTTTGGGACCTCTTTTTCAGTGTGCTGCAGGATATAGGGGAAATATATATCTTCTCCGTGGTAATAACGAACGACTTTTCCTTTCCCAATTCCGAGACGGTTTCTACAAAACCTTCACCCCTGGCTGTCTCCATAAACTCCCTGTTAATATTTGAGAATCCCTTTTTTGAATCAATTATGACTATTATTTCTTTTTTTGGAACAATTTTATCGCCGCCTAAATGCAAAAACATTATTCTTCCCCCCTGTAAATTTTTCCTCCGGAAACTGTAAATACCTCCGCCTCCCCGTCAAACCCACCTTCTGGCGCCCTCTCTGCAGTTATAAACGCCTGGACCTCTCCCCGGATTAATTTTTCCAGTCCCCTCCTCCTGATTCCGTCCAGTTCCATAAACACATCATCCAAAATAAGCAGCGGATATTCTCCGAACTCTGCATAATACAACTTCATCAGAGAAATTTTTAAGGCCAGCAACACCGACCTTTGCTGACCCCGGGACCCGAATCTCCTGACATCGGACCCGTTCAACATAAACACTATATCGTCCCGGTGGGGGCCAAACACGCTTTGCTGCCGTTCCATTTCCTGATGGAAACGTGACATTACAGTTTCCTCATAAATTCTTTTTAGTTCATCCCTCCCGGCTCCCTTTTCTAATGGGACGCTGGAAAGATAATTATAGGTTATATCTTCCCTGCCCGAGGTCAGACCTGAGAATACCTCCCTCACGTAAGGAAAAATATTTTTTAAAAGTCGCAGCCGAGAAAACAATATACAGCTTCCGTAAAAAAACATCTGTTTATTCCAGGGTTCGATCAATTCGTAAATTTTTTGACTACTGAATCCCCTTTTGAGAATATTATTTCTCTGCTGAATCACTCTCTCAAAATTATCTAAATTATACAAATAATACATATCAAACGGTCCAAGTTCCATATCAACCCATTTTCTTCTTTCAGCGGGGGACCCCTTGATTAAATCCATATCTGTAGGGGAGAATGACACCGACATTACCGGAAGAAAAATTTTATTCCTCGCCTGTCTTTGTCCGTTAATCTGAAAGCATGTCCTCCCACCGCCACTGACGGAAGCGGATATTTCCCTTCTGAAATCTATACCCTCCAGTATCGCAAAGGCCCGGCACCCCCCCTTATCCCGGTGTATTAAGTCCTTTTCCCTGGAAGTGCGGAAAGATCTGCCGGCCGTACAAAAAAAGATTGCCTCAAGGAGGTTGGTTTTACCTTGGGCATTGTTCCCCGAAATAATATTTATACCAGAGCTTGGAAACCAGTTCAACTCTGTGTAATTACGAAAATTTTCAAGCGACAGCCGGCTTAATTTCATTAAATTAACCCCAAACCCTGGAAGTATATTTATAATTTTTTCCATGAATTATATTCAACCAGAAAATTTCCTACCCCCTCCACACTGACCACATCCCCGGGGGAAAGTTTTTTTCCCCGGCTGCCTGTTTTCACTCCATTTACCTTTACCATGCCTGAAAGAATCATTATTTTTCCCTGCCCTCCGGTGGATGACACACCAGCCCACTTTAAAAAACGATCGAGCCTTATATTTCCGCTCAAGCTTTCATTACTCAAAAAAATCACTCCCTGGAGGTTCTGGCCGGAACGATTATGGATAGATAGTCCTCATCTTCCGGAATAGTGAGGAGGGCCGGAGTATAGGGGCCGGTAAGTTTGATCAGTATCATGTCCCCGTCGAAGGACCGCAGTGCGTCATTTAGATAACGCACATTGAAAAATATGTCTAAATTCTCACCTTCCATGTGCGCCATTATATCTTCCCTGATCCAACCGCTCTCTGAACGTACACTGATCACAACACCTTTCTTTGTTGACTGCAACATAACCAATAAGTTTTTATCACTGGTTAAAAGTGAAGCCCGATCGGCTGATTCCGCCAATTCCTTTATAGACGCCCTGATCACGCACTCGAAGGACTGGGGTATAACCTGACGGTAGGCGGGAAATTTTCCAGAAATAAGCCGGGACTTAATCACTGTATCTTCAGTTTCCAACATGATGTGGTTTTTAAACAGTGTCACTCTTACCTCTTCGCCGCCATCCATAACACGAACAGCCTCATTTAAAGCTTTTCCAGGCACCACGACATTTATAATTTTTGGCGCAGGAGGATTTATCTTAAATCTCCTCAAAGCAAGCCTGAAGGTGTCGGTGGCCACCACAGCGGCGGAATCCCCCTCTATCTCCAGTAAAACCCCGTTAAAAACAGGTCTTGAATCATCATTTGAAGTGGCGTAAATGACCTTTCGTATTATATCCTTAAACTCCCCGGAAGAAATGGAAAATGAAAATTCGTCCCCGGACATGTGTATTATTGGAAAATCCGATGAGCTGTAGCTATTGACATTAAACTCGGAAAGACCATAGCGGACGGTGGCCAGCTTTCCTCCCCCAATGGATTGAAATTCAATGGGCAGATCCGGCAGTTTTCTTGAAAATTCAGCTATATGACGTCCCGGTATGACCAATTCGCCCGGTTCAATAATCTGGGCCGGCACCGAGCTGTGTATAGACATCTCCGTGTCTGTGGCGGAAAGTTTTAAAGAATTTCCGTAGCACTGAAATAAAATTCCAGTCAATGCGGGTATAGGGCTTCTACTGGAGATTGCTCTTTGCACATTATTAATGGCGCGGTTCAGGTTGTTTTTGCTTATCAAAAATTTCATAAATTACCCCCGTGGGGAATATTATTATATATTATAGTTTATAAAGTTAAGGAGTAATAGTGGCTGTGTATTTGTGAGTAAACCGGGGACATCTTCGGGGACAAGCCGCCGGGTTTTTTTAAAATGTGTGTAAAAATAATGCATAGTCCTGCCGTAAGAATTAAACAAAAGGGTTTATCCCTAGAATTGACAGCCGGCGCTTTCAGTTGTTGTTTATTTTGTGTAAAAGATCCTGGATGGTTTGATTCAGCGACGGGTCCAGCTGCATTTCAGTTTTTATTCTGTCGTAAGCGTGAAGAACCGTGGTATGATCCCTGCCGCCGTAAGAATCCCCTATTTTGGGCAGTGACAGGTCTGTAAGCTCCCGGGTTAAATACATGGCGATCTGCCTGGGAAGGGAAACATTTCTAGTCCTTTTTTTTGCTTTGAGATCATCGGGCCTGATGCCGAAGAAATCGGAAACCACCTGTTGTATTATGGTGACGGTGATTTGCCGCTTTCTTTCAGAAAATATATCTTTTAAAACCGATTCAGCCAAACTTAGGGTTATTTCTTTTTTATTAAAAGAGGCGAAGGCGATAACCCTGATCAGGGAGCCTTCCAACTCCCGGATGTTGGACTGTATTTTGTCGGCGATGTAATTGAGCACTTCATCGGAAATATCCAGGTTGTCAAGTTTAGCCTTTTTTCTTAGTATGGCTATTCTGGTTTCCAGGTCCGGTGTCTGCATGTCGGTGATAAGTCCCCACTCAAACCTGGATCTGAGACGCTCCTCCAGAGTTGGAATATCCTTCGGAGGACGGTCGCTGGAAATAATTATCTGTCTATTGGCTTCGTGAAGGGTATTGAAGGTGTGGAAAAACTCCTCCTGGGTTCTTTCCTTTCCAGCAAGAAACTGAATATCGTCGATCAACAGTATGTCCACATTACGGTACTTGTTTCTGAACTCAACGGTCTTGTCGTCCCTGATTGAGTTAATTAGATTGTTGGTGAAATTCTCCGACGTAATGTAAAGGACTTTATAATTCGGGTCCCTGGCAAGGGTTAAGTTGCCGATGGCATGCATCAGGTGTGTTTTTCCAAGTCCCACACCGCTGTATATAAAAAGAGGATTATAAGATTTGGCCGGTGATTCGGCCACGGCCATGGACGCGGCGTGGGCGAAGCGGTTACTGTTTCCCACCACAAAGGTGTCAAAGGTATATTTGGCGTTTAGATGAGAACGGGGTTCCTCGCCGTCGGCTTGGTGACAAGTTTTTTTATTCCTGTTGGTCAGTTTTAATGGAAGTTCCTGATGGAGAATAAATTCAACATTTATTTCCGTTTCCAGGTAATCATACATGATACTCTTGATGACAGGTCCGTATCTATCGCTGAGCCAATCACGGCTGAATTTGTCCGGCGCCTCTATGATCAGTGAGTTGTCAAAAAAAGTAATGGGTTTCATGGACCGCAGCCATGTCTCAACGGAGGGATTATTCAATCTTGTTTGAAGTGTGGAAAGTATATGATCCCATGTTTCATTAAGACTGTATTTGTTCACTTGACTAAAACCCTCCGGATTATATTCTAAATAGTTATCTGAAATATGTATGGCGGATATTTGGGTGAAATGACGCCAAAGCAATAATAACAAATTTTCCAGCGTTTATCAACAGAACGGTAATCCGAAAATCTCTCTTTTTCCTTGACGGTGAAAAATGTTTAATATATAATCTTTAATGATGTGCTATAATAGCGACAAAATAACATCAGGAAAATAAACTGTTTAAAATGGGCATAATATTCCGGGGCGAAAGAGAGGAGTGGAAGAGAGAAAATGAAGCGCACTTATCAGCCGAAGGTAAAAAAACATAAAAAGGTTCACGGGTTTTTAAAAAGAATGTCCACATCGGCCGGACGGAACGTTCTTAAAAGAAGAAGGCTCAAAGGCAGAAAAAGACTTAGTGCATAAGGCCGCTTAAGCAGTGGCCTTTAATGATTATATAGCCCTTATGAAAATTGCCGCCCGGGCCAAAGGGGTGTAAATAATATATATCATAAAGAAAAACAGGGAATACAAAAAGGTGTATTCCAAAGGAAGGTCGGTGGCGGGAAGAAATATTGTGTTGTACTGTCTTGAGAAGAATTCCACGGAAATAAGATTTGGATTTTCCATTGGTAAGAAACTGGGCAAGGCAGTGGTGAGAAACCGGATCAAAAGGATATTAAAGGAAATTTGCAGGTTAAACACCGGCTGGTTCAGAAAGGGATGTGACTATATAATCATTCCCAGGGCAGGCGCGACAAAAAAAAATTATCTTAATTTCAAGGAGGAACTTTTGAGGCTCTCCAGAAAGCTATGAAGATTAGGGGACATTGGTGGAATGAAAAATTTTTTCTTTTTTAAAAAACTTCCGGTTTTGGCGGTTTTAGGTATTATTAGTATATACAGAAGATTTATATCTCCATTGAGGCCGCCGACCTGCAGGTTTTATCCTACATGCTCCCAGTATGCCGCTGAGTCAATAGAGAAATATGGAGTTATTACCGGTACTTTCAAGTTATTATTAAGGATTTTAAAGTGCCATCCATTTCATCCGGGAGGGTTTGACCCGGTCAGGTGAATGGTGAATATTGAGATTTATTGGCAAATAACTACAGCAGATGGAGGCGAATAGAGAATTGAGTATACTCCAGCCCTTGGTGGACGGAATCACTTTGATTATCAATTGGATGTACAACCTTACGGTGACGGCGAATATGGGTAATTACGGCCTGGCCATAATACTTTTCACACTGTTGCTTAAAATAATTCTTTACCCCCTTACATTGAAACAGATGAAATCAATGTACATGATGCAGCAACTGGGGCCGAAAATAAAGGAGATTCAGGACAAATACAAGGCCAAGGACCCGCAGAAAATGCAGCAAAAAATAATGGAGCTGTACAGGGAGCACAATGTTAATCCAATGGCCGGCTGCCTTCCGCTGCTGATACAGATGCCCATATTGATAGCTCTTTTTCAGGCCCTAAGGCTGTTTGAATACAAGGACCTGAATGACGCCAGGTTCCTTTGGATTGACAATTTGAGCGAAATAAACAACGAATTTTTTGCTCTGGCAATACTCGCAGGTGTTACCACGTATTTACAGACTCAACTGACCACCAACATGCAGGACCAAACTCAAAAAATATTACTGTACACTATGCCCCTGATGATTGCGTACTTTGCCACCCAGGTGCCGGCGGGACTGGCGCTTTATTGGGTGACATTCAATATTTTGGGTATAGTGCAACAGTATTTAGTAAACAAACAGACCGCATCTCTAAAGGAGGCGATGGCCGAAAGTGCAGGTAATCGAAAAAACCGCTAAAACGGTGGAAGAGGCGGTGGATCTGGCGCTCGCCGAAATGGGCATAACCAGGGAGGAGGCTGAAATTGAAGTATTGGAACAGCCTTCCAAGGGTCTATTAGGAATATTTGGCTTAAAACCCGCCAGAGTAAAGGTTATTATTAAGGACACCCCAGTCCGAAGGGCCAAGAAATTTATTTCGGAAATATTAAGCACAATGCAGTTAAAAGCAGACATGACCATCTCTGAAAGGGATCAGACCGTGACGGTTCATCTTGAAGGTGATAATCTTGGAGTACTGATCGGAAGAAGGGGGGAAACTCTGGATGCCCTTCAGTACCTGATGAATCTTTCGGCCAATAAAAACCAGGCGCAGAGAAAAAAGTTTTTACTTGACATCGAGGGGTATCGCAACCGCCGGGAGGAAACATTGCAAAAACTGGCGTTAAAACTGGCAGAAAAAGCCAGACAAAGGGGCAGGAGCGTAATACTGGAACCAATGAATTCTCTGGAAAGAAGAATAATACATACTGCGCTGCAGGGAAAGGATGACATCACCACCTTCAGCGAGGGAGAGGAGCCGTATAGAAAAATAATTATAGCTCCGAAAAGATAGGACAGAAAGATAGAAGAGGATAGAAGGGAAAAATCAACCCAGCAGGTATAAACCGGCTGGGTTTTTTAAAAAAAGAATAAGCCCGCCGGGCGACTGGGCTTCAGAAGACAGAGGGGCAGACCATCATGCCGGGTGAATGAGACGCTGTTGATGGAACCCGGAATACAGAATAAGAGGAATGGGACTATGGCGGCAGACGATACGATAGCGGCAGTGACCACGCCCCCGGGTGAAGGTGGTGTGGGAGTAATCAGAATAAGCGGAGTAAATTCCTTTGAGGTGGCCGGAAAAATTTTCAGGCCGGCCCGGAATAAAAACTGGTGTGCAGAAAGCCACCGTATGCACTACGGACACGTGGTGGACCAAAGCGGCAGGGTTATTGATGAAGTTTTGCTTTGTGCTATGAAGGCCCCCCACACATATACCAGGGAAGATGTGGTGGAAATAAATTGCCATGGCGGAATGATCCCTTTAAGGGAAACTTTAAAAGCGGTGCTGGCTTCCGGGGCAAGACCGGCGGAACCGGGGGAATTTACTAAAAGGGCTTTTCTTAACGGCAGAATTGACCTTACCCAGGCTGAGTCGGTAATTGATATTATCAGATCAAAAACAGCCGCATCATTGAAAATAGCGGTTTCACAGCTGGAGGGCAGGCTTTCGGACAGATTAAACTTTATACAGGGAAGGATATTGGGTATTTTGGCCGGAATAGAGGCCACCGTTGATTTTCCGGAGGACGATTTAGAGGAAAGGGAACGGAGGCAACTTTTGGAGGAGGCCGGGGAGATAATTGGTGAATTGAACATATTGATTAGAACCGCTGGAGAAGGAAGAATTTACCGCGAGGGAATCAGGACGGTTATCGCCGGGCGGCCGAATGTGGGCAAGTCTTCATTGCTGAATAGGCTGCTGGGCAAAGAAAGGGCTATAGTCACCGATATTCCCGGGACCACCAGGGATATCATCGAGGAGACGGTTAACATAAGGGGAATACCGCTGATACTGACGGATACCGCCGGCCTTAGGGAAACCTGGGATCCGGTGGAAAAAATAGGAGTGAAAAAAACCAGGGAGACACTTGCCGGCGCTGAGATGATATTGTTTGTGGTGGACGCTAAAACGGGGATGACCGGAGATGATAGGGAAATATTGGAGAGTATTGGCGGAGTAAATGTTGTATTGGTGGTCAATAAAATTGATATTGAAAATAAAAAAACGGAAATTTACGAAAACTGGAGTTTTCCCGTGGTGAAGATATCGGCATTGACCGGGGAAGGAATGGACAGGCTGGAGGAAATGGTGGAAATAATAGCCACCGGGGGAAGGATAATTTCTCCGGACTCCATCATCATTAGCAATGTCAGGCACGAGGAGGCATTGAGAAGGGCCAGGGCGGGCATGGAGGATTTTATATCTTCACTTGGAAGGGGATTGCCGGCTGATATTTTGTCCATAGATGTCAGAAATTCATATGAAGCCCTGGGGGAGATAACTGGATCCACGGTTGACGAAGAACTTTTGAACCGTATATTTACGGATTTTTGCATAGGCAAGTGAGGTGCGAATATTGGAATATCTTGCCGGCAAGTATGACGTGGTGGTGGTTGGCGCAGGGCACGCCGGCTGCGAGGCTGGATTGGCCGCGGCCAGGATGGGGTGCCGGACGCTGGTGTTAACCATTAATTTGGATAATGTGGCATTAATGCCGTGCAACCCTGCGGTGGGGGGTCCGGCCAAGGGGCAGCTGGTCAGGGAAATAGACGCCCTGGGCGGGGAAATGGGATTGAACACAGACAGGTCGGCGATACAGATGCGCATGCTTAATACCGCCAAGGGTCCTGCTGTTCATTCCTTGAGGGCCCAGACGGACAAAAAGTTGTATCAGTCGAACATGAAGCAGGTGTTGGAAAAACAAAAAAATCTCGAACTCAAACAGGCCATGGTAGAAAAAATATTGGTGAAGGCGGGAAGAACCGAAGGGGTGGTTACAAGCACCGGCGCCATTTTCCTGGCGCCGGCGGTGATACTGACCACCGGCACGTACTTGAGGGGTAAGGTGATTATTGGGGAAGTATCATTCCAGGGCGGACCGGCGGGGAATTATCCCTCCATCGGTCTTTCTTACGGTTTAAAAGATCTCGGGCTGAGGATGATGAGATTTAAGACCGGTACGCCGGCCAGGGTGGACCGCAGGAGCGTGGACACTTCAAAAATGACTATTCAGCCGGGAGATGAGAAGATATGGAATTTTTCTTATATATCTGACATCAGGGAAAGGAGCCAGATACCGTGCTGGCTGACATACACCAATTCAGAAACACACAGAATTATCAGGGAGAATATTCACCGTTCCCCGCTTTACAGCGGTTTCATCGAGGGAACCGGACCGAGATATTGTCCTTCGATAGAAGATAAAGTGGTCAGATTTGCACACCGGACGGGACATCAGGTGTTTGTGGAACCGGAAGGAAGGAACACCACCGAGATGTATGTGCAGGGTATGAGTACCAGCTTGCCGGAGGAAGTGCAGTTGGCCATGTACAGGACTGTTCCTGGTTTGGAAAAAGTGCAGATAATGAGGCCGGCCTATGCCATTGAATATGACTGCATAGATCCTACCCAGCTCAAGCTGTCACTTGAAATGAAGGAAATAAGCGGATTATACAGCGCGGGACAGATTAACGGCACCTCTGGCTACGAGGAAGCTGCGGCCCAGGGGATAATGGCCGGGATAAATGCCGCTCTGGGCATAAGAAACTGCGGGCCGCTGGTGTTGACCAGATCCCAGGCGTATATAGGGGTACTGATAGACGATCTTGTAACCAAGGGAACCGTTGAGCCTTACCGCATGCTCACTTCCCGGGCGGAGTACAGGCTGTTGTTAAGGCATGACAATGCCGACCTGAGGCTTACGGATATTGGATTGAGGGTGGGATTGTTAGGAATAGAAAGGGTAAATAAATTTAAAGAGAAGAAAAATATGATATGTGAAGAGATTGAAAGACTGAGCGGAACCAAGGTTTTGGTGACGGAAGAAATAAAGTCCGTTCTTCAGGCCAAGGGAACAGACATTAGCCGGGCCACGACCCTGGCGGCCCTGTTGCGCAGGCCGGAAATTGGATATAGTGATCTGATGGAGATGCCGCTGGAATTTCCCGAACTTCCGGGGGAAGTGAGGGAAGGTGTAGAAATAGAGATAAAATACGAAGGATATATTAAAAAACAATTGGAACAGGTGAAAAAATTCGAGAGGATGGAAAGCAAAAAGCTGCCCGGAGATATGGACTATGTCGGTATGAAAGGGATCTCAGCCGAAGCGGCGCAGAAGCTGTCCATGATCAGGCCGGATTCGGTGGGACAGGCGGCCAGAATATCAGGTATAAGCCCGGCGGACATATCGGTTTTACTTATACATTTAGAAAAAATAACCAGGAATGAATCACGGAAAAAGGAGAACGATGGATAATTGCCGGAAGTTTTGGAAGAAGTGCTTTTGGAAGGGGCCGAAGCTCTCGGCATAGTCCTGGAACGGGAAATGCTGAAGCTGTTCGGGGACTACTACCGAATACTGATGGAAGGAAGCCGGAAACACAATCTTACATCCATCAGGGGAGAGAGGGAAGTGGCGGTGAAACATTTCCTGGATTCTCTGACCTGTGCCAAGGTTGCGGATATTGATGGACGGGAAGTGGTGGACCTTGGCACCGGGGCGGGTTTACCCGGAATACCGCTTAAAATATATCAGCCCGGGGCGAAACTGCTACTGGTTGATTCGGTTAAAAAAAAGGTTGACTTTGTGCGAAGTCTTATTGAAAAGCTGGGGTTGGAAGGTATCCGGGCCAGACGGGACAGGGCCGAGGCCATGGGGAGCAGCGGAGATTACAGAGAGAGGTCGGATGTGGTGGTCAGCAGGGCTGTGGCGCCATTAAACGTATTGGCTGAACTCTGCCTGCCGCTGATCAGGGTGGGTGGTTGTTTTTTGGCCATGAAAGGGCCGGCGGTGGAAGAAGAGATTGCCGCCGGTCATAATGCTTTAATATTGATGGGGGGAGAACTGGAGAGGGTGGAAAGCATTAAACTGCCGGTTGTTGCAGAGGAAAGAAAAATTGTTTTAGTAAGGAAAAGGGCCCCCACCCCTCCGGGATATCCCAGGAGGGACGGGATGCCGGCCAAAAGACCCATAGTTTAGGTGACCATAGGAAGTGCAGATGGACTTTTTTAACAGCTTCCTAGCAAAAGAAGGATCAATTATTGTTTCGTTGAATAGATAAATGAAAAAAAGAGTATGCAATATTACTGTTTTCGGGTTGTAAAAAGGGGTGTATTCTGTGGGCAAAACTATAGCCGTTGCCAACCAGAAGGGAGGTGTGGCCAAAACCACCACTGCGGTGAATTTGGCGGCCTGGATTTCCATTATGGGAAGAAGGGTTTTACTGGTTGACATGGACCCCCAGGGAAACGCCACCAGCGGTCTGGGTATAGCCAAGGAGGATTTGGAATACACCATTTATGATGTATTGATAAATGGAATGGATATAAAGGACGTGACGGTGGCAACCCCCATTGAAAACCTTTATTTACTGCCGTCAAGAATAGATCTGGCAGGGGCGGAAATAGAGATGGTGGCGATGAAGGACAGGGAACACATGCTCAAGGGGGCCATGGGGGAGACAAAAAAAAACTACGATATAATTTTAATAGACTGTCCTCCTTCTCTGGGGCTCCTTACTATAAACGCCCTGGCCGCCGCGGACTCGGTTATTATACCGATACAGTGCGAGTATTATGCTCTGGAGGGGTTGGGCCAGCTGACGAACACAATTTCTCTGGTGCAGCGGGGGATTAACCCTGAGTTGGAAATTGAGGGAGTATTGCTGACCATGTTCGACGGAAGGACGAATCTGAGCATTCAGGTGGTGGACGAGGTTAAAAGACACTTTAAGGATAAGGTGTATAGAAGTATTGTTCCCAGGAACGTTAGACTGAGTGAGGCGCCCAGCCATGGAAAGCCGGTGATGTTTTACGATCGCAGGTCCAGGGGTTCAGAGGTGTACCATGACCTGGCAAAGGAAGTGTTGGGCTTTGAATAACAGGAGGGGACTGGGAAGGGGTTTGGAGGCTCTGTTGCCTGGGGCGGCCGGGGAAGGTGCGGAAAGGCTTAAAGAAATAGCCATAAATGATGTGGCGCCTAGCCCGAGGCAGCCCCGGCAGCTGTTGAACGGCGAAAAACTGACGGAATTGGCGGATTCAATTAAAGAGCATGGAATTGTGCAGCCAATAGTGGTAAGGCCCCTGGAGGGCGGAAAATTTCAGATTATCGCAGGGGAGAGAAGGTGGCGGGCATGCCTGGATCTGGGAATGCAAAAAATACCCGCCGTGATCAGGGATTACGGAGACCTGGAGGCTGCCGCCGTGGCACTGATAGAAAACGTGCAGAGGGAAAATTTGAATCCGGTGGAGGAAGCCCGGGCATACAGAATTTTGATGGAGGAGTTTGGGCTGACCCAGGAGGAAGTGTCAAAAAGGGTGGGCAAAAGCAGGCCCTTTGTGGGAAATATGGTCAGGCTGCTGACATTGCCGGATGAGATACAGCGGATGGTATTGGAAAACAGGATTACCACCGGGCACGCCAGGGCGATATTGGGAATTCAGGACGGAAAAAGACAGATTGCCGCAGCGAATAAAATTATCAAAGGGCAGATGAATGTAAGGCAGGCGGAAAACCTGGTAAGGACCATGGCGGTGGAAAGAAAAAGGGTTGCCGCGGGCAGTGGTAAAACCGGGGAATACAGTTCGCTGGAGAAGGATTTAAAAGAAAAAATACCGGCGGCCAGGGTCAGGGTAAGGGAAATAAATGAAGGGGGCGGCCGGGTGATAATAGATTTCAAAAGCCCTGCGGAAATGGTGAGTTTTATAGAGAGTTTTAAAGAAGGAAAAGGCACAACCTCTGTCTGAAAAAGTTTCACGTGAAACAAAAACCGCCCAGAGACATTTTAAGGAGATGAAGTTTATTGATCGGCACAATTACGAATGCCGCAGCCATTGTTGCGGGCGGCCTGGTGGGAGTGCTGTTGAGGCGGGGAATACCCGACCCGGTTAAAGAAACGGTTATGCAGGGCCTGGGGCTTTCCGTTTTACTCATTGGTGTTCAAATGTCCCTGAAAACCGAAAATATTTTACTGGTGTTAATCAGTCTGGTGGTTGGCGGAGCAATAGGGCAGTTCATTGACATTGAAAAATATCTGGCCCGGCTGGGGGTCCGGCTGGAGGCCCGCTTCGGCGGAGGAGACAGAAAATTTGCCAGGGCCTTTGTCTCCGCCAGTCTCATATATTGTGTCGGGGCCATGGCCGTAGTGGGATCCATTGAGGACGGGCTTAACGGCGATCCGTCCATACTTATGGCGAAAGCTGCACTGGACGGGGTTTCCGCCGTTATATTCAGCTCCACCATGGGCATAGGAGTAATATTTTCTGCGGCGCCGGTTTTTCTTTATCAGGGGGCCATTACCCTGCTGGCCGATACTTTCAAGAATCTGTTGACCGGAGATGTGATTAAGGAGCTTACCGCCACCGGGGGGCTGTTGATTGTCGCCATCGCTGTAAACCTCCTGGGGATTAAGGAGATCAAGGTGGGTAACCTGCTTCCCTCTCTGGTTTTGGTGGTTGGCCTTACATTAGCGGTTCAAAGGCTTGGTATAGTATTTTAGAAATGCTTGATTCTGCCAAGGGACTTTTTCTTTCATCGAACGGCCGCCAGCAGCGCGGCTTCGTACACTTTACTAAGCGAAACCCCTTTTTCTAAGGCCCTTCTCCTGCAATCCTCGTATTCCGGCGCCCGGTTCAGGGGGTGTCCGCCGGAGTCCCAGGCAGTTTTCACTCTTACCGGGCCGAAGGGAGTATCCACTTCATCCAGGGTTCTTTTCAGGGCAATCCGCCGTTCCTGGCGGGACCTTATCCCCAATGTGGTTGTTTCTGAAAAAATAATGCCGGCCAAATGGTCTTCGTCCTCCAGGCGGCCTATAACTGTAAGCAGACAGCCCGGCCGGCTCTTTTTCATCTGGGCCGGGGTGAAGTAAACATCCAGCGCCCCCGAGGAAAGAAGCCTTTCCATTGTGTGGCCCAGCACTTCCGGGGTCGAATCATCAATACAGGTTTCCATCACCAGCACATTTTCAATGCATTCGGAAAAAACGCTGGACTCAAATTTGCTTCCCAGGAAGACCCTCAAAAAATTCGGCATGCCAAAATCCCTGCCACCCAACCCATAACCAACGGTGTCCACCGTCATTTCTGGCAATGAACCGAAGGCTTCGGACAATTCCGCCACCACGGCGGCTCCGGTGGGGGTTGTCAGCTCCCCCTGCACTTCCAGATGCCGCAGCGGGATCCCCTTCAGCAGCTCTGCGGCGGCGGGAGCCGGCACAGGCATTATACCGTGGCGGCATTTTACATAACCATATCCGGTGGGAACGGGTGAGGAAATAACTTTTTCCACCTTCAAAAAGTAAAGGGCCAGGGAAACACCCACTATATCTATGATGGAATCCACAGCCCCCACTTCATGGAAATGAACATGGTCCGCGGGCACCCCGTGGACCTTTCCCTCAGCCACTGCGATGCGCCGGAAAATCCCAGCCGCTGTGTTCCGGGCGCTTTCCGGCAGGGTGCTTCTCAGTATCATTTCTCTGATGCCAGCATAATGCCTGTGGGGCTGCCGGCCCTCGTCGACATCTATTTTTACCCGTATCCCCGTGACGCCGTGGCTGTTTTCCCTGGTCGCCCGCATTTCCCAGCCATAAAACGGCAGTTTGCGCAGCTCCCCCGTCAGCCATTCCGGGTCGGCCCCGGCGTCAATTAAAGCGGCCAGACACATATCCCCGCTTATTCCGGAAAAGCAGTCAAGATACAAATGTCTCATCGAAATTCCCCCAGCTCACTCACTTTCAGTCACGTATGAAAAAATTTTATACCACTGCTGATACGCTGTCAAATTATGTGTATACTAAAAGCATAAAAAAATCTGGGTCCTCCTGCGAGGTGATATATATAATGTTTAAGGACAGGGCCTCCGCCGGCAAAATGCTGGCCGCGGAACTAAAAAAAATCATTGCCAAAGATGCGGTGATATTATGCATTCCCAGGGGCGGAGTGGTGGTGGGAGCTGAACTGGCCGGCGAGTTGAATTTGCCCCTGGATATTGTGGTGCCGCGAAAAATAGGGTCACCGTCAAATCCGGAACTGGCCGTGGGAGCTGTGGCCCAGGATGGTTCGACTTTCTTGAATGAAAGGCTCATCTCTTTGTTGGGTATTGACGGGGATGATCTCGACGGCCTGATAGAGGGAGAAATAAAAGAGATAGAGAGAAGAATGAGAGGTTACAGAGGAAGCACCATTTATCCGGACTTTAAAGGGAAGACTTTGGTGTTGGTGGATGATGGTGCGGCCACAGGCTACACTATGCTGGCGGCCGCAGAATTCGTTAAAAAAAGCATCCAGCCGGCGGGGCTGATTATTGCGGTGCCGGTGGCGCCCCGGGACACGCTGGAATTGTTCGGACAGGTGGCGGACCAGGTGGTTTGCCTGGCCGCACCCGCCGATTTTTACGCCGTAGGACAGTTTTATGACGATTTTGGCCAGACAGCGGACAGGGAGGTTATGGAGTTGCTGGGCAGGCGCATGAACGCATAAAAACATTCCCCTTCGATACCGTGTTCCAAGGCCCTGTTTTCCCGAAAGGGAGCTTTTTCTTTAAAGTAGCGCATTAAATTCTGACTCCTGACTCCTGGATTATTGACCGGCGCACACGGCTTCCTGGTGGGGCTGGTGCGCCACCATCCTGCAAATCCCTTCGGCTATAAGGTCGGCCATCTTCATAACAACATTCAGCCGGGTGTTCTGCAGAACCAGGTATTCCAAATATCCCCCCACGTTGACTGTGCCTGTGATATATATGTCTCCCACTGCAGGAAGGCTTTTGTTGACACCCGCTCCGGGCAGCAGGGACCCGTCGCCGACGCTTATGTGCCCCACGCTTTCTATACTTCCCAGGCAGGCGTCCACCGCAATTACATATGGTTTCTTAAATCTGGCGAAAATCTCCCCCAGCTTTACATGAAGATTGCTGGCGTGAACCGGATCATCCAGTGTTCCGTACACAAAAAGCTTGTTCTGGGAGGACATGGCCTGGACCTTTGAGCCCACCAAAGGTCCCAGGCAGTCGCCTGTGGATCGGTCTGTGCCTATGCACAAAAGAATTTTTTCCTGATCATTTTTAATGCCGGCCTTTTTAATTCTTTCTGTTAAATCCCAACTCAATTTAGCCACTGCCAGGGGGTCGTTCCGGTCTATTCTAGTTTTGGCCGGGCTGCCAGCCTCTTTGACGGCGTTTACGGCAGTCATAAAATCCCTCCGTAAATACAATACAATATATATTTATTTCCAAACCCCACTATGTTTAATCTGGTTAATGAAAATTCTTTTTACAATGACCAGTAATTATCAGTAATGCAGTAAAATAAATGGCATAAATTGTAAAGGGGTGATTTTTTGCACAATTTTTCAAGATGGAACCCGGCATACAAAGTGGCGGTACTTTACGCCGGCTCGGTAATAGGCGCCGGCTTTGCCTCGGGACAGGAGATACTCCAATTTTTTATAAGCTTTGGCAAGAAAGGCCTTTGGGGTATTGTTCTGGCGTCGCTGCTGTTTGCCTATCTGGGAGGAGTAGTTATGGCGATGGCGGTGACAGCCCGTACCGCCAGTTACATGGATCTGTACCGCCTGATACTGGGCCGGACTTGCGGCAAAATAATGGACTGGCTCAGTTTAGTGATGCTCCCCGGGGGCGTGGTGGTTATGCTGGCGGGTGGAGGCGCGGTTTTTTCAGAATTTTTGGGCCTGTCCCGGTCCCTGGGGACGGTTTTCACCGCCGCCGTCACCGCAGCGGTGGTTTTCGGGGGGCTGCGGGGTGTGATCTCGGCCAACGCCCTGCTGGTTCCCCTGAAAATAGCCGCCATTGCAGTGGTGTGCTTGCTGGCCCTCGTCTTTGCCCAGGGGACCGAAGGAGATCCCGGATACTGCGCCGGCGGCGATCCCGGGCCGCACTGGGCCTGGTCCGCAATTTTGTACACGTCTTACAACATGGTGGTGCCGGCGGCTGTACTCTCTTCACTGGGCAGGACTACCACCTGTCATTCCGGAGTAATCTGGGGTATAACGGGAGGGCTTGTCCTGGGGGTGGCGGCGGGGCTGATGGTGTTGGCCGGCCTCAAGTTTTATCCCGGCGTCACCGGCTCCGAAGTGCCACTACTTTATATCGCAGGGAGTTTTGGAGTGAGCATGAAAGCTGTCTTTGGCGGGCTGATTTGGGCGGCTGTCCTGACCACAGCCATGGCGGACACCCATGGTTTCGCCTCAAGATTCGCCGACAGCGGCAGTGTTAAATACAAAGTGACGGGCACGGGGCTGATTTTACTGGCTTTACCGCTTTCAATGCTTAAATTTTCACTGCTGGTCAAAATTCTTTATCCGCTTTTCGGGTACGCGGGCCTGATCCTTCTCGCCGCGCTCCTGTTTGTCCCACCTTTGCGCTTTGTAAGGAGGAAAATAAGTCTGATTGTTTAATTTATAAAATGACTATAAAGTTTAATCAGCACCAGTGTCTTCAGCTAAACCACAAGAATTATCTTGGTGAGAATTGCCGAATTCCTTGCCGGATTGTGCGTGGGGGGAGGATTTTCAAGCCGGGCGGAAGATACCGGAGACTGTTATCCGGCTCCTTGGCGAAGGAGTATACGTGGCGCCGGGCAGGCTGCAGGACGCAGCCGCAGCCAAAGTGTGCATGGATGCACGTACGGAGGCGGCCGGCAAACCGTAAGCGACGAGCATAGAGCCGGTTCAGCCGCAGGTCCTGAAGCCGGATTGAAACCCGGACCCCGGCCCAGAGTTGCGTTGTTCGTGGCGCCACTCAAGGTGGCATGGAGGTCTGAGCTAACTTTATAGTCATCATTTATGGCGCTGCAAAATCGGCGGCATCCTGCGGCCTGGAGGCGATTGCATGAATTGGCTGGATTTGATTATTATGCTGACCGTCGCGTGGTATGGCTGGACAGGAATTAAAACCGGTCTTGTCGGCGGGCTGGCCAGGATACTGGGGCTATTCCTGGGACTGGCCGCTGCTTTCCAGTTCCACCGCCCGCTGGCGGATGCGGCGAATCTCAAATGGAATCTGGTTCCGGCCCTGGGTAAATGGCTTCCGGTTCCTGCCGTCGGCCCCGGCGGATTGGCCGGGGCCGACGGCAGGTTTGCGCTGCCCAAAGGGGTGCTTGACGGCCTTGGAGGTCCCGGAGTGCCCCTCAATCAGGCCTTGGCTTCCGGAATACTGGATCTATTGAGCTTTATCATCATTTTCTTGATTGTATCCAAGGGGGCGGTGATTTTTGGGTCAATATTGGGAAATGCTGTAAAAATGTTTCTTCTCGGCCCTGTGGACAGGCTGGGGGGCTTTATTCTTGGAGCGGCCAAGGGCCTGGTTATGTCGGCAGTATTGGTGGCCCTTATGAAAATATTACAGCTGCCGGCCGCCGTCTTTTCCGGGGGCGGGAACACGGACTGGATCAGCCTGGCCTTGGATAAATCTGTTGTTGCTCCTTATTTTGTCAAGGCTTTGGTGATTTTGGATGTGAAATTGCCAGGGTGGAATGCTTAGAGGCGAGGGGTTTAAATGTCTCAGCTAATCAAATACCAGGTGGGCGACGTGGTCAAGATGAAAAAAAATCACCCCTGCGGCGGTGACAGCTGGGAGGTAATGCGCACGGGAGTGGATTTCCGCATCAAATGCCTGAAGTGCGGCAGGGTGCTGATGATTTCAAGGCCTAAATTTGAAAAAAGCGTCAAGGCCGTTGTTTCAGCATCAGCAACGGCTCCTGCTGAAAAATAAGGCCCCAGGAAATCTGCGCCCTCACTTTTTATCCCTTTTCACGCTTATATATATCTTGCCTTTGACATGTTTGATGTGCTATACTTTTATAGCCAAAATGAGACTGAATTTTGGCCGTTGGATTTATCCCCCCCGCTCCACCTTCGTGGTGGAGCCTTAGTCCGTGGGGAGGAGGTGAACAGAAGTGCGCAAGTACGAGACCATATTTATTCTCCGTCCTGATTTGGATGAGGAAAAGATAACGGCGGCGCTGGACAAGTTCAGGGCCCTGGTCGAAAACAATGGAGGGGAAGTCACCAGCCTGGACAAATGGGGAAAAAGAAGGCTGACATATGAAATCAACCACACCAGAGAAGGCATCTACGTAGTTTCCAAATTCAAGGGCGAAACTGTCCTGGCCAAAGAGATGGACAGGGTTTTCAAAATTTCCGACGACATCATGCGCCACATTATTGTCCGGGAAGACGAGTAGCCGGCAGGCTGCCGGGAGGGAGCATAATTTGCCGAGGCGGTGCTTTTTATGTACAATAAGGTGATACTGATTGGCCGGCTGACGGCGGACCCGGAATTGAGGTTCACCTCCGGCGGAATCCCCGTATCGAAGTTCACCCTGGCGGTCAACCGGACATTCAGCAACAAGCAGGGGGAGCGGGAAGCCGATTTCATTGATGTTGTCCTGTGGCGGAGCTTGGCCGAAACCTGCGCCAATAACCTTAAAAAGGGATACATGGCGGCTGTGGACGGGCGGCTGCAAATACGCTCCTACGAAGACAACCAGGGCATACGGCGGAAGGTTGCCGAGGTGGTGGCGGACACAGTGCGGTTTCTGGACCGGGGCAGGGATTCCCAGCATGGGCAGCCGCCCGGACAACAGCAGGGAGGAGTGTCCCGGCACGGGGGAGACGATGAGTTTAGCGAAGTCCCCTTCACCGATGATGATCTGCCCTTCTGATGAATTCCGGCGTCACTCCGGCGCGGAATGTAATATAAGGAGGAGTTAATATGAAGCGCGAGAGGGGTCGCAGGGGAAAAAAGAGAGTCTGCGTCTTCTGTGTTGATAAAGCGGAGGGCATAGACTACAAGGATGTGCCCAGGCTGAAGAAGTTCATAACGGAAAGGGGCAAAATACTGCCCCGCAGGATTTCCGGCAATTGCGCCCGGCACCAGCGCATGTTGACCACGGCGATTAAAAGGGCGAGAATCATAGCTCTGCTTCCATTCACAGCGGAATAAGAAAGGGGAACCCGGGTTCCCCTTATTTTTATGGCACGCCCAGCATGGGCGTTATCTTTAGGGTGAAAGTCCCGAACGGGGGCTGCTGCACATGCCCCTAAGCTATTTTCAAAGTATCCGGGGAGGAAAAAAGGGTTCTGATGCAGAATATTTTTTCGGTCTCCTTGAGATTCGGAGGGAAAAACATGACCCCTGGCGGCAGCGAGACTGATATTGCCAGAAACATCAAGGTAGTGGAATGGTTGAAGGCCGACTTGGTCACTTCGCTTTCCGTCCTCTTCAAGAGTATGTTGAAGGGGAGCGAGGAAAGGCTTTTGGACGCCCTTTCGGGCATCATCATTACCTGCTATGTGTTGGGACGAAGGCTTGGCTTTTCATTCTCCAGGATAGACACGGCTGTAGAAGCCAAGCTGAGGCAGGGCGTAGAGGAGTCCCACGAAGTCGAAAAATGGTACGGCGACCTGACCATGCTTTTGGCTTACCTGGTGGACAGGAAGAGGTGATTCCTTGACGGCTGAACCAGCAAACCGGAAAGCAGCGGAGTTTTCTATTTTAAGCACTGCAGCCGCAATTTCTGCCTGGGCCTGGTTTTATCTCCCCGTGATTTCCATTTTTGCCGGGCTGGTTATACCGGTTTTTTTTGCCATGCTGGTGCGCAGGCTGGATATTAAATTCGGCCTGGCGGCCCTGTTGCTGATGGCGGCGGCGGCTTTCGCCGCCACGGGCAAGCTCCAGGCGGTGTTTATGATTGTGCTGCAAACGGGGCCATTGGGTCTGCTGCTGGGTCTTTTGTTTAAAAATCATATTTCCCCGGGAAAGTCCACAGTCCTGACGGTGGCCTTGTCCCTGGCGGTTTCACTGGTTATGATGCTGGCCGGCTATTTTTTCACCGGGAAAAGTCCCCTGACCCTTTCCGAAAGTCAGCGCCATTTATTCGATCAGGAGCGCCGGCTGCTGAATGATATGTTTGGCCCAGGCGGGACGGCGGGGGAAGTGGACCCGGCCACCTTGAAGGAACTGGAAAAGGTCGTCAGTCAAGTGGAGGCTATGTGGCCGGTCATTTACATTTCGTCGGTGATGATCTGGTTTATGGTTTCCGCCGTCATCACCCTTTGGCTCACGCGGCTGGCAATGCACCGCTCGGGCCATGCGGTCCCCCCGGCAATTCCCTTTAGCCGCTGGAGGGTGCCCTGGTATGTAATCTGGGGGATTATCTCCGGGCTGGCCCTGATGCTGGCCGGGGATCACACCGGCGCAGCAGGACTGGCGGTGTTTGGAAAGTCCTTCCTGTGGGTGACGGGTTTTTGCCTTTCGGTGGCGGGCCTGTCGGTTTTCATTTTTTACGTGAAGCGCTGGAAGGTGGCGTGGCCCATAAAGGTAATGGCCTTCGTAGTCATGGGCATATATTTGCCCCTTACGGCGGGGATGTTGGTTGCCATGGGGATCGCGGACTCCGTCTGGAACATCCGCAGACTTGACCCGGACGGCAGGACCCCGGAGGAGGTTGAGAAAAAATGAAAGTTATACTTTTGCAGGATGTCAAAGGGCAGGGAAAAAAAGGGGACATTGTAACCGTGGCTGAAGGATACGCCCGGAATTTCCTGTTACCCAGGAAACTGGCGGTGGAGGCCTCCGACAGCAGGTTGAGGGAGATTTCCCTGCAAAGGGCCGCCCAGGACAAGAAAAAAATTAAAGCAGAGGAAGAGGCCTGGGCTGCGGCCGCCAGGCTGGAAGGCACACAGGTGGTGATCAGTGCCAGGGTGGGCGACGGCGGAAAGCTTTTTGGAGCGGTGAACAACAAGGACATTGCGGAAAACCTCGCCCGGCAGCACAGTCTCGATATAGACAAAAAGAAAATTATTCTTAAAGAGCCCATCAAAACCCTGGGGCGGTTCCCGGTGACGGTAAAGCTGCACCCGTCGGTGCAGGCCACCATCACAGTGCTGGTGGAGGGCCGCACCTAGCTGGGAGGAATCTTGAAGAACCCGTTTATACGGCATCAAACAGGCATGGCCGGATACAGCCAAAGACTGTTCAAAAAGCCCATGGTGCGCTGGAGCCAGTGGCCGCCGCAACCTGGCGGGCGGGCTTTTTCAGCGGACTTTCCGGATATTTCCGGGCTATTGACAGAAAGGGGTTTAAGCATTGAAGATTCTCCTGGGAAAAGTCAGGGGCGGCGCCAAAAAAGCCCCGGCGGACAGGTTGAGCGGTCAGGATCAATTATCCAGGCGGATTAACGCCCTGTATGGACTGGTGTCCGATCTGTACGGGCCGGACAAGCTGGTTTTGCGGGCCGGCAAGTTGAATGCCCTGCAGCTGATGAGGTCGGAAAAGATTGAGGAAAGGGTGCTGGCCTTGCAAAGGCTGGTGCTTGAAGACCCAACGCTGGAGGAAGTCCCCAACCGGGCGGAAATTCCTGCCATCTTACAGCAGCTGGAGGACGAGGTCGCCGATACCATCGCCCGGCGCACGGTGGAGGAGAACATTGAGAAAAAAGTCAGTGAAAAGCTCCAGCTCCGGCATGAAGATTATGTCAGGGAAATTAGAATGCAGGTGGTCAAGGAGAGCGGCGGCACGGAAAACGCCCGGACACTGAAGAAGCTGGCCATGCTGGAAAAACTGGAGATGCGCAAATTGTCCAGGTCCGCCATGGAACTGCTGCGCCCGTCCCGCTTCAGCGAAATAGTGGGCCAGGATGGGGCCGTCAAGGCGCTGATGTCCAAGCTGGTATCCCCTTATCCCCAGCACATGCTGCTTTACGGTCCCCCGGGAGTGGGGAAAACCACGGCTGCGCGCCTGGCCCTGGAAGCGGCGAGGGGGCGGGACAGGAGTCCCTTTGGCGGGGACGCCCCCTTTGTGGAGGTAAATGGCAGCACCCTGCGCTGGGATCCTAGGGAGGTAACCAATCCGCTGCTGGGCTCGGTTCACG
Source organism: Peptococcaceae bacterium (assembly GCA_037444185.1). Taxonomy (GTDB): domain Bacteria; phylum Bacillota; class Desulfotomaculia; order Desulfotomaculales; family Desulfocucumaceae; genus JAILZP01. The sequence goes on along the minus strand of JBBIMW010000003.1, from coordinate 85,809 downwards.
ATCCCATATACCAGGGCGCCCGCAGGGATCTGGCGGACGGGGGGATTCCCGAGCCGAAGCCCGGGCTGGTCACCGACGCCCACGGTGGGGTGCTTTTTATAGATGAGATCGGTGAAATGGACCCGGCTCTTCAAAACAAGCTTTTGAAAGTATTGGAGGACAAGAGGGCGTTCTTCGAATCCGCCTATTACGATCCCCACGACGCCAATGTGCCCAGATATGTTAAAAAACTGTTCGATGAAGGTGCGCCGGCGGATTTTATACTGATCGGCGCCACCACCAGGGATCCGGGTGAAATCAACCCGGCCATCCGGTCCCGGTGCGCCGAGGTGTACTTCGATCCCCTCACCCCGGAGGACATAAGGGCCATAGTGATTCAGGCCGCGTCCAAACTGGGCGCAGAAGTGGACCCGGCGGTGCCTGAAATTGTCAGCCAGTACACCATAGAGGGCCGCAAGGCGGTGAATATACTTTCCGACGCCTATGGCCTGGCTTTCTACAGCGGGCGGGACGCCGCCACCAGGATTGCCCCGGAGGATGTTTACGAGGTGATACAGTGGGGCCGGATGTCTCCCCAGGTGGTGGGCAGGGCCTCGGAGAATGCCGAGGTGGGTAAAATTTTCGGGCTTGGGGTGACGGGTTTTCTGGGGTCGGTGATGGAGGTGGAAACCGTGGTCTTTCCCGCTAGGGAAAAGGGCAAGGGCAGTATACGGTTTAACGATACGGCCGGCAGCATGGCCAGGGACTCTGTGTTCAACGCCGCCTCGGTGTTTAGAAAA
>JBBIMW010000003.1:34766-85019 GCA_037444185.1 Peptococcaceae bacterium | reverse complement strand
GGTGAGGATCTGCAAGACTATGACGTGCATGTCAACGTGGTGGGGGGGGGCAGGATTGACGGCCCATCCGCTGGGGCGGCCATTTTTCTGGCGCTGTTCAGCGCCGTTCAAAACAGGCCCATTCCCCAAAATATAGCCGTCACCGGAGAGCTTTCCATCCAGGGTAAAGTCAGGGCTGTGGGCGGTATTCCGGAAAAAATATACGGGGCCAGGCAATCGGGTATCAAAAAGGTGATGGTGCCCGGAGAAAACGTCAATGACGTGCCGGCCGGATTAAAGGGCATTGTGGTGACACCGGTGTCCTCGGCGGAAGAAATATTGCAGGCTGTTTTCAATTCAGCCGGAGTGATTAACTGACGGATGTGATGGTGTTTGCTGGACAAAGCGCCACCGCAGAACATTGACGCGGAACAGGCGCTACTGGGCGCCCTGTTCGTGGATCCGGAAACCCTGTACAAAATATCCAGGCATCTTAGGCCCGAAGATTTCTATCTGGAAGGCCACAGGCTGATATACAGCTCCTTTTTGCGCCTGGATGAAGCCGGTATTTCCCCGGACCTGGTAACCGTCACCGATCTGCTGAGGCGGCAGGGTGAACTGGAGAAGGTGGGAGGGGCCACCTATGTGGCCTCCCTGGCCGGAATGGTGCCCACGGCGGCCAATGCCGGGGATTATGCCAGGATAGTGGAAGAAAAATCCCTGCTGCGCAGTATAATCTCCATAGCCAATCGCATTGCCGGTATGGGCTATGAGGGCGGAGCCGGGGCAGAAAACCTCATTGACGAGGCCGAAAAGCTGCTGCTGGAACTGGGGGCCAGGCGGTCGCACTCGGCGTTCAGTCCGATAGACCGCATACTGGTGGAAGTTTTCCGGATCATCGAGGACCGGTACCGGAACAAGGGCAAGATAAGCGGGGTGCTCACCGGGTTTGCCGACTTGGACAGACTGTGCTGCGGCCTTCAGTCCGGGGATCTGATCATCGTGGCGGGAAGGCCCGCCATGGGTAAGACCAGCTTCGGTATGACGGTGGCCCATCAGGCCGCCCTGCTGCACAAAGTGCCCACGGCTGTTTTCAGCCTTGAAATGTCCAAGGCCCAGCTGATCCAGAGAGTGATCTGCGCCGAGGCGATGGTGGACATGCAGAAGGTGCGCAGCGGCAATCTGGGCGAGACCGAGTGGGGAAAACTGGCCGGGGCCGCCGCCAAGCTGGCCGGGATACCTCTTTATATCGACGACTCCCCCGGCCTTTCGGTGCGGCAGGTAAGGGCCAAGGCCAGGCGCCTTAAGGCCGAGAAGGGGTTGGGGTTGGTGATTATAGACTACCTGCAGCTGATGCAGGGTTCCGCCCGGCCGGAAAACCGCCAGCAGGAAATTGCCGACATTTCCAGATCCCTGAAATCTTTGGCCAAGGACTTGGAAGTGCCTGTGCTGGCCCTGGCGCAGCTCAGCCGGTCGGTGGAGCAGAGGGACAAAAAAAGGCCCATCATGTCTGATTTGCGGGAGAGCGGAAGCCTGGAGCAGGACGCGGACATTGTGATGTTCATCTACCGGGAGGAATACTACAAGCCTGATACCGAAAAGAGAGGCATCGCCGAAATTATCGTGGCCAAACAGAGAAACGGCCCCACGGGCGCGGTGGAGCTGGCCTTCTTGAAGGAATACACCCGGTTTATGAACCTTTACCGGGAACCGGCGGGGATTGGAGAGCCGCAGTCGGTATAATTCGTGAAACAGCAATGTTGACACGCCCGGGAGGCTGTGCTATACTTTACTATGCCGTCCATTGAGTCGTTATTTTCAAGGTGCCTGCCCCGGGAAACGGAAGGCATGGCCGGCGCCGGCGGCGAATTTGGAGGGGTGTCTGAGCGGTTGAAGGAGGCGGTCTTGAAAACCGTTGAGCCCTTGCGGGTTCCGTGGGTTCGAATCCCACTCCCTCCGCCATCCGAAGAAAAAAAAACGGAGAGCTGGCCGAGTAGGTCGAAGGCGCTCGCCTGCTAAGCGAGTAGACGGTGATATAGCTGTCTCGAGGGTTCGAATCCCTCGCTCTCCGCCAAGCAACACGGGCCGTTGACGGGAAAGCCGGGCGGCCCTTTTTTATGTATAATGTATTAGAAAATTATGCCTTTACAAATCCTGTGTTCCTGTCGCCCGCAGGGCGAATAAGTGAATACACCAATCCGGCACAAACCTCAAAAAGGCTCGTTCTGTCGGGAGACAGGATTCAGTACACAGGAGACGGAAATGGAGGATGTTTCCTCCCGTCGGACTGTGCGATGTCGTGTGGAAGTACTTTTGGGGTGTGGTTTTTTGAAGGCGGACGCTGTTTTTGAAGGCGGAGGGGTCAAGGGGATCGGCCTTGCGGGGGCGCTGTATTACGCCGAGAGGGAGATGAATATACAGTGGCAGAGCGTGGCCGGCACCTCCGCCGGGGCCGTGGTGGCCGCATTGGTGGCCAGCGGCCACTCGGCGGACGAAATCAAAGACATAATGTTTGACCTGGACTTTTCCCGGTTCAAGGATGAAGGGCTCGCGGACAAATTTTTTCTGCCGGGCAAAATTTTTAGCCTGCTGTTGGAAAAGGGCGTTTACGAAGGGCGCCGGATGGAGCTTTTAATGGAAGGGCTGCTGGCCCGAAAGGGGGCCGTCTCCTTTGGCGATCTGAAGATAAAGGGGGAAACCAACCCCAGGTACAAATACCGGCTGATGGTCATCGCCAGCGACATCTCCAGGGGTAAAATGCTGGTGCTGCCCCAGGACATCAGGGACTACGGACTGGATCCCGACCGCCTCAGTGTGGCCCGGGCGGTGCGCATGTCCATGAGCATCCCGGTGTTTTACGAGCCGGTGACTGTGGATTTTTTGGAAAATGGAGTGAAAAGAAAAAGCTATATTGTGGATGGCGGGATATTGAGCAACTTTCCGGTTTGGTTGTTTGACCAGGTGGAAGATCCCCGGTGGCCCACCTTCGGATTCCGGCTGGTGGAGCCCGGGAGGGAAAACCCGCGGGAGATAAACAATGTTATGGAGTTTTTGGCGGCCATAGCGGGCACCATGATGGAAGCCCACGATGAAAGACATATTCAGGACGCCAATTTCAAGCGGACCATAGCTATACCCACCAAGGGCGTGGCCACTACGGAGTTCGACATCACCCGGGAGCGAAAGGAAATGCTATTCATGTCCGGGTACAATGCGGCCCGGGAGTTTTTTGCCGGATATACCGGGGATGGCTACAAACAGCTGCACCCGCGATTTGAGAGGAAATTCGCGCCGCTGTGAATATCAGGCCCAATAACTTTGGTGCCGGGCACCCATGTCATACATTCCGACTGCCGGCAGATTGGTGGTCCCGCTTCAAAAGGGTATGCCGAAACGGTTCATGTACCAGTCGTCGTCACGTCTGCGCCTGGCCAGGTAATCCGCCCGCTGGGGCCAGACGTCGCTTAAGCACACAGAGGCCAGTAGCCTTTCGAAGCCTGGCCGGCCGCCGGCCAGGGCGAAGGCTGCGGCCAGCCTGCCCTCACCGAAATGGGAACAGGCCATGCGTAAAAAATTGTGGTTCACGTGGTCCGTGGTCACCGGGTATGGGTGGGACGGACGGAAAAGGTGCAGAACGGTGATGTCGGGATCCACGTAAAGACTGTAGCCAAAGAGCCACATTTTGAGGGATATTTCCTCGTCCTCCCGTCCCCAGACCCGGAAACCCCTGTCGTATCCGCCAACTTTTTCGAAGGCTTCCCTGCGGAAGGCCTGGCAGCCCCCGGGCAGCAGCGGCGCCATTGTTATATCCCCGGGCTTTGGCAGCCATTTCGGCTCCAGCCGCCGGTTCCAAGTCTGACCATACCCTGCGGCCTGTGGGTCGGTCAGGGATGCTATGGCGGGGGACAGCCCCGCAACGGTTTTAATCATGAAATTCCTTTCCATTTTTCTCAGCCAGCGGTTGGGAACCCTCACGTGGGCATCGCAAAAGATCAGTATTTCCCCACGGGCCGGGGCGGCGCCGGCGTTTCTGGCATTGGCCGCCCCCAGGCCCCCGGTGGTGATGAGCAGCAGATTGGGCAGGGCGTAATGGCTGTCGCCGAGGAAAGAACAGCAGCCGTCTGAGGAGCCGTCGTCCACCACGATAATTTCATAGGGGAGGCCGTCCTTGTTTTCCAGCAGGGAGTCAACGGTCATTTTTATGTGGGGCCCTTCATTTTTAACCGGCAGGATTATCGAAAAAAGGAAGTGCTGCACTTTATATGCCCTCCCCGTCATAAAAGCCGGTCCGTGAGCCGGACCGCACGATTAATCTTCCGTCCCCCGGCGCGATGGAAGTCTTACCGGGATATATATGCCGGGGAGGCTTGACTTCTGACAATTATTTTGTTAATATATACTCTGCCGGTGGTTGAGCCGGCCTTTGTGCCTGTAGCTCAATTGGAAAGAGCGTCTGACTACGGATCAGAAGGTTAGGGGTTCGAGTCCCTTCAGGCACGCCATGCGCCCGTAGCTCAGGCGGATAGAGCAGCGGTTTCCTAAACCGCGTGTCGGTGGTTCGAGTCCTCCCGGGCGCACCAGTAGAATCGAAGAGCCGCAAGGGATTGCGGCTCTTCGATTTTTAGCGAGAATAGCGAAGGCCGGGAACTATGCCCGGCCCCTTTTCATCTCTTTTGTTATCTGCTGATAAAAGTTTTCCAAACACTGGAACGGGGCCAAGATTCGAGGATGCTCTGGGTGTTCACTGGATGGTAGAACCCTCGAATCGCCCAGCCAAAGTCAGGTAATCCGACGCGTCGTGAGGCGGTCAGAAAAGGGCCTGAGGCCGGGGAGCAGACCCGTATTCGAACATACATCGATACCAGATGGCAGTAGGCCACAGCCTGGACAGACCGGCGCCTCCATATTTCGGATCTTATAAGGGAAAAATCTGGATCATAACCGAATGGGATAGATCAGCAACGACGATCCTGTTTCCCAGTGAGTATTAAATGCCGGCGCCGGGTCAAGACGGACCCTTCGTGCAGAACAAAATAACAAAAAGCCGCCATGAGCCAAGTAGGCCCAGGACGGCTTCAATGCAGAAAGAGCGGGACTCCGGTGCAGGGATACCCGCTCTCGTTTTATGACAGCCCGGGAAATGGGATGTGCAGCAGTCGCATGATCTCCTTCTGCGTTTCGCACACCCGCTCGGCAATGAAAACGCAGAACGGTTCCGACTTACCCTTGTCCTGATACTGCCGGATGGTGTCGTTGTATTCCGGCCGGAGCACAGGGGGAATAATTGCCAACTGATAACCGTCTTGTATCAGCGCCAAATTCATGATAAGACGGCTCGTTCTGCCGTTGCCGTCGATGAATGGGTGGATTGACACAAACTTCAGGTGCAGCAGCGCGGCAAAGGTTACGGGATGGTAATTGTCCCGCTCGGCCTTTGCCCATTTTTCCAGCTTCCGCATTTGCTCCTCAATCTCCTGCGGCCTGGGGAACACATATTGGGAGCCGGAAACGACAACGCTCTTCTTCCTCCAGGTGCCGGCGTTCGCCTCGTCAATGTTTTTGTAGAACAGGCGATGCATGGTTTTGATGTCCGTCACGGTGATGCGTCGCTCCCCAATCAGGGTAAACATGAAGTCATAGGCTTGGCCGTGGCCCACCGTCTCATAGAAGTCTCTGAGCGGCCGGCCGCCGACGGTTAAACCGTCCTCAAGCACCACCTTCGTCTCACTAATGGTGAGGGCATTTCCCTCGATGGCATTACTCGACCATGTAAGCCCGATGCGGTAGTAGTCCTTCAACTGCTTCAGCATATGCCCCTCGAAGGGGCGAATCTGGCTGATGGCTTTGTGGCAGCGATCGATTTTTTCATATATTGTCATTTCCATGCCCCTTTATTATATTTTTGTTCCGTCAGGAAACTCAAAAAAGGAAGAATAAACAGCCCCCAGCGCTTTGGCTATCCCCTCAAGCTCCACTGTTGAGAATTTGTCTGTTTTCATCCGCTGGTTAAAGGCTTGTGGCGTTGAGCCGATTTCTTTTGCTAACCATGCTTCGCTTTTGCCAATGAACGCAAGCGCCATCTTGATCTTCTGTGTGTTTGTCAACAGGATCACCCCTTGGGATATAGTATGGCACTACCACAGGATAATGTCAAGGAAATAATTGATATAATAAAGGATTAGCTTACATGAATACAGAAAAATCTTTAAGGTGATCATGATGCAGGAGAGCCAGATGTTGACCCTTTAAGCAAAACTCCCGACTACATAACGACCCCTACCTGAGGATGGGCTGCCGGGCACAGGACGAAACCATCCAGAGGGAGGATGCGGGAACCCGGCACCGCAGGGGAGAAAGATGGCGCCTCTTCGCTGGGGCGTACCGTGGCGCTCGCAGCAGGCGCTCTGCTAATGCTTTGTGGGCGCGTCCCCGTAAATCCTTTTTGTAATTTCATTGCCGAGCGGACGTACGAAACGCAGAAGGAGATCACGCGGCCAATGGCACAGGGAACTTCCGGGTGCCGGGGAGGCGCTGGGGATCGCAATATGTTCCGCCACTTGGAAAGAAAGACGGGGCCTGACGGCCCCCAAAAAAGAGGTAAAGGGAATGATAGGAACGACTTCCAAATTCAAAAAAATTTAAGGCTGAACATTCTGCCATTTTAGCAAACCCATCCAGCCTATCATTGTTTGATTCGGCCCATGATAACGGCAGTTGTCATGTTTTTGGCAACATGCGTTAATTTTTATTATATACTATATTAAAAAAACCCGGCAGTCAATGGTTTTGGTTCAATTTTATCAATAGTCCAAAACCTTTGCCGGACTTCCGGACAGGCCTCCGGGCAGCCCCGGGCGGCGCCAAAAGGATGAAAACACACAATAATCCTTAAAATGTGGCGATAGCCGCAAAGGGCTTTAAATGGCGTTATGTTTGCCGTGCTCCTGTCATAAATTATATCAAACAGCCCTTGCTGGGCTTCGGAGCGTTTCCGGATTCCGGCGCCGGTAAAACTTCTGGTGAAGTTTTCGTAAAAGCGGTTGCCCCCGGGGATGACCTTCCGTATAATTGTGTTTGTAGGAAGATGAAGGGGGGATTCCATGGATAAGCACATAAAGACCGTAAACGCCGGCCAGGCCGGCCTCAAGTCCACACTGGAGGGCCGCGGCTGCGGAGAATGCCAGGCCTCATGCCAGTCGGCCTGCAAAACCTCCTGCACGGTTGGAAATCAGACTTGTCTTAAAAAAGAGGAAAAATAAAAATTTTTGAGGCCCGGTCCCGTAAGGATTGGGTTTCTTGCTTGCGGGGGGTAAAATGATACACAAATTTATATTTGACGGAACAAGGATGGTGCTGGATGTGCACAGCGGCTCCCTGCACGTTGTGGACGGACTGGTGTGGGATTTGCTGGATCGCTATTGTCCGGCACCGGAAAAGGACATGGAGGCCGGGTTTCCCGGCATGCGCCCGGAAGGGGAAGTCCGGGAGGCAATGGAGGAAATAAAACAACTGGTTGAAAAAAGGATGCTTTTTTCTCCCGATCCCCTCGGCGGGAGCTACGATCCTCCGGGGGACAGCGTGGTCAAGGCCCTTTGTGTGCACTTGGCCCACGACTGCAACCTGCGGTGCCGGTATTGTTTTGCGGGGCAGGGCAGATTCGGCGGCCCGCCGGGCATAATGACCCCGGAGGTGGGCAAAGGGGCACTGGAATTCCTCATCCAAGCCTCCGGTCCCAGGCGCCGGGTGGAGGTGGATTTCTTCGGGGGAGAACCACTTTTGAACTTTGGCGTGCTTCGCCAGGTGGTTGGCTTTGGCCGGGAACTGGCCCGGGAAAAGGGAAAGGAAATAAAGTTCACCTTGACCACCAACGCGGTGCTGCTGGACAGGGAGGTTGGGGATTTTTTGAATGACAACGGCGTCAGTGTGGTGTTGAGCCTGGACGGGCGAAAGGCGGTGCATGACGCCATGCGCCCCTTTCCCGGCGGCCTGGGCTCCTATGATTTGGCGCTGAAAAACATCCGCTCTTTTTTGTCTTCCAGGGAAGACCGGGACTATTATATCAGGGGCACATACACCGCCGCCAACCAGGATTTCTGCAGGGATGTGGAGCACTTGGCCGCCCTGGGCTTTGCCAATATTTCCCTGGAGCCGGTGGTGGCCGGCCCGGAGGACCACTACTCTCTCAGGGAGGAGATGCTGGGGGAACTGTCTTCCCAGTACGAGGATCTCGCCCGGCTGATTCTGAAAATGAGGCTGGAGGGCAGGGAAATCAACTTTTTTCATTTCAACATAGACATTGACGGCGGGCCCTGCCTGCCCAAACGAATGAGCGGGTGCGGCGCCGGGCATCAGTATCTGGCCGTCGACCCGGCGGGCCGTTTGTATCCCTGTCATCAGTTCGTGGGCAGGGACGAGTTTTTGATGGGGGACATTTTTGAAGGTCTTAGGCGTTATGACCTGGCGCGTCTTTTCCAGGGCGCCCACCTGTACCGCAAAGACGGGTGCGGCCGGTGCTGGGCCAAGTTCCTTTGCAGTGGAGGCTGCCACGCCAATTCTTATTTTTACGGCGGCTCCATTGAAAAGCCGCATGGTCCCGCCTGCGTGCTGACTAAAAAAAGGCTGGAGTGCGCCCTTTATATTTACGCATGTAAAAAGCTGCAATTATAAGGCAGGAATCATCACCGATCACCATGCCCGGGTTTTTGCCGGCAACTTTTTTGAAATCGGTGTCGGGTCTGTGCAATAATGGATATGGCGGCGCTATGAAAAGATCATTGAATTATTGCGGCGATATTTTGCCGGAGTGGGCGTTTTTGGCCGGGTGCGCCCTGTGATATAATTATACAGTATTCACTTGTTTGGTTATCCAATTATTTTTAACATACATGTCATAAAGGCAGAAAACAGAGAGGGGGTATTTATTGATAACGGATGGAGCAAACCGGATTCTAGTCCGTTTTATGGAATTTGTCAGGCGGCCGAAAGAGCCGGCGGCTATTATGGGGGTGGCCGCATACACTTTGTTCATCATGTTTTTGGTGGCGGTGGTCAACTCCACCAACATGGCATGGGGAGTGTACGCGGGAGACCGGCTGATTGCGGTGACGGCCGACGCATCCGTGGCCAGGGCGACAATCAGCCGGTTGATTGACGAAAGCCGGGCCAAGGGCGAAAACAGCGCCCAGCTGGAGGGGCTGACCATTAAGAAGGCTAAGGTGGCCGAAGGCGTGACGGCCGGCGGCGATTTGCAGGCGGCCGTCAGGGAGGCCTGCATGCCCAGGGTCAAGGGAGTTGAATTGGTAGTCAATGGCAAGGCCCTGCTGGCAATGAACAGCCGAAAAGAGGCCCAGCAGTTGTTGGATGAATTGAAGGCGCCCTATGCCGGGCAGGATGGCGTTACCCGCTTCGCGGAAGACGTAAGGCTGGTGGACGCCGTGGTGGATAAGAAAGAGATTGTCAATGTCGGGCGGGGCTTGGAAATAGTCAGGATTGGGACCAAAAAGACGGCCACTTATCAGATAAAGGACGGGGACACCCTTTGGGACATCGCCGGCAATCTCGGCGTATCCGTGGAAAAGCTGATGGCGTCCAATCCTGGGTTAAGGCCCAGCCGGTTGCAGGAGGGCGACGTAATAAACCTGGACAGGGTGGAGAATCTGATCAATATTGAAACCGTACTGACCAAGGTGGTCACGGAGGAAATAGGCAGTCCGGTGGAGGAAAGGAAGGACTCCTCGCTGTTTGCCGGGGAAAGAAGAGTATTGGCCCAGGGCAGGAGCGGCAAGAGGGAAGTTACCTACGAGGTGGTGCTTAGAAATGGCGCCGAGGTCGAGCGCCGGGAAGTAAACGAGGTTGTTCTGGAGGAGCCCCAGCCAAAGGTGGTGGCCACCGGCACCCGGACACTGCTGGCTTCCCGGGGAGGAGGCCGGCTGGCTTGGCCTGCGGTGGGGTACATATCGTCCGGGTATGGCCCCCGGGGCGGGGGAATGCATACCGGGATAGACATCGGCACCGCTTACGGGAGCCCTGTGGGGGCGGCTGAGTCCGGCACGGTGATCATGGCCCAGTGGTATTCCGGGTACGGTAAGTGCATTGATATTTCCCACGGCGACGGGGTGGTCACCAGGTATGCCCACCTGTCCAGCATCAATGTCAGTGTCGGTCAGGCCGTGGAAAGAGGAGAGTTTATCGGCAGGGTTGGCGATACCGGCATTGCCACCGGCCCGCACCTGCACTTCGAGGTGATAGTGGGCGGCCGCAGAGTGGACCCGATGAGGTTTCTGTAGTCAAAAACAGTGGATTGTTTGAAGCATGCCCGCCTTTGGCGGGCTGTTTTGATGTATTGGGAAATTATGTTTTAGCAAGTCTTGTTGATAAATTAAATAGAGATCCTCGAAGTGCATCAAATTCTGGATTATGACTCCTGGATTCTGGATTCCAGCCGCCCGAAGGGCGATTTTGTTCTGTGGACAGGATGGGTGGACTTTTCCGGTGGTGTTTATTATAATGCATAGGAAAGCCCTGATCGCGATTTGACCGAAATTAATGGTCCAGTATTTAAAAAGCCGCTTTTAGGGCCGGGATTTGGACATAATGGGGGGCGGAGCTTGGCATGAAGAATAAAAAAACGTATTACGGCAGCCAGAAAAAGCTTTGGCAAAGAATTTTGTTCGGGTTTTTGGCGGTGGTGCTTTCGGCGGGGCTGGTGCTGTCGTCCATGGTATGGATCCTGGATCGGGACAGCGTCCCGGAAAATCTTCCCCGCCAGGAACTGGCCGGGGTGACGGCTGCGGATCTTGAAGAAAAAGCCAAGGCCAGCCCGAATGATATAAATGTTCTGCTGGAATTGGCAGCGGCCTACCAAAATGAGGGCAATATCCAAAGGGCGGTGGAAACGTATGAAAAGGCGGTTTCCCTCGCCCCCGGCCGGGATGACCTGAAAAGCAGGCTGGCCGGGGGATATATTGCACTGGGACAGCACGACCGGGCTATTATTATGCTGGAGGAAGTCACCGGCCGCCATCCCAACGACAAGGAGGCCCGTTATTACTACGGCCATGCCCTGGCGGGAAAGAGGGAATACAAAAGGGCCGTGGAAGAATTTGAAATGTACATCAAGCTGGCCGGGGAGGGAGGCCCGGAGGTGGAAGGCGTCAGGAAGCTCATTGACACGCTCAGGCCCCTGGCGGAAAAACAGCAGTAGAATTTTAAGCCCGCCATCCCATATGGCGTTTATAATGCACCGACATGGGGCCGGCAGAAAAGCCGGCCCTGAAGAATGTTGAAAAAACTATAAATTACCGCTGGGAGGGAGGACCCGCCGCCGTTATAATATATTTTGACCAATCAATCAGTCAGACAGAGGTAAAGCATGTTTGCAGGGATGGGGACCAAAACAGGCTGGGCCGGATTGTTGTCGCGGACCGCCCTTTTTTTTCTGGCCCTGGCGCTGCTGGGGGCGGCAAGGCTGCCGGCGCAGGTCAGGGGTTACGCCTATGAGTTGTACCGGGAGGCGGCCAGGGCCAATATGGAATTCCGGACCGGACACCTGCACTCCCTGGAAGGAAAACATGTCAGGGTGAAATTCCGGGAAAGCGACCGCCGGTACGCCGGTATGGTGCTGGAGGCGGCCGAGGGGTTTTATCAGCCTGTGGCCCAAAAGTACGGGCTGAAGCCAGGCTCCAAGGCCCTTGTGGTGATTTACCCCACCCGGGAGGACCTTAGCGCCAGCTTCGGCTGGCCTTCCAGCGAAAGCGCCATGGGTGTGTACTGGGTGGGAGTAATCAGGGTGCTGTCGCCGGCTGCCTGGATTGACGGTGAAGACCCCCGGGAGGTGCGGGAGGTGTTTATGAGTTCCGGCCCCATGGCCCACGAACTGACCCACCTGGCTGTGGACTATGCCACCAGGGGCAACTGCCCCCGCTGGCTGACCGAGGGATTGGCCCAGCTGGAGGAATACCGCCTGGCCGGCTTTCGCTTTGATGACAGGGACGGGGCCAGCGGCGGCGGGTATTACAGCCTTGACGAGATGGACAGGGGATTCGACGAGTTGTCCGATCAGGCCTTGGCTTACCGGCAATCCCTTTCCGTGGTGGAGTACATTGACGCCGTTTACGGCGGGGAGAAACTGCTGGAAATTGTGAGTCTTTTGGGCGGCGGCAGGGGAATCAATTCCTCCGTAAAAGAAGCCCTGGGGGTGGACTTGCCCGCCCTTGAGCGAAATTGGCGATTATGGTCGGGATTTTAAGCATGCAGGCAGGATTTTGCCGGGGAGTGAGAGAACTATGTTACCGCGCTGTATCCGGGGCGGCCCTGCTATGGCCGGTTGCGTGCGGCTTTAACTACGGAACCACGAAATGGAGAGAACAAAGTGCACAAATTGGTCATAACGGGGGGACGGCCTCTCCGGGGCAGGGTGAGGGTCAGCGGGGCCAAAAATGCCGCCCTGGCCATATTAAGCGCCGCTTTGATGGCCGGTGACACGGTTTTAATAGAAAATATCCCCGACATCAACGATGTCAGGGTGATGATCAGGCTTATCCAGTCCCTGGGGGCGGAGGTGCAGTGGCAGGCCGGCGACACCGTCACCATCACTCCGCCGGGGAGCGTTAAATCAATGCCGTCTTATCAGCTGGCCAAGCAGCTGAGGGCGTCCAACCTGCTGCTGGGACCGCTGCTGGCGAGGTTTGGGAAGGCCGCGGTGCCGCTTCCCGGCGGCTGCAATATCGGTATCCGGCCCATGGATTTGCATTTCAAGGGCTTCTCCGCCATGGGGGCCAGGATCACCCTGGAGAAGGGGTGTATCCGGGCGTGCTGCAAGAGGCTGCGGGGTACGCGCATCTATCTTGATTTTCCCAGCGTTGGCGCCACGGAAAACATTATGATGGCGGCCTGCCTGGCCAGGGGGAAAACCATACTGGAGAATGTGGCCAAGGAGCCCGAGGTGGTGGACCTGGCCAACTTCCTCAACTGCCTCGGGGCCAAAGTGCGGGGCGCGGGCACGGATATTATCAGCATCGAGGGAATGTCCTCCCTGGGTGGTTGTCAGCGCTACGCAGTTATACCCGACCGCATAGAGGCCGGAACCTTCATGGTGGCGGCGGCCGCCACCGGAGGGGACGTGGAGCTGGAAAACATCATTCTCAGACATCTGGAGCCTTTAAGGGCCAAGCTCATGGAGGCCGGCGCCCATGTCACGGAGGGGGAGGACCGCCTGCGGATAGAGGTCCGGGAACAGTTGCGGCCCATAGACATCAAGACCCTTCCCTACCCCGGCTTTCCCACGGACATGCAGTCCCAGATGATGGCGCTGCTGTCCGTGGCGCCGGGCACCAGCCTAATCACCGAAAATATTTTTGAAAACCGGTTCCAGGTGGTGGACGAGCTGAAGCGGATGGGGGCCAGGATAAAGGTGGAGGGAAGGCTGGCCATAGTGGAGGGCGCCGGCCAGCTCCACGGGACCCAGGTCAGGGCGACGGATTTGAGGGCCGGGGCGGCCCTGGTGGTGGCCGGCCTGATGGCCGGGGGGATCACCGAGATAACCAATACCAAATATATTTACAGGGGCTACCACAATATCGAACATAAATTGAGGCAGTTGGGAGCGGATATAAAGGCGGTGGAAAACGGCGCGTAAACGCGCCGTTTGTTGCTTTGCAGGAAGTTATATAATAATATTTTTGAAGTGCAATTTATTTCAGGGGCTGGGCCATTTATGCATATTACAGTTTTGTCCGTGGGCCGGTTAAGGGAAAAGTACCTTCGGGAGGCTCAAAATGAGTATCTCAAAAGGCTTTCGGCCCACGCCAGGATGAAGGTGGTGGAGGTCCCGGACGAGAGTGTGCCCGAGGGCGCCCCGCCTGCTTTGGAGGAGAAAATCAGGGAAAAGGAGGCCGGGCGGCTGGTCCGGCATATCCCCCCCGGCGCCCACGTGGTGGCCCTGGACCGGGGGGGCGGTCAGATGACCTCGGAAGAGTTTGCGGATTTTATCGCCGGGTTGGGCCTGCGGGGCAAAAGCCAGGTGGTCTTCATCACCGGCGGCACCCTGGGCCTGTCCGGCGGGGCGCTGAGGCAGTCCCACCACCGGCTTTCCTTCTCAAAAATGACCTTCCCCCACCAGCTTATTAGGGTTATATTGCTGGAGCAGCTGTTCCGGGCTTTCAAAATAGCCAAGGGCGAACCGTACCACCGATAACTGCTAATTTTCCGGGGAGAAGGACGGCGGAGGGCTGGAAAAAGGGCCTTCCGCCGCCTGGCTTTGGGGGGCGCTGCACCAACAACGGTACTGTCGACTTTCATCTGCCAGGTAGGAAGGGCCATTATTGTTGCTCCGGAAAAACTTGTGGTCAGGGAACTGGCCAGGTCCGTCAGGGGTGAGATGGGGGACCGGCGGATAAGCCCTGAAGATTTGCTGTCAGAACTGAGAGAGGGCCGCCATGAATATCAAAAAGATTAACAGGGTGTTCTTCGACAGCAGTGTTTTAATCTCCGGTTTGGCTTCTCCGGACGGTGGTTGCAGAGGTGATAAGAAACATCGAAAAGAAGCTACCCCGCGGTCTTCCCCAATATTACAGGCTTTTTAAATCACTCCCCTTTGAAATTGCCGACCCCGCGGAAGATTTTTTAATATCCGCCCGTGAATTGATAAATGAGAAAGACGCGATAATACTGGCTGCGGCCGTGAATACCAAAATTAATTATCTGGTTACGCTGGACAGGCATTTTTTGACAGCGGATTTGCGAAAACTGCCGTTCACAGTTTGTCCTCCCGGGGAATTGCTTGAATCAGTGGAATGCTAAATGTGATGGGAATAGTTTAGGGCGGCTTTTTTGGGTGTCTGATGCCGGAACCTTCCGTTGACAAAAATGCCATATAGGTATATTATCTTGGTAAGACCTGTGCATGTTTCATGTCTTACCAGTGCGGAGGGTTAATGTTTGGCTGAAATCAGAGCATTTGACAGTTCCACCGGCCATGTGGAAAGCCGGTTGATAAAGGCGGTGCTGGACGGTGATTATCCGCCGGAAAGTTTTCTGCCGCCGGAAAGGGAGCTGGCCTCAAAGCTGGGCGTGGCCCGCCCCACATTGCGAGAAGCCCTGAGGCGGCTGGAAAGGGACGGGTGGTTTACCGTCCGCAAAGGGCTGCCCACGGTGGTAAACGATGTGTGGAGGCGGGGCAACCTCAACACCCTGGCCAATATTGTGCAAAACACCGGCCATATCACGGAAAATCTCATATTACACCTACTGGAGGTAAGGTCCGGCCTGACGCCGTCATTCTTCAGGGACGCGGTGGCCCGCAATCCGGTGCAGGTGGTGGCCGCCCTGGCCGGCGCCGACGGGCTGGGAAACAGCAGGGAGGCGTACTCAGCCTTTGACTGGAGCCTGCAGAAAACATTGGCCCGCCTGTCGGGCAATCCCATATACCTTCTCATGTTAAACAGCTTTGACAATGTGTACGTCCGGCTGGCGGAACAATATTTCACCAGAGAAGAAAACCGCCGCAAATCCAGCCTTTTTTATGACCGGCTGCTGTCCGCGGCCATGGCCCAAAACCCCGCCGCCGCGGAAAAAGTCACCCGGGAGGCCATGGAGGAAAGCATTGCGCTGTGGAAGGGCCGCCCGGCGGCGAAGCAGTCCCGGCTATAGCCGGCCGGGGCCAGCCTGAATAAAAGCTGATGATAACGGGGGTTTTTTAATGAGGCGATGGAACGGCTGGGGCGATGAAGCTGTATATTTGCCGCTGCCGCCGGCGGCAGCGGAGTTTCTGGCCAAGGAGCTGGGGCCCGGCATCCGCCCCCGGGACGCTTCTTTTGATGAATCCGTGGCCGCAGTGCCTTCCACCAGGCTGCCGGCCCACCCCCTGGTCGGCACCGGTCCGGCGGAACGGCTGCTTCACAGTTTTGGGCAAAGCCTGTTTGACTGGATAAACATCCGGAGCGGACTGGTGCCTTTTTTTCCGGACGGCGTGGCATATCCGGCCTCCGGTGAAGATGTGGGGGAAATTCTGAGATACGCCAAAAACACCGGGGCCATCGTCATTCCTTATGGCGGCGGCACCAGCGTGGTGGGGCATCTGGCGGCGCCGGCCGGAGTTTGTCCGGTGCTGACGGTGGACATGACCCGTATGAACCGGCTGGTGCGAATAGATCCGGGGGGATGCCTGGCCACATTCCAGGCCGGGGTGCGGGGGCCGGACCTCGAAGCCGCGCTCAGGGCCCACGGGTTTACATTGGGCCACTTCCCCCAGTCCTTCGAATACTCGACCCTGGGGGGGTGGGTGGCCACCAGGTCCGCCGGCCAGCTTTCCCTGGGCTATGGAAAAATAGAGCGCCTTTTCGCCGGAGGCGCCGTGGAAACACCCGCCGGAAGGCTGGACCTGCCCCTTCACCCGGCGTCCGCCGCCGGTCCCGACCTCCGGGAGTGCGTACTGGGCTCCGAGGGGCGGCTGGGCATTATCACCAGCGCCACGGTTAGGATATCCCCCCTCCCCCGGGAGGAAATCTTCCACGCCGCGTTTCTGCCCGGACCGGACCGGGCCGTGGCCGCTGTCCGGCAAATGGCGCAGTCTTCTTTGCCCCTGGCCATGGCCAGGCTCAGCCTGGCTGAAGAAACCCGGACCAATTTGATACTGGCCGGCCGCAGCAAATTGATCGGTCTGTTAAGCAGGTGGCTTTCCTTCCGCGGCGTAAAGGGCGACAAATGCATGCTTATATACGGCGCCGTTGGAAGTGCCAAAAAGGTGCGCTGGACCCTAAGGCAGGCATCGGAAATAATAAGGCAGCACCGAGGCGTTATTGTGGGGGAAAGGCCGGGCAGGGAATGGTTTAAAAACCGGTTCAAAGCCCCCTACCTGCGAAACTCCCTTTGGGAGGCGGGATATGCCGTGGATACACTGGAGACTGCAACCACCTGGGATCGGGTGCATCAAACGGTGGCAGCCATAGAAAAGGCCCTCCGTTCCGGGCTCAGCGACATTGGAGAAAAAGTGCACCTTCTCACCCATCTTTCCCACGTGTACCCCCACGGCTCCAGTATATACATCACGTATCTTTACCGGGCCGACGCCAGCCCGGCGGAAACCTCGCGGCGCTGGAAGACGCTGAAAGGCGCGGCCAGCGATGCCATAGTCCGGCTTGGGGGGACCATCAGCCACCAGCATGGAGTGGGGCTGGACCACCTCCCTTACCTTGAGGCCGAAAAGGGCGGCCTTGGCATGAAAATCATCCGTTCGATCTGCGGCGCACTGGACCCGGAGGGAATGATGAATCCCGGAAAACTGTTGCGGTAAAGGGGGAGATCCCTGTGCAAAGTCGCGGGGCTGTGCTGGAAAGCCCAAACAGGCAGTGGGATGTGGTAATAATAGGGGGAGGCATCACCGGGGCCGGTATTCTTAGGGAGGGGGCGGCTATGGGGCTCCGCTGCCTGCTGCTGGAGCAGAGGGATTTTGCCTGGGGGACCTCAAGCCGGTCAGGAAAGCTTGTTCACGGAGGGCTGAGGTATTTAAAGCAGGGACAGGTGAAAACAACCTGGCATTCGGTGCGGCAGCGCGAAAAGCTGCTGCGGGATTTTGCGGGGCTTGTGGAACATCTGGGATTTATGCTGCCCACCTACAGGGGGGATCTCTTCGGCCCGGTTATGCTGCGGGCCGGGCTGGCGCTGTACGATCTCATAGCCTTGAAAAGAAGCCGCCGGCGCTGCCGCCCCGAGAATGTCGCCCTGTTGGCCCCGGCTTTGAAGGCCGAGGGGATTAAGGGCGGCTTCTGGTACAGGGACGCCCGGACCGACGATGCCCGCCTGGTGCTGCGGGTGATCCGGGATGGAGTGCGGCTGGGCGGGGAAGCGCTGAATTACGTCAGGGTTGACGGTGTCTTAAGGAAACAAAACGGCCGGGTGGCCGGGGTGTCCGTGCGGGATGTTTTAACCGGCCGCGCCGCTGAGGTGCGGTCCCGGGTAGTTATAAACGCCGCCGGGGCCTGGGCCGGCGGCATCGGAACAGCGGCGGGCGGGCTGCCCCGCCTGCGGCCTTTGCGGGGGAGCCACATTGTTTTTCCCCGTTGGAAGTTTCCCCTGGCCCTGGCCGTCAACTTCATGCATCCCGAAGATGGCCGGCCCCTTTACGTTTTTCCCTGGGAGGGAGTGACCCTGGCGGGGACAACGGATCTTGACCATCATCGCTCCCTGGATGAAGAGCCCCGGATAAGTCCTGGCGAAGGCCGGTATCTGCTGGAAGGATTGCGCCACTATTTTCCCTCTCTGAATTTGGCCCCGGGGGATGTGATATCCACCTTTTCGGGGGTCCGCCCGGTGGTGGACACCGGAAAAAAGGATCCTTCAAAGGAGTCCAGGGATCATGTGGTCAGGGGCGATAACGGACTCATTACCGTAACAGGGGGCAAGCTCACCACCTTCGGCCTTCTGGCCAGGGAGTCCCTGGCCCGGGCCCGGAGGCATCTGACCCCGCCGTCAAGGGATCTGCCATCAAATGCCGCTGCCGCCGGGGATAAAAAAAATATTTCCTACAGTTTTCCGGAGGTGGAGGCGGAGGCCGCCGGGGCGTCTTTTAAGCGCCTGTCCGGACGCTATGGCCCGGAGGCTTTGGAGGTTGCAAAAAACTCCGGCCCCGGCGGGCTGGCGGCCATACCGGGCACCGAAACACTGTGGGCCGAGCTGCGTTGGGCCGCGGGGCACGAAGGAGCGGTCCACCTCGACGACATCATGATCCGCCGCACCCGTCTAGGCATACTGGCCCCGGAGGGCGGCGCCGGTTTGCTGCCCCGCATCCGGGAGGCGATCCAGCCCGCAGCGGGCTGGGATCACCTCCGCTGGGAGGAAGAAACCACCCGCTATCTTGAAATCTGGCGGAATGCATACAGCCCGCATTTGCTCACGGCCGATAATTGAGCCGGATACAGCCTTGCAGGCATTTGGAAAAATTGTACTGATTAACGGCGGGAGCTGAAATAATGCGGAAAGAAACGGTTCTGGCCATAGATGTGGGCACCCAGAGCTTGCGGGCCCTGGCCTTCGACCTTCGGGGAAGGATTTTGGATTTCGCCCGGATTCCCTATCCCGGGCCCTGCTGCTCTCCCCGTCGGGGGTGGGCGGAGCAGGACCCCGGGCTCTACTGGAAATGTCTGGCCCGGGCCTGCCGGAAGATCTGGTCCAAGGGTGTTGTATCCCCGGATTCACTGGCGTCCGTGGCCATCACCGCCCAGCGTTCGACATTGGTAAACCTGGACAAGGGCGGGCTGCCCCTGCGCCCCGCCATTGTGTGGCTGGACCAGCGCCGGGCCGGCAATATTCCGCCGGTGGGATTTTTGTGGGGGGCGGCATTCAGGCTGGCCGGCCTCACCGGCACTCTGCGCCACCTTCAAGCCGAGGCCGAAGCAAACTGGATTATGGAAAACCAGCCCGATATATGGGATAAAACCGCCCATTACCTTTTCCTGTCCGGGTATATAACATATATGCTTACCGGCCGGTATGTCGATTCCACCGGATGCCAGGTGGGGTACGTCCCCTTTGACTACCGGAATCAGGCCTGGGCGCCCCTTTCCAGCTGGAAATGGCGGGCAATACCGGTGCGGCCGGAAATACTGCCGGAACTGGTCCGGCCTGGACAGCAAATGGGCTCGGTCACGCCCAAGGCCGCCAGATTCACGGGACTGCCCGAGGGGCTGGCGGTTATTGCCGCAGCCTCCGACAAGGCCTGTGAAGTTCTGGGGTCCGGCTGCCTGGAGCCACACCAGGCCTGTATCGGGTACGGCACTACGGCCACCATAAATGTCAATTCCCGGAAATACATAGAGCCGGTTCCCCTTGTCCCCCCATACCCCAGCGCTTGCCCCGGGCAGTACAACATGGAGGTGCAGATTTTCAGGGGGTGTTGGATGGTTACCTGGTTCAAGGAGGAATTCGCCTGGCAGGAGAGGGAATTGGCAGCGAAGGAAGGTATCGCCCCCGAAGAAATTCTGGACCGGCTGGTGGACGGCGTACCCCCGGGATCAATGGGGCTGGTGCTTCAGCCATTCTGGTCCCCGGGGCTGAGACATCCGGGGATAGAAGCCCGGGGAGCGGTTATAGGGTTCACGGGGGCGCACACCCGGGCGCACCTCTACCGGGCAATACTGGAGGGGCTTGCCTATGCCATGAGGGAAGGGCGGGAAAGGATTGAAAAACGCACCAAAGAGGGTGTCAGGGAGCTGTATGTGTGCGGCGGAGGGTCAAAAAGCGACCAGATGATGAGCATAACCGCAAATGTATTCGGGCTTCCCGCCGCCAGGCCGGCGACCTGCGAGGCCTCGGGCCTGGGGGCCGCCATGCTGGCGGCGCTGGGGGCCGGGCTGTATTCAGACCTGAAGGCCGCTGTAAAGGAAATGACCGGGGCGGGCCGCACCTTCGAGCCCGACCCCCGGGCGGTAAAAATGTACGACGGTCTTTACCGGAAGGTGTATAGGAGGATGTACCGCAAACTTCGCCCTCTTTACAAGCACTTGCAGGATATGCCATGAGTCGCTGTACCTTTGGCAGCCGGTACCAAAAAGGTATTATGGTGTGTTTTCCCGTCCGTCTGGACGGCGTCAAACAGGCATAGCCGGATATGGGGCCTCCCGGGCATTGAAAAACTATTGAAAGACGCCGGGGATTGGCAGTAAAATACTATAGAATCAACACCAACCCGCTTTTCAAAAGGAGCTTGTCATTGTGAAAAAAGACGGCCACAGGGCTGTGTTTAGGGTTTCTCCCTTTATGCTGGGGCTGCGCCGCGTTAACCTGGAGGGTGATGCCGCAGACCTTATGTTTCCGCTGGCTAAAAAAACCATAACCATCTGCGACCGGGACGGCAGGAGCGTTCGCTGCCGGGTGGGCGCCGGGGGCAGGTGTATTATGGGGCCGATGCTGGCGGAATTCATTGTGAACAATAACAGTACGGGCTTCTTTGCCCTGGAGAAGCGCGGGGAAAGCGCTTTTCTAATCGAACCTGTGCCCGCTTCCCAAAAAGGCGGGAAAAACAGTGATACATACGGTGTTCAGCTTTCTCTTTTTTCCGGGGGGGCGGCTTCCAGGGCCGAAACAGCGGAGCATTTCGGCCGGAGGGATCCGACAGGCAGTCCGGGGCCGGAGAAAAAATGTGCGCCGGCGGAATCACCGGCCGGCCCCGGCTTTCTGTATCAGGAGTCTGCCGTTGGGGTGGCGGACAGATCTTATGAAGAAGAAAATGCCGGAGAGGAAGCGGTGAAAATTGTTTTATTTCCGGAAGAGGACACGGCTGTTTTAAGGCTGGCGGAAGAAAAAAGGCGCGGGAAATCAGCGGCGGCGGATGAATCGCCGGTGTCGGACCTTATTTTGCGCCGCCGGGCCCTGCAGCTCTCCTTAAGCCCGGGCTTCGACCGCCTGCTGGCCCTTTCGCTGGTGCGGGATGTGGAGCCGCTGGATTACCAGCTCAAAACAGTGAGGCACGTTCTGGCGAATTTGCGCGGGCGGGCCCTTTTATGCGACGAGGTGGGATTGGGCAAGACTATTGAGGCCGGGCTGATTATACTTGAATACATATTGAGGGGGCTGGCGCAGAAGGTGCTGCTGCTGGTCCCCCCTTCACTGGTGGAACAGTGGCAGCAGGAGATGCGGAACAAATTCAACCTTGATTTTATCGCCTACGATGCGCCGGCATTTAAAAATCATCCCTTTCCGTGGAAAGAATTTTCCCGCATCATCGTCTCCATGGATACAGCCAAAAGAGAGAGCAACCGGGATCAGGTGCTTGATTCCGAGTACGACCTGGTGGTGGTGGACGAGGCCCATCACCTGAAAAATCCCGCTACCTTGGCTTATAAGCTGGTTAACCGGCTGAAAAAAAAATATATCCTTTTGCTCACCGCAACGCCGGTGGAAAACAATCTGGAGGAATTGTTCAATCTGATCACCCTGATTCAGCCTGGCCAGCTGGAAACAGCGGCCTCCTTCAAGCGCAAGTACATCACCCGGGGTGATCCCCTGAAGCCAAAAAATGCCGAAGCATTGAAACGGCTGGTTCGGGAGGTGATGATCCGCAACCGGCGCAGCGAAACAGGCGTCATCACCAGCCGGCGCCAGGCCGAGGTGGTGGAACTGCAGCTTTCTGACGAGGAAATGGCTTTTTATCAACGGCTCACCGTTTTTGTTCGCGGCCACTATTTCTCCGGTTTCAGTGAAGGCAAAGACAATAGGGGAACGGAAAAGTTAATATTGAAAATGTTGCAGCGGGAGGTTGGCAGCAGCATTGAGGCGGTGATGCCCACCCTGGAAAAAATGTCCGCCAACGAGGGATATCCAGCGGTGATTAGGAAAATTTTCCGTGTGCTAGCCGAACAGGCCGGCTCGGTTTCCAGGCGCAGGAAGGCCGAGGCGCTGCTTCAGCTGTTGGCCGGCACATCTGGCAAGGCCATTGTTTTTACCGGATTTCAGCGAACACATTCATTTCTGGTGGATCTTTTGCGCCGGGGAGGATTTAATGTGGCGCAGATTCACGGGGGGCTGCGCCGGATGGAAAAGGAGGAACAGCTGAAGATTTTTGCGGGGGAGGCCAGGGTGCTGGTTTCCACAGACACTGGCAGCGAAGGGAGAAACCTGCATTTTTGCAATGTGCTGATCAACTATGATTTGCCGTGGAACCCCATGCGCATCGAGCAGCGCATCGGCCGCATACACCGCTTGGGACAGGCCTCTGATGTACGGATCTACAACCTGTCTGCCGCCGGCACGGTGGAATCCCATATATTGGATTTACTGGATGCAAAGATTAATATGTTTCAGCTGGTGGTGGGTGAACTGGACATGATTTTGGGCAATCTTGACGAAAAAAGGGAGTTTGAAGATATTGTCATGGACATCTGGGCCAGATCGTCGGACGAAAATGATTTAAAAAGGGAAATGGATGAACTGGGCCGGCAGATGATGTCGGCCAAGAATCATTACCTGACGGTCAGGGATCTGGATGACAGGCTGCTGGGGGATCTGAAGCCAGATGATTAAAATATCGGAATATGGCCTGGAGGACTTTGTCACGGCTTCCCTCCGGCGGGCAGGCGCCGTGGTGGAAAAGGCGGGCTTTGCCGCCCGGGAGGTATTATTGCCTGACGAACTGGCGCCACTGTTTAAAGGCAATCACCTGGTGATGGCCTTTGACCATGAGGTGGCCTCCGAGATGCCGGGAAGCGCCTACATCACGTACGGCAGCCAATTGCTGGACGAGCTGGTGCGAATGGCTATGCGCTTTGGCCGCTACACTGATTTGTACTGGCCCGGCGATCCCCCTTCCGTTCAAAAGAAAATAGACCGCCAGGTCAATGAGTCCATTGAGTTTGTCCGGTGCCGCCCGGCAAGGCAGGTTGTGCTGCAGGCCCTCGACCATGTTTTTTACGCCTTTGTTTTTCGGTGCTCTTTCAGGTCTTTTGAAAAGACCGAAGATATTGTCACCGTTGTGGTGGATGGTTATTCGGGCTGTGTGCGTCCGGATTTCACGGAAGCGTGGAAAAACTCCGTGCCCATTGAGATCCCGGGATACAAACTGCCTTCCGCAGAGGTCCGGCCCTTGGCGGACCTGTATCAGGCCGCTTGCCGGGAGGCTGAAAGCCAGGCCCTGAGACGGGGGGCGGACCTCCGCCGGTCTGCCCGGTCGGCGTTAAGGGGTGAATTGGCCAGAATAGCTGGCTATTATAAAGAAACAATGATTGAATTGGAAAAAAAAATGGCCGCCGTTGAAGGAGAGAAAAAAGAACGGCTGGGCAAAAAGATCGAAGCCGTCATTGCCGACTGGAAGCGACGGGATAAAGATGCTGCCCAGCGGTACCAACTGGAGGCTGAGCTGCGCCTGGATCACCTGGTGGCCTGCCATCTGCCCTGCCTGCACGCTAAGATGGAGGTGCAGCACAGGGATCGGTTTCTGTATCAGCCGGTGGTATATAATCCCCTTAGCGCCCGGGTGGAGGCCCCGGCCTGTCCACGGTGCCGCAGGCCCACCCGCCGCCTGGTTCCCGACGGGAGCGGGGTTTTTATATGCCCCGACCACAACACTACTCTGGCCACTGATTTAGATTGATTGCGCTAAAAAACAGATGCGCCATGGAGAATGTTACAATACCCATTTATTGTTAATTTGGCTGGACTGTAAATAACTTAATAACTTTGGTACCCGGTACCTAATTGTGAAAATATATATTGCGGGGAATAATGTGTGGAAAAAGCTTTGCAATGCAAGGGGAGGAATGGAGCGCTTGGAGGGATCCAATTTTATCCACGATATTATCGAAGACGATTTGAAAAGCAATAAATACAAAGGCCGGGTGCACACCAGGTTTCCCCCGGAGCCCAACGGCTATCTGCACATCGGCCACGCCAAGTCCATCTGCCTCAATTTCGGCGCCGCCGCCAAATACCGGGGCCGGTGCAACCTGCGTTTCGACGACACCAATCCCGCCAAGGAGGATGCCGAATATGTGGAGTCCATCAAGGAAGACGTCAGATGGCTGGGATTCGGCTGGGAGGACCGCCTTTATTACGCGTCGGACTATTTCGAGGAACTGTACCGGTACGCCGAGGAGCTGATTGTGGCCGGCAAGGCCTATGTCTGTGATTTGAGTCCGGAGGAGATGCGGCAATGCCGGGGCACCCTGACCAGCCCCGGCCGGGACAGCCCCTACCGCAGCCGGCCGGTGGAGGAGAACCTGAATCTTTTCCGCAGGATGAGGGCCGGAGAATTCGCCGACGGAGCCAGGGTGCTCCGGGCGAAAATAGATATGTCCTCCCCCAACCTGAATATGCGGGACCCGGTTCTTTACCGCATAATGAGGGCCACCCACCACCGGACGGGGGACCAGTGGTGCATTTACCCCATGTATGACTACGCCCACCCCATTTCGGACGCCCTGGAGGGGATAACGCACTCCATCTGCACCCTGGAGTTTGAGGACCACCGCCCGCTGTACGACTGGGTGCTGAGGGAGCTCTGCATCCCGTCCCCCCCCGGGCAGATAGAGTTCGCCAGGCTGAATTTGACCCATACCGTGATGAGTAAGCGGAAGCTCCGCCAGCTGGTGGAGGGGGGATGCGTCGCCGGCTGGGATGATCCCAGAATGCCCACCATTTCAGGCCTGCGCAGGCGCGGCTATACACCGGAGGCCATCCGGCGGTTCTGCGATCTGATCGGGGTGGCCAGGGCCAACAGCACTGTGGATATAGCCCTGCTGGAGCACTGCGCCCGGGAGGACCTGAATCTGCGGGCGCCCAGGGTGATGGCGGTGCTGCGCCCCCTCCGGGTGGTGCTGGAGAACTACCCCGGGGACCGGGTGGAATATCTGGAGGCCGAGTACAATTCCGAAAATCCCGGCCTGGGTTCCCGGAAGATGCCCTTTTCCCGGGTTTTGTATATCGAGGGGGACGATTTCATGGAAAACCCGCCCAAAAAGTTTTTCCGCCTGTACCCCGGCGGAGAGGTGAGGCTTAAGCACGCCTATATCATTAAGTGCGTGGGGGTGGTGAAGGATGAAGGCACCGGCCGGGTGACGGAGCTGCGCTGCGCCTACGATCCCGGGACAAAAAGCGGCACTCCCGCCGCCGGCTCCCGCAAGGTCAAGGGCACCTTGCACTGGGTGTCGGCCGCCCACGCCGTGAAGGCCGAAGTCCGCCTGTATGACCACCTGTTTGCCGTGGAAAACCCGGATGACGATGCTGGGGGCGCCGATTTTAAAGCCAAAATAAACCCCGGTTCCCTGGAGAGGCTGACGGACTGCCTGGTGGAACCTGCCCTGGCCGGGGCGGCGCCGGGTGACCGGTACCAGTTTTTAAGGCACGGATACTTTTTTGCCGACCCGGCGGATTCAAGGGCGGCGGCCCCGGTGTTTAACCGGATTGTCTCCCTCAAGGACTCCTGGGCCAAAATACAGAGGGCCGGGAAGGATTGAGCGCCAGCAAAAACATAAAGCAATTGGCCGCCCGCCAGGGCGGCTTTTTTACGCCCGCAATAACTTGGCAACTTAGATAACCGGTACCAAGCTGCAAGGCAGTCTATCTGTCGACCGGACTGTCCGGCGGTTTTACGCCCGCTATTATCCGTCTAATCCATCTTGCCAGCAGGACCGTAAGGCCAAAGATCAGGACTATACCCGCCAGAAGGCCCCATGTGATATAGGTGGCGCCCCTGAGCAAATTGAGCGGATTCCAGGATGGAACCGCTTTGTATCTCCCGTCCGGCTGTTGGTAGCGTGCCGGCAGGTCCGGAATCATGTCTCCGTCGAGATCAGGCTGCTGCCGCAGGTAATCGGCCAGGCATTTCCATGCTTTCAATTCCTGAATGCCGGGCTGTGTCCGGTCGGCATCAATCAAAGAGTCTTTTATATTCTTGATGGGGTTGCCCGCTTTGTCCTTGGGGGTCACCGAGATGATACCATGGGTTATGCCGCCCATCTTGCTTAGCATGACAGCGGTCATGTAGCTGGTGCAGACGCGGTATAGCTTATCCGGTTGAAGCGGATCGTACCCGCCATCCGGCGAACTGATCTCGATCTGGTAAATCCGGTCAAAGGGTACGCGGTGCGGGTTGTACAAGAACTTGGCCCCGGACACCTGTATGTTATAATCTTTCCTTATGGGGGCTACGCTGGACTGGGTCTCCAGACAATTCTTGATTTCCCGTCCGGTCAGGTAAAAGCTCACCAGCGGGTAACCCGCGGTTTTATCCGGTCCCATGCCCAGGGAGAGCACCCGGAAGACATCATCCACTGTAACAGGACCGGCGGTAAACGACCCCCGTATCTCGCCAAGAGGCTGAACCGCTGCGTACAGGTAATCGCCATCATTGCCCTCCGCTTTTTGTACCGCTGCCCGAAAGGCATCGGTGATCAAATTACCCAATCCCGTTTCCACCGGATTGGAATAAATATCATCCAGCCGATCCAGATTATATTCCGACTCGGCCAGCACCTGGTTGTATGTATAGCTGCCGGCCAGAAACCGGCGGTCAACCAGACTTTTATAGTTTTCAATTTCGGCTGCAACGGCAGGAAAGCCTGGCAACTCCGGGACGATTTCCTCCAACCGGTATCCGGTCGGCTCGGGACGCCCACCCGGCGGGCAGTTAAGCTCCAGGATGCCCATATGGTTGCCGTAGCAACCCGCGGAAACGATAACAGTATTTCCTTTTACGATTGGCCGGGGAAGCAGGGTATGGGTGTGCCCGCTGACAATGACGTCAATCCCCGGCACCTTCCCGGCAAGTAACTCGTCCTCGGAATTCTCCTTGTCCTGGGAGGTCCCGGAATGGGACAGACAGATCACCAGGTCCACTTTTTCCTGGTCCCGCAGTATTTTTACCACTCTGCCGGCTTCCCCCGCCGGATCTTTCACCTCGATGTCATCCCCCCGGATCAAATTGTGGGCTGCGTCCTTTCCCATAAGACCAAAAATACCGATGCGGATACCGTCTTTTTCGATCACAGTATAATCTTTAACCGCGAAGGCTTCCATGGCTGCCTTCAGTCCGCTTTCCTGCTCCCGCCCCGGTTTGAATCCCAGGTTTGAAGCCACCAGAGAAGGAAGCGGCCCGCCTTTTTCTTTCGCTGCAGCCAGCATGGAAGCAAGGCCGGAAGAGTCGAAATCAAATTCATGGTTACCCAGGGTAACGGCGTCATAACCCATAGTCCCCATCAGTCTAAGCTCTGCCGCCTCGCTGGCAAACAGGGTGTGCATGAGGGTTCCCATGCTGAAGTCCCCCCCGTCAACCACCAGCACCCGCCCCGGGTTTTTTGCTTTTTCTCTGGCGATTACACCGGCCAGGCGGTCGTATCCCCCGCGTTTCACAATCCGGCCCCCGTCCCCGAGGGTTTTGTACGGGTCAATATGGGAGTGCAGGTCATGGGTGAACAGTATGGTGAGTTGCCGGTCATTCCGGGGCGTCCCCATGCCCGGCGCCACCATGGTTGTCAGCAACAGCAAGGCCAGTATCACCACCGGCAAGCCGATAATCAAGCTTCTTCGGACCAAAGGGCGCCCTCCTTTTTTCAATAAATTATCCAACAAGTTATTGTTTTCGTTATTATAGATTATACCACGCATCCCCGGGACCGTTTACCGAAATTATCCTTCATAAACATATTTATAACGGGAATTGTTGGTTTGGCGGTCTTGCAAAGGGTTCACCCGTGTACCGGCGGAGTTGTTGTTTTGTTTTTGTGGCCGGCCGGAAAGGTGTTGCCGGTGTGGCATGAATATTGTATAAATGTTTTGCAAAATCCTCCGGGGGGTGTTTGGAATGGCGTCTGAAAACATGGAGCGCTTGCAGAAACTGGAGCGGGAATGGAAGACCATGATTTTGATCGCGCACGATTTCTTTCACAATTGGCGGCGGGCGGTTTGCGAAAAATATGGAGAACAGGCCATGGATGAGCTGACGCTGCGCTTTTGGGAACTGGTGGGCAAAAATACCGCCGCCCAGTACGCCAGGGCGGGTATCGACGGAAATGACATGGGGCGGCTTGCCCTGGCGGCGGCCCGGAGCAGTGAGATAATGGGTGAAACCGTGCGGACGGAGACTGACGGGGAGGCCTGGCTTCTTTTGCACGACGCCTGCCCGTGGATAGACTCTTTCCGCAGGGCCGGTTTTTGGGGGAAGTGCCTCCCCGGGTGCCACCGCTGGTTTGAGGCCACGGTGGAGGGGCTGTCGCCGGAATTGGCGGTGGAGACGTTGGCCTGCCTGGCTGAAGGGGATAAGCAGTGTGTGCGCAGGTTTTACAGAAAAACACCATGATGGCACTGTAAACAGCCCTTGCCGCGCTCCTTGTTTTGTCAGAACTCAGGATGAATGAAGGAGGAAAATAACCTAGGTGCCGGGTATCTAAGTTATCCCACCATTAAAAAGGTTTCAAAATAAAGAGAAGCGGCCCCTAAAAGCCAATCTCCTGTATTGCAAAGAGACCCACGCCCCGGGGGGCATGGGTCCTATGCTTTATGAATGGAAATTGGGACGGGTGGGGTCAGATTGTCAGTTTGCCCGTCACCGGGGCATATACTCCCACCAGCAGGAGCAGGTAAAAAATGAAGAAATGCCCGATCAGGTCCGCCAGGGTGATCAGCCCCACCACCAGGGCTCCGCCCGAAGCCCCCAGAAACAGTGTCAGCGCCAGGGTGAGGATGAACCCTATGGCCACCACAAAACCGTAAAACATGGTGGAATACTGTCCCCTGAGCAGTAGCCGGAGGGACTCCCGGGCGGTGGCCGTGGCGTTGGCCAGGCTGGCCAGGTAGATTGCCACCCCCATTAAATTTATGATGATCAGAACAGTTTCCAGTGTCTCAAGGTCTATCAGGGGAGTGACGCCGACCCAGCCTCCATAAACCAGGAAGAAAAACACCGAAGTCCCTCCCAGCAGGGAGTAGAGCAGGAACAGGAAGGGCAGCATGGGCGTATTCCAAAGGGGAATGGCGGGGGAGTCATTCATTATAAAGCCGTCGGTAATGGCCACCGCCACTCCGCCGATCAGCGCCAGCACCTTAAAAAACTGCCAGGCCGGGCTGCCCTGGGGCATGGCCAGATAAAGCAGGGCGATTAATGTAAAGACACCCATCACCCAGACGGTCCTGGAAATCCACGAGCTTTGCGGGCGGCTTACGGCCCGCCAGAATCTTTCGGGCCTCCCCAGGTGAATGATCAGGGATCCGCCCTTGCCGACGTTTTCGATGGCCAGCCCGGCCAGGGCAATCAGGGGGGTGTTCAGCAGCACCGCCAGTATGAACATTCCCGAACCAACTTTGCCGAAAAAGAAGGCCAGGGCAATCCACTTGGTCCAGACATTTTGCTTTCTGAACCCCATTACAAATTCTTCGTCCGCCATTGGTACCGTTTGACCGGTCATAGCAAACCCTCCTATTCAAGATAATATACCGAGGGATCGGTATTGGCCTCGGACATGGGCTGAAATCCGCCGCGCTGCCGGATAAGCCTGCTGACCTTGCTTTCGGGGTTGTGCAGGTCTCCGAACACCCTTGCCTCGGCCGGACAGGTGTTGACGCAGGAAGGCTCCAGCCCCTGGTCCACCCGGTCACAGCAAAAGGTGCATTTGATCACAACCCCCTCCTGGAATTTGCTGTATTTCACCTTTTCAAAGGGGGTCAGGTGGCCCTTGAAGTGACCCTGCCTGAGCTTCCCCTGGGGCAGCAGCTCCCTGTTTTTATAGGGACAGGCCACCGCGCAGGCTTTGCAGCCGATGCACTGATCATAGTCCACCAGCACCATGCCGTCATCCCGCTTCCGGGTCGCCCCGGAGGGGCAGACCCTCACGCACGGCGCGTTCAGACAGTGATTACAGAGGACCGGTATAAACTTCTTTTTCACAATGGGGTACTGTCCGGCCAGCTGCTCCAGCACCTTGGTGAAAAATATTCCCGGAGGCGTCCCGTTTTCCGCTTTGCAGGCCAGGGTGCAGGCATTGCACCCGACACACCGCTTGAGGTCCACAACCATGCCAAACCTTGCCATTTCCGCTTCACCCCCTATATTTTACTGATCCGGACTTTGACGGCGGTTTCCTGGTGCCCCGAAACAAGGTCGGTGAATTCCAGGCTTGCCGGCAGCAGCCGGTTGAAGTTGACGTTCATTTTTCTCTCCACCGGGTGCATGGTCCAGCGGGCGATGGCGTTTGATATGCCGATAACCCGGGGATGGATTTCCTCTATGACCCTGGCCAGCCCTTCCACTTTGCCGAAGGGGGATTCTATGCTGATGCGGTCACCGGTGCTGATGCCCTTTTCCCGGGCCGTCCTGGTGTTAATCAGTACACCCTTGTGGATGGGTATATTGCTTACCAGCTCGTTTATCCAGGGAATGGTGGTGTTTTCATGGTGATTGATGACGGCCTCGGCCTTGAAATTTATGGCGTAAAGGTCGTATTCCGCCGGTATCCGGTGCAGCGGGTGGTCATCGTTCCAGACCGGTATGGGATGGTAGGAGGAGGTGTCCCACTGCCTGCCCGCCGACCGGAACTTTTCTTCAAGCTCACCGGCCACCTGCAGGAAATACTCGTGGTAGAGAGAAATGCGCATGCCGTCCCAGGGCATGTACATCTCCCCGGGCTTCTGGCGTCGCACGGCGTTGCTGTTTTGCCTGAACCAATCCAGCCCCATTTCCGGGCCGTAAATGCTTTTGGCCATCCGGTCAAGGCACTCCTGGGCGGTGTGTTTGCGCCCGGGCTCCAGGTAATACTCCGGCTTTAAAAACATTGTGAAATTAAGCAGGCCGTTGAATTCATCAAGACAGCCGCAGCCATGGGAAATATCGGTCAAAATGTCGTGGGCGTCCCTGGTGTCGTACATGGGCTCAACCACCGGCTGCCGCAGGGTGTGCCCGGTGATCACCGGCGGCTCGCAGAGGGTCATCATGTATGATTCCAGATAACTGTGATCGGGCAAAATGATGTCGGCCCATTCGGTGGACTCATTGGGCAAAATGTCTATGGCCACTATGAATTCCAGCATCCTGAACACCTCCAGCACTTTGTGGTAGCCGTTGATGTTCTTAAGGGGGTTGGCATGATAGATGAGCGCCGCCTCGGGCTTGAAGTCGTACCCCCACTCCTCCGGGTGCAGGATGTTGTGCGCCACCAGGTGCGCCGGATCCAGGCCTATGGGGAAGAACTCCATCATCTGCAGTGTCTGGGGGGGACAGCTGAAGGGCGCCGGTGGGTGCAGTATATGGGGCTGGGGCTTGATCATTCCGTCGGGGCCGGGCTCGATGAGCAGCAGCCGGTGGTCCAGCCCCACGCCCAGGTGCCCCCCCGGCACGTCTATATTGCCCACCAGCATGTTCATCAGCTTGATGGCCGAGTGGTCGTGGGTCCCCTGGCAGTGGCCGATGGCGCCCCGGTAGAAATTTATGGCCGCCGGCCGGTAAGGGTACTGTTTTCCCTCAATCATTACTGTGCTGCCGATGCGGGCGGCCTCCACGAATTCCAAGGCTATGCGCCGCATGGTCCCGGCCGGCACATCGCAAATACCGGACATCCTCTCCGGGGTGTGGTCCTTTAGCGCGTCTTTGATCAGCTGAAAAGCCGGCGTGACCTCGGCGCCGTCCACCACAAAACGTCCTTCCAGGGCGAAATCCCCGACGGTGGGGTCGTCATAAGCCTTGGCCATGTTGTCTCCGCCGTCCCAGACCATGGGCTTTTGGGTTTCCCGGCACCGGAACAGCCGGCCGCCGGGGGCAATCAGGTAGGGGCCGTTGGTGTGCTTTTTAATAAACTGGGCGTCGTAGCGGTTGAGCTCGTGCAGCATTACGTGGACCATGCCTAAAATGAATGCGCGGTCGGTGCCCGGCAGTATGGGTATCCACTCGTCGGCCTTGGCGCAGTACGCCGCCATACGGGGATCCACGGCCACCAGCTTCATGCCCCGGTCCACCCGGGCGTCGGCCATCCGTTTGATGGATCCGGCCACGTGCAGGTGGGAGGAGAAGCCGTCGCCGCCCCCTATTTGTATCCAGTAGTTGCAGTGTTCGTAGTCGTTAACCGAGGCGAAGGCGCCGTCGATGATGCCGTTGATGGGGTGGTAGGCCGCACCGCAGAACTGGCCGGTGGTGGTAAAGTAGTGGCCGGTGCCGAAGGCGGCCCCCCATCCCCAGAGGTGAATGCGCTGGAAGTCGTTTATGGCCACCAGCAGTTTGCGCGGGTCCTCCCGGCGGATTTTTTTCAGCCGCCTGCCCACAATGTCCAGGGCCTCGTCCCATGAAACCGGCTCCCAGCCGGGGTCCACACCGGGGCCGCGGTTGGGGTTGGTCCTCCGGATCGGAGTCTTGATCCGGTTGGGATCGTAATGGCGCATGATTCCCGAGTGGCCCTTGGGGCACAGCTTGCCCATATTATTGGGATTGTCCGGGTCGCCCTCTATTTTTAAAATTACTCCGTCCCGGACATTAACCCTTATGCCGCATCCGTGCAGGCACATTTTGCAGGCGGATTTGATCCACCTGTCTTTGTCCGCCGGGGAAAAAGCTGCCTGTGTCACACGGTATCCCTCCTTTAATTGATTAGTCTGACAATTAAGAAAGTTGGGACTCCAAAAACCTGTGGTTTTTGGAGTCCAGGGGGCGGCGGTCCAGCCCGGTCAAAATACCTCTAGACTTCAGGATAACGGGCGGCGTAAATATTTCCCCGGGGCATGGCCCACCATCCGGCCGTCTTTGACCACCATCCGGCCCGATTTAACGGTCATTACAGGCCAGCCCTTCAGTTCTTCCCCGTCATACAAAGAGAAATCGCAGTAAGACCCCAGGTTTTTGTGGTCCACCCGCACTGTCTTTTCCAGGTCCACCACCACCAGGTCGGCGTCGCTGCCGGGGGCGATCACTCCTTTTTGCGGATACAGGCCGAATATCTCAGCAGGCTTTTTGCTCATGATTTCGGCCACCTTAAGCAGGCTGATCCCCCTTTTGTTCACTCCATGGTGTAATACCACCGGCAGGTGGGTGCCCAGGGCGGGATAGCCGGGCATGGCCCCCCACAATCCTTTATCCGCCTGCTTTACGGCAAGGGTCTGGCTGACGTTGTCGGTGCCGATGGTGTCCACCACGTTGTCCTTCACCGCCTGCCACAATGCCTCCACACTGGCCTCCTCCCTGAAGGGAGGCACCATTTTAGCCAGCAGCCCCTTGGTGCTGAACTTGGTGATGGAAAGATACGGCGAGGTGGTTTCCACGAATATCTTGGGATTGGCCGGTTTTATGGCGTACAGTGCGTGGATGCTTTCCCCGCTGGAAATATGCACCAAATACAAACGGTTACCCGCCAGCCCGGCAAAGTACGAGGCCCGGCGGACAGCCTCTTCCTCGGAATAATTGGGCTGGGTATCCGACCAGTCGGCCAGGGTCCCGTCCGCCAGTCTGCCCTGCACCTCGGATCTGTTGGTGGCGTTGATCTGCGGGTTCTCGGCGTGGACGCAGATGGTGACGCCGTCCCCCATTGCCGCAGCCGTTTCAAAGGTCCTAAGCAAAAAGCCGTCGTCAACGTCGGGGATCAGCCCCGGAATTCCGGACATGTACACTTTGAAAGAAGTAATGCCGTATTCTTCAATCAGCCTGGGAATTTGCTCTTTCTGAGCTGGAGTCATTATTCCCAGGTGGAAAAAGAGATCCGTGTTTATTCTTCCCTCGGCCAGGGCTATGGTGTCTGAAAAGGCCGGGTGGTAGGGATTGGGGCCGGCCATGAAGCACCCCGCCGTGGTTACTCCGCCCATCAGCCCCGAGCGGGTCTCGGTCTCCATTTCCAGGGCCAGATCCCCGAATATCCCCAGGTGGATGTGAGGATCGATGATTCCTGGAAGTATGTATTTGCCGGATGCGTCAATCTCTTCCCGGCCTGTGAGGCCGCCGCCCAGGGCGCTTATCTTGTCGCCCTCAATGGCAATGTCCGCTTCAACTATACCTGTTCCCGGGATTACCACCTTGCCTTCCCTGATTACCAGATCCGCCATTATTAATCATCTACCTCCTTGAAATGGTCGTAGTGCGTGCTGTGGCAGCCATGTCCGTAGAGTCTACATGCAAGTCCCGTTCCGCTTTGTGGCAAGGAAATGGAGCGGACGGCCGAAAAGCCGATTGGTGAACTGAATCAGTCCCTTTTCCAGGACCAGCGGAAAGAATAAATAAAACCGCCGGTCCCTGGCTGTCAAGTCCGGTACAGATCTTTACCGGCGCAAAGAATCCGTTAGCTCAGAAGGCCTGTTTTTCCCGGGCGCCGCGGTACTGTTTTGTACCGGGTTCTCATAACTTGTATTTCTGGGCTTTTCGAATAACAGTGGGGTGGGAGACGCCGAGAATTTTTGCCGCCTTCCTGGTGCTGCCGAAGAGCTGAAGGGCCTTGGCGATAAGCTTCCTTTCCAGAATCTCGGAGGCCGCCTTGAGGGGTATGGGGTTTTTAAGGTCGATATTGATCCCCGGGATTTCAACGCACTGGTTGTTGAAGGGCAGGTGGTGAAGCCCTATTATTTCCTCGTCATTGATAACCACCAGACGCTCGATGAGGTTTTCCATTTCCCGCACATTGCCGGGCCAGTCATGGAGTTCAAAGGCCAGCAGCACCTCCGGCTCGAACCGCTTGTTGGTTTTGTATCTGGCGTTGAATTTCTCCAAAAAATGGATGGCCAGTGGTATTATATCATCGGCTCGCTCCCTTAGGGGCGGTACACTGATGGGCACCACGTTAAGGCGGTAGAAAAGGTCGGCCCGGAAATGGCCCGACTTTACCATTTCCTCAAGGTTGCGGTTGGTGGCCGAGATTATGCGCACGTCAAATTTAATGGGGGTGGTGCCGCCCACCCTGAAAATCTGGCGGTCCTGGATTGCCCGCAGAAGCTTGACCTGGAGGTTTAAAGGCATTTCACCAATTTCGTCCAGGAGCAGCGTCCCGCCGTTGCAGAGCTCGAAATAGCCCATTTTGCCCCCGCTCCTGGCCCCGGTGAAGGCCCCGCCCTCGTATCCGAAAAGCTCCGATTCCAGAAGGGTTTCCGGAATAGCCCCGCAGTTTATCTGAAAAAAAGATTTTTGTGCCCGGGGGCTGGCCTTGTGAATGATTTTGACGATTATTTCCTTGCCCACCCCTGATTCTCCGGTGATCAGCAGGTTGGAATCCACCTTGGCCACCTTCAGGGCCAGCTCGAATATCTGCTGCATGGCCCGGCTTTTGTGGACCAGCTCGCCGTGCAGAAGCTGCCTGGCCCTCAGTTCCTTCAGCTCCAGCTTATCCCTGTTTTGCTCGTTTTCGTCCAATTCTTTCAGTATGTTTAATTCATTGATGTCACGGATATTGCAAACCACCCTGTGGACATTGCCCTTTGCGTCGAAAACCGGGCTTCCGGTTATGAGGATCTCCTTGCCGGTTTTGATCCGCTGCACAATGGTCACCGGCTTTTTTTGTTCAAGCACCATTAAGGAAACCGCCCTGGATACCGATTTCTCCTCCTGCAAATCCCTTACGTTTCTGCCCACGTTGTTGTCTTTTTTGGAAAGGCCGGTGATCCGCTCATAGCTGGTGTTCACCTTAAGCAGCGTGCCATTGCTGTCGATTATGCCTATCCCGTCATAAAAGGACTCCATGATGTCTTCCAGCTCTTTATTCTGGGCCTTAAGCCCGCTGTTTTCGGCCATTGCCGACTCCAGCCCCGATACGTCATGAAAAATGGCGGCCGCACCGCTTAATATGCCCCCTTTAAAGACCGGAACAAAGCCTGCGCTTACCGTGGCATTGTTTATTTTTTTCTTTTTCCAGCATTTTGGCCGGCCGGTTTTTAAGACTTCGATTATATCTTGGGCCATCGTCGGGAGCGCCGCATCCACACTTTGGTGCAGCATTTTTTTGGCCTGTTTTCCGGCAATGCCCTCGGCCTGCTTGTTGCAAAAAACGATATTCCCGCCGGCGTCGGTAATCACCACGGCATCGGTCAGCTCATTGAGGAAATCAATATCCACCATATCATTTCCTCCATAAAGAAAGTATTTTGGAATAACTTAGGTACCCGGTACCTAAGTTATTTAAGTTATTGGGCAGGAATAATGTCAAAAATAAGTGAATTTTCTGAAAACAGCCATTAATCTTTTATATGGGTATTAGTTTCCATGTCAAGAGAGAAATTCCTTCATATACGCGGGCGAAAAACATTTTCTAAAATCCTGGGAGAGTGTTGCAAAATCCATTTGTACGGCATTAAACAGGCTGGTGGTACATGTTCTTACCACTGAGAATGCGGTTCATTCCGGCTCGCCTATTTTGAATTTTGAGTACAGTCCCGTCCGGGGGGCCGGGAATGGTAGCTATTTATACCGTTCCGGGCCGTGGTCCAGGGGCTGGGGCTGACGGCCCGGAGGTTTTTGGCGGATGGAGACAGTTATTAAATCATTGACCGCCATTGGAACGGAGTTTGCTAATTTGCCTGTGCAGTCGGGTGAAGGCCGTTTAATCGCATTAATGTAAAAGGCAGGAGGTGTGCTTATTGTTGCAGTTCAAGATTCAGGGACGGGGCGGCCAGGGGGCGTTAATGGCCGCCGAGTTGATAGCCGAGGCCTTTTTCAGGGAAGGGAAATACATACAGGCCTACGCCACTTACGGGGGCGCCAGACGGGGCACCCCCGTCAGCTCTTTTGTCCGGGTGGACGACAAGCCTATCCGGCTGCGCTGTGATATTGATTCCCCGGACGTAATAGTCTGCTTTGATCCCAGCCTGCTGAGCGACGCCCTGCTGCAGGGGGCCGGGGAGGGGACGCTGGTGCTGATTAATTCCGCCAATTCACCGGAACATTTTGCCTATCTGGGAAATTTTAAGATCTTCACCGTGGACGCCATTGTCATCGCATACGCCAACAGCCTTGGCCGGATTGTAAACACCACCCTGGTGGGAGCCTTTTGCGGGCTTTTGAAAAAGCCCGGCCCGGAAATACTGGCCGGTGTGATCAGTGAAAAGAGCCCGGCCAGGGCCGGGGAAAACGTCAGCGCCTTTTGGGATGGTTATGGCGCAGTGGGAGGGATGAAATGAAATGACGGCACAGATAAAAGAAATGCCATCGGTGTGGACCACCGGCTGGACTGATGAGCTCAGCATCGGCACCTGGCGCAGCGCAACGCCGCTGCACCGGGAGCGGCCCTCTCCCTGCCGGGGCGCCTGCCCTGCCGGAGGGGACATAGCCAGGTGGATCAGGCAGGCCGGGGAGGGGCAGTACCATTTGGCGTGGCTTGCCCTGACCGAACAGAACCCTTTTCCGGCGGTGACCGGAAGGGTTTGCCACCACCCCTGCGAGGGCTCCTGCAACCGCGGGGAATTCGACGGGGCGGTCACCATCAGCGCCCTGGAGCAGTTTATCGGGGACATGGCCCTTAAGGAGGGATGGCCTTTGCCCGGGCCGGAAGCCGTAAAGGATGCCAGGGTGGCGGTGGTGGGCGGCGGCCCGGCCGGGCTGTCCTGCGCCCACCGGCTGCGCCGACGGGGGTATCGGGTCACGGTGTTTGAGGCCCAAAAAGAGCCCGGGGGTGTGATGCGCTACGGCATACCGGCTTACCGCCTGCCTAAGGAAGTGGTGGCCGGCGAGATAGACCGGCTGCTGGCCACCGGCATAGAACTGCGTGCCGGGGCTGCCGTCAGCGGAGAAGGGCTGACTTTGCTGCGAAAGGAGTATGCCGCCCTGTGTCTGGCCCCGGGAGCGCCCAGGGCAAAGGGGCTGCCGCAGTTTAACACCGCCGGGGGCAGGGTTTTAAGCGGACTGGATTTTCTTGGAGGGGTTAACCGGAACATCATTCCGGCCATTGGACGGCAGGTGGCGGTAATTGGCGGGGGCAGCGTGGCCATGGATGTGGCCAGGACGGCCCGGCGGCTGGGCAGCCGGGTAAGGGTGCTGGCCCTGGAAGACAGGATGGGCCTGCCCGCCCAGCACCGGGAAGTGCAGGAGGCCCTGGAAGAGGGAGTGGTAATCCGGGACGGGGTGATGGTGAGGGAAGTGGCCGAAGAAGGCGGCGGCCTTTACCTGACCTGCGTCAGGGTGGTATTGGACGCCTCGGCCCCGCCGGGGGTGTTGAGGCCCATGGTTCTCCCCGGGGCCGGCTTCGGGGTTTACGCCGACACAGTGATACTGGCGGTGGGGCAGGACCCTGAACTGGATGGCTTTCCGGTCAGCCGGGACCAAAACGGGCTGGTGGAGGTTGACGGCTGCCAGGCCGCCGGCGGCGCCGCCGGGCTATTCGCCTGCGGAGACGCGGCCAGTATGCGGCGCTTTATCTCGGCGGCCGTGGGAGGCGGCAACCGGGCCGCACTGGGCATCGAGGGCTTTATTGAAGGCCGGGGGGAGGAAGGCCGGGGCCCCGGGGATGCCCTGGAGGTTTCCTTTAAAGAAATAAACACTTTTTATTTCCCGGTCTCCCCCAGGACCGAAAGAAAAACCGCCGGCCCCGCCGTCAGGCTGCAGGACTTCAGTGAAACCAGGCTTGCCCTTAGCGAGGAGGAGGCCCTCGCCCAGGCCGGGCGCTGCTTTAGCTGCGGACACTGCATCAAGTGCGACAATTGCTATTATTATTGTCCGGACATGGCAGTGATCAGGGAACCCTCCCCGGAAAAACCGTACGGCATAGAGGATCGGTACTGCAAGGGGTGCGGACTTTGCGTGGAGGAATGCCCCCGGGGGGCCGTGGTGCTGAAGGAGGTGAGAAGATGAACCGGGGACCCGCCCGCATGCTGTTGAACGGCAATCATGCCGCAGCCCACGGCGTGAGGCTGGCCAGGCCCAAGGTGGTGCCGGTCTATCCCATAACGCCGCAGACCCCCATACTGGAAAAGATCTCACAGTTCCAGTCCCGGGGAGAGATGGATGTGGACATAATGACCATGGAGTCCGAGCATTCGGCCATGGCCGCCTGCATCACCGCCTCCCTGACCGGGGTGAGGGTTTTTACCGCCACCGCCTCCCAGGGGCTGATGCTTATGCACGAAATGCTGCACTATGCCTCGGGCGCCCAGGCCCCCATAGTCATGTGCAACGTCAATAGGACCATCGGGTCTCCGTGGGGTTTCTGGCCGGATCAGACCGACAGCCTGGCCCAGAGGGACACCGGCTGGATACAGTATTACTGTGAAAGCCCCCAGGAGTCCCTGGACACTGTTTTGCAGGCCTACCGGGTGGCCGAGGGGGTGCTGCTGCCGGCCATGGTGGTGCACGAGGCCTTTTACGTTTCCCATGCCCTGGAGGTGGTGGAGGTGCCCGGCCAGGAAACGGCCGACCGGTATCTGCCGCCCTTTGGCCCGCCCCACCGGCTGGACCCCGAGATAGGCGAGTCCTGGGGCAACGTCGTCAATCAGGATATGTTTTACCGCCACCGGCAGGCTCTGGGCCGGTCAATGGACCTGGCGCTGGAGGCCGCCGTTGAGGCCGACTCCCTCTGGAGGCAGCTTACCGGCCGGGGGTACGGCGTTATTGAGGAGTACCTCTGCCAGGGAGCGGAGATTCTGATTGTCACCATGGGATGTATGGCGGGGACCGCCCGGGAGGCGGTGGACCGGATGCGGGAGGCCGGCATCCCGGTGGGGCTCTTGAAGGTCAAGCTGTTTCGGCCATTTCCGGCCCAGCTGCTGCGGCGGGCTTTGTCCGGAGTGCCAAAGGTGGTGGTTTTGGACCGCAACTTCGCGCCGGGCACCGGTGGCTTTCTGCACCAGGAATTAAAGGCGGCGCTTTACGGCTTTAAGGACGGGCCGGCAGTGCACGGTTACCTTGCCGGGGTGGGCGGCACCGATGTGTCTCCCTCGAAGATCTCCCTCCTGGTGCGGGAAGCCATGGAGGAGGAGCTGTCAGTATATTCGGTCTGGAAGGGGTGATTTCTTGTGGGTTATCAGTTTGCTGAAGAAAAGATTTTTTGTTCCGGCCACCATGCCTGCCCCGGCTGCAACGCCGCGCTGGCCATCCGCTATATAGTGAACACGCTGGGGAAGGACACCATCGCGGTGGTGCCACCTTCGTGCATTGCCATTATATCCGGCCCCCAGCCCCTAAGCTCTATGCGCATACCGGTATGCCAGACCACCCTGGAGGCCAGCGCGGCGTCGGCCGCCGGCATCAAGAGGGCCCTCGGTGCCCGGGGGAAGGGCCATGTCAATGTGGTGGCCATCGCCGGGGACGGAGGGACGTACGACATCGGGTTCCAGTCCCTTTCCTCGGCCGCCGAGCGCAACGAGGACATCATCTACATTTGCCTGGACAATGAGGGCTACATGAACACCGGGGCGCAGAAAAGCTCCTCCACGCCCTACCTGGCCTATACCACCTCCACCCCCGGGGGCAAGCCCTCGGCCAAAAAGAATATCGCCGAGATAATGGCGGCCCACCGGATACCCTACACCGCCACCGCCACCACGGGGTATCTGGAGGACTTGGTGCGCAAGGTGGCCCGGGCCAGGGAAATTAAGGGCATGCGTTTTATGGTGGTGCTTATACCCTGCCTGGACGGCTGGGGCGTGGCCGATCACGAAGGGGTGAAAATGTCCCGCCTGGCCGTGCAAACCGGCATTTTTCCCCTGTATGAAGTGGAAAACGGCATTAGGTATACCCTCAGCCACGGCCCCCAGGGAATTCCGGTGGAGGCCTATTTAAGCCGCCAGAAGCGATACAGGCACCTGACCCGGGAGCAGACGGAAGAGATGCAGGGGCTGGTGGACTTCGAGTGGGAGCAGCTGAAGGCAAAGTTTGAGAAAAAGCTGTAACGGAAACAAAATCGCCCTTTGGCTGCCGGGGTTAAGCCCCTGACGGCAATTATCCGTGAAAAGCGGCCTGAAGCCTCCGCCGGCAGGCGGGGCAGAGACCGGCCCGGAGAAGGGAGGGCGAAAATAGCTTTTCCAGCGACTCCCACTGCGGGCGGGAGCCCATGGCGGCGCCGCATTTGGAACAGCAGACCGTTTCCAGTTCTGACTGCCAGGGCAATATGGCGATCCGGCCGCGGCTTTCCACCACCTTTATGGCTCCGGCCGGGCAGACATTCTCGCAGGCCCGGCAGCCAAGGCAGTCGCCGGGGGGGAGGTCAAAGGGGACCGTCACCCGGCGGCTGCGGCCCCGGCCTGAAAAGTTTATCGCATTTTGGCCCACCGCCCGGCAGGCCCTGACACAAAGGCCGCACAGCACGCAGCCCCGGGTGTCCGGGCGGGGCGGGAATTCCAGCGCACCCAGCTTTTCGGAAAGCTCCCGCAGGGGCTTTGCCTCCGGGGACCGGGCCAGCAGCAGGCCCAGCACCATGCGGCGGGACTGTATAACCCTTTCACTGCCGGCCTCCACCACCAGGCCTTGGGCGGCCGGAAGTGCGCAGGACGCGGCCAGCCCCGGCCG
This sequence comes from Peptococcaceae bacterium, assembly GCA_037444185.1. Lineage (GTDB taxonomy): Bacteria > Bacillota > Desulfotomaculia > Desulfotomaculales > Desulfocucumaceae > JAILZP01. The sequence continues at coordinate 43,177 of JBBIMW010000003.1, read as the reverse complement.
GCCCCCGGCCAGAATTTCCACCAGGCAGAGGCGGCAGGAGCCGTGGTGTCCAAGCCCGGGGTGGAAGCAGAGGGAGGGGATCTCCATCCCCCCGGACCGGGCCGCCGCCAGCACGGTTTCACCGTCTCTATATTGCACCTTAATGCCGTTAATGGTCATCCATGGCATCGGAAATCCCCCTTCCGGTAAAATATATCGCCCCCTGGGGACATATTTCATAACAGGCGCCGCAGCGGGTGCAGCTGTCCGGCTCAATGGCCCGGGTGCGGCCTTCACCGCCCAGTATTGCGCCGCCGGGGCAATCACCGGCGCACAGTCCGCAGCCGGCGCACAGATCGGGGTCTACCCGGTAGATCACCAGCTGGCGGCAAACACCGGCGGGGCAGAATTTGTCCTTTACGTGGGCCTCGTATTCATTCCGGAAATACCGCAGGGTGCTCAGCACCGGGTTGGTGGCCGTCTGTCCCAGGCCGCAGAGGGAGGAGCCCTTGACCAGCCGGGACAGTCCGGCCAGGGTGTCCAGGTCCTCCGGCCGCCCCCGGCCCAGGGTGATGCCGTCCAGTATGTTCAAAATCTCAGCCGTTCCATCCCGGCAGGGGGCGCATTTGCCGCAGGATTCCCCGGCCACGAAGGACATAAAGTAGCGGACCATGTCCACCATGCAGACCCTTTCATCCATGACCACCATCCCTCCCGACCCCATGATGGCGCCGGACCCGGCAAGGCTTTCATAATCCACCGGGATTCCGGTCATGGAGGCCGGGATGCATCCTCCGGAGGGGCCGCCGGTCTGCACCGCCTTAAGCCTTTTGCCCCGGTCCGGGCCGCCGCCGGCGGAAAGAACAATGTCTCCGATGGTGGCGCCCATGGGAATCTCCACCAGGCCGCTGTTTTTTACCTTGCCCACCAGGGCAAAAACCTTGGTGCCCCTGCTGCCGGCAGTCCCAAAACTGCCGTACCATTCGCCGCCCCGGTGGACGATCAGGGGGATGTTGGCCAGGGTTTCCACATTATTGATGCAGGTGGGCCTTCCCCAGAGGCCTTCCCGGGTGGGGTAGGGGGGGCGGGGCCTTGGCTCGCCGGGCCGCCCCTCGATGGAGGCGATTAATGCTGTTTCCTCGCCGCACACAAAGGCTCCGGCGCCCCTGACCACCTCAACGTCGAAGCCCAGGCCGGAACTCATTATGTCTTTGCCCAGGAGGCCCAGTTCCCGGGCCTGGGCGATGGCGTGGGAAATGGTTTTCACCGCCAGGGGGTATTCCGCCCGGACGTACACTATGCCGTGCCTTGCCCCCAGACAGTGGGCGCCAATGATCATGCCCTCCAGAACGCTGTGCGGGTCGCTCTCCAGTATGCTGCGGTCCATGTACGCTCCGGGGTCTCCCTCGTCTCCGTTGCAGATGATATATTTTTCTCCATTCCCCGCGCCGGCGGCCGTTTCCCATTTCACTCCGGTGGGGAATCCCGCCCCGCCGAGGCCCCGCAGGCCGGACTTTTTAATTTCACGGATTATTTCAGCCGGCTCCCTGGACAGCGCTTCCCGCAGTGCCCGGTAGCCTCCCCGTCCTATGTATTCATGCACGCTGAAGGGGTCTATGCAGCCGCAGTTCCGGGTGGCCAGCCTGACCTGGGGGCGGTAGAAATCCAGACCGGCCATAGGCCCCAGTCCTTCGGGCAGCGGGCCCAGGCTGATCCGGCGGCCGCTGATAACCAGGTGGTCTTCTGTTTCGGCCCCCAGAGCATTCTTTAAATAAACCTCCCCGGCGGCCAGGGCCGAAAGCAGCGGCCCGGCGTCCTCCGGCCCCAGGCCGGAGTAGTGAACCCTGGCCTTTCCGGGCGCCAGTACACTCACCATGGGCTCCCGGCTGCACAGTCCGGGGCAGCCGGTGGGCGCCAGGAAGGCGTCTATTCCCCGGCTTTCCAGTTCATCCCCCAAGGCCCGGTATATCTTTTCAGACCCGGCGGCCCTGCCGCAGGAGGCCATGGCCACCGATATCCTGGGCCGGCGGGGGTACAGGCGGCCCAGCCCCAAATTCTCAAGATGCTGCAAGTGGCGGGCGTATTCTTCACTCACCGGATTCACCCCCCGGGGCGGCCGGCTGAAGCAGTTTTACCACCGCCTCGGGACTGATCCGGGCCTGGACCTCCCCGTCTATGCTGGCCACCGGGGCAAGGCTGCAGCAGCCCAGGCACTTTACCGATTCCAGGGTGTATCGCCCGTCGGCGGTGGTGCCTCCCACGGCTACACCCAGTGCTTTTTCAAGCTCGGCCGCAACGCGGCCCGCCCCCTTGACATGGCAGACCGTACCGTGGCAGACGCCGATGGTACGGTCTCCCCTGGGCCGCAGGCTGAAGGATGTATAAAAAGTGGCCACCCCGAACAGCTGGCCAAGGGGCAGGCCCAGTTCCCCGGCCGCCGCCCGCAGCGCTTCCTCGGGCAGGTGCCTGTATTTCCGCTGGAATTCCTCCAGAATGGATAATACCCGGCCGTTTGGCGAAGTGTGCCGGTTTATTATATTCAAATACTCTTCCTTTATGGCAGTTCACCCCTTCCACAGGCCGGACAGAGGGGTTCCCGGGCAATGGGCCGGTTGTTCCACTCCATGAAGGCCAGGTCAAAAAATATCTGCCGGCTTTGGGAGATTCCGCCGATGCCGGTCAAGTGGCTGATGACCAGGGCGGCCGCAATAACCCCGGCTTGGCCCGGGGCCACTCCCATCACCGGGTTATCCCCTTGCTCCGGAAAACTTTCGTCCACCAGGCAGCCGAGGCATCCCCCGCCCCCGGGGCTGAATATGACGTAACCGCTGAAATTCTGGACGTAGGAGTGCGCCGCCGCCTTGCCGTGTTTTATACAGGCCCTGTTGACAGACAGCCGGTGGCGGTTTCCGTCAAAGCAGTCCACCACTATCCCGGCCCGGGCCACCAGCCTTTCTGTCTCGGTGTCTCCGGTGTAAAAATGATGAGTTTCAAGTTCTATTGCGGTATTTATTCTTTTCAGGGCTTCCGCCGCCGCTTCCACCTTGGGTCTTCCCACATCGGCGCCGCCGTACAGTATTTGCCGGTTAAGGTTGCTGGCTTCAACCAGGTCGCCGTCCACCAGGGTCATGGCGCCCAAACCCGCCGCGGCCAGATAGAGGGCGGCGGGGCAGCCCACCCCGCCCATCCCCAGTATCAGCGCATGGGCGCCGGCCAAGGCCTGCTGGGCCTCCGGCCCGAAGCCGGGAATGCCCAGCTGCCTCTGCCACATGGCAGTGGAGATTGTTTTTGCTGGTCCGTTCATCAGGCCGCCCCGCTGATTACCCCGAAGGAAACTGTGTCCCCGCTTTTAAGGGCGGTATTGAGGCCTCCGGGGTAAGATTTTTTATCGTTTATGTCCCGGCTGTTCAGGTTGGCGTTGCAGTACGGCCGATCGCTGTAAAGAGGCCTGATAAAGCAGAGATCCTTGAACTTATGACCATAGCGGGCCGTAAGGTGATCAATGAGATCCTGCAGTGTAAAACTGTCCGGAATGGTTATGTGTTCACTGATTTTTTTGGTCAGTGAACTGATGGACCCGTAATAACGAAGCGTAATCCTCAAATCCGACCCACCCTCTTTGTTTTTGCGAAAATCTCCGCAGTAAGGCAATTTCCCCTTATACATACCGCTTGAGGGTCGTTTAAAAAACAGTCTGCTGCTATTCTGTAATCTGACTCCTGACTTCTGTATTCTGGTTTTTCTTTTCCAGATAGGCCCGGCGGTAGGGCGCCAGCTCCTCCGCCAGTTCCTCCAGTCCGTATTCCATCAGGACCTCATCCAGCGGGAAGCCGGTTTCCTCGTCCCATCCGCGCACTTTATAATAAAGGGGCCGCAGCTCTTCAAAGGGGAACACCGTCCCCTTGTTCGGCCCCACCGGCATGGGCTCGCCGGTGAACCGCTCCGGCACTGTGTCCTCCAGCCGGCCCACCAGCAGCCGGTTCCAGTAGGCCCTCTCCAGGGTGACTATGCGGCCTCCTGTCTTCAGCAGGTCTTCCACCGTGTAGTCTACGCCGGTGCAGGCTGAGAGCAGTTCGGCCATATCACCGGGAAGTACCGCAAAGGACCAGGAATGGGCGAATGTGCACATGGTCAGACTGTCCCCCACGGCCTTGACTTCCTCCTGGTACTTTTGCATCTCCGGCTTCTTTACCGGAGAAAGCCGGCTTTCGGCCTCGGCGGCGCCCAGTATGTTTTCCACCAGCCCGGGATAGAACTGGCCGGTCAGCTCAAGGCAGGGCAGGCCCTGCAGGTGGTCCGCGCCCCGGCGGCCGGTCCCGAAGCCTATGCCGAAGGCGAATCCCAGCCCCCGGGGGTCGTCCTGGGACATATCGTTGCCCTTGACGGTCATGGTGTACTCAAAGCCGCGGTTGAAGTGCAGGGCCGCCCGGCAGGTGCCCTCGGCCAATATGTCGCCGAAGCCCTGCCGGTATACTATCATTTTGATTAATTGGTCCACCGCTTCCTGGTCCCCCCACTCCAGGGGCAGCCCTCCGGTGTCCTGGGAGGTCAGAAGGCCTTTTTCCCAGCACTCCATGGCCCACCCTATGGCTCCGCCCAGGGAGCAGGAATCAATTCCGTATTCGTTCACCAGCCGGGAGTTGTGGATCACCGCCTCTATGTCCAGTATCCCGATCCTGGGGCCGACGGCGGTAAGGGTTTCATATTCGGGGCCGCCGGTTTTTTCTCCGGCGTATTTCCCCCCGGTTATCTTGCTGAACCGCCCGCAGGAAATGGAGCAGGCGAAGCACCCCTCCCGGTGGGCCAGGTAGTGGTCCCGGTGCCTTTCTCCCCTCAGCTTGTCGGCCTCGGGGTGGAAGCCGGACTGGAAGTTGCGCCAGCAGAACCATCCATGCTCATAATTGGCCGGCATGGTAAGGAGCCAGGTGCCTTGGTCGTATAGCATCTGGGCCATAATGTCGCTTTTCAGTTTTTCCCGCACCCGGGAGCATACCTCGTAAAACTCCCGGGGCCGGGCGGCGGTTACCGGCCTGGTGCCGCGCACGGCCACGGCCTTCAGCTTTTTGGACCCCATCACCGCCCCCATTCCGGTGCGGCCGGCGGCCCTGGTAACATCGTTTAGCACGCAGGCGAAACGGACCAGTTTTTCGCCGGCCGGCCCGATGGCGGCGATGTGGATGTCCGGATCTTTAAGGTCCTCCTTTATTATAGCGTCGGTCTCAGACAGTGTTTTTCCCCATATATGGCCGGCGTCCCGGATCTCCGCCCGGTCATCGTCAATCCACAGATATACCGGCTTTGGGGATTTTCCCTGTATAACCAGCTGGTCGTAGCCGGCATATTTCAGTTCGGGCCCCCAGTGCCCTCCCATGTTGGCGTCACCGAAGCCGCTGGGATACTGCAGGGGGGACTTGGAGGTGATGGTGGTGCGCCCGCTGGATGGGGAAAAGGTGCCGGTCAGCGGCCCCACGCCGAAGATCAGGCGGTTTTCGGCGTCGAAGGGGTCGGTTTCGGGCCCCACTTCGCTGTATAGAAGGGCTGAATTAAATCCCCTGCCGCCCAGCCACATCTTTCTGAATTTGGCGTCTATGGCCTCCACAGTTATTTTTCCGGAGCTTAAGTCAACTCTCAGTCTCTTGCCGCTCCAACCATGCATCAGCGATCACCTCCCTCGATTACTTTTTTGTAGAACTGCCTTCTCTTGGCCATCAGGGACTGGTCCACGGTGGTGTAGTCAAGGGCCCCCGAGGGGCAGAATCTGGCGCAGGCGGGATCTCCTTCACAGAGGTCGCACTTTATGGCGATGCGCTTCTCGGGGTGGAAAATGGCCTGGCCCAGGGGGCATGTGGTGGAGCAGGCCCGGCAGCCTATGCACTTGCCGCCGTCCATTATCAAGGCGCCGTTTTCCGGCTGGACCGAGACCGCTCCCACCGGGCAGACCAGCATGCAGTAGGGGGTGGTGCAGTTGGCGCAGGCGGCCGGGACGCTTATTCCCCGGGCTTCCCATTTTATCACCCTGACCCGGGACAACCTGGGGCTGCACTTGTCTTCATGCCACAGTGAGCAGGCCATTTCGCAGGTGCGGCAGCCTGTGCACCTGCCGGCATTGACCACAAGACTTTTTAAGGCCAAACAGGATCACCTCTCTTGATATTATTTAAAAATTTTGACATTACCGGCGGCGGATTTCCGGCCGCCATGCTGTTAAGGCATGTATTCAAAGCAACCGGTATCTGGACTAGCAAATAAAGTTCCACCGCGGAGGCGGATTAACACCGTATGCCGGTCAAAGGGGATTTGCCGGCCTGGTAAGGAGTTGTACCACTTTATGGGTGTATATATCGCATTTTGAAGCCATAAAGCATCTTTTTAAAAATGTACCGCCACATGAATGAAATGTACCACGGGTCCCTTTATTCTGGATTCTGGCTCCGGGATTCCGGATTCCATTCGCCCGCGGGGTGAATCCCCGGCCCGATGGTGGCGATGTGGCGATTCTTGATAATTTCTTGACATTGTTCTGGTACAATTGTATATATGGCCAGTTGAACAGGCCTTTGCACAGGAGTGCCGCCGGAGGTTGGGAAGGATGTCCCGGAATGTTTTGATTGTTGACGATGAGCAGAGGATACTGGACGTGGTGGCCAACTTTCTGGAGTCGGAAGGGTTCACCGTGGCCAGGGCTGCGGATGGAGAAGAGGCTTTGGCCAGAATGGGGACCGACCCGCCGGATCTGGTGCTTTTGGACTGGATGCTGCCCGGCAGGAGCGGACTGGATGTCTGCGGGCAGATCCGCCGCCAGGGCGGCGATATTCCCATTATCATGCTGACGGCCCGGGTGGACGAAGGCGACAAGGTTCTGGGACTGGATCAGGGCGCCGACGACTACATCACCAAGCCCTTCAGCCTGAGGGAGCTGGCCGCCCGGATCCGGTCGGTGATGAGGAGGTGCCCCCAGGCCGGGGATGTGGAAAGGTCCAGGGCGGACAGTCAAATAATCCGCCGGGGGCCGCTGATCATCGACACGGAGAAATTCGAGGCCTGGAAAGATGATGTGCGGCTTTATTTGACCGCCACGGAGTTCAAAATACTGCAGACCCTGGCCCAGCGGCCGGGAGTCGTGTACAGCAGGCTGCAACTGATGAGAATAGCCATGGGAGATGCTTATGTCAACTGTGAGCGGTCCATTGACACCCATGTCAGCAATTTGCGCAAAAAAATAGGCGACTCGCCGGGGGAGCCCAGGTTTGTTTTGACGGTCTTCGGCGTCGGCTACAAATTCGCCGGAAGCATACAGGCGGTGAAGGAATGACTTTAAGGATCAAGCTGCTGGCCAGTTTCCTCGTTGTTATTCTGGTTTTCTCAGGGATTTACCTGGCCATGTCCTTTTTTGCCACCAATCTGGTTTTCGGGCGCTATGAATTATACGTGCAAAAACAGATAAACGATCAGCTGCAGAATGTTTTCCTGTCATACTATGCAAAAAACGGCCAGAGCTGGGACGGGATCGAGGAATTCATACTGCCGTACCTGCCGCCCAAGATCCCGAAGCGGCCCATGGTGCTGCTGGATGAAATGGACCGTCCCGTGGCCTCATGGCCCAGGGACGCCCGGGAACGCTGGCTGGAGAGGGGCGATGGCCGCCGGTGGACCGGGGTGGCCCTGACATTGAACAATCAGCGGGTGGGGACATTATGGCTGCCCCAGGGCCATCCCATGGGACTGGAGGGGATCCACTCCCGGGTATCCTCCTCCCTGGTGTCTTCCTTCGTTATTTCCGTGCTGGCCAGTTTGCTCATCGCCTTTGTCATTAGTTATGCGCTGGCCGGACGAATTTCAAGGCCGCTGCACAGCCTGGCCGGGGCCGTCCGGCAGGTGGGGCGGGGGCGTTTCGGCCTGCGCCTGCCGGTGACTTCCGGGGATGAGGTGGGCGTGGTGGTCCGGGCCTTCAATGAAATGAGTGAAGAGCTGCAGCGCAGCGAACAGGCCCGCCGCAACCTGGTGGCCGACGTGGCCCATGAACTGCGCACCCCGCTGACGGTTATCCAGGGCCAACTGGAGTCAATTCAGCAGGGAGTGCTGCCGGCCTCGGTGGAAACGGTGCTGCCGATACATGATCAAGTGATCAGGCTCAACCGCCTGCTGGACGATCTCCGGCAGCTCACCCTGGCCGAGGCTGGGAAGCTGCCTCTGAACTTCGCCGCCACGGATTTGTCCCGGGAGCTTCAGAAAATAGTGGACAATTTTCAGGTGGAGGCCGAAACCAGGGGTATACGTCTGCAAATCACCGGCTCTTCGGAGCCCGTCGGCCTGGAGGTGGACCCGGACCGGTTCGCCCAGGTGGTGATAAATATTTTGGGCAACGCCCTGCGCCACACCCCCTCCGGGGGAATCGTCAGCATTGGAATTATGGGGGCGGAACTGCCGGAGGA
>JBBIMW010000003.1:13374-34649 GCA_037444185.1 Peptococcaceae bacterium | reverse complement strand
GCGGGGGGACGGCCGGGGGCCGTGGTCTGGGTGGCGGACCAGGGGCCGGGAATAGATCCGGAACACCTGCCCTTTGTATTTGACCGCTTTTACCGCGCCGACCAGTCCAGGGACCGGGGGACGGGGGGCGTGGGGCTGGGCCTGGCCATCGCCAGGGAGTTTGTGCTGGCCCACGGCGGCCGGATAACGGCCTGCAACCACACAGGGGGGGGCAGTCTGTTCGCCTTCTTTTTGCCGGCGGCCGGGGGGGCTGAAAAATTTGCTGAGATTTTCCATTCTTAAAAAAATCTTGACATTTGTTTTATATAATTAAAAAAACCGCCCTCGGGGGCGGCTGGAATCCAGGAGACAGGAGTCTGAAGTATTGTACCGAAGGGGAGAAGCGTCAAAGGGGCGGTATGCCGGAGACCGTTCGGCCGCGGGCCGGAATCGCCCGGGTGATGTCTTCTCCCGGATGCCCCAGAGCTGTTTTGCTGTTCGGATATTTACCGGCGAGGTGGGACGGGACTGTGCGGAAAAGAATAGCCATTGGCGCCATGGTATTTTTAATGCTGGCCGCAGCGGCGGGCTGCGGCAAGAAAGACGCCCCGGTGCAGGCGGAGGTCAGGCCCCAGACAGTGTCGGCGGTCAGGGTGGAAAAGACGGATTTGACCGGCAAATTGACATTAAGCGGCAAAATTTCCCCCGCCGAGGAGGTCCGGGTGGCGCCCAAAGCCCCGGGCAAGGTGGCCAGGATCAGCGGCGAGGTGGGACAGGCGGTGGCGGCGGGGTTTGTGCTTCTGGAGCTGGAGAACTCAGACATACAGGCCAGGCTGGAGGCCGCCAGGGCGGCCCTGGCCGTAAGCGAGGCCAACCTGGAAAGGACCCGGATCCAGCTTGAGAAAACCCGGATTCAGATGGATGACGCCAGGCGCAGCCTGGAGCGCAGGAAGACCCTTTTTGACAGCGGGGCCGCCTCCCGGGCCGATTACGAGGCCGCCATGAGCTCCTTTGAATCGGCGAAAAAGGACTTTGAAATGAATGAGGCCGGCCTGGCCGCCTCCCGGGCCGCCGTGGAGCAAAGCCGCGCTGCGGTCCGGCAGATTGAGGTGGATCTGGAGAACTCCTTTGTCCGGTCCCCCATAGGAGGCATTATCGCCGGCAAAAATGCCGTCGCCGGGGAATATGTGACCAGCGGCACCGCCTCCATGGTGGTGGTTAATATCGACATCGTGGAGGTTGCCCTGAATCTTCTGGAGGACGAGATAAACTTTTTAAAACAGGGCCAGGAAGTGGAGGTGGCCGTCCCGGCGGTGGCGCAAAAAGGATTCAAGGGCAAGGTGGCCAGGATTGGCCCCGCCGCGGACGCCAAGACCAAAGCCTACCCTGTCTGGGTGGCCGTTGGCAACGGGGACAAATTGCTGAAGCCGGGAATGTTTGCCGAGGTCCGGATGGAAACCAGGAAGCGCGAGGGGGTCCTGGCGGTGCCAGCGGAAGCCGTGGTGGAGCGCGGCGGCCAGAAGGTTGTTTATCTGGTCCAGGAGGGAAAGGCCGTTGAGTGCGGGGTGAAGACCGGAGTGGCCGAAGGCGGCAGGGTGGAAATAACCGAGGGGCTGGCCGGCGGTGAGATGGTAATCGTCACAGGCGTTTCGTCATTGAGGAACGGGCAGCCCGTAAATCCCGCCGGTGGGCCCGGGGGCCCCCAGCAGACTTCCGCGCCGCCCGGGGCGACGCCGTCAAAAAGATGAAAATAGTGGCGGAACAAGTAGTGCGGAATAGGTAATTTCAGGTGGAACAGGCGGAAAGATCATGAATGTAACTGATTTTTCAATCAAGCGGCCGGCCGGCATCACCATGATCGTGCTTTTTTTCGTGGTACTGGGACTGTATAGCTATAACCGCATCGGCGTGGAGCTGTTGCCGGCCATCAACACGCCCTTTGTCACCGTTTCCGTGGCTTACCCGGGGGCGGGGGCGGAGGAGGTGGAAAAGCAGATTATCAAGCCCTTGGAAGAGGGACTGTCTTCCATTTCCAAGCTGAAAAAAATGCAGTCCATGGCCGGCCAGGGCTCCGGCTTCATCGTCCTTGAATTTGACCTGACGGCCAATTTGGACATGGCGGCCATGGACGTCAGCAAAAAGGTGGACAGCATAAAGGGGAGGCTGCCGGAGGACGCCAGGGACCCGGTGGTGATAAAAAGGGACATCAACGCCCAGGCCATCATGTCTTTGGGGGTCAGTTCCCAGCGCTCAAGGGTGGAAACCTACACCGTCGCCAATGAGGTGATCAAGGACAGGCTGCAGCAGGTGTCCGGAGTGGCCGAGGTGCAGGTGTTCGGCGGGCGGCAGAATGAGATAGCGGTGGAAGTGGACAGAGAGAAGCTGATCTTTTACAATGTTTCGCTTAACTCAGTGGTAAGCAGGATCGGGGCGGAAAACGCCAACCAGCCCGCCGGAAGGCTGTACCGCGAAAAGGACTATGACCTGCGCATACTGGGCGAGTACAAAAGCATCGCCGATATTGAGAATCTGCTGATCCCCACCGGGGACGGCGGTACGGTGCCTTTGAAGGGCATAGCCACGGTCAGCCGGAAGATCAGGGAGACGCAGAGCGCCACCCGCCTAAACGGGGAAGACTCGGTGGGCATACAGATTTTCAAGCAGAGCGACGCCAGTGTGGTTGAGGTGGGGGACGCCCTGAAAAAAGAGATTGAAAAAATCAGGGGGGACTTTCCGGAATACAATATCTACATAGCCAACGACGCCTCGAAATATGTGCGGCAGTCCCTGAAAAACACCCAGCTGAGCATTTTCGAGGGCATTATAGTCACGGCCCTGGCACTGTTGTTTTTCTTGAAAGAGTGGCGGTCCATGCTGGCCGTGCTGATCGCCATCCCCACCTCGCTGGTGGCCACCCTGTTCGCCGTTTACGTGGCCGGATTCACCTTCAATATGATGTCGTTGCTGGGGATGGCGCTGTGCATCGGCATACTGGTGGACGACTCCATCGTGGTGCTGGAAAACATCCACCGCCACATGCGCATGGGAAAGGACCCCAAAACCGCGGCCCTGGAGGGGCGGATGGAGATCGGCAAGGCCGCCGTGGCCATCACCCTGTGCGACGTGGTGGTATTCATGCCCATCGCTTTCATGGAGGGCATGACCGGGCAGTTTTTCCGTCAGTTCGGGCTGACGGTGGTCTTCGCCACGCTGTTTTCATTGTTTGTTTCCTTCACCCTGACGCCCCTGCTGGCCTCCAGGCTGTATAAAAACGGCTACATGGAGGAAAGGAGAAGCCCTTTATGGATCAGGGTGGACAATTTCGGCCAGTGGTTCAAAGACAGGTATGAGATCCTTTTGCTTTGGTCCCTGGATCATCCCAAAAAGGTGCTGGCGGCGGCCCTGGCCCTGTTTATCGCCGCCCTCGGCCTGATACCGCTGAAGGTGGTGGGGGCGGAGTTCCTGCCCAATTCCGACGAGGGGAGCTTCACCGTCACCATTGAGCTGCCGGTGGGCACACCCTTTGCCAGGACGGACCAGGCAGTGATAAAAATGGAAGAATACCTTAAAACCATATCCGAGGTGGACAACATCCAGACCAGATCCGGCAGCCCCTCCGGCAACATGGGAAGCATAAGCGTCCAGCTGAAGGACAAAAGGGATCGCCAGCGGACCATCTGGCAGATAGCCGACGAGGTCCGGAAATGGAGCCGGGCCCAGTTCCCTCCGGGCACAGTGCGGGTTGCCGAGGCCAGCTCCTCCATCGCCGGCCTGCCGGGCCGGGGGGGGCCCGGCGGGGGCAATGTTCAGATCGAGGTGCTGGGGCCGGACAATGACAAATTGGTGTCGCTTTCCCAGGAAGTTGTGGCCATACTGAATCAGACCAGCGGGGCCAAGGACGTCAATACCAACTGGCGGCTGGGGCAGCCGGAAATTCAGGCGGTGATCAACAGGGAGAAGGTGAAGCAGTACGGCGTCTCCCTTACAGACATCACCAGGGCGCTGAACACCGGCGTCAGCGGATCCACCGCCGGGCTGTTCATCGACCAGGGGCAGGAAATGGACATCAATGTCCGGTTCAGGGACGGCGACAAAATCAGCCCCGCCGAATTGAAAACTGTGCCGGTGTTTTCCGGGAACCAGACCATCGCCCTGGGGAATCTGGTTGACTTTAAGGAGGGGGCGGGCCCCCGGGCCATCCGGCGGGTGGACAAGCAGCGGTCCATTACGGTGACCTGCAACCTCACCGACCGGCCGCTGCAGGATTTTGTCAGCGAGGTGGAAAAAAAGATCCGGGACCGGGGTTTCGATCCCCTGTATACCGTCCGCTTCGCCGGCCAGGCCCAGACCATGAAGGATACCTTCGTGGAAATGATCACCGCTTTGGTTTTGGCCATCACCCTTGTCTATATGATACTGGTGGTGCTTTATGAATCATTCCTGACTCCCTTTATCCGCATGTTTTCTTTGCCGTTGGGCTTCATCGGCGCCCTGGCGGCCCTGGCCCTGACCGGCAACAGCCTCAATATATTTTCCATGATCGGCATTATTATGATGGACGGTCTGGTGGCCAAAAACGGCACATTGCTTCTGGATTACACCCTGACCCTGGTGGAGAGGGGGAAATCGTACCGGGAGGCCGTCATCGAGGCCGGCAAGACCCGCCTTCGCCCCATCATGATGACCACCATCACCATGATCAGCGCCATGCTGCCCACGGCCCTGGCCCTTAGCGAGGGGGCGGAGAACCGGGTGGGCATGGCCTGGGTATTGATCGGCGGGCTGATCACCTCCACCTTCTTCACCCTGATCGTGGTCCCCATAGTTTTTCTGTCCCTGTACCGGTGGAAGGACGGACTGGCGGCTTCCGGCGGCATAATGCCCTTGCTTGGCAGACTGCGGCTTTCGCGGTAAAAATGGCGGGGACAGCGGGATGGGGATATTGAAAGTATTTTTTGGGATATAATTTTTAAAAAAGCGATATATCGCTTTTCTTTTTTTCTGATAAAATTATTTAAATTACATAGTCACATTGCTTGAAGGCAGCGTATGGTCTGCAGTGTTGGGAGTAATCGATGCGGAAGAAATTAAGGCCGGGGCAGCTGCTGGTGGCCGGTTACGGCGCCGTGGGGCTGGCGGGAACCATTTTGCTCATGCTGCCCTGGGCGTCGGCCCAGACAAGTCCCACGGGCTTTCTTCAGGCCTGGTTTACGGCCATATCGGCCCTGACGGTGACCGGACTGACCGTGGTGCCCACCAACACCCACTGGTCACCCTTCGGCCAGGCGGTAATTCTTGTTTTGATGCAGACAGGCGGCCTGGGGCTGATGGTGGTGACCACATTTTTTTTCGTTGTGCTGGGCATGAGAATACAAATGGGGCACCGCATTCTTGCCGCCCAGGACCGGAATTACTACAGTTTCAAAGGAATTCTGGGTCTTGTGCGCAGCGTGGTTTTGCTCACCCTGGCCATTGAAGGGGCGGGTTTTCTGATCATGCTGCTGGTCATGCCGGAGGTCTGGGGCCAGGGCTGGCTGCGGGGACTGTTCTTCGTGGCTTTTCACGCGGTCAGCGCTTTCAACGGGGCCGGTTTTGACCTCACCGGCCAGAGCCTGGCGCCCTACCGGGGCCACATTGCGTTGAATATCGTGTTTATTGTGCTGATCACCCTGGGCAGCTTGGGCTATGTGGTGCTGCAGGAACTGGCGGCGCTGCGCCGCCAGTTCCTGCTCAGCCTGCACAGCCGCCTGGTATTGTGGGTGACGGGGATGATTACCCTGGCGGGGACGGTTTTTTATTTTGTGTCCGAGTATAAAAAGAATTTGGCGGATCTGTCCCCGGCGGGGAAGGTGGTGGAGAGCCTGTTTCAGGCCGTGACGCGCACCGCCGGCTTTACCACGACGCCGGTCCCGGCCTGGAATGAGGCCTTTGTTTTCCTGATGGTGCTAATGATGCTCATAGGGGCCAGTCCGGGGTCCGTGGGCGGCGGGATTAAGACCACCACCTTCGGGACCATTGTGCTGGCGGTCTGGGCCATCGCCCGGGGCAGAAAAGAGGTGGTGGTCTTCGGGCGGGAAATATCCGCAGAAAGTGTCACCAAGGCCTTCACGGTTACGGTTGTCGCCTTTATGCTGGTATCGCTTAGCACACTGACGCTGATGGTTACGGAGGGTCTGCCCTTCCTGCCCGTGCTGTTTGAAGTGGTTTCCGCCATGGCCACGGTGGGCCTGTCCATGGGAGTCACCCAGCATCTTTCCCCGTTTGGGCAGGCGCTGATCACACTATTGATGTTTGCCGGGCGGATTGGTGTGCTGTCCCTGATCCTGCTGCTGGCAGAAAAGGAATACCGGCGCCTTCGTTATATAAAGGAAGAAATATTGATTGGTTAAAGAGGTGGCCCTGAATTGAAAAAGACGGTGCTGGTGGTGGGTATCGGGCGGTTCGGCCGGGCGGTCATAGAGGGCCTCTATGAAAGGGGCCACGAAATATTTGCCATCAACAGGGATGAGGAAGCCCTCAATGATGTCCGTCACATGGTGGTGTCCGGGGCGGTGCTGGATGTGGCGGAGAACGATGAGGAGCTGGCCCGGATCGTCGGCGAGAAAAACTTTGACGAAGCGGTGGTGGCCATGGGGGAGGATTTTGAGGGCACCGTAATCGCCACCCACGTGCTGAAGGACGCCGGAATTTTTGTGTCGGTGAAGGCCTCCAGCCAGAGAAGGGGAAACGCCCTGGCCAAAATAGGGGCCGACCGGGTGGTCTATCCCGAGCGGGACATGGGCCAGAGGCTGGCCCAGCTGATTTCCAGCAATTCCCGCATCGACATGCTGGAGCTGCCCCAGGGCTTCATAATTGAGCAGATGGAGGTGGGCCCCGGTTTTCACGGCCAGACGGTGGAAAAAATAGACCTTTCAAACCGGCTGGGCGTCTGGATAATGCTGGTCTATCATGATGGCATGCCCGTACAGCCCACAAAAACCACCCGCCTCAGTAAAGGGGACATTATTGTGGTGTTCGGCCGGAAATCCAAAATGCAGAAGTTTGAACAGGAAAACTTCCGGTAAAACAGGCCCTGAAAACTCATTCTGCCTTCCTCATTATGTCAGGGGACAGGGGTGCAGCATAAGCTATTTACGGGGCAGATCCCCACGCCGCCTGCGGGGCGTCATCGGAGGATGAAAATACCCGTCCTTTCCATTCTGGATTCCGGCTCCTGGATTCTGACAGAATAAGGAAGGCAGAATGAGCTGTTTTCAGGATAGTCTTGCTTTTTTGCAATAACCGGCTATATAATCTATTCCGGGGCCGGGGCGCGGCGTTTCGCATCTCCGGCGACACATATCACCAATTTTTGGGAGGCAGGCCGATGGCTGAGAAAAAACTACCCTTCACCAAAGAACAGCTAATTAAGATCATCGAACAGCACCCGACTCCTTTTCATATCTATGACGAAGCGGCCATCCGGGCCAACGTCCGCAATCTCCTGGACGCTTTTGCCTGGGCTCCGGAGTTTAAGGAGTATTTTGCGGTGAAGGCCAACCCCAATCCACATATATTAAAATTGCTCCGTGAAGAGGGGATGGGCGCCGATTGCAGTTCCCTGCCGGAGCTGATACTGGCCGAAAGGGCCGGCATCACCGGTGAAGACATCATGTTCACCTCCAACGATACTCCGGCGGCGGAATTCAAAAGGGCCAGGGAGCTGGGCGCAGTGATCAACCTGGACGATATAAGTCACATCCCTTTTTTGGAAAAGCATGCCGGCATTCCGGAAGTTATTTCTTTCCGCTACAACCCCGGCCCTTTGCGGGAGGGGGGCAACGCCATCATCGGCAATCCCGAGGAGTCCAAATACGGCCTCACCCGCAAGCAGCTGCTGGACGCCTACAGGATAATGCGGTCCAAGGGCGTGAAGCGCTTTGGGGTGCATACCATGGTTATTTCCAACGAATTGGACCCGAACTATTTCGTCGAAACCGCCAACATGATGTTCGATCTGGTGGTGGAGGTTTTCAGGACGCTGGAGATACGCATGGAATTCGTCAATTTCGGCGGGGGCATCGGCATACCGTACCGGCCGGAGCAGAATCCCGTGGACATGGACCGCTTAAGCCGGGGCATCCGGGAGTCATACGAAAAGAAAATTGTATTGAACGGGCTTCACCCCCTGAGGCTGTCCATGGAGTGCGGCCGTATGATCACCGGCCCGTACGGCTACCTGGTGGCCACCGTGCTGCACAAAAAGGAGATTTACAAGAACTACGTAGGGCTGGACGCCTGCATGGCCAATCTGATGCGTCCGGGAATGTACGGGGCTTACCACCACATTACGGTGGTGGGCAAGGAGGACTGGCCCCTGGGCTACATCTATGACGTCACCGGGTCCTTGTGCGAGAACAACGACAAATTCGCCATCAACCGGAAGCTGCCCATGGTGGACATCGGCGATATTGTGGTGATACACGATACCGGGGCCCACGGCCACGCCATGGGGTTCAATTATAACGGCAAGCTGCGTTCCGCGGAGCTGATGCTGAAGCCTGACGGCGGCGTGCAGCTGATTCGTCGGGCCGAAACCGTGGACGATTATTTCGCCACCCTGGATTTTTCCAGGCTGTGACGGCGGAGGCGGGGAATGGCAAGCTCCTCCAGTGGACTTTTTGGACGGGCCCGGTGTAAAATAACTGGGAAGGCCGTGGGACAAAAAAATAGGCTGCGATTTAGAAGGAATAATTTCATCGGCAACGAATAATCGAATTAAGAGATAATATGAAACAGGCTCAGCTCAGCGGCTTTTTTCAGCAAGTCTGAGATCGGCGGCCCGGGGTTTTCCGGCCTGAAGACGGGACCTTGGGTTTGCTTTTCGTGCCTTCCGGGCGGATGGAAAAGGCCAATACGGCAGGCTGCTGTGGCGGGAGTCCCTGCGGGCCCGGCTGGGATCCGGCCATGATATATCAGCGGGTGAATCAAATTATTTTTTCTAAGGAGGGTTTTTATATGTACAATGTGACCATCGATCGTGACAAGTGTGAGGGCTGCGGCGAGTGCGTAGACAACTGCCCGGCTTCTATCCTGGAAATGGTGGACGGCAAAGCGGAATTGACCGGGAGCCTTGAGGACTGTCTCGGCTGTGAAAGCTGTTCGTCGGTGTGCCCCACCAGCGCGGTTACCGTTAGCGAGCAATAGCCGTCACGACATGCGGGGTGACTTCAGCGGACTGGTTGACTTTATACTTTCCTCGCGGGGGGGGGTGTTTTGGTAGGCGAGCATTGAGGGAGCGTTTGTGAGGCTGTGCCAACCGCTTGGCATAGTTTCATAATGTGTCAGAAATAAGGGGGAGGCGGACTTTAAATAGGCAGGTTGTAAATGTTTTATGACTGATTAACAAAAGGAGGTATGGCTGGTGGCCTTTGAACCCAAACCGAAGCGGCCGGTGAAAGAAATCAAGTATAGCGAAGTGCGTCTTTACTCCGATGCCGAGCTGAACAACTACACCGAAGAGGAACTCAAAAATTTCAAGGTGAAACACCCCATTCCCGATCTGGAGGAATTGGAAAAGGGTCCGTGGCCCAGCTTCGTGGCCGATGCCAAGCGGAACGCCCTGCACCGGAAAAAGCTCGGCCAGGACAGGCTGATGATAGATGTGGATGTGACCGATGATTTGCTGGGACTGCTGCAGCAGTCCTTTGACGACGGCGAGACCCACTGGAAGCACGGCGGTATAGTGGGAGTCATGGGATACGGCGGGGGAGTCATCGGCAGGTATTCGGACCTGGCTGAAAAATATCCGGCGGTGGCCCACTTCCACACCATCCGGGTCAACCAGCCGGCCAGCAAGTTTTACAACTCCGATTTTCTCAGAACCATATGCGACCTCTGGGAGTACAGGGGCAGCGGCATGATGAACCTGCATGGGTCCACCGGCGACATGATTTTCCTGGGCACCTTTACCGAACAGCTGGAGCCCATCTTTTTTGAACTGACCCATGTCATGGACCAGGACCTGGGCGGTTCCGGCTCCAACCTGCGCACCCCCGAGTGCTGCCTGGGCAAGGCCCGCTGCGAGTTTGCCCTGTACGACACCCAGGAAATGTGCTATGAAATGACTAATTATTACCAGGACGAGCTGCACCGCCCGGCCTTCCCCTATAAATTCAAATTCAAATTTGACGGCTGTCCTAACGGCTGTGTGGCCTCCATCGCCCGGGCCGACCTGTCCTTCATCGGCACCTGGAGGGACGACATCAGGATCGACCAGGAAGCGGTCAAGGCCTACATCGCAGGGGATATGGCCCCCAACGCCGGCGCCCTGTCCGGCAGGGACTGGGGCAAGTTTGACATCCAGAAGGAAGTCATCGGACTGTGCCCCAGCAAGTGCATGGCCATGGTGGACGGCAATCTGGTCATCAACAATGCGGAGTGCGTGCGCTGCATGCACTGCATCAATACCATGCCCAGGGCGCTCAGGCCGGGCGCCGACACCGGCGTAAGCCTCCTGTGCGGCGCCAAGGCCCCCATACTGGAGGGCGCCCAGCTGTCAACACTGATCGTCCCCTTCATGAAGGCCGAGCCTCCTTACGACAACATAAAAGAAGTCATAGAGAAAATATTCGAGTGGTGGATGGAGGAAGGCAAGAACCGCGAGCGCGTGGGCGAGCTGATTCAGCGCGTGGGGTTGCCCAAGTTCCTGGAGGTCCTCGGGCTGCCGGCGGCGCCGCAGTTTGTCAAGGAGCCCCGGTCCAACCCGTACATCTTCTGGAAGGAAGAGGACGTCACCGGCGGATGGCAGCGGGATATCAACGATTACCGCAAGAGACACAAGAGATAGGGGGGTTAGCGATATGACCAAATTATCCACCGAAAGACTAGGCCGGTACAATCCTGCCAGCCCTCAGGAAAACAGGCTTACGGACCTCGGCCCGAGGCACTACTGGCAATATTTCCCTCCGGTGATTAAGGAAAACTATGGCCGGTGGGCTTATCATGAAGTTCTGGAGCCCGGTGTGTTGGTGCACGTTTCTGAAACCGGGGCCAAGATTTTCACCGTCAGGTGCGGCGGCGCCCGCTTCATGACCGTGGAGAACGTGAGGGAAATCTGCGACATCGCCGACAAGCACTGCGGCGGCTATGTACGCTTCACCACCAGGAACAACATCGAGTTTATGGTGGACAGCCTGGAAAAGCTGGAGGAACTGAAAAAGGACCTGATGAGCCGGGTGCACGTGGGAGGCAGTTATAAATTTCCCATCGGCGGCACCGGCGCCGGAGTGACCAACATCGTGCACACCCAGGGCTATATCCACTGTCACACGCCGGCCACCGACGCTTCCTCGATGGTCAAGGCCGTGGCCGACGAGCTGTTCGAGTATTTCACCAGCATGACGCTGCCGGCCAAGGTCAGGGTGTCCATGGCCTGCTGCCTGAACATGTGCGGCGCCGTGCATTGCTCGGACATCGCCCTGCTGGGCTATCACCGCAAGCCTCCCATTATCGACCACGAGTACATCAGCAAGCTTTGCGAAATTCCCCTGGCCATCGCCGCGTGCCCGACGGGGGCCATTTCTCCGGACAAGACCCAGGACGGCAAGCGCACGGTCAAGATCAAGAATGAGCGCTGCATGTTCTGCGGAAACTGCTATACCATGTGCCAGGCCCTGCCCCTTTCCGACAAGGAGGGCGACGGCGTGACCATATTGGCCGGCGGCAAGATTTCCAACCGGATCAGCGAGCCCAAGTTTTCGAAGGTTGTGGTGCCCTGGCTGCCCAACAATTTCCCGCGCTTCCCCGAAGTGGTCAGGGATGTGAAGAAGATCCTTGAGGCGTACGCCGCCGGCGCCAACAAGTACGAGCGCCTGGGCGACTGGGCCGAGCGCATCGGCTGGGAGAGATTCTTCGAAGTCACCGGCCTGCCCTTCACCGACCACCTGATCGACGATTACAGACTGGCCTACGACACTTGGCGGACCAGTACCCAGTTCAAGTACACCGACGCCGCCTGGGAGGTTTCCAGGGCCGCGGGCGGTATTGATGAGTAGCAAAGGCTCACCTAATATACAAGAGGGGGTCGCCAATGGATATTAAAAGCGCAATTCTCGATTTTGCAGAGAACAGCAAAAAATCCAAGTTCTACTTCAAGGACATGGAAAAGGCCGTGCAGGCCAAGATTCCCGGCGCAAAAATGCGGGACATCAAAAAGGCCGCCACCGAGCTGGTGAATGAAGGGACATTGATTTTCTTCTCCACCGGCAGCAGCACCATGTACGGACTCAAGGGCAGGGGCATCACCGAAGATCCCAAGGAAGGCGACGTGGAAGATTAAGCGGGGCGGCTGTTTCAGGCTGCTGCCTTTCATGGCGGCAGCCTCGCTTTTATGTATAGGAAATTATGCTTTCACAGGTTTTGTGGATAAATTAAATAAGGTTCCTTTTATTCTGGATTCTGACTCCTGGATTCTGGATTCCAGTCGCCCGAAGGGCGAATTTGTTCTTTGGGGCATACTACTGGAAAATTGCCTATTTTGAATTCTTTGTTCCGCCGGGGGAAGGTAGACAGAAGACGGGGCCGGGGGGCGGGGGGCAAAGGACGGGAGACGGTGCGGGAAGGGCGGGAGGGATATGAAAACACCTGACAATTATGGAGAATATATAGCCCGGCAGGTCAAAACCATTGGTGAAAATCCCGGGTGTGCCAATGCGTATTATAATCTGGGCGTGCACTATATGGAGCAGGGCAGGCTTAGGGAGGCCGCCGAACTGTTCGAGGAGGCCATAATAAACAGTTCCCGGGCCTTCGAGGCCTGTGTGAACCTGGGTTATATCTATTTCAAATTGGGAGATCTGGAAAAGGTGGTGGAAATCAATAAAAAGGCTGTTCAAATGGAGCCCAGGTATGCCCGGGGTTACGCCAACCTGGGATTTGCTTATCTGCAGATGGCCAGGACCGATGAGGCCGTAGAAGTCCTGGAAAAGGCCGTCCGGCTGAACCCGGAGATGGCCCAGGCCTGGAGCAATCTGATCAACGCCTATCTTCAGAGGGATGATATAGACAAAGCCATTGAGGCCGGGGAAAAGCTGGTGGCCTTTGCTCCGGGATTCGCCCTGGGCCACAACAATCTCGCCTATGCCTATTATTTGAAGGAAGAATATCAAAAGGCCGTAAATCATGTAGACAAGGCGCTGGAACTGGGATTTGGGGTGCATCCGGACTTCTTGGGCCGTTTGGGGACTCACAGAACAAAATGAACATTTTCAGTGATTTGTTCAAGGAGTACGGAAGGCTGGCGGAAAGGGCGGATTTGGCCTTTTCTGAAATGAAGAAGGGGTACGGGGCCGCCATCAGCTGCGGGCCGGGCTGCTCCGACTGCTGCCACTCCGTGTTCGGCCTTTTTTTGATAGAGTCAGCCTACATTAATTATCAGATCGGCAAGGCCGGCAGAAAGATCCGGCGGGAGTTGGCCCCCCGGCTGGACAGGGCCGACAGGGAGATGATGGAAGTTGAAAACAGACTAAGGGCCTACGACCACGATCCCCGGCTAAAGGCCTTGGCCATGGCCAGGGAAAGGGTGCGCTGCCCCTTGCTGGGAAGAAACGAAAAATGCCTTATTTACTCCCACAGGCCGCTCACCTGCCGGGTATACGGCATTCCGGCGATAACCGGGGGAGAGGTGCGCACTTGCTGGAAAGCCGGGTTTGAAAAGGGCCGGTCTTACCCGGCCTTCGACCTGGACGGCGCGTACAGTGAGATGCACGGCCTTTCTAAAAAGCTGTTGGCCAGGGTGGGCCAAAAGGATATGGAAAGGGCGTCGCTTTTGCTGTCGGTTTCCAGATCGGTCAGGGGCCCTCTGGAGGATTTGTGCCGGTAGCTGGGCGGCTTATGCGGCATTCCTTATGCGGAATGGGCTGTTTTATCTTCTCAAGGGCCTCGGCGGCCAGCCGACCCACCGTCGTTTCCTCGAACTCACCGTTGTTGTATATGATAATCCGGCCGGAGTCCCCCGTGATTTTTTCTAGATCCTTTTTTGCTTCGGCCATCCCCAGGTAGCCGGACAGCAGCGCCGCCCAGCCCCTGACCCCGGGATCCGGGTCGTTTAAAAATTTTATCAGCCTAAAGGCGGCGCCCCGCAGGAGGTCAGGCCTGACCCTGGCGATCCTGGCCGCGGCCCTGAGGATCCTGGGACGGTGGTCCCGGTCGCCCAGGAAGGTATACAGTAGCGGCAGATACCCTGCATACAGATCCGGAGTTTGCGCGATTATTTCCCCCATGGCCTCGATGGAGCCCCAGCTGGCGGCCCCGGGTGCCGCAATGGAGTTGAGCAGTCCCTGTAAAAGGGTGGATATGGCCCCCGGCTCCCTTTTCGCTATAGCCGCCGATACCTGTCCGAGGATGTCCGCGGCTCTGTGGCGTGTTAAATCATCTTCGGAATACAGCAGCCTTTGCAAATCCCTGACAATTCTTTTGTCAACCCCGGCCGCTGCCATCAATGGCTCCACCCGGTATTCGGCCGCCAGGCGCCGGATTTCTTTTTTGTCCATTTTTATGGCGGAGACATGTTCCGGGGCCTGTCCGGGGGCGGCGGCCCCCCGGGCCCGGCCCAGCTTGTTTTGCACACCATTTCCGGTAACGTCCCGTATTTCCCGGTGCAGCCTGATAAAGTAAAGGGCGCCGGAAACCCTCCTGCCATCGTAAGATCCCGCCGGCACTATCAAATGGCTTTTCAGATCGTACTTCTCCACCAGCCGGTCGGTGTAGTCTTCTCCGGGGCGCAGGCTCCAGGCCAGGTCCCAGTCCATATCGCAGCCGAAGACCAGGGCCTCTATAAATGCCGCTCCCAGATTGCGCCCGGTGATATCACAGGCGAAAACGGCACCGCACCGGCAGGACCCCGCGGGCATCTCGCCGTACCTGCGGGCAAGTGGCTCCGTGGGCCTTTCGACGGGCAGCCCGCAGAAGGGGCACTCCACTTTTTTTGTAAAATCCTTTCCGTACAGGGCTCCTTTTTCCGTCTGAAAAATCATAATATGACACAGCCTTTTTCGCAACTTGGGTACCGGGCACCTAAGTCATGCATTTTTCCGGAAGACAGGAGTCAGGAGACAGTGGACAGGATGGGGAAGGTGGGTTAATCGTCCGGGCCCGGTATCTCGAAGGTCATGCACTCACTGCCGGCGCTGCAGGATTTGGACGCCACCTCCGGCTTCTTGCCCTTGCCGGCCCTCAGCACGTAATTTGTCCTGCTGATCACCCGCTCAAAGGATTCCGATTTGCACCGGGGGCATTCCACCCGTAGCTCTTCATCCATGGTTTTAAACAGTTTTTCATACAATTGGCCGCAGTTTATGCATCTGAATTCGTAAATAGGCATGTTTTTCCACTCCCCGAAAATTTAGAAGTCTCAAATCCCGACATTAAATTATACCAGCAGGCACCCCGGCCGTCAAACAGTGGATTCATGCCGGGGGCGGTTAAGGCCGGCGGCCAGTTCAGCCACGGAAACCTCGGCAATCCGCCCGTTTTCATACAGGGGAATTGTGTTGCCATCGGACAGCAGGTGGGGATGCCGGGTAAAATCCGGCCCCTCCCCCATAATGCCGAACAGGCGCAGGGTGTATCCGCGCACCACCGGGTCCGGGTCATCAAGAAAGCCCGCCAAGTCGGGCAGGTACTCCCGCACCAGGTCTGGGCGGGCCTGGGCGATCCTGCCCGCCGCCCACAGCACCCCGGGCCGCAGCATTTGCTCTTCCGCCCGGGAAATGACAATGGAGGCGAATTCCGGAAAAGCATCCGGGCATCTGTATATTATTTCACCGATACTCTCGGCGGCCCCCCAGCCGATGCCTCCGGACTCCTCGTTGATGGTCCAGATCAGGTTGCGGATGATATTTCTTGCCGCCTCTGGATTCTCCGCAGCCAGCCGGGCCGCCGCCGCCCCCAGGCCCTCTATGGCCCGCCAGCGCAACAGGCCCGCGGGTTCGCACAGCAGCCTGCTTAAATGGCCCAGGAGGCTTCTGCGGCCCGCCACCAGTCCGGCCAAAATTTCAAATTTTTGTTCCTTAAGAAGAAAAACGATATCTTCCTTTTTAATGTCTCCCATAGGCGCACCTCCGGAGTGCCCGTTCGACACCATGGTACCAATGGTACCATATGAGGCAAAAAAAACTGGACGCGGGCAGAAGGATAAACTAAATAAGCAACGAACATTTATATTATGTGTGTTTATAACAATACTACAATACTATATTTTTTGTGACCAGGCCAGAGTTGGTTCCGGCGGGGGTCATGGCCGGCATCCTTTGGGTGCGGAGAGGAGTTTCAGGGGCTGCCGGCATTGGTAAATATATATTTTGGTGGCTAAGGAGGTGATCCCTGTGTACACGGTTGAAATCGACCGTGATAAGTGCGAGGGCTGTGGTGAATGTGCGGAAGCCTGTCCGGGTTCCGTGCTGAGCATGGTGGACGGCAAGGCTGAAGTGTCGGGCAGCCTGGACGACTGCCTCGGCTGCGAGTCCTGCACCAGCGTTTGTCCAAGCACCGCAGTAGACCTGAGGGAAGTATAGCTCAAACCCGATGGCCCCCAAGGAGGTGTTAGTTTGTCCTATTTTATAATGCAGATATTGCCCTACATCACGGTGGTGATATTTACTTTCGGGCTGCTGTACAGGCTTGGCCGGTGGGCCGGCTCCAGAATCGTGCACAACATTACCATGTCTCCCTTTCCCCAGAGCAACTCCCAGGTACTGGGCATATATGCCGCCGAAGTGATTTTCTTCCGCAGCTTGTTTAATTTTGACCGTTCATTGTGGGCGGGCGGATGGTTAATGCACATAGCCCTCTTTTCCATAATAGGCGGCCATGTCATGGGTATCTATTTCCTGGGCAGGCAGTTTGTCCACATCGGCATGACGGAGCAATTGAGCGAGCAAATGTCCGCCCTGCTGGGCACCACCTTCGGCATAATTGTGTTTGTCGCCCTGCTCTACCTGCTCTACAGGCGTTTCGCCATCGCCAAGGTGAGGGAAGTCACCGGCGCCAGCGATTACCTCCACCTGATACTGCTGCTCTCCATCGTCACCATTGGGAATATTATGAGGTTGTTCGATGTGGGCATTCCCTACGCGCCGGTGAAGGATTACGTGACACACCTGGTGATGCTGCAGCCCCTGCCGGCAAACCATGAAGTGCTGACCAAACCGTTTTTTGTGCTGCATATTTTCTTCGTACAGATACTTTTGATGATTTTCCCGTTCAGTAAATTGTTGCATGTCTTCGGAATGTTTGCCGATCGCTGGATTATCAACCGGGTGTACAAAGAACCCGCCCCCGGGCTGCCCAACGTGAATGTGGCGGCGGCCAGGGCTGCGGGCACCGGTGTGCCCTCCGGCGACGGCGCGGCATAGGGGGGTGGATTAAGTGCCGGAAGTCAAAGGGCTGAAGATGCCCATCAAGGCATCAGACGACGAAATGAGAAAAATTCACATCGACCCTGTGCCTGACTCCCAGAAGGTCCAGGAGGCCCTCAAGCACCTGGACGAGATGCGCAGGAATTTCCGTTCCTTCGTTATGGCCATGGAGTCCTGCGTGAAGTGCGGGGCCTGTGCCGAGAACTGCCACACCTATTTGGGTACCAGGGATCCCAACAACATCCCCACCAACCGGGCCGAATTAATCCGGAAGATATACAAGCGGTACTTTACGTTGGAGGGCCGGTGGTTCGGCAAGCTGGTGGGGGCCGAGGACCTGAGCCTGGATGTAATCGAGCAGTGGTATTCATACTTCTACCAGTGCAATGAGTGCCGCCGCTGCGCCATGGCCTGTCCCTTCGGCCTGGACACTTGCGAAGTGACCTTTGTGGGGCGTCAAATACTGCACTGGCTGGGGATCGTTCCCAAGCTCCACGCCAATGTGGGCGCGGCCATGGAAAAGGTGGGGAACCACACGGGGCTGCCAAAGCCCGGCATAATTGACACCCTGGAATTCCTGTCCGAGGAGATAATGGACGAGTTCGGCGTGGAGGTCGAATTCCCGGTGGACAAAGAGGGCGCCGACATTATGTACATTCCTTCGTCGGCGGACTTCCTGCTGAACCCCAACACCCTGTCGGGGGCCGGAATGTTCTTTACTTACATCGGCGCCAATTGGACCATTCCCAGCACAGTGACCGAGGCCGGCAATTTTGGTTTGCTGTTTGACCAGAGGTTCACCCAGCGCCACAATGTCACCAGATTGCTGGACGCCGCCCAGAAGCTGGGTGTCAAGAAGATTGTCTGGGGCGAGTGCGGGCACGGCTGGCGGGCGGCCAAGATGTACATTCCCACCCTGGCCGACCGGCCGGTGAAGTGGCCCATTACCCACCTGCATGATGAAGCGGCGTATTATATCAATACAAACCAGCTTAAACTGGATCCGTCCCGGAACCCGCAGCCGACGACCCTGCACGATCCGTGCAACTACGGCCGGGCCTGCGGGCTCACCCAGCAGCTGAGGGATGTTCTGTCGGCCTGTGTGGTTAACTTCCGCGAAATGACCCCCGCCCGGGATAGAAACTTCTGTTGCGGTGGAGGTTCGGCGATACTTTTTGACGATCCGGAAATGTACCAGCTGCGCATCAAGTTTTCCGCCAAGAAGGCCGAACAGGTCAGGGCCACCGGCGTGGGCGCGGACGGGCACGGCATTCTGTGCGCCCCCTGCTCCATATGCAAGGCCCAGCTCTATCCCATGGTGGATGAGCACCAGCTGGGCGTTGAGGTAAAGGGGCTGGCGGACCTGCTGGGCAGGGCCCTGGTGTGGAAATAAACGCCCAATTGCTGGTATTTCGCTTAATTGAAGTTCCGGTGATTGACGAAGGGCCTTGTGAATGGTATCCTTAATTTTGGGGGTTGAACATGTCTGGCCGCTTTAATTGAGTATTGCGTGAAACCGGGCCTGTTCACTCCGGCAATTAAAAGGCGAAATAAAAAAACGCCATGAATATTTAAGTGGAGGTGCTTCTTTTAATGGCGTCCATCAACATTAACGGGGTGGAGATTGAACTGGACGAGGATGGTTTTGTTGTTGATCCGGATCAGTGGAGCGAGGATGTGGCCAGACATTTTGCTCCCGGTGAGGGTATTCCCGAGCTGACCGACGATCACTGGAAAGTGATTTTTTACCTGAGGGATTATTACAAGCAGTTCCAGATCGCCCCCATGATCCGCAAGCTGTGCAAGGAAACCGGCTGCAGTCTGAAGTACATTTATGAGCTGTTTCCCACCGGCCCCGCCAAGGGTTCCTGCAAACTGGCCGGTCTGCCCAAGCCCACCGGCTGCGTATAAGGGTTATAATATAAAGCACAGCCTCCCGGGAGACTGAAAAACTATTGTACAAACAGGCACAGGTGAGTTGCCGGCGGTTTTTCGCCGGCAACATCAAGGCGATGTGCCTATTATTTTTAAGCATGGAGAGGCTTGATGCGGCGCCGGCGCCGTTGAGCCCTTTGCAGGGAGGGGGGTGCTGAAAACGGAAGGTTTCACAAACAATGTGCCGCGCATTGTGGTGGGCGCCCCCTGCGGCAGGTCGGGCAAGACCACCGTCACCCTGGGTTTGCTGGCCGCGCTGAAAAGCAAGGGGCTGGTGGTGCAGCCCTTTAAGAAGGGTCCCGACTTTATTGATCCGGGGTGGATGACCATGGTGGCGGACAGGCCCTGCCGCAACCTGGACGGTTTCATGATGGCCGGGGAGATGATTGCGGGCTCGTTTTTCAGCAACTCATCCGGGGCCGATATAAGTGTGGTGGAAGGGGCCATGGGGCTCTTTGACGGCGTGGATATCGAGGGTAGCGGCAGCACCGCTGAAATTGCCAAGATCATAGCGGCTCCCGTGATACTGGTGGTGGACGGCACCAGAATGACCAGGAGCGTGGCCCCCCTGGTGCGGGGCTTCATGGACTTCGACCCGCAGCTTGGGGTGGCCGGTGTCATTTTAAACAAGGTGGCCAGGCCAAGGCACGAGGCCATGCTCAGGGAGGCGGTGGAAAGGTATTGCGGACTGCCGGTGCTGGGGGTGATCCCCAAGGGGCGGCAGTTTATCATACCGGACCGGCATCTGGGGCTGGTTCCCGCCGCCGAGAGGGATGATTTGCCGGCCTTGGTGGAGGAAATCGGCCGGGCGGCCACAGCTTTTTTTGATCTGGACAAAATTATGGATCTGGCCCGTTCCGCCCCGCCGGCGCCTGGGGCGGGGCGGTATTGGGCGGCCTGCGGGCCGGCGTTTCCGCCGGTGGCCTCCGGTCCCGTCATAGGCTATTTCAGGGACAGGGCCTTCACCTTTTACTATCCCGAAAATATTGAGGCCCTGGTGGCCGCCGGCGCCTGTCTGGTGGAAATAGACGCCCTGGGTGATCCCGGCCTGCCGGATATTGACGCCCTTTATATCGGCGGGGGATTTCCCGAGGTCTTTGCCGCAGAGCTGGAGGCCAACGAGGGGCTGAGGCGGGACGTGAAGGAGGGGGTGGAGGCCGGGATGCCGGTGTACGCCGAGTGCGGCGGCCTGATGTACCTGTCCCGCACCCTGGCCTGGAAGGGCAATATATACAACATGTCCGGCTGCCTCCCCTTTGACGTGCTGATGATGGACCGGCCCCAGGGCCACGGGTACGAAGTGGTGGAGGTGTGCCGCCACAACCCCTTTTTCCTCCGGGGAACGGTGATCAGGGGGCACGAATTCCATCACTCCAAAGTGGTGAACATTGATGAAAAAGAGCTCTCCTTTGCATTCCGGGTCACGAGGGGCTGGGGAGTTGACGGTGGCAGGGACGGGGCGGTGTACAAAAATGTACTGGCCTGTTACAGCCACCTGCACGCCCTGGCGGTGCCGGGTTGGGCCGGGGCCATGGTGAGCCGCGCCCTGGAGTTCAGGGAGCGGAAAAAGGCTTGAATTGCTTATGTGCACTTCTTGTTTTGACTCCTGGATTCTGTATTCCAGCCGCCCGCAGGGGCGGTTTTTTTGCATATTTCACTCCTTTTCAGGCAAAATATATTTAATTGTTGCAGTGCCGGGGGGGATGGCTGGTGTTTTTGCCGGGCGGGCGGAAAAAAGCTGTTGTTGCATTGCTGGCGGCCCTGCTGGCGGCCGGGCTTGGGTTCTGGTTCAAAGGGGACGCCATGGGGCAGAACAGGAACCTGTACTGGGGAAGCAGCGGTCCGGACGTGACAAAGGTCCAGTCCCAGCTAAACAGGTGGGGATACTACAACGGCCCGATAGACGGCTATTATTCCGGGGGAACTTTCCGGGCGGTGAAGGAATTCCAAAGGAAGAACGGCCTT
>JBBIMW010000003.1:0-13364 GCA_037444185.1 Peptococcaceae bacterium | reverse complement strand
CGGTGTGGGGGGACCCCGGACCTGGGCGGCCCTGGGCCTTCCCTCCGCCAGGCAGGCGGGGACGGCCCCCGCTTCGGCCGGCGTTTCCAGGGGCGTGTCGGACCGGAGCAATATTTATTTGCTGGCCAGGGTAATCGAAGGCGAGGCCGCCGACGAGTCATATGCGGGCAAAGTGGCGGTGGGGGCGGTTATAGTCAACAGGGTCCAGAGCGGGTCCTTTCCCAACTCCCTGGCCGGGGTGATATACCAGCCCGGCGCCTTCGAGTCTGTCAGCAATGGGCAGTATACCAGGCCCGTGTCCCGGGATTCCCTGAGGGCGGCCCAGGAAGCCGTAAGCGGCTGGGACCCCACCGGCGGCGCCCTGTTTTTCTGGAATCCCTACAAGCCCGTCTCTCCCTGGATATGGACCAGGCCCGTGGTGACCCAAATAGGCCGGCATGTTTTCGCCCTGTAAGGAGATGGTGTTCCGGTGAGAAAACCCTTCAACTGGATTGTGCCCCTGGCTTTGGGGCTTTTATTGACGGCGGGCGCGGCTTATTGGGGGTACGGACAGATTATGTCCCGCCGGGCGGCCGAAACCGCCCTTAACAACAAGTACAGCTTGGCATTTTTTAATCTGGTGAACAATGTTCAGAACATCGAAGTGCTTCTTTCCAAGTCCCTGGTGGGGCAGGAAACCCGGCAAGACTCCCAGCTGTTCATGAATCTCTGGCAGGAGGCGGTGGCCGCCCAGGGGAATATGGGGCAGATCCCGGTCCCGGATGTCACTGTGGCCAGAACCATGAAGTTTCTCAATCAGGTGGGGGCCTACGCCCGGACCCTGGCCATCCAGACCGCCGGCGGCAAGTCCAAAACGGATGAACAGTGGAAGACCCTGCGGGATCTTTACAGGCAGGCCGGGCGGCTGAACGAGGAAATGGACAGGGTGGAGGCCGGGCTGGCCGGCGGCAGCCTCCTTTTGAGCGAACTGAAAAGGGAGAGCGGTGGAGTGCTGCGCAGGCAGGGGCCCCAGCTGGCAAACAGCGATTTTCAAATTATGGACAAAAATATGCAGCAGTTTCCCACCTTGATATACGACGGCCCCTTTTCCGACCATCTGGCCCGCCGGAAGCCCCCCGGACTGGAGGGCGGCTCCCTGATCACCGCCGATCAGGCCAGGGAAAAGGCCCTGGCCTTTATAGACCGGCAGCCGGATATCTCTTACACAGCCAGCGTGGCCGGCACTGACAACGGCCGGGTGCCGCTTTACCGGGTTGAAGTGACCCCCGTTCCGGCGAAAAACGGGGAAAAAATAATTTTGGGCGTCAGCCGGCAGGCCGGGCAGGTAATCTGGATGATCAGCTCAAGAAGTGTGGGCGGCGCCAAGATCAGCGTGCCCCAGGGCATGGACGGGGCCGCCCGCTTTTTGGAAGAGAGGGGTTTCAAGGGCATGGAGTCCACCTACTATGAAATCAGGGACAATGTGGCCGTGTACAACTTTGCGGCCACCCAGGGCGGGGTGATACTGTATCCCGATCTAATCAAGGTGTCGGTGGCCCTGGACAGCGGACAGGTTATGGGTGTGGACGGAACCGGCTACTGGATGTCCCACCGCGAAAGGAAACTGCCCGCGCCGGCCATTACGGCGGAGCAGGCCCGGCGGAAACTAAGCCCGAGGTTCAATGACATCACCCCTGGACGTCTGGCGCTGATTCCCAGGACGGCGGACACCGAGGCTTTGACCTACGAATTCCAGGGCAGGCTGGACGACGACGTTTTCCTGGTTTACATAGACGCCGTGACGGGCGGGGAGGAACAGGTGCTTAAGGTTATCAAGACAAACGATGGCGTGCTGACAATGTGAAGACAGCTGCGGATTTGTGCTATTCTTTCCCTGTTGACTTGCGGTATCCCCCGTGCTATAATTGCCGTAATTTCTGATATTACAGCAATGATGGGGAATATGGGCGGATCAGCCTTAAGCGAGCCGGGGATTGGTGAAAGCCCGGCAGGTGAAGCGCCCGTGCCGCCCCTGAGCAGCAGGGTTGAAAATCCCGGGTGAGTATGCTCTGCCGGATACGCCCCCGTTACGGGCGCCGAGAGGGCCGGTGTTGATCGGCCAATTTGGGTGGTACCGCGGGAATTAAACCCCCGTCCCTTGTGTTGCGGGACGGGGGTTTTTGATTTGCCGGCGTTATAAACGGCCGGATCTGAGGGGGTGCCGCAGTGTGAAAAAAGAAATACTGGAGCTTTTGGAGGCCAACGCCAGGCTCACCGAAGGAGACATTGCCGTGATGCTTTCCCTGGACGTGGAGGAGGTCAGGCGGCAGATCAGGGAATTGGAAAACACCAAGGTTATACTCAGGCACATCACCCTGGTGAATTGGGAGAGGTTCGGAGAGGAGAAGGTTTCGGCCCTTATCGAAGTGCGCACCACGCCCCAGAGGGACGTGGGATTCGATGCGGTGGCCGAGAGAATATACCGTTTTCCGGAGGTGCGCAGTGTGCGCCTGGTGTCGGGAACGTACGACCTGGC
This sequence comes from Peptococcaceae bacterium, assembly GCA_037444185.1. Taxonomy (GTDB): domain Bacteria; phylum Bacillota; class Desulfotomaculia; order Desulfotomaculales; family Desulfocucumaceae; genus JAILZP01. Next base: position 10,849 of record JBBIMW010000003.1, on the reverse strand, counting down.
GGTGTACATCGAGGGCCGGAGCATGAGGGAAGTCAGCAATTTTGTGGCCACCAAGTTGGCCACCATAGAGGGCGTGGTCAGCACCACGACACATTTTGTGCTGAAAACATACAAGCAGGACGGCGTGATCATCGAGGACGACGAAGAAGACAGGAGGCTGGTGGTGTCCCCGTGACTAAAAAAATAGACTGGAGCGAAAAAATAAATCCGGTGGTAAGGGCTATACCGCCCTCGGGCATCCGCAGGTTTTTTGACCTGGCCACGGAAATGAAAGGAGTAATCTCCCTGGGGGTGGGAGAGCCGGATTTCGTCACCCCCTGGCATATCAGGGAGGCCTGCATATATTCTCTGGAAAAGGGCTACACCATGTACACCTCGAACCAGGGCCTGCCGGAACTGAGGGAAGAGATCGCCCGGGACCTGGATGTGACCTACGGGGTCACTTACGACGCCCGCCGGGAGCTGCTGATCACGGTGGGGGTCAGCGAGGGGCTGGATCTGGCCATGCGGGCGCTGGTCTGCCCCGGGGACGAGGTCATCGTCCCCGAGCCTTCGTATGTATCCTACGCCCCCACGGTGACGCTGGCCGGAGGGGTGCCGGTGATGGTGCCCACCGGCGTGGAGGATGATTTCAGGCTTACCGCCGGCAGGGTGGAGAAGGCCCTCACCCCCCGCACCAAGCTGATTATACTGTGCTACCCCAACAACCCCACCGGCGCGGTGATGCGCCACCGGGATCTGATGGAGATTGCGGAGGTGGCCAGGGCCCGGGATCTGATCGTGGTTTCGGACGAGATATACGACAAGCTCACATATACCGGAAGCCACACTTGTTTTCCGTCCATCCCCGGCATGCAGGACCGCACGGTGCTGCTGAACGGATTTTCCAAGGCTTATGCCATGACGGGCTGGAGAATAGGATACGCCGCCGGGAATCCGGATTTCATCGGGGCTATGAACAAAATTCACCAGTACAGCATTCTCTGCGCCCCCATCACGGCCCAGAAGGCCGCCCTGGAGGCTCTGAAAAACGGCCGGGACGGTATGAGAAGGATGGTCCAGCAGTACAACAGGCGGCGCCATCTGGTATTGCAGGCCTTCAAGGAAATGGGGATACCGTGTTTCGAGCCGGGCGGCGCCTTCTACGCCTTTCCTGATATAAGGGGTACCGGCCTTGGTTCCGAAGAGTTCGCCGAAAAACTACTGATGGAGGAAAAGGTGGCCCTGGTGCCCGGCAGCGCCTTCGGCCCCAGCGGCAGCGGGTTTGTTCGCTGCTCCTATGCCGCCTCCATGGAGGATCTGGGCGAGGCCTTCAGGAGAATGGCCCGCTTTGTAAGCCGCTGCGGGGTCAAGGTAAAAACCGTGGTTAATCTGTAGATACCTGCCGCAAAGCCCGTTTATGCGGCAGGCCGCCCCGCCGCCCCGGGCGGCGTCATCAGGCGAAGAAAATATCCCCCGGAGGCTGCGGGGCGCAGCGGTGTTTCGGGCAAAGGCACATTTTCAGCAGCCTCCGGGTATTAAGGGGAGAGAGAATATGATTTGGGACCCCCGGCACGAGTGCATGGACCGGGAGCAGCTCGGGGAACTGCAGCTGGAAAGGCTCAAGGAGACTTTAAACCTGGTTTACAACCGGGTTCCGTTTTACAAAGAACTATTCGACGGGCACGGTGTGGCGCCCGGTGACCTGAAAAAACTGGAGGACATAAGCAAGTTTCCCTTCACCACCAAACTGGCCCTGCGGGACAACTACCCGTACGGCCTTTTCGCCGTGCCGATGAAGCGGGTGGTAAGGCTGCACGCCTCCTCGGGGACGACGGGGAAGCCCATAGTGGTGGGCTATACCAGGAGGGATCTGGAGACATGGGCCGAACTGATCGCCAGGGTGGCCTGCCTGGCCGGGGTCACTGACGAGGATGTGGCTCAAATCACCTTCGGCTACGGACTTTTTACCGGGGCCTTCGGACTTCACTACGGTCTGGAGAAGGTTGGGGCCGCCATTGTTCCCTCTTCGGTGGGAAACACCGAAAAGCAGATTATGCTGATGAAGGATTTCGGCGTCACAGTGCTGGTGGGCACCCCCTCCTACGCCCTGCATCTGGCCGAGGCGGCGGCCAGAATGGGCGTGGGCCCCGGGGATCTGAAGCTTAAGGTGGGTCTCTTCGGCGCCGAGGCCTGGTCCGAAAACATGCGGGCCGAGCTGGAGCGGGCCTGGGGCATTAAGGCCACGGATAATTACGGACTCAGCGAGGTCATGGGTCCCGGCGTGTCCGGCGAGTGCCTGGAGGCCCTGGGCATGCACGTCAATGAGGATCACTTCCTGGTGGAGGTCATCGACCCGGATACCGGCGAACCGCTGGGGCCGGGGGAAGAAGGGGAGCTGGTGATAACCACCCTTACCAAGGAAGCCTTTCCGGTGATCAGGTACCGCACCAGGGATATCACCACCCTGGGCGCCGAACCCTGCGTGTGCGGCAGGAGTACGGCCAGAATGCGCAAAGTGACGGGCAGGACCGACGACATGCTGATTATTTCCGGGGTCAATGTATTTCCCTCCCAGATTGAGAGCGTTCTTATGGAGGTGGAGGGCATTGCCCCCCATTACCAGATAGTGGTTAGCAAAAAGGGGTACCTGGACATCTTGGAGGTCCGGGTGGAGCTGACTGAGGAGGCCTTCACCGGCAGCTTCCGGGACCTGGAGGCCATGGAGGGCGGAATCAGGGCCAGGCTGCAGAATGTTCTTTCCATCGGGGCCAAAGTAAGGCTGATGGAGCCCTTTTCCATTGAAAGAAGCCAGGGGAAGGCCAAAAGGATAATCGACAGCCGGCCGTCCTGATCCCGGCGCGGAAATTCTTGAGAACTCACTGTGCCGCACCCACAAACCCCAAAACAGCTTTGGGGCGTATGGGAGAAGACATCTCGATACAATACTTCGATGTACTATTCTCCCGAAAGGCCAATTTGTTCTGCTGCATTCCTTATTCTGCCGGGAGACAGGAGTCAGGAGACAGATAACTTAGGTAACCGGTACCTAAGTTATTCTTTATCGGCAGAGGGCCGCTTGTTTTCTTTGGATATTGCGCGTAAAATAAAACTAAGCCGGGTGAAAGCAGGTGATGGCCATGCCGGAGGAGATAATTCGGGAAGCAGCCGCTACCGGTGAATTTTCGGGCGGTGGATGGCCGCCGAGGAACCTTGCGTCACCGGAATTTTTTTTCCTCCTTCAGCGGATCGACCGGCTGGACGAGAAGTTGACCGGCGAGATCAAGATCCTGGACAACAAAATCACAGCCATGGACAATAAGTTTACGAGCGAGATTAAGGCCTTGGACAATAAGTTTACGAGCGAGATCAAGGCCGTCTCAGGCGAAATCAGCATTTTGAGGGACAAACAGAACGAGCGCATTGACAACCTAAGATTTTGGATGATCAGCGCGCTGGTGGCTATTATTGCCGGGTTTGCCGGCACCATCGCAACCCTTGCGATCCGTTGATCTCAAAAGACTTTTACGGGGCCGGGAAATATTTCCCGGCCTGGCCGGACCGCAGTATATCCGGAAGGCTGCTGGAATACACGGCCATGCGCCACCGCCCTCGAATGCCGCCCTCCCGAAAGGGAGCTTTTTCTATGTATAGGAAATTATGCTTTCACAAGTTTTGTGGATAAATTAAATAAGGTTCCTTTTATTCTGGATTCTGACTCCTGGATTCTGGATTCCAGTCGCCCGAAGGACGAATTTGTTCCGGCCTCCACCTTTTGGCTGGGGCAAAAAAAGAGTATAATGGTCAGGTGGGGACATTGTGCGGGGAGGTTTGCTGAGACGGTGATCGGAATAGTTGAAAAGACTCGCCGGTCCATTGCCGGGATGCTGGAGAAGGCCTTCGGAGCGGCCGGGGAAAAGGGCATTCTGCCGCCGGTGGAGTTGCCGGATTTCGTTGTTGAGGTGCCGAGGGAGAAAGGCCATGGGGACTTTGCCACCAATATGGCCATGCTGCTGGCAAAGCCCGCCCGCAGTTCACCCCGTAAAATTGCCGGAGAGCTGGCCGGTGAGATTGACCTGAAGGATTCGCCGGTGGAGAGGGTGGAGGTGGCCGGCCCCGGCTTTATTAATTTTTATCTCAAAAAGGACTGGTCCGCTGCGGAACTGCCGTTGATACTGAAATTGGACGGCAATTACGGCAGGGTGGACATCGGCGGCGGCGGCAGGGTGCAGGTGGAGTTCGTCAGCGCTAATCCCACCGGACTGTTGCACATGGGCAACGCCAGGGGGGCCGCCCTGGGGGACAGCCTGGCATCGATTCTGGATTTTGCCGGGTACAAGGTGACCAGGGAGTTTTACATCAATGACGCGGGCAACCAGGTTGAGCACTTCGGGCGCTCCTTGGAGGCCCGCTATCTGCAGATACTGGGCCTCCAGGCGGAGGTTCCCGAGGAGGGGTACCACGGCGAGGATATAGTGGAAACTATGAAGGGCTTTGTTCAAATACATGGGGACAAGTATCTGGGCCTCCCTTCCGGGGAGAGGCGCCGGGCAATGACGGAGTATGCCCTGATGGAAAAAATAGAGGCCATCAGGACTACCCTGGAGGATTTCGGGGTTGTCTACGACCTGTGGTTTTCCGAGCAGTACCTGCACGAATCCGGGGCCGTCCGGGGGGCGCTGGACCGCCTTGGAGAGCGGGGATGCCTTTACCGTCACGAGGACGCCCTGTGGTTTAAGGCATCGGACTTCGGGGCGGAAAAGGACGAGGTGCTGGTGCGCGGCAACGGGGCCCCCACGTATTTCGCCGCCGATATAGCTTATCACAGCAACAAATTTGAAAGGGGATTCGACCGGATAATCAACATATGGGGGGCGGACCACCACGGCCACGTGTCCCGGATGAAGGGGGCCATGGCGGCCCTGGGATATGATCCGGACGCCCTGCAGATAATCATCATGCAGCTGGTGAGGCTGTACAGGAACGGGGAAATAGTGCGCATGAGCAAGCGCACCGGGCGTTTCGTCACCCTGGAGGAATTGATGGAGGAGGTGGGCCGGGACGCGGCCAGGTATTTCTTCGTTATGCGCAGCCCGGACAGCCACCTTGAATTCGACCTGGACCTGGCCAGGGCCAGGAGCAATGAGAACCCGGTTTATTACATACAGTACGCCCACGCCCGCATATGCAGCATTTTCAGACAACTGGAAGAACAGGGCCGGAGCCTGCCGGATCCGGCCCTGGTGGACCTGTCACTGCTGGGGGAGGAGTCTGAAATGACATTGATCCGGAAGCTGGCGGATTTTCCGGAAGAGGTGGGGGCTTCGGCCAGGGACTTGGCCCCTCACCGCCTGGCCCGTTACCTGCACGAGCTGGCTGGACTGCTGCACAGCTTCTACAACGCCCACCGGGTTATTTCCCCGGACCGGACCGGCCTTACAGACGCCCGGCTGGTGCTGGCGGGCGCCGTGCGGGTGGTGATCCGCAACGGCTTAAAGTTGCTGGGACTTTCAGCCCCGGAAAGAATGTAAAGCGGCGGGGGGATAAAAGATGAAAGAAATTGCGCTTTCCTTGGGGGCCGGCGCTCTGGTGGGGCTGTTGTTCGCCACCCTGAGGCTGCCGGTGCCGGCGCCGCCGACCCTGGCCGGTGTGGCGGGGATAGTGGGACTGTTTTTGGGTTATATGGCGGCGGTGAAAATGGGCCTGGGGGGCAAATAGCCCAATTCCCGGTTGACATGTTACTTTTGTGGCGGATAGAATATGATAGTAGCAAAACCCCTTTTATAATGACATCAAGCAAATATGGCCGGAGGCTGCCGGAGGCTGCCGCAAGGCTTTGGAGTGCGTTAGGAGGCGTGCATGGCAAAATTTGTATTCGTCACCGGTGGAGTGGTTTCATCCCTTGGCAAAGGCATTACCGCAGCTTCCCTCGGGCGCCTTTTGAAAAGCCGCGGCGTCAGGGTTGCCATGCAGAAACTGGATCCTTACATCAACATCGATCCGGGCACCATGAGCCCGTACCAGCACGGTGAGGTGTTCGTCACCGACGACGGGGCGGAAACGGACCTGGACCTGGGCCATTACGAGAGATTCACCGATGTGAACCTGAGCCGCAACAGCAACGTTACCACCGGGGGCATTTACTGGTCGGTGATCAGCAAGGAGCGCAGGGGGGACTACCTCGGCGCCACAGTTCAGGTCATTCCCCACATAACCAACGAAATAAAGGAAAGGGTGCTGAAGCACGGCCAGGAAACCGGGGCGGAAGTGGTGATTACCGAAATCGGCGGCACGGTGGGGGACATAGAGTCCTTGCCTTTCCTGGAGGCCATCAGGCAGCTCAGGACTGATCTGGGCAGGGACAATGTCATGTACATTCACGTCACCCTGGTGCCTTATCTTAGGACGGCCAACGAACTGAAGACAAAGCCCACCCAGCACAGCGTGAAAGAACTCCGGAGCATCGGTATTCAGCCGGATGTTATAGTTTGCCGGACCGAAAAGCGCTTCTCCAGGGAGGTCAAGGAAAAGCTGGCCCTGTTCTGCGACATACACAAAGATGCGGTAATTCAGGCCGTCGACGCGGCCTCGATTTATGAGGTGCCATTGATGCTGGAGGAGGAGGGCCTGGACGGTATAGTGGTGCAGCGCCTGGGACTGGCCTGCGGGGAGCCGGACCTCACGGAGTGGCGGGACATGGTCAGCCGGATGAAGAGCCTGGCCGGATCGGTGACCATAGGCCTGGTGGGCAAATATGTGTCCCTGCCCGATGCCTACTTCAGTGTCGCCGAGGCGCTGCGTCACGCCGGGCTGCATCACGGGGAGGCGGTGAGGATCCGCTGGATCAATTCCGAGGATCTCGAACATATGCCGGCCGGCCATTATCTGGGCGAAGTGGACGGGGTGCTGGTTCCCGGCGGTTTCGGGGACCGGGGCATAGAGGGGAAAATTAGCGCCGTTACCTATGCCAGGGAAGGCAAGGTTCCATATTTGGGGATATGCCTGGGCATGCAGCTGGCGGTGGTGGAGTACGCCCGGAATATAGCAGGCTGGCGGGGGGCCAACAGTTCAGAGTTTGACCAGAACACCCCGTACCCGGTAATTGACCTGCTGCCGGAGCAAAAGGAACTGGACCGCATGGGGGGCACCATGAGGCTGGGACATTATTCCTGCAGGCTGGCGCCAGGAACCCTGGCCCACAGGGCTTACGGCTGTGTGGAAATCAAAGAAAGGCACAGGCATCGCTACGAACTTAACAACAAATACCGGCAGGCGCTGTCGGACCGGGGGATAATCATCAGCGGCACCCTTCCCGACGGGTATCTGGTGGAAATAATCGAGCTGACGGATCATCCGTGGTTCGTGGCCACTCAGTTTCATCCGGAGTTTAAGTCCCGGCCGAACCGGCCCCACCCGCTGTTCAGGGATTTTGTCGGGGCCGCCATAAAATGCCGGGACTCCAGGCGCAAGAATTAAAAAGCGGGAAATTCGCCCAACTGGCCTGATAGCGGGTGCTGTTGGGTTTTTTATTATACGGCGGCGCCTGAGAATGGCTCATCCGAGCATCGCCTATTCTGCCAATTTGATTGTATTGCGGGAGCTGAAGGGACAAAGAATAAACTTTTGAGGGGGAATAATATTTGAGAGGAAAAAAAATCATCGGGGGAATGGTGCTGGGGGCGGCCGTACTGTCGCTGGCGGTGGTGCTTATGCTGAGGGCCGGCGGCCGGGAGGAGGACGGGGAGTTTGCCTCCGGGGCGGTCAACGCCGGAAACAAGCCAGCGGTGGGCATAATTGAAATAAATGGCATAATCGTCGGGGGCAGATCCTACGGCAGCCTTTTCGGAGAGAGCCACACCGGATCCCAGACGGTGATGGCCCAGTTGCGCCAGGTGTCCAGGAACCCCAACATCAAGGCCGTTGTGCTTAGGGTGAACAGCCCCGGCGGCACTCCCGCCGCCGCCCAGGAAATTACCGGGGAACTGCTGAAGCTGAAAAAATCCGGGGTCAAGGTGGTCGCCTCCATGGGAGACGTGGCGGCCTCGGGGGCGTACTGGATTTCTTCCGTCTCGGACAGGATTGTGGCCAGCCCCGGAACCATTACGGGCAGCATAGGGGTTGTCATTCAAGCCAGAAATTACCAGGGGCTGTTTGACAAGCTGGGTGTCGAGGAAAGAACCTTCAAGAGCGGCCCATACAAAGACATGGGGTCCCCCGGCAGGCCCGTCACCGGTGAGGAGATTGAAATATTCCAGTCCATGGTGGATGACACTTATCATCAATTTGTGGACTTGGTGTCCGCAGGCCGTAAGTTGAGGCCCGAGGAGGTGAACCGGCTGAAGGGCCGGGTGCTGACCGGACGCCAGGCGCAGAAGGCCGGGCTGGTGGACGACCTGGGCAATTTCTACGATGCCGTAAGCCTGGCCGGTGAAATATCCGGACTGGGCAGGGACCCCAGGGTGGTCAGCCTGACGCCCAGGAGGCACTGGTGGTCTTTTTGGGAAGAGATGGAAAGTTCCCTGGGCGTGGGGAGAATTCCTCTCACCGATATTGAAGCGTATCCCGGAGTGCTGCTTTTGTGTCCACCCGTGGGGGTGGGGGATCTGAAAGGAGGCGCCGCCAGATGACGGACAAGGAACTGCGAAGGGATCCGGAAGCTGGGGCAAGCGACGTCCGGCGGGATGAGCAGGGCCTTCCGGAGGCGCCGTCGCCGGCGGCCCCCGGGGCGGCGGAGTTGTCCTTGGCCGGCGGCGGCGACAGGGGCCGGGTGGCGTCGCCCGGGGTATTGGAGCTGGTTTATGGCACCCTTTTCGACCCGGTGGCCACCTTCCGGCGCGTGGCGGAGCACCTGCCCATGGGAAAGGTGCTGTTAATATTTTCTATGGTAAAATTGCTGTCGTTTTCGGTTTTACTGACGGGAGGTTTTTTTTCGCCCCACTTTTTGTTCGGTGACATGGCCGCCGGCCCCGGGGGCGGGGCCATGGAGGCCGCCGCCAGGGCCATGACGCCCGCCCTTGTCGCCCTGGGACTGATTTACGAGTACGCCAAGTGGTTTGTTTACGGCGGGGTGCTGTACCTGCTGGCCGGTCTTTCCGGGGGCGGTGGAAGGGCCGCCGGCGTTCTGGCCGTTACCGCCCTGGCTTCGCTTCCCGCCCTGCTTTTCCTGCCGGTGCAGATACTGCTGGCCCTTCTGGAAGGGGCCGGCCGGACGGCGGGGGCTGTCAATGTGCTGGTCTGGTTTGTGGTATTGATCTGGGGGGCCGTGCTGGTGGCGCTGGGGCTGAGGGAAACCCAGGGGCTTTCCACCGGAAGGTCCGTGGCGGTGGCCCTGGCCCCGGCGGCGGGAATAATCGCCCTGTTCCTCCTGTTGCTGGTGATTATTATCGCCGTGGCCGCTCCCATGGGTTTATATTTCAGTCAATTTTACGATATAAATTAATAGAAGATGCGACAAAGGAATTTTTATCCAGCCGGCGAACTGATCAGGCAGGGGCAGTGAGACAAGAAAAGTGACATCGGGATTCGGATGCCGGGCGATGAGCTTGCTTTTCTTGTCAGGGGAGAAGGAGGGGTGACGGGTGAAGGAAAGAGATGGCAGCCTGCTTATTGTGGACGACCAGCCGGGTGTGCGCCGGCTCCTTTACGAGGCCTTTACCGATGCGGGTTACCGCGTCAGGACGGCCGCGGGGGGCCGGGAGGCGCTGAAAATTGCGTCACTGGAAATGCCGGACATAATCCTTCTGGACGTTAAAATGCCGGACATGAACGGCTTGGAGACCCTTGGCGAAATCAGAAAGACCAATTGCGACGTGCCTGTTTTGCTGATGACCGCCTACGGTGAGCTGGAGGTGGTGGAGGAAGCCAAAAAACTGGGGATCAGGCATTATATTATTAAGCCCTTTGATCTGAACGAGGTGAGGCTTCTGGTGAAGGCGCTGCTGGCTGAAAGCGGCTGCCGGACGGACAGGCTGATGGAGATAGGATAATATAAAGATAAAGGAATTTTAGCCTCCGATGGCGAAATAATTATATATATCTCCGGACGGCAGTCACAAAGGGGGTGTAGCCGTGCTCGTGGATACGGAAAAAGTGCTGGCCATGCGCTGTCCGGAATGCGGCAGGCTGGAGTGCCACCGGCTGCGGCGGTTTGCCATCGCCAGGGGCGGCGGTCTGGAGGTGAAGTGCTCCTGTGGGGCGGTAAAATTGCTGATCAGCACCGGGGACCGGTCCAATTACCGGATCAAAATATCCTGCGCATACTGCGGCGGACACCACCGTTTGAAACTGTCCGGAAAGCGGATCTGGTCTTTGAGGGAGGTTATGGATCTCCTTTGTTTTGATACAGGTCTTGATATCGGGCACATCGGCCCGGAAGAGGCCGTAAAAGAATTGATTTCCAGCCGGGAAAAAGAGCTGGAGGTTTTGGTGGACGAATTCGGCCGGGACGAATACTTTTACAACAGCGCCGTCATGTACGAGGTGCTGCGCTGCCTGCAGCAGATAGCCGAAAAAGGCGCGCTGCACTGCCAGTGCGGGAACCGTCAGATAGGGGTGGACATATTCCCGGACCGGCTGGAGCTCCACTGCGGCAAATGCGAAAGCCTGAACATAGTTTACGCCGAAACCGACGAGGATTTACAGGTGATTCAGCAGATAGATGAAATAGAGCTGGCCAAAAACGGCTTCGTGTTTCTGGACAGTTTGGTGACCATGGGAAAATTCAAAAAGAATCCGGGCCGGGGGAGCAAGAACTGATTCTGCCGGAATTCGAAACGCAGACCCCCGCGCCCCATGGATGTGGCGCCGTGAACACGGGAAAACAAGAAAAGCGATTTCATCGCCTAATAGCTAAAAAAGGTATCGCTTTTCT
>JBBIMW010000002.1:36411-123829 GCA_037444185.1 Peptococcaceae bacterium | reverse complement strand
GGGGAGGCCGGGGATTATCTGAAGGGCCTTGAATTGGACAGTAAATAAGCCGCCCGGATGGGCGGCTGGAATCCAGTAGTCAGAATTTAACGCATTCCTTTGAAGAAAAAAATTCCCTTTCGGAAGAACGGGGCATATGGGGGCCTTATTTCTACTGAATCTGAATACGGTGCCCCGTGTTCTGCCCCGGTTCGCTTTTTTGCATCCTTATTTCCAGCACTCCGTTTTTGTATGAAGCCTTGGCCTGGTCCGGCCTGACCCTGGCCGGAAGCTGAATCGCCCTGGTGAAGTTGCCATAATAACGTTCGCTGTATATAGAGTCCTCTTCCCTGTGTTCCTGCGAACGCTTTATTTCACCCCTGATAGTGAGCCTGTCGCTGTCCACCCTTACCTCAATGTCGTCCTTTAAATCTATCCCCGGCAGTTCGGCGGTGGCCACCACTTCATTCTCAGTCTGATACACGTCCATCCTGGGATTGTGTCCCGCTATTGCCGCAACATCGTGCCGTAATCCCCTGCCAAGAAAATTGTCCAGATAGCGGTCGATCTGGTGGCGCATCTGGCCAAGTTCGTGAAATGGATCCCATCTGGCAAGTCCCATAAAATCAGCTCCCTGCAGCGAATTTATAATATTTTGCTCCGAAGCAGGGAAAATATACTCTTTCCGGCCCTATGTGCTTACATATCTGCTGCTCATCAGCTCCGTTATCGCCTGGGAACGGTTTTTAACACCCATTTTCCGGTAGATGCTGCGCAGATGGGTTTTCACAGTGTCCACCGCCAGGTGTGTACGGGCGGATATTTCCTTGTTGGTGAGGCCCTGGGCAAGAAACCTGGCCACTTCGCTCTCCCGGGGGGTCAATTCCAATTCCCTTCCCTCGTCCTGGGTCTGGGGGCAGCCGTGGGAGGAGGAAACATGGGCCAGGCGGGTATAGTCGCTGACAAGCTGGTTCAGTAACGCCGGATCAATCACGGTCTCACCCTTGAAGGCCAGCCTGATGCTCTCCACCAGTTTTTCCCTGGAAGCCTGTTTGAGCATGTAGCCGGAGGCCCCGGACTGCAGGGCCAGCCTGATGGACTCGGCATCCTCGTATATGGTGAGCATTATCACCCTGATCCCGGGACAATTGGACACTATTTCCCTGGTAGCCTCGAAGCCGTTGACCTTGCCCATTTTTATGTCCATCAGTATGACGTCCGGGGCGCCGCGATCCACCGCCTCGATGGCCTCCAGGCCATTCGCACAAGTTCCCACAATGTGAATGTCCGGATAAGGGGCGAGCATGGCCGCCAGCCCCTCCCTGATCATGGGGTGGTCGTCGACAATGAGAAGGTTGATGTTTCTCATATTAACCTCACGCCAGAATAAATTCGCCCTTCGGGCGACTGGAATCCAGAATCCAGGAGTCAGAATCCAGAATAAAAGGAACCTTATTTAATTTATCCACAAAACCTGTGAAAACATAATTTCCTATACATCAAAAAAGTCTATCCCGACCACGGGGAAGGCACCCGGATGGTTACCGTAGTGCCCCAGCCCGGCCGCGAATCCACCTGGCAGACTCCTCCCAGCAGAAGAACCCTTTCCCGGATGCTGGCCAGGCCCAGATGGTTGCCCGGCGAGTCACGGCCGGTTACCCGGGAGGGATCGAAGCCGATGCCGTTATCCTTTACCGCCAGCATCACCTGGTCCTGACCGGAAATGAACATTACCTGCACCTTGGTGGCCTGGGAGTGTTTCACCACATTGTTCAGCAACTCCTGCAATACCCGGTAGCAGGTCATTTCAAGATTGGACGGCAGACGCTGGCTTTGCTCCTCCATGGCCAGTTCGGCCTGTATTCTGCTTTCCTCCTGTATATTGCGGAGCAGTGCCCGGATGGCGGGGCCCAGCCCGTATGTGTCCAGCATGATGGGCCTCAGGTTGTACACTATCTGCCGGATGTTCTGTATTTGCTGCCCCAGCAGATCCTCAAGCCTGATCAGTTCTTCAATCATATTATCCTTCGCCGTGCCCGATTCAGCCGTGTAGCGCTGCAAACGGTACCAAATGCCCAGTAGGGCCTGGATCACACCGTCGTGGATTTCAGAAGCCACCCGCTTGCGCTCATCCTCCTGGGCGCAAATCAGCTTATTAAATAGCTGGTGAAGAAGTTGCTCCTTTTGGGCCAATTCTTCAATCAGCTTGGCATTTTCCATGGCAATGGCGGTTTCCCTGCTGATGGCGGAGATAATGGCAATTTCCTCCCGATCGAAGGCATTTCCCTGTATCGGCCGGTCCACCTGCATCACCCCGATGACATTTTTCTTGAAGTTAATGGGTACCATCACCACCCGGGCATATGAAAAATCGTCGATCATTTCCCGGGGCATGCTGTTTTCTATGTCCGCCGGGGTCAGCACGACGGGCTGCCGGCTACTGATCAGGTTCAGTATGGCCGGAAAGGGAGGGTGTCCTTTAAGAGACTTCCACTTCTTTTTTAAAACCGGGTCGAAACTGCCCACGGCCACGGTCGGGATGAGGGTCCTATCCCTCTCGTCCAAAAGAAAGATGCAGCAACGGGCTGAAAAAAGGTCGGCGGTGAGCTGGGCCACCACGTGCAGCACCTGGTTTATGTCCAGGGTGGAGCTGATGGTGGATACTGTTTCCAGCCACACCGACAGTTTTCTTAAATTCCGGTCTTTCTGCCTACTGAAAAAAGACTCCTGGATGATGTCGGCCACATGCCTGCCGATGGAGATGGCCTTGTTGATCAGGTTGGCGGAAGCCTCCGGAGTCGCCCCCAGCAGTCCTATTTCCATTGTGCCGATGGGATCCCCGGCCCTCAGCACCACCGGGATGGTGGTGCTGGCCACCGGACCCAGGGATCCGGTCAAATCAAATTTAGGGCCGGACTTTTTTATATCGCCGCGTAGTCTTTGGTATGAAAGGCAGTCACTTTTTTTCCCGGAGTCGGGCTGACCTTTTACCGCCCGCCAAAAGGCCGGTGGACGCTGCCCGCTCAAAAGCACAAGACAGGCATGCCAAAAATCGAAGTGGTCCACCGATGACTGCAATACATTTTGCAAAGTGGTCCTGATTTTTTTTGACGCCTTGAAGGCGGAGCCGATCCGGCAAACCAGAACCAGTTCCGGGCACTGAACACTGTGGGTGTCGCCGGTGCTGAAGATATTCAACTCCTCTGGCAATGTTTTCTGAAAATTTAAATATATATTATAATTATATAACAACTATTAAAAAAATCCTCCCCCTTTTTTTGAAAAGTCGCCGGGGGTGAGTTAACATCGCCCATAAGGATTAATCTCCCGGTTGTGATTTCTTTAACCTTTTTCCATCCTTTCTAGCGATATTAATCACCGCCACCCTTTCTTATAATTTATCTAGTCAAGGGCCCCCTTGTCTAATGGCCATTCGGGCCGGAACGGCACGGCGAAGCCAGCCGGCCATGGCAGTGTCGACGGGCCCTTGGCCGACAGGTTGAGAAGGGATTGCCGGGGCCGCCTTTGGCGGCAGAAACTGCAGTGAGGCAAAGAAGGGAAGTGCTGTTGGAAGGGGGGGGTGCGCAATGATGCTTCAGGGAAAAGTGGCCATAATCACCGGGGCCAGGCAGGGCATCGGCGAGAGTGTGGCCCTGGCCATGGCCTCGGCGGGGGCCGACCTGGCGCTGGTCAGCCGCAGCATCAGCGCAGACGATCCGGTGGTGAAGTCCGTTAAGGCGGCCGGCCGCCGGGCCATGGTGATGCAGGTGGACGTGTCCAACCGGGACCGGGTGCGGGAAATGGTGGACAGCGCTCTGGCCGAATTCGGCAGGGTGGATATTCTCTTCAACAATGCCGGCATAAGCAAGCCCGCCATGCTGTGGAAGATGACGGAGGAACAGTGGGACGAGGTTTTAAGTGTGAACCTGAAGGGAACATTCAATTGCCTGCAGGCGGTGGTGAAGCCGATGATGGAGCGGAGGGCGGGGGCCATCATCAATGTAACTTCATCGGCCGGGTTGCTGGGCACGGTGGGACAGATCAATTATACCGCCGCCAAAGGGGGGGTCTACGCCCTGACCAAGTCGGCGGCGAAGGAGTTGGCCAGGTACGGTATTACAGTGAATAACATCGCCCCCATGGCTGAAACGGAAATGACCAGCACCATCGCCGGCGACCCCAGATTTAAAGAAAAGTATCTGGAGCGGATACCCTTGGGGAGGTTCGCCAGTCCGGACGAAATAGGGCCGGCGGTGGTTTTTTTGGCGTCGGATCAGGCAAGGTACATCACCGGCCAGACCATATGCATAGATGGAGGCATGGTAATGCTGTAATGCGGAAGGGAGGTATGCCCCCTGGGTGACAGGGATGTGGTAATTTTGAGCGCAGTTAGAACGGCGGTGGGGCGGCTCGGGGGTTCCCTTAAGGATATGACCCCCCAGCATCTCGGCGCCCTGGTGGTGCGGGAGGCACTGAACCGGGCGGGGGTTGCCGCCCAGGAGGTGGGGGAGGTGATCATGGGCCAGTCCCGGCAAACCACCGAGGCCTCCAATATAGCCAGGGTGGTCGCTCTGAAGGCCGAAATTCCGGAGGAGGTTCCGGCCTATACAGTTCACAGGCAGTGCGCCTCAAGCCTGCAGGCCTTCGTTTGCGGCTGCCAGGAAATAATCAGCGGCGGCGCCGGTGTAGTGGTGGCCGGAGGAACTGAGGTTTTGAGCAAGGCTCCCTTTTATCTGAAAAACGCCCGGTTCGGCTACGGCAATGGCAATGGGGTATTGGTGGACTCCCTGACCGAGGCCGGCCCCGGAGCCCAGCCCCCGGAGAAATACGGCCAATTGCCCATGGGGTTGACTGCGGAAAATGTGGCCCGGGAATTCAGCGTCTCCCGGGAGGACCAGGACAGGTACGCCCTTTTGAGCCAGAAAAGGGCCGCCAAGGCCATTGAGAACGGGCGCTTCAAATCCCAGATACTGCCCGTTGCGGTCAGGCCGGGGAAAGATACAGTGATATTCGACACAGATGAACACCCCCGGATGACCACCATGGAAAAACTGGCGGCACTGCCCCCCGCCTTTGCCGAGGGCGGGACGGTCACCGCCGGCAACAGCTGCGGCTTTAACGACGCCGCCGGCGCCTTGGTGCTGGCCTCCCGGGAAAAAGCACTGGCATTGGGGCTAAAACCCCTGGTCAGAGTTGTTTCCTGGTCCGCCGTGGGTGTTTCGCCCCGGATAATGGGCATAGGCCCCGTGCCGGCAACGCTGAAGGCACTGCAAAAAGCCGGGCTGACCCTGGATCAAATGGGTCACATTGAGCTGAACGAGGCCTTCGCGTCCCAGGTACTGGCATCAATAAGGGAGCTCAATATCAACGAGGGCAGTATCAACCCCGACGGGGGGGCCATAGCCCTGGGGCACCCCATCGGAGCCACCGGGGCGGTGCTGCTGACCAAGCTGGTTTACGGCATGCTGGACCGGGACGCCCGGTACGGGCTGGCCACCCTCTGCATCGGCGGTGGACAGGGCATGGCGGTTATTTTGGAAAAAATCTAGGAGGCTGTTGAAAAAGTCCATCTGCTGCGTTGCGGCGGCGGCTTTTTCGCTCCAACGCACCACCAAGTACGCCTCCGCTCAAGCCCTTGCCACGCCGTGCAGAGCCTCCGGCCATGTCCGGCCATGCCTGTTTAATGTGGTATAAATAGTTTTTTCAACGTAATCAAAATTAAAGTTTGCGGGGTTTTAAAAATGTCGGGAAAGGGCTCCATTGACCTGGATGCCGTGTTTTATCCCGGGAGTGTGGCCGTCATTGGCGCCAATGATTCCCCGGACCGAGTGGGCTTCAATGTTTTTCAGAGTATTGTCGAGGGCGGGTTCCCGGGGCGGGTGTATCCCGTTCATCCCAGGCACGAAACCATCCTGGGCCGGAGGGTGTGCAGTTCCCTGGACGACCTGCCGGAACCGGTGGATGTGGCGGTGATTTGCCTGAATCAGCACGCCACGGTGGAAGCTGCTGAAAACTGCGGCCGCCGGGGGGTAAAGGGGATCGTCTGCCACGCCGGAGGTTACCGGGAAATGGGGTCCGAAGGCCTGGCCCTGGAAAACCGCCTTGTCGATGTGGCCAAAAAATACAATATGTTCTTGGTGGGACCCAACACTCTGGGACTGATCAACACCGATGGCAATTTTTATTCCACCTTCTATCCCATGCATCTGTCCCGGGGAAAGGTATCCCTGATTTCTCAAAGCGGCGGCATGGGCTTGACCATCATGCAAAGGGCGATGGACGAGGGAATGGGGCTGAATAAATTTGTGGGGGTGGGGAACTGCTCTTCCCTCGGGTTTGCCGATTTCCTGGAATACTTAGGGAAAGATGCAGGAACATCGGTAATCGCGATATTCATGGAAGGAACCGGGGACGCCCGCCGGTTTGTCCAGGCGGCCGGAAAAGTATCCGCCAAAAAGCCGGTGGTGGTATTTAAAGCCGGGCGCGCGGCCGGGGCGAATCATTATTCGCTTACCCACACCGGCAGCGCGGCGGGATCCTACCGCCTGTACCGGGATATTTTCAAACAGTTCGGTATTTTTGCGGTGGACAGCACCGCTGAGCTGGTGGCCGCCTGCAAGGCCTTGGCCCTGCTGCCCCTGCCCCGGGGGAACAGGGTCGGCATACTCACCCATACGGCGGGACCCAGCATTGTCATGGCCGATCATCTACTGACCGGGGGCTGTGCCATTCCTCCCCTGGAAGGACAGACCATCCTGAAGATAAAGGAAATTATCGGGGAAACCCCCCCCGTGGTGTTGAAAAACCCCCTGGATGCCGCAGGGCTGGGATTTTCCCGGCAGTCATACGGACGTCTGGCCGAGGCGATGCTGGAGGACACCGGGGTGGATATGCTGGCCGCCGTATACTGCCTGCACAAAAATTGGGGGCTGCCTTCGGCCGAGATAGTCCGGGCGTACCGGAAACACGGCAAACCGGTGCTGGCCTGTTATGCCTCCCACCGGCCCGGCTGCAGGGAAGACCGGGATTTACTCCAGGAGGCGGGGGTGCCCCTCTACACCGCCCCGGAGGAAGCCGCGGCGGCGGTGGCCGCCTTGGCCCATTACGCATTAAGAAGGAGGAATGAAAATGGATTTATTCAAATGGCCCCGCCAAACCGGAGTTAAGGATCATGACATTTTCGGCGAGGAGCATTTCGGCAGGGAAGCGCCCTGCGTGCTTTACGAAAAAAAACCGGTGCTGGACCAGAACGGAAACCCGGTGGAAGGTCTCTATTCCGCGTGGATAATTCTTAACAACCCGGCCCAGTACAATTCCTACACCACCGGGATGGTCAAAGGAGTCATCGCCGGCCTCCACCGGGCCTCCATGGATCGGTCGGTGGTGGCGGCGGTACTGACCGGCGCCGGGGACAAGGCCTTCTGCACCGGCGGGAATACAAAGGAGTACGCCGAATATTACAGCGGCAACCCCAGCGAGTACGCCCTTTACATGGATCTGTTCAACGGCATGGTGGACGCCATTTACCTTTGCAAAAAGCCGGTGATCTGCCGGGTCAACGGCATGAGGGTGGCCGGAGGGCAGGAAATAGGAATGGCCTGCGATGTTTCCATTTCCTCGGACCTGGCGGTGTTCGGCCAGGCCGGCCCCAAACACGGATCGGCGCCGGTGGGTGGCGCCACGGACTATATTTTCTGGTACCTCGGCGTTGAGAACGCCCTGTGGAGCTGCATATCCTGCGAGCTTTGGAGCGCCTACAAAATGGAGAGGCTGGGATTAATCTCCAAAGTTGTGCCGGTTTTAAAGAAAGACGGCCGGTTTATAAGGAACCCCCAGGTAATCACCGACAGATACCTGGAGGACGGAGCCATAGTATACGGGGAAATGGTCCGGGGACAGGCGGCGGAGGAGGCCAAGGCCCTGATGAAGGATTGCCAGGTGGACTTCACCCTGGTGGATACAGAGGTGAACAAGGTGATCTGGACCCTGACCAACCTTTTCCCGCACTGCCTGATGATGTCCATCGACGGCATCCGGCAGAAAAAGAAATTCTTCTGGGACATGAACAAACTGCCCAGCAGGCACTGGCTGGCGGCCAATATGATGAGCGAGGCCTACCTTGGTTTCAACGCCTTTAATAACAGGAAACAGACCGGCGGCAAGGACCTCTGCGACTTCGTGGAGTACCGCAAGCAGCTGGCCGAGGCAAAGGTGTTCGACCAGAATCTGATAGACGCAGTGATGCCCAAGCGGGTGGAGTAGGCCGCCGGGCACCGGTCTGCGGTTTGAACGGCCGGCTCGGTCGGATCCGGAGGCTGACAATACCACCCGCCACTGCGGGAGGGCACTGCATGGTGACACTGTAAGGGGGGATTAAATTGGACTGCCAGTACTTAAAGTTGAACAGCGATGGAGGAATCGCCACCATCACCCTGAACCGCCCGCCCCTCAATGTACTGACCATTTCGATGATGGAGGAGCTGGCCATGGCGCTGCGCTGGGCCATTGAGGAACCGGCCGGGATCATAGTGCTGGCTGCGGAGGGCAAGGCCTTTTCGGCCGGTGTGGACGTGGCGGACCACACCAAGGATAAAGTGGAACAAATGATTGAAGCATTCGACCGCATCTTCCTCACCATGGCCGGGACCGACAAGCCCATCGTGGCCGCGGTAAACGGCGCGGCCCTGGGCGGGGGCTGCGAGCTGGTGTTGTTCTGCGACCTGGTGGTGGCCTCGGAAAAGGCCAAATTAGGCCAGCCCGAAATCGCGGTGGGAGTGTTTCCGCCCCTGGCCTGCTATCTGCTGCCCCGGCTGATGTCCTGGCCCAGGGCCATGGAACTGCTTCTTTCCGGAGAGATCTTTGACGCCCGCAGGGCGGAGCAGTTGGGACTGGTGAACAGCGTTGTCCCTGCTGAACACTTCGCGGATGGAGTCCGGGAATTTTTGCAGAAATTCCTGGCCCATAGCCCGGTGGTGCTGGCCCTGACCAAAAAAGCCGCCCGGGCGGGCCTGGGAGGGGATTTTGCCGGCGGGCTGGAAATCATAGACCGCATTTACTTGAAAGAACTGATGAAAACAGCCGATGCCCTGGAGGGCCTGAGTGCCTTCATGGAAAAGCGGAAACCCGTCTGGCGGGGAAAATAACCACGGAGGGAGGTATTTGAAATTGGGCATGCCATACAGTATTGATACCTGGCAAATGACCGAGCCCGGCAAACTGGCCAGAACCGCCCTGGACGTTCCGGAATTAAAGCCGGGGGAGGTACTGGTGGAAGTGGCGGGGTGCGGTGTTTGTCACACCGATATAGGATACTTTTACGGCGGTGTCGCCACCGTCACCAAGCCGCCCCTCACCCTCGGGCACGAGATATCCGGCCGGGTGGTGGCCGGCGTGGACGGATTGATCGGCAAAGAAGTGATCATTCCCGCCGTAATGCCGTGCAACCATTGTCCCATCTGCGCTTCCGGCCGGGGAAACCGGTGCCTTAAACAGTCCATGCCGGGCAACAGCCTGGGGATTTACGGGGGTTTTTCAAGCCATATTCCCGTCCCCGCAGCAGACCTGTGTGTGGTTAATGACCGGGGGGACATCCCCCTGGAGCATCTGGCGGTGGTGGCCGACGCCGTCACAACACCGTACCAGGCTGCCAGGAGGGCCGGCCTGCAGGAGGGCGACCTGGTGGTCATTATCGGCGCCGCGGGGGGAGTAGGTGTCCATATGACCCAGATAGCCTCCGTAATGGGGGCCGGGGTGGTGGTGGCCATAGACCTGGTGGAGGAGAAACTGCGGCGGCTTTTGCAGTACGGGGCATCTTTCACCATCAATGCGGCGGGTAAAGGCGTCGGCGACATCAGGGATGAATTCAGGGCCTTCTGCAAAGAGAACAATCTGCCGTCCTTCGGCTGGAAAATATTCGAGTGCACCGGTAGAAAGGCGGGCCAGGAGACAGGGCTGGAACTGCTGGGCTTCGTGGGCAAGATGGTGGTGGTGGGCTTCAGCACCAGCAAGGTTGAATACATGCTTTCCCGGCTGATGGCCTTTGACGCTGAGATAATAGGCACCTGGGGCTGCCTGCCCGGATATTATCCCGAAGTGCTAAAAATGGTCATGGACGGAGGCGTCAAGCTGGACCCCTTCGTGGAGGTCAGGCCCATGGGCCAAATCGAAGAGGTGTTCAGGGAATCCCACGAAGGCAGGCTGATGAAGAGGGTGGTCCTTGTCCCGGACTTTAAATAGCTTATACTACATGCTTTACAACACTTCAGCACACTGTTCTCCCGAAAGGGAGCTTTTTCTTCAAAGGAATGCATTAAATTCTGGGTTCTGACTACTGGGTTTTGGATTCCAGTCGCCCGCCGGGAGGCTTTTTTACCCACAGCAGATATACAAAGAATGAAGCCAGGGCTGCCAGGGAGCAAGCCGGATACATCACTCCCGGCCCGTAGCCGTTCATCAGCAGCCCCCCTATGGTGGACCCGGCAATTCCGCCCAATCCCCCCAGAAAAGCCGACAACAGGCCCAGGCCGCTGGATCTCAGCCGCTCGGGCACCAGCTTGCTCATGTAGCTGACCGAGCACAAAAAGAACAGTCCGAAGGACACGCTGTGGCTCATCTGGATTAGGACGATCAGCACGGGATCCGTGACCAGCCCGAAAAGCGCCCAGCGAACCGCGAAAACCGCCGCCGAAACAGCCAGGAGCTTTAGTTCGGAATACCGGGACAGAAGGTATCCTCCGGCGGCCAGCACGGGCACTTCGCTAAGGACAGCCACCGCCCAGGCGTAACCGACAATTTCAGTGCTTCCACCCAGCTGGCTGATGAATATACCCAAAAATGAGTCGTTGGCCCTGTTTGAAGAACTTAAAACCGCCGTCAGCAAAAGAAAGGCCATTATCCTCGGGTCCGTAACCAGTGTTTTCACGTCCCCGGGAACGGCCCTGCGGCCCAGATGGACAGAGTCGGTCAGAAAGAGGCTCAAGGCCGCACAAACAACTATCAATGCGAAATAGCCCGCCGGAAACAGCTCCAGGCTGTGGGTGCGAAAAAAAATGCCGAAGAACACCGCGCTAAGGCCGAACCCCAAAGAACCCCAAAGTCTGAAACCGCCATAATGCCCCCCCCGCTTGCTCGCCAGGGAAAGGGTCAGGCTGTCGGTGAGGGGGATAATGGGAAAAGCAAAAAAATTGAATAAAAAAAGCGCCGGCATCAACAGCTCAAAGGAATCCAGGCGGAAAACCAGCAGGGAAAGCAATGCCGTCGCCCCCAACTGGAAAACAATCAGTTTTTTGACCGTCTTCAGCCGGTCGCTGATAAATCCCCAGAAGGGCTGAGTGGTTATAATCACCAAGGGGCCGAGGGAAAAAAGGATGCCTATCTGCCAGCTGCCGAGTCCATTCTGGCTTAACAGAAGGGGCAGATAGGGGAGAAACAGCCCGATGGAGGAATAGTAAAAAAATATAAAAGCCTTGAGGAGCACGCTTCCTGTATGCAAAATGAATTCTCCGGAAGTCAATATATTAATTAGAGCTATATTTCCCCGCCCGTCCGTAATTACCTTCTTTAAATCCCGGGCAAATGAATTTTCAGACGGCATGAATGAAATATTATTTTAAAAGAAATATTGAATAGAACAGCTGACTATGAAAAATCCGGGGGTGCCGTATTGTTCGGGACGCACCAAAATGACCTGCTGCGCAAGGCTTTCAGAGAGGCGATACACCTTGAGTCACGCAGGAGGAACCAGTATGCCCGCCTGGCCGGAAAGGCTGGGGACAATAGGATTAAATCCATGTTCGGGACTTTTGAGCGGACATGCCGGGATCACATAATGAAGCTGCGGGAAGAAATGAAAAATTTCTGAGGTGCATAAGGGTGAATACGCTGAATTATCTTTACCGGGCCCTGGAGGAAAAAATAGACAGCCAGTGTTTTTACAACGAGATGTCGGTCAGGGTGTTCAATCCCGCTGCCCGCCATCTTTTTACCCGCCTGAGGGACGAGGAGGCGGCCCATGTCAGGGTGATCCAGAAAGAAATCGCCTCCATCGAGTCCAGGCCTCACCCTGTCAATATAATATTGCAAAACTAGGAGGCTGCATCCCGGCTATTCCTGTTTGATGCAATACAAATTGGTTTTGCAACATTATCTTAGAGACGGGTATTCAGGCGGGCGGAATACTTCAATAAATCCAGATTTGTGTTGTACACAATCTGCCTGATCCCCGGCGCGGTTAAGAATGATACCAGCCGGCCCATGTCTTTATTATTATACCGGTTCAGTCTCTTTCTCAGGGCCAGGGAAATTCTCCATCTTTCCTTGAGCGGTTCCAGGTATTCCTCGTAGCACCTCCCCTGCACAATGGACCTGGCGGCGTACACTCCGCTTTTAACGGCGTTGACCAGCCCGAAGCCCAGCAGGGGCTCCAGAAAACCTCCGGCATTGCCGGTGAACAGCAAGTTGTTCACCCGGTGCGGGTACACAAACCCAACCATGCGTTCCATGTCCCAAAGACAGACTGTTTTGAAGTCAAGCCCTTCCTTTTGCCAGAACCTTTCCCAGAAAAATCTTATGCTGCTCCTGCCGGCGCCGGTGGTGAAAAGAACCAGGGAGGCGCTTCTGTCATTGAATGGCGCCAGGTATGCGTAGCCGCTTCCGGCATATTCGGTGTCAAGCCACATTTTAACGGCTGCGGGATCGAAGGACCCCAAAACCCTGGCGCCCATGATCCATCCCCTCACCATGTCTTCCCAGCAGCCCAGGGTCCCGGTGATGTCATGGGTGAAGGGGGCCGCCACCACGAAATCATATTCCCGCATCAGCCGGGAGTAGTCGGCCCGGTGGTTGTAGCGGACCGGTGTTTTTATCCGCCCCAGGATCTGGCTGGTGATGGAGTCGCCGGACTGCCCCAGCTTAAAAATATAGCCCAGTTTTCCGCAAACAGAGCCCGATGTGCCGGGAGCGTGCATGGTGACCTTTTTGAGAATATTCAACGGCCTGATGTTGATGTGGAAGTTTCTGCAAAGATCCTCCAGTGGGTTTTTCACCGGCCTGTGCATGATCTGCATAATTACGGCGGCATTGTCATACAAATCACCACAGCGGGGGCGCTGTTCGTATATGGCGGGAGAGACTCCCAGCCTCTCCAGTTCGTGGGCGCAGGCCAGGCCGGACACGCCGGCGCCGATAACGGCGACTTTCAAGATTGTGCAGACCCCTTTGTAGTGTAAGTTTTTATGTCACCGGTTAATATATCCCCGGCCGGATAAAAATATTGATCAGATGGCGGATTTGAGCGGGAGGGGGAGGAAATACTTGCGGGTGGCCATCATCGGGGCCGGTCCCGGCGGACTGGCCTGTGCCCTTGAATTGGAGAGGCACGGCATATATCCCGACATTTTCGAGCGCAGCGGCAGGGTGGGGCTGGCGGCGCCCAATGTGGGAGTGCTGTTGCAAATGTTCCACCGTCCCCAGAAGGACCAGCTCAAATATCTGCACAACAATTTCGGGATAAAAATAACTCCTCTGGCCAGACTGAGCAGGGTTAAAATCATATCGCCCCGGCGCACCGCGTCAGTAAGCGGAAACCTGGGATACCTGGTGGAGCGCGGACAGGGAGAGAAATCCATCGAGGTACAGCTGGCGGGGAAGATCCGTTCCGGAATCAATTTCGATATCCACGCCAATTACGCGGAGTTGGCCGGCCAGTACGATTTCGTCGTGGTGGCCAGCGGCAGCGTGGACGCGGCCAGGGAGATGAAAATTTACAACACTGTGATCAATGCCCGGGTCAGGGCTGCGGTGATAAGCGGCAGGTTCGACCCCGGGGAGGCACTGGTTTTTTACAACCTGGAGTTCGCCAGGCACGGCTACGCGTACCTTGCCCCCTTTAGCCGCCAAAGGGCCGTGCTTTTGCTCAGCGTGCCGGATATTAAAGACGATGAAATGGATGATTATTGGAACACCCTGCTGGAAAGGAAAAAAACAATTCCGGAAATAATTGAAACCTTCGAAATGACCCATGTCAGCGGCATCACGGCACGCCAGCGGATTGGCAACATATTTTTGGTGGGCAACAGCGGGGGGTTCACCGACAGCTTCATCGGCCTGGGCCTGGTCTGGGGCATGGCCAGCGGCGTTCTGGCGGGCATGGCCATAGCCGGGGGCCTGGATTACGAGCTGATGGCCAAGCCTCTTATCGAAAAAATAAAACGTCTGAAAAACTTCAGGGAGGCCTTCAACACCCTGGGCAACGGGGACCTGGACAGAATCGTGGGCATTGTCGGGCTGCCCGGGGTGAAACATGTTGTTTACAACACCAATATCGACATCATCAGGCTTTTGCATCCCTTTTTAAAGAAGTACGGGCGCCGACAAGGTGCATGCGGGGCGCGACAGAGCTGAGGCAAAGCAGTGTTTTCTGCGGCGGGCCTCCATTCCCAAAGCCGAGTACAGCAGGCATGGAGGAGTATCTGTTTAATGTCGTATAAATGGGTTTTGCGACACCCTCCTAAGCAGTCTGCAGTGGAAACAGCGGCATGGTTTTAAACCGTTTGGCCGAATTTAATTCAA
Source organism: Peptococcaceae bacterium (assembly GCA_037444185.1). Classification (GTDB taxonomy): domain Bacteria; phylum Bacillota; class Desulfotomaculia; order Desulfotomaculales; family Desulfocucumaceae; genus JAILZP01. The sequence continues at coordinate 109,282 of JBBIMW010000002.1, read as the reverse complement.
CTGGTCGGGATGGAGGGATTCGAACCCCCGGCCTCCTGCTCCCAAGGCAGGCGCGCTAGCCAAACTGCGCCACATCCCGAGTCACCGCAAGTGCTATTATAACAAAAGGACCACCCCTTTGCAATCCAAAACCATCCGCACCATTCCTGATTCCGGCTCCTACCATGAAGACTACCCGACCATTGCCGGAGTATAAATAGTTTCCTATACATAAAAAAAAAGTCCAGCTTCGTCGCTGGACGGGGAGAGATAGAACTCACCAAAGCGGAGTATTACCATTCTTTCCAGATCCGTACAAAGGTATACATGAAAAAGAAAAAATAAATCACTATGGTAATAAATGCAATCCCCTCCACATTATAGTATTAATATAATGTACCGGGGAGGTTGCAATTATGGCTGCCATAATCAGGATGTGCTGTGCGGCCCTCTGTCTACTGGCGGCATTGTTCATGGCCCCGCCGCCGGCGCCGGCCCTGCCTCAGATATTGAACGAGGTTAAGCCTGAGCCGCCGCCTAAAAGCAGGCAGATTGTAATGATTGTTATAGACGGGCTGCAGGCGGAATCCGTCAGCGCCGGCAGGACTCCTAACATCAACGGGCTGGGTATGGCCGGAATCAGGGCCGACAGGGTCAGCACCATGCCGCCGGACAACACCGCAGCCAGGCTGTACACCCTGCTCAGCGGAACAGATCCTTCCGATCACAAGTTCGACGGGGAAAACCCGGCGCCGGGGTACAAAAGCATATTGTCCCGCATGGAGGAAAAGGGGATCAAGACAGCCCTGGTGGATGGCACCGGATACATGGAGAAGTCCGGAAGCGAAGTCAGTTTCAAAAAATCCGGCCCTTTTCAAGGTGACGGGGAGATACTCAATGGGGCCATTGAAGTGATAAGAAGCAAGAAGCCCTTTTTGACCGTGGCCGTGCTGACCGGGCCGGGTGCTCATCAAAGGGGCGCTGACGAAACCCGGTATAATTCGTCAGTGACATCCGCCGACAATGAGGTGGGCAAATTTTTACGAATGCTGCAAACAGACGGGGTTTACGACTCCACCATGCTGGTGGTGGCGGGAACCACGGGCAGGCCGCCGTTAATAGCAAAGGGCAGCGACTTTCTTGCCGGGTCCAGGCTGCCGCCCGTCTGCCTAAAAGACCTGGCGCCCACCATCGGCTACCTTTACGGTATAAACATGGCTGAAGCCAAAGGGCTGGTGCTGTGGAACGCCCTGCGTCCGGCGGAGGGCCGCACTGAAATTTATGTGCTGGCCCAAAGGGTCAGGGAACTTAGCGCCGCTTACGCCGATGCAGTGGATGCCGCAGCCAGGCTTGAAAATGAAAAAATACTGGTGCAGGAGGAAAAGTTCCGCCTGGCCAGGGACAAACAGAAGGTGGAAAAGGAGATAGAAATCCGGGAAGGGCAGATAGAGGAGCTGAACACCGCCATTTCTGTTATGAAACTGGCGGGATTGCTGGGTTTGGCGATCTTCGCCGCGGCTATGGTGGTGCAGTACAAAATACTAAAGAAGAGGTATCTGTTTTTCACCTGAAAATCAGGGCGCCACAGTATGATACCAAATGTTTGAATATTTAAAAACGCTGATATTTAAAGATAATTCTGGACTGATTATTGTCATAGGTTCAGAATATTTTTTGTTTATTAAAAGGGTTTTTATTTTTCTGCGTCGAACTACACCATTTAAAAAATTAAAAGAATAACTGGAACTGGCATCGGAGAAGGAAGGATTTTCTTTGGTTATGGTAGAAGAGCTAAAGGATGTTTTAAATGTTTTCGTTAATACTGCTATCGGACGGACGGCTTGGGAGGGGACCCGGTAAAAAGTTTTCGGGAGAGGCTGGTGATTCTAAGGAGAGAGGGGGAGGGGTCCGGCACTGGACGTTTTGGCAGATCAACCGCCGGGTGTTTGTTAAGCGCCAGTAGAGAATTCAAATGATTATGCACGACCCAAAAAATATTCCGCTGCCAGTGCTTTTTTGTGGAGTCCTTAAGAAACAAGCCTGTGTGGCAGCCCGGGCGAAAAATGCTTCAATTGGGAGGTAGTAGTGATGAGCAAAGCAGAAAAGGCAAGAAATGCGATTAATGAGATCATCAGAGCCGAAGACAAATGGGAAGCGGTGGGCCCCACACCGATGCCCAATATGACAGACCTGAGAAATTGGGACTTCCGTTTGCTTAAGACATACCAGCCTTTTTACGCGCCTTTCTGTGATCTATGCTGTTTGTGCACCTACGGCAAATGCGATCTGACCGAAGACCGCAAGGGCGCCTGTGGAATAGACATGTCCGCCCAGCAGGCCAGGATGGTTTTGATACAATGCTACATGGGGGCTGCTTGCCATGGCGCCCACGCGCGGCACCTGGTGGATTATCTGATTGAAAAACACGGCGAGGACTACCGGATTGATCTGGGTGGCCAGGTCAATGTGGAAGCCCCCATTATCAGAACAGTGATCGGCTTGAAGCCGGAGACCCTGGGCGATCTAAGAAAGGCCTTCGAATACGTGGAAAGGGAGTTAATTCACCTGGTCTCCTCCACCCATATGGGGCAGGAAGGCAATCACATGGACTATGAATCCAAGGCCATGCACGCCGGCATGCTGGACCACGTGGCCCTGGAAGTTTGCGATATTGCCCAAATTGTGGGATTCGGATACCCCACCTCCGTGGCCGAAACTCCCCTGGTGGACATAGGCTGGAGCACGGTGGATCATAAAAAGCCGGTGATTGTGGTGGTGGGACACAATGCCGCCTCCGCCAACGCCATCACCGATTACCTACGCAAAAACGAATTATTGGACAAGGTGGAACTGGCGGGAATTTGCTGTACCGCCCTGGACACCACCAGATACAACGTAGGCGCCAAAGTGGTCGGCCCTCTGTCACAGCAGCGTTTCTTTCTGAAAACCGGCCTGGCGGATGTGATTGTGACTGACGAGCAGTGCGTGCTGGCCGACATCCCGGCCATTGCCAGAGAAACCGGAGCGGCGCTCATCGCCTGGTCCGATAAAATCTGCTACGGCCTGGACAACGTCACCGAAAAAGAAATGGATGCCATCGTCAAGATGATCACCGAGGACAAAAAACAGGTACTCATTCTCGATCCTGATAAGGCGGCGGAGGTTGCGGTGCGGACGGCGCTGGAACTTGCCCCCGTGCGCAACAAGTCTTTGCTGACCAAGGAGCAGGCCGTTGAAATGGCCGGCAGGTGCAGAAAGAGATGTGAGAAATGCAACCAGGCCTGCGCCAATCTGCTGCCTGTCAATGTGGCTGTCGCCCAGGCGGCCGAAGGAAATCTGGAGCCCTTGTACAAGCTGTTCCTGAATTGCATTGGCTGCGGGAAATGCGAGGAGGCCTGCTCATTCAACATCCCTATTTTGAAAATGATGTCGGCTGCGGCATCCGAGGAAAAATACAAAATCAGGGCCGGCCGTGGTCCGATTCAGGATGTGGAAATCAGAAAGGTGGGCTCTCCCATTGTGCTGGGCACCATTCCGGGAATAGTGCTCTTTGCCGGCTGCTCCAACTATCCCAATGAAATTACCGAAGTGGCCTGGATGGCGGAGGAACTGGCGCGGCGCAAATATATAGTCTGCCTTTCCGGCTGTTCGGCCATGGCCGCCGCCATGCACAAGGACGCAGACGGAAAGACCATTTATGAAAAATATCCGCCCACATTCGACGCCGGCGGAATAATCAATGTCGGCTCCTGTGTGGCCAATTCCCACGTGGTGGGCGCCGCCATCAAAGTGGCCAACATCTTTGCCACCCTGCCCATCCGGGCCAACTTCGAGCTGATCGCCGATTATATCCTCAACCGGGTGGGCGCCTGCGCAGTGGTTTGGGGCCCGTATTCCCAGAAAGCCCTCGCCATAGGCACCGGGGCCAACCGGTGGGGAATTCCGCTGGTACTTGGTCCCCACGGCGCCAAATATAAAAGGCTGTTCATAAGCAAGAAGGAACAGGACGACTGGACGGTAATCGACGGACGGACCGAGCAACTGGTGGACACCCAGGAGCCTACGCCGGAGCATATGGCAATCGTGGTGGAAAGCAGGGAAAGGGCTCTGATTACCATTATCAAGCAGTGCCTGAGGCGCAATGACACCCCCATGGGCCGGGCCCTCAAGCTGCATCATTATATTTCCATATACAGAGAATATATGGGCACCCTTCCCGATGATCTACAGAATTTTGTTCGCAGTGAGCGGGACATCCCCCTGGTCTACAAAAAAGAGGTGCTGGCCTACCTCAAGGGAGTGGGCTGGAAGCCCAAGGCCACCTTGTCCCTGCCCACCATCATAGGCACTTATGATACCAAGGTGCCCATTTCCGCCACAGTGAAGTAGAAAAGCTGTCATAAAAAAACCTGTGAGGGAGGTTACTGCCAATGCCAAGGGAAACCATGACCGTGCCTTATTATACGGTAAATGTTCTTACGGGCACGAAAAGCGCGAGGGTTATCGCCGATCCGGTGGAGGCGGCTGAGATAATCAATCAGGCCAGGAGCCCGCTTTATATTATCGGGCCGGTGGCGCTGGCCGTCCAGATGGAGGAAGGGCCGCTGCTCAACTATGTATTGAAGCTGGTGGAGACAATCAATATTCCCACCTGTGTGACGGCCCACGTAAAGAAAAAGATGCTGGAGCTCGGCAAAAAACCAGACTGTGTTTACGATATAATTGAAATTATACGCTTCCTGAAAATGAAGGACTGGATCGGGGTGAAGGGCTGGGGGCCCCACGATCTGGTGGTAATAACAGGAATCAGGGCCGATCTGGCGGCCGGCGGCCTGTCCGCACTGAAGCACTATGCGCCTCACCTCAAGACCTTTGTTATCTGCAGCGCCGGTCACCCCCACGCCGATTACACAGCTCCTGTATTCCAAAAGGTGGAGCGGTTCCAAGAATATGTTGAGGGTATCATAAGGGCCCTGTCTTAATAACCGCATAAAATTTTTCAGGGGTGATTTAATGAAACTGGCTGTTTCCGGTAAAGGCGGAGTGGGCAAAACGACCATTGCAGCAGCGCTGGTGCTGTCTTTTGCCAGGACACAGCAACTGGTCTACGCCATCGACGGGGATCCGGACGCCTGTCTGGCTGCGGCCGTAGGCATCCCGGAGGAGGTTGCCTCCCGGCTTAAGCCAATAGCTGAGATGAAAGATCTGATCAGTGCCAGAAGTGGCAGCGGTTCCTTTTATCTGCTGAATCCCCGGGTGGACGATGTGCCGGAACAATACGCTTATCACCTCGGAAACATCAGGTTTTTGCGCATGGGAGAGGTTAAAAAAGGGGGGTCGGACTGCTACTGCCGGGAAAACACTTTCCTTCAGGCGCTGGTTTCCTCCCTCCTGCTGGATCGTGGAGAAATGGTCATTATGGATATGGGGGCGGGCATTGAGCATCTCAGCCGGGGCACCGCCAGGGGGGTGGATTTGATGCTGGTGGTGGTGGAGCCGAACCGCAACAGCGTGAATACCGCCCGCCACATAATGCAAATGGCCGCCGAACTGGGAATCAGGAAAACAAAGGTTGTGGGAAACAAAATTCGCTTTGACAGGGAAAGGGAGTTTATAACCGGCAGCTTTGGTCCCGATCATCTGCTGGGGCTGATTGGATTCGATGAAGATATTTGGGGGAGCGCCCTGGCGCCGGCCGCCGCCTCGAATGTCGGAAAAAGCTTTACTGCTGAAATAGAAGCTCTAAAAGAAAAGATTTCGAGGGAAGCGGGTGGCGCGCCCTTTTCCTGAAAGGCGGCTGCCCCACGCAGCCGCAGCGCAGCCAGGGACTTTTTCAACTAAAGAAACGAGGGAGGGATCCCGTGCTTATGGAAGAAATGGAAGCAGGGCTAAAGAATATATTTTCCAGGTATAAGGGAGCCGGCAACGAACTGATCCCAATACTTCAGGATACCCAGGAGACCTTTGGCTATCTGCCCGAGGAATCAATGAAGGAGATAGCTGGTTTTGTACGCTTGCCCGAAAGCCATGTCTATGGCGTGGCCACGTTTTATACACAGTTTTATTTCACACGCCGCGGCAAGCACGAAGTAAAGGTTTGCTACGGCACCGCCTGTCACGTGAAAGGCGCCACCCGGGTGCTGGAGGCCTTTGAGCGGGAGTTGGGCATAAGCCACGGAGGCACCACCGAGGACTATGAATACAGCCTTGAGCGGGTGGCCTGCGTGGGCGCGTGCGCTTTAGCGCCGGTGGTGGTGGTCGGGAAGCAGGTTTATGGTCAGATGGCGCCAGGTAAAGTAAGGAGCTCGCTGGGCAGGGATTAGGAGGGTATCCCGGCCAAGGGCGGCATAAGGAGGTTAGATGATGATGCAGGTAAGCTCCCCAAGCCATTTGGCGGAGATTAAAAAGACATGTGAAACAGCCTTTGCCCGGCAAAAGTCCAGATTTCTGATCTGTGCGGGCACCGGCTGCGTTCTCGGGGGCGCTTTGGATGTTTACAATGAATTTGTGCGGCTGCTGACGGAGAAGGGTCACACAGCCGATGTGGAGCTTGTTTTTGAGGGCGGGGAGACAGAGGCCGGCGTTGCCATCAGCGGCTGCCACGGATTCTGCCAAATGGGGCCGCTGGTGCGGTTCGAGCCGAAGGGCGTTTTCTATACCCTGGTGAAGGTTGGCGATGTGGCTGAAATCATTGCCGCTTCACTGGAGCAGGACGCGGTGGTGGAACGGCTCCTTTACAAGAATCCGGACGGCAGCAAATGCCTGACCGAAGAGGAAATACCCTTTTACAAGAAACAGCAGAGAATAGTACTGTCCCGCTGCGGCCATATAAACCCCGAAGACATCCGGGAGTATATCGCCATCGGGGGCTACCAGGCGCTGGCAAATGCGCTTTCACAGCACACTCCGGAACAAATAATCGACATGGTCACCCGTTCGGGAATCCGTGGCAGGGGCGGCGCCGGATTCCCCGCCGGGAGAAAATGGGCTTCCGCCCGCAAGGCCGCCGGCGAGCCCAAATATGTGGTTTGCAATGGTGACGAGGGGGACCCCGGTGCTTTTATGGACCGTTCCGTTCTGGAAGGGGATCCCCACTCCGTACTGGAGGGAATGACCATCGCCGCCTATGCCATCGGCGCCAGCCACGGGTACATTTATGTGCGGGCGGAGTACCCGCTGGCGGTTGACCGGCTGAAGATAGCCATCGCCCAGGCCAAACAGTATAATGTGCTGGGCCGGAATATAATGGGCACCGACTTCAGTTTTGAAATAGAAATTTTTCAAGGAGCCGGCGCTTTTGTTTGCGGCGAGTCCACAGCCCTGGTAAAATCCATCGAGGGCAACCGGGGCATGCCCAAGGTACTGCCCAGGCCCCGCACCACCGAAGAGGGCATTGGGGGCAAGCCCACCCTGCTGAACAATGTGAAGACATTCTCCTATATTCCTGAAATTATCACCAAAGGACCGGACTGGTTCGCTTCCATGGGAACCAAGAACAACTCCGGGACGGCGGTTTTTGCCCTGACCGGTAAAATTGTAAATAGTGGACTAATTGAAGTGCCGATGGGAATAAGCCTGAGGGAAATTATTTTCGACATCGGCGGAGGCATTTCCACCGGAGAGGAGTTCAAGGCGGTGCAGACCGGCGGCCCGTCGGGGGGATGCCTGCCGGTTGAAATGCTGGACATGCCGGTGGATTTCGACTCACTGATCAGCGCCGGGGCCATGATGGGTTCCGGGGGCATGGTGGTTATGGACAAAAGCACCTGCATGGTGGATGTGGCCAGATACTTCCTGGAGTTCACAGTCAATGAATCGTGCGGCCAGTGTGCGCCCTGCCGCGCAGGAACCCACCAGATGCTCAAAATACTGGAGGACATCACCCAGGGACGGGGCAAGCCAACGGACCTGGCCCTGCTGGAAAACATAGGATTGTCCGTGGTGGCCGGATCCATCTGCGGTCTGGGGCAAACCGCCCCCAACCCGGTTCTGAGCACACTGCGCTATTTCAAATCCGAATATGAGGCCCATATACACGAGAAGAGCTGTCCGGCCCTTTATTGCAAAGAATTTATCGCCTATTGGATCGATCCTGACAGGTGCTGCGATCCCTGCGGCCTTTGCATGGACGCCTGCCCCACCGAGGCAATAGTGGGCGGGTGGAGAAAGACTCCGGAAATCATTCAGGATAAATGCATCAAGTGCGGGGTGTGCATTGACGCTTGTCCTGACAAATACCGCGCTATAATACGGGTTACCGGGCAGGAAAGGCTTAATGTCCTAGAGCGGGGCAGACCGGGAAGCCGTTAACGTACGCAAAGGAAGGAGGAGAGGAAATGGAAGCGGTTAATCTTACCATAGATGGTCTGGCCATAACTTCCGCCAAAAAGGGAAAAACCATTTTGGAAGCGGCCTCCGATAATGGCATTTATATACCCTATCTCTGCCATCATCCCGACTTAAAGCCCACCGGCTTTTGCCGGGTATGCATGGTGGAGGCGAATGGAAAAATGGTTGTTTCCTGTAGAACCCCCATTGCCGAAGGAATGGTGGTCAAAACCAGGAGTCCGGCCCTGGACAGGTATCGCCGCACAGTTGTGGGGATTATCATTGCCGAGCATGATTCGGACTGTCTTGCCTGCGATAAAAACCTCAACTGCAAACTGCAGGAAGTGGCCCGGTTTGCAGGGATCGACCCGGTCCAGCGCAAAGAGCTGCGGCCTGTTGAGTTGCACAAGCCCATCGATGAAACCCACCCGTGGATATTAAGAAACTATAACCGTTGCATTTTGTGCGGCATCTGCGTAAGGACATGCGCGGAAATCCAGCAAATAAGCGCCATTGATTACGCTTCCCGGGGCCGCGACACCAAAATAAGCACCCTTGGAGACAAGCCGCTGCAGGAGTCGAATTGCGTGTCCTGCGGAGAGTGCGTGGCCCGGTGCCCGGTGGGGGCCCTTCTGCCCAAGAGGCTTGGCCAGATGGATCAGGATGTTATTCCCGCAAAAATCGCTGAGAAGCTGCAAGCCCCTCCGGAAGCAGTGACTCAGCCACCCCAGGCCGCAGTCGCCCAGGAAGTAACCATCATCATGGATGACATGGCGGTAAGTATAAATGAAGGCTCCACCGTTTTACAGGCAGCCATGAAAATAGGTGTTTACATCCCATATCTTTGCTATCACCCCGAGCTTAAAGGTTCCGGCGGCTGCCGGGTTTGCACCGTGGAGGTCAACGGCAAGCTGGTGCCGGCGTGTACTGCGCCTGCAAAGCCAGGAACAGTGGTGCGCACCAACACACCGGAAGTGGAGGAAGCACAGGCGGCAGCGGTGAAAAATGTGTTGGCCAACCATAATGGTGACTGCTTGAATTGCTCCAAAAACGGCCGCTGCAAACTGCAGGAGGTAGCCAATTTCGTGGGTGTCTATCAGGAAATGATTGGCAGCCCAACGCCTCTAATGGAAATCGACGAGAGCAATCCCTACTTCCTTATTGACCGCTCCCGTTGTGTGGCATGCGGTATATGTGTCCGCTCCTGCAAACAGGTCAACGGTGCGGATGCCCTTCAGTTGAAGCGTGTCAACAATTATAGGGTGGTATTGTCAAAAGAGGATAAAAACATGGAGGAGTTGGGCTGTGAGTCCTGCCGCGAGTGCGTGAAGCGCTGTCCGGTGGGCGGCCTTGTGCCCAAAGCGGCGCGGCAGCCTTTTAGGCGGGTACCCCCGGGTAAACCTCTGCAAACATCATGACTGACAAAAAAAGGGGGTGAAACAGTTGAGAATTCTTCTGGTAATCCAGGGTGACTACGGCCGCAAGTATGTCGAAACGCTGAAAAACTACGGCCCGCCGGAATGGGAGATCCACCACCATGCTTTTCCCGCAAAAATATCGCTGGGAGTGGATGATTCCTGGGAAGATTTATTGCCCCCTGATTTGCCCCAGTGCGATCTGCTGCTGATGCTGCAGGAGGAGCCGGTGGTGGCTGAAATGACCCCGGACCTGGTTAAAATGACCGGGGCCAGGGCGGTTATAGCCCCCATCGACAACAAGGCCTATCTTCCTTCGGGGCTGGCCAGGCAAATTAAAAAGAAACTGGCCGCCAAAGGAGTTGAAATGATTCATCCGCTGGTTTTTTGCTCCATCACGGAAAAGGACAGCCAAAACCCCTATATACAGGACTTTGTTCGTTACTTCGGCCGGCCGGAGCTGGAGATAACCGTGGAAAAAGACAAGGTGAGTGAGGTGAAGATTCTGCGGGAGGCGCCCTGCGGGAATACCAGGTACGTGGCCAAAAATCTGGCAGGGATACCCGTCAAGGACGCAGTGGAACAGTCCGGGCTTCTACATCATGCCCATCCCTGCACGGCCACCATGACTATGGATCCCGAGATTGGCGACACATTGATGCATCATGCGGGACTGATGACCAAGCAGGCGGTGGAGGAAGCCCTAAAAAGCAAAAACTGAATAGGGGGCCTTGGTAAAAAATCTGTTATCGGGCCGCCGACATGACCGGCGGACGGGAGGGGGCTGAGACGGCTGAAGATTCTTCTGGTAATCCAGGGCGATTACGGCCGCCGGTACGTCGAAGCGCTGAAAAACTACGGCCCTCAGGAGTGGGAGATCCACCACCATGCTTTTCCTCCAAAAATATCGCTGGGGGTGGATGACTCGTGGGAAGATTTGCTGCCTCCGGGGTTGCCCGGCGCCGACCTGCTGCTGATGCTGCAGGAGGAGCCGGTGGTGGCTGAAATGGCGCCGGACCTGGTTAAAATGACCGGGGCCAGGGCGGTTATCGCGCCCATTGACAATAAAGCCCATCTCCCTTCGGGACTGGCCAGGCAAATTAAAAAGAAGCTGGCCGCCAAAGGGATTGAAATGCTCCATCCGCTGGTTTTTTGCTCGATAACGGAAAATGACAGCTCCAACCCCCATGTGCAGATGTTCACCCGCTACTTCGGTCGGCCGAAGGTGGAAATATATGTGACAAAAGACAAAATAAGTGAGGTGAAGGTTCTGCGGGATGCGCCCTGCGGAAATACCAGGTACGTGGCCAAAAACCTGGTGGGGGTGCCGGTCAAGGATGCGGTGGAGCAGTCAGGGCTCCTGAGCCACGCCCATCCATGCACTGCCACCATGACCATGGATCCTGAAATCGGCGACACGCTGATGCGTCATGCGGGGCTGATGACCAAACAGGCGGTGGAAGAGGCATTGAATGCAAAAAACTGAATAGAAGCCGCGTATCGAACAAAATGTGAGCAGAGTAAGCAACGGCAGATATAAAAAATAAAAAAACAGGAGGTGTCAGGCCTGGTTTCCCGGCAGTGGCACGGTGACAACTGTCAGCGGAGGTAAAAGTGCCGGCGCAGATGCACACTAAAAGACGGCCCGTTGCCGCAAACAGCGGCCAGGCTGCAGACAGCGCCCCGTTTTTGGCGGGCGCGGCAGTCAGGCGGTGGTGCGGCGGCCCCGCGGGCAAGGGCTGTGACACTGCCTCCCGTTGGTCGGCGGGAAAGAATGCTGGATGAATCTGATTTGTTCAGTTTTCGGAAGCCAGAATAAACATGTTTTCTGTAGATGTAGGGCCCCAGTATGAAGGAGAAGCTATCAGGAAAGCCGATTATTATGTGGAATTCGGCGGGCCCCAGTGCGAGTACAAGGCCGAGCTGGTTACCATCAAGCCGGCGGATGAAGTGGAACACGAGAAGGTGGAGATAATCGGCCCGGACATTATGGATATGGAGCAGGGGAAGACTTACCCGCTATTCATCAGCGTGGAGGTGTCCGGAGAGGAACTGGAAAAGGACATGGAGCCGGTTTTCGAACGCCGCATTCACGTTTACAGCAACTATATCGAAGGTTTCTGGCATATGGCCCAGAGGGATCATATCTGGCTCAGGATCCACAAGGAAGCCGTCCAAAAAGGCCTGAACTCCCTGAATGAAGTCGGTCAAATACTGATTATGCTTTTTTCCAACGAACTGCCCATCATTGAAAAGATGCAGGTTACATTTATAACTGATCCGGAACTGGTGAAAGAAAAGGTACTGAACGCCAGACCCATTTACCAAGGCAGGGATGACAGGCTGAAAGGCATGACCGAGGAAGAAGTGGAGGAATTTTACGGCTGCGTCCTTTGTCAGAGCTTTGCCCCCACCCATGTATGCATCATCACCCCTGAGAGGATGTCATTGTGCGGCGCCATCAGCTGGCTGGACGGGAGGGCCGCCTACAAGATCGATCCGGAGGGAGGCATATTCGCTGTAGAGAAAGGCGAGATGCTGGATCCGGAAAAGCATGTCTATAGCGGAGTCAACGATGTGGTGGCACAAAGGTCCCTGGGCCGGAACTCGGTATACTACCTGCACAGCGCCCTGGAAAATCCTCATACCGCCTGCGGATGCTTCCAGTCCATCTGTTTTTATATACCCGAGGTGGATGGTTTCGGAATCGTTCACCGGGACTTTGTCGGGGACACCGTAATGGGCAACCGCTTTTCCAATATGGCCGGGGAAGCCAGCGGCGGCCGGCAGCAGGAGGGCTTTCTGGGGATGGCCGTATCCTACCTGAAGTCGCCAAAATTTATAATCAGCGACGGAGGCTGGCAAAGGGTGGTATGGCTGCCCAAAGCCATCAAGGAAGAGGTCAAGGACGCCATTCCCGAGGACTTGTACGGCAAAATCGCCACCGAAGAGGATGTAAAGAATGTAGACGAACTGGTTGAGTTTCTCCAGAAAGTGGAGCATCCTCTTATGGTGGGCTGAACGGGAGGAGTTTAATAATGCCTGTAAAAGCATCCGATATACAGAAAAAACTACCCGGGGGAGGCAAGAAAAACTGTAAAAAGTGCGGTTTACCCACTTGTCTGGCCTTTGCCATGAAACTGCTGGCCGGTGGGGTGTCCCCGGATAAATGTCCGGAAATTGAGCCGGAAGTGAAAGAGTGGGTTATAGACGCCATTACGCCGCCCATAAGGCTGGTGACCGTCGGCACAGGTGAAGGGGCTTTGGTCATAGGGGAGGAGGAAGTAATCTATCGTCATGAAAAGACATTTTTCCGCCCCCCCGGTTTTGCCGTGCTGATAACCGACAAAGACGACGACCAGACTGTGGAAGCAAAATTGAAAAAAATAAAAGAATTACAGTTTGAATGGGTTGCCATCAAACTCAGGGCGGACATGATTGCCGTCAAATTCGAGGGCGGCGACAGAGACAGATACCTGTCCCTGGTATCCAGGGCGGCCCGGGAAAATCTTCCCATGATACTGATGAGTGAAAACCTGGAGGTGCTTATGGCCGCCAGGGATCTGGCCGCCGATCAGAAGCCGCTGCTGTATCCCATAACCAAGGATAATATAGGGGATGCACTGCCGGCTCTGAAGGAAAAGGCGGTGCCTGTGGCGGTGAGGGGCCGGGGTCTGGAAGAAGTCGGACTGCTGACCGCCCAACTGAAAGCCGCCGGCATTACAGAGGTTGTTATAGACTCATCACCCCGGGATATGCAAGAGGCGATTAGGGATTACACTTTGGCCAGGCGGGCTGCCCTCACCCACAGCTACAGGCCCCTGGGATATCCGATTATTTCCCTGCTGCCCCTCCAGGCGGAGGACGCCATGGAGGAGGCGCTGACGGCTTCCGCCCTGGTAGTCAAATATGCGTCCATTATAGTGCTCAATGACCTGCACAAAGAGACGCTGTTCCCCCTTCTGGTGCACCGGCTCAACATCTACACAGATCCGCGGGTGCCGCTGGCTGTGGAGGAGAAGGTTTATGAAATCGGCGGGCCGACGGAAGAGTCCCCGGTGTTCCTTACCACCAACTTCGCCCTGACCTATTTCGCGGTGGCCAACGGCGTGGAGTCCAGCAAAGTTCCCGGCTACGTCGGCGTAAAGGGGGCAGACGGACTGTGTATTCTGGCGGCCTGGTCAACGGGCAAATTCGTCGGTGAAACCATCGGCCCCTTCATCAAGAAAAGCGGTCTGGAAAACACGCTGAAGAAAAAGAGGCTGATCATTCCAGGTCTGGCGGCCAGGCTCAAGGGCGAAATAGAGGATGAGCTGCCCGGCTGGGAGATTATAGTTGGTCCCAAGTACGCAGAAGAGGTGCCCGCCTTTATGACCAAGCTGACCAGCAAATGGAAGGCCGAGACGGCATAAGCGCCCCGGGACGGGTTAAATGAACAACGTATCCGGCACCCATCGGGCCATAGGGCGGATGGGTGCCGGATACACCGGGGATACCGTGGCGCGGCGCCGCAAATGGCGGACACCGGCCGCGGCCGTTAAATGGAAGATGCTATAAATACAGAGGGGGTTAGTAATATGATTTTAATTGGAGAGAATATTCATATTCTGTCCAATGAGGTGTCCGAGGCCATTAAGCAGCGCAATCCCCTTCCCCTGCAGGACTTGGCCAAAAAACAGGCCGAGGCGGGAGCGGACTATATTGATTTAAATGTCGGGCCGGCAAGAAAGGATCCTGACGTTATGCGCTGGCTGGTGGAAACTGTGCAGGAAGTTGTGGATTCGCCGCTGTCACTGGATACCTTGAACCCCGTGGCGATGGAAGCGGGTCTTGCGGTCTGCAAAAAAAGGCCCCTAATTAATTCCGCCTCCGGCCGGGAAGACAGTAAAAGGGATATGCTTCCCCTGGCCGCAAAGTACAACTGTGATGTCATAATATCTGTATTGACCGACAAGGGCATCCCTTCCGATGCGGCATCAAGGGCCGAGGCCATTATGGAGACCATTGCCTACGCCAATGAGATTGGAATTGACAACGAAAACATCTGGGTGGATCCCATTATGATGCCCATAGGGGTGGATCAGCCCCAGGTGGTTGAGCTGATGGAGTTCATGGACATGCTGCCGGATATTGCCCCGGGAGCCAAGTCAACCCTGGGGCTGTCCAATATGTCCAACGGGGCGCCCCACCATTTGAGAGGCATATTGAACCGTATAGAACTGGTGATACTGCAAAGGCACGGCTTGTATTCGGCCATTGTGGACAGCTTCGACAGCGAGATGGTGGCACTGATGCGGGGAGAAAAACAGGCGGATGTGGATTTAATCTACCGGGCCATGGACGAGGAAATCAATCCGGCGGATTTGCCCCCCCACGAGGCCGCCCTGGTAAAAACGGTCAATGTTTTAATGGGAAGGGTGTTATATTCCCATTCTTGGCTGGAGATTTAGGTTTAAGGGAGGAGCAAAGATGCCACTGAAAGATTTTCTGGAAGCTTCAAAAGGAGCCATTAAAGAAGTTACCATTGGAAAAGAGGGCAAGTCGGCCACCATTGGCGGGGAAGCAGTGCTGCCTTTTCATAACTTCGAGGGCAATCTGCCCCGGCTGCCGGTGATGGCTCTGGAGGTATGGGACACCACGCCGCCGGAAACCTGGCCGGATCACCTGCGCTCCCATTTTGGCGATGTTGTAAATTCTCCGGTCCTCTGGGCTAAAAAATGCCTGGAAGTGTACAAGGCGGATTTGATTTGCCTTTATCTGGCCTCCGCCGCCGAAGGGGAGCCCGATGCGCCGGCGCTGGCGGCCAAGGTCAAGGAAATCGGCGATGCCCTGCCGGCGCCCATGATTGTATACGGCACCGGAGAGAAGGACGTAGACACCCTGGTGTTGAGAGAAGTCGCCCGGGCTTGCGCCGGTGACGGGCTGTTATTGGGGCCTGTTTTAAAAGAAAACCACAAGGAGATTGCGGAAGCGGCCCAGGAATACGGTCATGCGCTAATCGCCCAGACCCCCATAGACATAAACCTGGCCAAAGAACTGAACATCAAACTGTCCAAGTTTTTCCCCAAAGAAAGGATTGTTATCGACCCCCTGTCGTCGGCCCTGGGTTATGGCATGGACTACAGCTTTTCGGTAATGGAGCGCATTAAGCAGGTGGCGGTGCTCTTTGGAGACGACATGATGAAAATGCCCATCATCGCCAACCTGGGCAGGGAATGCTGGAGAGCCAGGGAAGCCAAGGAAAATGACCAGCAGGGCATACTCTGGGAAGCCATAACGGCCATGACCATGTTTTTGGCCGGAGCCAATCTGGCTGTCGTGGGATCACCGGACAGTATGAAACTGGTCAAGAAACTGCTCGGACAGTTTTCCACAGGCCAAATTGAAGTGTGAGCCGGTGAAAGATGAATATACCTTCCGGCCGGCACTTGGTGTGCTTTGCCGTTTAGCTGTCGTTCGGCCCTATGGGTTCACCTGGACTTAGGGCCAGGGCTTTTTTTTTGTTTGCCCGCAATCCGGCCGGTTTAAATAAGGGGGAGTTGATATGTCCGGGCATGTGAATTTTGACTTTTTAAAAGGGGCAATGATCCCGGGCCAGGAACCGGAGGGTCTATTAAAGGACGCCTATTCAGGCGCCATTGACGCCGTCGGTCAGGCGGTGCACCTTTTAAACCGGGCCATTGGCGAATATGGAGCGGACCGGCCCGTGGGCTATCCGGATACCGCCTATTATCTGCCTGTAATCTACAGTTTGAGCGGCGAAAAAATAGAAACCCTGGGACAGTGCGCACCGGTTTTGACCCGTTTGCAAAGCGTACTTGCGGAGGATCCCCGGTGTCTTGACGGTTATCTTTTTGCCGGAGAGGCCGCATGGTACGCAGCCGAAATCATCGACGCGGTCCGCCGTCTGCCGCACACTCCCGCCCCGGAAGGTTTCCTGGGAGATTCCGTGATACGCCGGTACGGAATCAAAATGGCGGACTGGACCATCCCGGGCGAAGTGCTGATTATGGGTAGCGCCGGGGACGCCAAGGAGCTGGCCGCCGCCATTGATAAGCTTGCCGGGATGGGATTTATGATTTTTCTGTGTGGCGGAGTCATTGATCAATTGCCGGACCCGGGGCTGATTCCGGGCGTAGACTCCATGATCTACCCCCTGGGTGATTTTAGCCGGGCTATACAATTCCCAAGTTTCATTCTGCGGGCGGGGACGATCATCGGAGGCGTTGAAGCCGGGCAAAGGAACGGCCAACTGGATTTTCAGCGCCGGAGGATCCGGTCATTTATACTTTATCTGGGGAAGCACGACCCTTTCAAGACGGCCCTTTGCATGGGGGCCCTCAGTATGGGGATACCGGTCATAACCGATCAACCCCTTTCCAGCGACAGGCGGATTGAAGACTGGTTTGTCTCCTGCTCCGGACTGGACAAAGCGATTCAGCTGGGCATGGAGCTGCGGGAGATTAAAATAACCAACATCAGGATCGATGCGCCCATAGAGATTGACCCGGCCTACGAGGGCGAGAGCATAAGGAAGAGCGATCTGGCGGTTGAGTTCGGCGGAGGACGCACCACCGGCTTCGAACTGGTACGGATGGCAAAGGCGGAAGAGGTGGAGGACGGGAAGGTCACGGTGGCCGGGCCCGATGCCGACACTGCGGAACCGGGCGGCGCAATGCCACTGGGCATAGTGGTGGATGTATACGGCCGCAGGATGAGGGAAGATTTTGAGTCCGTGCTGGAGCGGCGTATCCACTATTATATAAATCACGGTGAAGGACTATGGCATACCGGACACCGGGACGCCCTTTGGATGAGGATCAGCAAGGATGCCTTCGCCCTGGGCTTCCGTATGAGGCACATCGGAAACATACTGTATGCCAGGCTGAAGGCGGAATTTGCCGCAATAGTCGACCGCGTCCAGGTAACCATATATACCGATGAACAAAAGGTTTTGGACATGCGGGAGCTGGCGCGCAGTTTCTATAAAAAGCGGGACGATCATTTAAAGGCCCTCAGGGACGAAATTGTCGATACATTCTACTCCTGCACACTTTGCCAGTCGGTTGCCCCCGCCCATGTGTGCGTCATAACTCCTGAACGCGCGGGCCAGTGCGGCGCGGTCAGCTGGCTGGATGCCAGGGCGGCCTGCGAAATCAACCCCGGCGGCGTAAACCAGCCGGTGCCGAAGGAAGGAACAATAGATGAAATCAAGGGACAGTGGGAGGCCGTCAACGAGTTTGTATATAATAATTCACAGCACTCCATGGACAAGGTTAATCTTTACACCCTGATGGAACACCCGATGGCCTCCTCCAGCTGTTTGGACTGCATACTGGCCGTGGTGCCGGAATGCAACGGCTTCATCGCAGTCCACCGTGAGTACCAGGGAATGAATCCCACCGGCATGACCTTTTCAGCCATTGCCGGCATGATTGGCAACGGGGCGCAGGTTCCCGGCTTTATGGGTATCGCCAGATCATATCTGGCCTCCCGGAAATTTGTCCCGGCTGACGGAGGCCTGGGACGTCTGATCTGGATGCCCCGGGATCTGAAAGAACAGCTCCGGCCCTTGCTGGAGGTGGCTGCGGAAGAGTTATGGGGGCTTGGCAAAGGCTTCGTAGATCAGATTGCCGACGAAAAAACCGGCGTCACCTGCGAAGAAATACTGCCCTTTTTAAAGGACATGGGACATCCAGCCCTGACCATGGACCCACTGGTTTAGCCGGGACCTTTGTCCGGGCTTCGGCCGGAAGGCTATGCACCCGGCGTCCCCGGGACAGGTTTCGCAACACTCCCCAGGAAGACTTCAGGAAAGGAGAACAATGGCAATGGGTTTGACGGGCCTGGAAATTTTTAAGCTGCTGCCGAAAACCAATTGTAAAGAATGTGGTCAAGCAACTTGTCTGGCATTTGCCATGGCCATGGTTTCCGGAAAAGCCGGGCTGGATCAGTGTCCCCATGTCGGCGATGAAGCCAGGGAAATCCTGGGCGCCGCTTCCGCCCCGCCGGTGGCCCTGGTGAAAATAGGCGCCGGAGAGAAACAACTGGCCTTGGGCAATGAGACTGTTCTCTTCCGCCATGACAAGCGCTTTGAAAACCCCACGGGCATAGCCGTCAGCGTTTGTGACACCCTGGATATGGAGGAAGTGGCCGCCAGGGTGGAAAAAATCAATGGGCTGGTTTTCGACCGTGTGGGCCGGGAATATCGAATAGACCTGGTGGCTGTCTGCAATTGTTCCAACGATCGGGACAGATTTGCCGCAACGGTGAAAATGGTGGCCGAAAACACCGGATACCCGCTGATACTGATCACCGCCGACCCCGGATCCATGGAAAAAGCGCTGGAAATCGCCGGACCGGGAAAGCCCCTGCTTTGCGGCGCCGATGAAACCAATTATAATGCCATGACCGCCCTGGCCAGGAGGTACGAAGCGCCTCTGGCGGTAAAGGGAACCAGCCTGGACAGCCTGGCCGGGCTGGTGGAAAAAGTGGCGGCCCTGGGACACAAGCAATTGTTCCTGGATTCCGGCGCCAGGGATGCGCACCTTGTTCTGGCGGATCAGACCCAGATCCGCCGGCTGGCCCTAAAACGCTTCAAACCCTTCGGATACCCCACCATAACCTTCGCCAGCGCTGAAGATCCCCTTCAGTCCGTTGTGGAAGCCGGTGTCTACATCGCCAAATATGCGGGCATTGTAGTTATAGAATCGGTGGACCCGGCGGATGTTTTGTCACTGATTACCCTGCGGCTGAATATCTATACAGACCCGCAAAAACCTATTGCCATAGAGTCCAGGATTTATGAGATCGGCCAGCCGGGGCCGGACGCGCCGGTATACATCACCACCAATTTTTCCCTCACCTACTTCTGTATGGCGGGTGATGTGGAGGCCAGCCGGGTGCCGGGATATATCCTGCCGGTGGACACCGACGGCACTTCGGTGCTGACCGGCTGGGCCGCCGGCAGGTTCACGCCAGAAAAAGTCGCGGAAATGCTGACCAATTCCGGCATTGCCGAACGGGTGAACCACCGCAGGGTTATCATCCCCGGCGGCGTGGCTGTTTTAAGCGGCAAGATCCGGGAGCTTTCCGGCTGGGAAGTACTGGTGGGGCCGCAGGAATCTTCCGGCATACCTTCCTTCATAAAACAGCTCTGGAGGGCCTGAGGGCATTGCGGCACATGCTTTATATTTCGCTGTTTTCCGGGTGAAAAACCATTTTTTTGAGAAAGGAAGGTGCTGATATGGCATTTACCATTGCCCTCGCCGGCAAGGGCGGAACGGGCAAGACCACTCTGGCAGCACTGATTATAGGGCAACTGGTCAAAAACGGGAAGGGGCCGGTGCTGGCCGTGGATGCC
The DNA here is from genome assembly GCA_037444185.1 of Peptococcaceae bacterium. Classification (GTDB taxonomy): domain Bacteria; phylum Bacillota; class Desulfotomaculia; order Desulfotomaculales; family Desulfocucumaceae; genus JAILZP01. Next base: position 89,197 of record JBBIMW010000002.1, on the reverse strand, counting down.
GACGCCAATGCGAACCTGAACGAGGCCCTGGGAATTGAAGTTAACGATACGATAGCCGAACTCATAGCCCGGGTGAACAACAACCTGGAGCCCTTACCGGCGGGCATGACCAAGGATCAGTACGTGGCCTACAAAGTCCATCAGTCCCTGGCGGAAAGCGATAACGTGGACTTGATGGTCATGGGCGGCCCGGAAGGATCCGGCTGCTACTGCTTTGTGAACAATCTGGTGCGGAATTTTGTGTATAAATTGAGCAATAATTACCCCTATGTAGTTATGGACAACGAGGCGGGCCTGGAGCACCTGAGCAGGCGCACCACCCAGAATGTGGATATTCTCTTCGTCACCAGCGACGCCAGCGTCCGGGGCGTCCGGTCCGCCGGAAGGATTAAAAAACTGGTGAATTCCCTGGCCCTGGATGTGAAGAAAATGTATCTGGTGGTTTCCAGGGTGGACGATGGTTCCATAGAGTCCCTGCAGGAAGAAATACGGCGGACCGGGCTGGATTTCATAGGCGCCATCCCCAGGGACCATCAAGTTTTCACCTATGATCTGCAGGGCAAACCGCTGGTGGAATTGCCCGAAGACAACCCGGTGGTGACCGCCGTCAAAGAAATTCTGCATAAAACATCCGTGCTTTAACTGTCCGGGGGCCGGCTGCCCGCAGCCCGTGAGAATGACGGGGTGAGGAGCGCGGAATGAGCCATTTTCAAGTTATATATTACAGGAAAGGATGTCAATCATGGCCGTTACCATAGCCAGAGAAAGATGGACCGGCAAGGTTGCGGAAGTGGTGCTGGGAACAGGTTCCGGCGCGGTTAAAATAGGAGGTGAGGCCACCCTGCCCTTCCTCCATTTCGAGGGAGAAATTCCCAACCGCCCGGCGGTGGCCCTGGAAGTGTGGGACATGGTGCCCTCCGACTGGCCGGACATTCTTACCGGCCCCTATGCCGGAGTACTGGGGGACCCGGCGGCCTGGGCAAAAAAATGCGTGGATTACGGCGCCGATGTGGTCTGCCTGACACTGATCAGTGCCCATCCGGACAACCGGAACACCAGCCCCGAAGAATGCGCCCGGGTGGCCAGGAATGTTGCCGACGGGGTGAGCGCACCCCTTGTCATTCTTGGATGCGGCGAGGAAGAAAAAGATGCCCGGATAATAGAAAAAGTTGCCGAGTTCCTGGCCGGCAGAAACATCGCCCTCGGCTGCGCCACTCCCGGGAACTACAAGGCCGTAACCGCCGCCTGCATGGTGTACGGGCATAGCATAATTCCCTCCACCCCCTTGGATATCAGTCTGGAAAAACAATTAAACATTCTGATTACGGAAATGAATATGCCGCCCAACCGGATCATCATCGACCCCTCGGTGGGGGCCCTGGGCTATGGTATTGAATACGCGTATTCCATTATGGAACGGACCCGGATCAGCGCCCTTACCGGTGACAGGATGCTGGCCATGCCGATGGTCTGCTTTGTGGGACAGGAGGCATGGAAGTCTAGGGAAGCCAGGAGCGCCACCGGTGAAATCCCAGAGTGGGGCGACCGGGAGCGCCGGGCCATACTTTGGGAAACACTTACAGCCACCGCCCTGGCGCAGGCCGGAGGATCACTGCTTGTACTGCGGCATCCGGAGTCGTTGAAGCACCTCCGGGCGCACATCGACAAAATGCTGCGTTCCTGATAGAATAAGGCACACAGCAGGGAATTAAGGAGGGCCGGCGCATGATCCTCATTGGTGAACGGATAAACGGCATGTTTACGGATATAAGGACGGCAATAATAAACCGGGACCCGGGTCCCGTCAGGCACTGGGCAAGGCGCCAGTATGAAGCGGGGGCGCACTACCTTGACGTAAACACCGGCCCTTCTGTGGAATCGAAGGAACAGCCCGCAGTAATGGAGTGGCTGGTCAATATATGCAACGACACCGTTCCCCTGCCCTGCTGCATCGACTCCGCCAACCCCGGGGCCATCGAGGCGGGATGCGCAGCCAACAGGCACGGCAAGGTGATGATTAACTCCACCCAGGCCGACCAGTGGAAGCTGGACCTTTACCTGCCCATGGCGGCCAAATACAGCGCAGCCATCATCGGACTGACCATGAACGAGGGCGGTGTGCCCAAAAGCGCCGCCGACCGGGTCGCCCTGGCCATGGAAATAGTGGTCAACGCCGACATGCGCGGTATCGCCATGGAAGATCTTTTCATCGACCCGCTGATGCTGCCCGCCAATGTAGCCCAGGAACACGGGGTGGAAGTGCTGGGGGCCATCCGGCAAATCAAAACACTGGCGCCCGGTGTGCGGACCACCCTGGGGCTTTCCAACGCCTCCCAGCGCTGCAGTGACCGGCGCCTGCTGAACCGGACCTTTCTGGTCATGTGCATGGCGGCGGGGCTGGATTCCGTAATTGCGGAGGTGGACGACCCGCTGCTGCTGGACGCTGTGGCGGCGGGCAATATTTTTTTGAACAAAAACATATACTGCGATTCCTTCCTGAAGACCTTCAGGCGGGGATAAGGATTAATAATTTACCGTTGACAATAAAAATGTTGAAAAAATTCGGATTGTGTACAAAGGGGCCGTATTTCTAAAGGAATTGACAGTAATAGTTCAGAAATATTATACTAGGTGCAGAGTGTCCAACAGCCGGAAGCTTTTTGAACCAGCTTTCTAAAAAAGCATGCACCAGTGCCGCCCCGGATCAGTTGATGAATCCGGGCTACGGTGCCGTTTTTTTGTACTGGTATATTTAGCATGAATGCGGACAAGGCCGGGCGCGGGTTTTATGCAGGTTAAAAACAAGTATTATTTTTCAAGGGATTGGAACGGAGGTGGGGTGTATTCCAGTGCATTCCCGCAATGCCGCCTGAAGCTTATGTATGATTGCACATCGATGTATGGTCAATGTCGGAAGGGGAGTATAGGTTAATAATTTTTTTTCGAGGACGGATGTGATTAAAATATGACCAACACACCCGAAAAGGTCGGGGCCGTGCTGATTTTGGGCGCCGGAATAGCCGGCATACAGGCATCCCTGGATCTGGCCGAGTCAGGCTACTACGTCTACCTGGTGGAAAAGAAACCGGCCATCGGCGGCACAATGCCGATGCTGGACAAGACCTTTCCCACCAACGACTGCTCCATGTGCATACTGTCGCCCAAGCTGGTGGAGTGCGGCCGCCATTTGAACATCGAAACCTTAACCGGGGCAGAACTTGTTGATATCAAGGGTGAGCCCGGCAATTTCACCGCCACCATACTTAAAAAAGCCCGGCTGGTGGACCCGGACAAATGCACCGGCTGCGGCAGCTGTACCGAAGAGTGCCCGAAAAAAGTCGGCGACGAATTCAACCAGGGCCTGGGCAAACGTAAAGCCATCTATAAACTTTACGCCCAGGCGTATCCCAACGCCTACGCCATTGACAGGGACAACTGCCTTAAAATCAAGAAACCCAAAGCCTGCGGAAAATGTCTTGAGACCTGTCAGGCCAACGCCATAGACCATTCTATGGAGGATCAGACCATCGAGGTAAAAGTGGGATCGGTCATTATGGCCCCAGGTTTTGACGCATTCCGGCCAAAGCAGCTGTTCTACTACGGATACGGCAAGTTTTCCAATGTACTGACCAGCCTTGAGTTCGAGCGCATATTAAGCGCATCGGGCCCTTTTGGGGGCCATCTGGTTCGTCCGTCGGACCACAAGGAGCCGGGGAAAATCGCCTGGATTCAGTGCGTTGGGTCCAGAAATTGCAGGATTGACCACGGCTTTTGCTCATCGGTGTGCTGTATGTACGCCATCAAGGAAGCGGTCATCGCCAAGGAACACTCTCCTTACGGACTGGATACCGCCATATTTTTCATGGACATGAGAACATACGGCAAAGAGTTTGAAAAATACTATGACCGGGCTAGGGAAGAGCATGGTGTGCGATTCATCCGGTCCAGGGTGTACGAGGTTGCCGAGGCCGCCGACGGCAGCGGAAATCTAAGGATACGTTACTCCAACGAGGATGGGTCCATTTCAGAAGAGGAGTTCGATTTGGTGGTTCTTTCCATAGGGCTGGAGCCCTCCGGGGAAGTGGCGGAACTGGCCGGAAAACTGGGTGTGGATCTGAACAAATTTAATTTCGCCGAGCCCCCCAGCTTTACCGGAGTAGGCACCAACAAGCCGGGAATATATGTGGCCGGCGCCTTCAGCGGCCCCAGGGACATTCCGGAGACCGTCATGCAGGCCAGCGCCGCGGCGGCTGACTCTTCGGTGATACTCTCCGGCGTCAGGGGCACCCTGGTCAGAAAAAAGGAGTATCCTCCGGAGCGTGACGTTACCGGTGAGATAGTGCGCACCGGTGTATTTGTGTGCCATTGCGGAATCAACATCGGCAGCGTGGTGAGGGTGCCGGAGGTGGTGGAATACTCCAAGACCCTGGCCGGAGTTGTTTTCGCCGATGAGAAGCTGTATGCCTGCTCCCAGGACACATCGGGACAAATCAGAGAAGCAATTGTAAAGTACAACCTCAACCGCATTGTGGTGGCGTCGTGCAGCCCCAGAACCCATGAGTCCATGTTCCAGGAAACACTGAAAGAGGCGGGGCTGAACCCCAACCTCTACGAAATGGCCAATATAAGGGATCAATGTTCCTGGGTGCACCAGGCCGATCCCGAAAAAGCCACAGAAAAGGCCAAGGACCTGGTCAAAATGGCCGTTTGCAAAGCAGCCCTGCAAGAGCCCATCAAGGGAATCAGCCTGGGCATGAACCATGACGCCCTGATCATCGGCGGCGGGGTATCGGGAATGAATGCGGCCCTGAATATGGCCGCCCAGGGATATAAAGTGAGCCTGGTGGAGAAGTCCGACCGGCTGGGAGGCATTGCCAGCCGCATCCGTTACGGAATGAAAGGGGAAGACATCCAGTCGTATCTGAGCGACCTTGTTGAAAAGGTAAAATCCAACGAACTGATTAAAGTGTATACAGAGGCTGAAATTGCCGAGGTGCACGGATTCGTAGGCAATTTCGTGACCAAACTGTCCAGCGGTGAGGAGTTGCAGCACGGAGTAACCATCATCGCCACCGGCGGACAGGAATACACGCCGACGGAATATCTGTACGGCCGGAACAACAGGATCAAGACACTGCTGGAACTGGAGTCCGACCTGGCCGAAGGCGGACTGGCCGGATTGAACAATGTGGTGTTCATTCAGTGCGTGGGCTCCCGGGAGCCGGAACGCCCGTACTGCAGCCGCATTTGCTGCACCAAGTCCATCAAACAGGCGCTGAAAGTCAAGGAGACAAACCCGGACGCCAATGTGTTCATACTCTACAGGGACATCCGGTCCTACGGATTTTACGAGGATCTGTACACCGAGGCCCGGCGCCGGGGGGTCATCTTCATACGCTATTCTTTGGACGACAAGCCCGTGGTGGAGGCGGACGGGGATAAGGTTAAGGTGACGGTGACCGACCACGTGCTGGGGGTGCCGGTGCTCATCGACGCCGACGTTGTCGGGCTGGCGGCCGCCATAGTGCCGTCCGAAAACAGCCGGCTCTCGCAGTTCTTCAAAGTGCCGCTGAACCAGGAAGGGTTCTTCCTGGAGGCCCACTTAAAGCTCCGGCCGGTAGACTTCGGCACCGACGGCGTTTTCATGTGCGGTCTGGCCCACGGACCTAAAAACATGGAGGAAAACATCTCCCAGGCCAAGGCTGCCGTGGCCAGGGCCTGCACAGTGCTGGCCAAGGAGTCCATCAATGTGGAGGGCAAGTGCGCCGTGGTCAACAAGAAAAGGTGCGCCGGCTGCGGTGTTTGCGAGTCGGTGTGCCCGGCCAGGGCGGTGACGGTGGACCCGACCGAGAAAGTGGCTCTGGTCAACGAGGCCCTCTGCAAGGGCTGCGGGGCCTGCTCATCATCCTGCCGCTGCGGGGCACTGAACGTAAAGGGATGCACCGACGAGCAGATCATGGCCATGATCTGCGCCATATAAAGGACAGGGGGAGGGACAGATTATGGAATGGGAACCGAAAATAGTGGCGTTTCTATGCAACTGGTGCAGTTACGCGGGGGCGGATCTGGCCGGCGTGAGCCGCATCCAGTACCCCCCGAACATACGCGTCATACGCATACCCTGCTCGGGCCGGATAAACCCTCTTTTTATAATGTCCGCCATTAAGAACGGGGCGGACGGCGTGCTTACCTCCGGGTGACACCCGGGCGACTGCCACTATGTTAGTGGCAACCTGGTGGCCAGAAGGAAATTCGCCCTGCTGAAGAGCTTGATGGAGTACATCGGCGTGGACGGGGACAGGATCAATTTTTCCTGGGTATCCGCCGCCGAGGGTGGACGGTTCGCCGAGCTGGTCAGGGAAGTGACAGACAGGGTAAAAAAACTGGGCCCCAACAAAGGGCTGACTGCCAGTAAAGAATCGGGGTGTGCTTGCCAATGCAAAAGCTAGATTCAGCGATACAGGATTTGGCAAAGAAACTGCTGGAAGAAAAGAAGGTTGACCTGGTGGTGGGATTTGCCGGGGGCAGCCTGCCTCTTCGCAGCACTCCCTGCTTTATTCGCAGGCCGGAAGACGCCTCAGAACTTATCTGGAATTATTCCTGCGAGAACAACCTGGCCAATTACCTGCGCCGGCGGGAGGGCAGGGTGGCGGTGGTGGCCAAGGGCTGCGACGTGCGATCCATAGTTGCCTTGATAAATGAAAACCAGATTAACCGTGAGAATGTTTACATCATCGGCGTCCCCTGCTCCGGCATGGTGGACCGGGCAAAGGCGGACGAGGCGGTGGACGGCAGGGATATACTGGAGGTGGAGGACAAGGGGGATACCCTGGTGATCAGGGGCAAGGGATTTGCCAGGGAAATGAAGCTGGAGGACCTCTTCCACGATACCTGCAAGGTATGCCGCCACGGCAACCCTGTGCTTTGCGACGTGCTGGTGGGGGAAGCGGTGCCGGCCAAGCCCGGGGAAGACTTCGACGACGTGACCGCCTTCGAGGCCCTTTCCCCGGCGGAGCGCAGGGCCACCCTGGCCGCCGAGTTTTTCAAGTGCATTCGTTGCTATGCGTGCCGCAACGCCTGCCCCATGTGCTATTGCGCCGAATGCTTTGTGGACTGCTCCACCCCGGCCTGGATCAAGAAAACACCGGATGTGGACGACAATATTATGTTCCAGGCCGGCCGGGTGTTCCACAGCGCCGGGCGCTGCGCGGACTGCGGCGCCTGCGACAGGGCCTGCCCCATGGGCATCAACCTGCGCGGCATGACGCGCAAAATGGTCAAGGAAGTGAAGGAGCTGTTCGGCTGCGAAGCCGGTGTCAGCCTGGAGGAAAAACCAGCCCTGAACACCTTCAAAGCCGACGACCCGCAACCTTTCCTGGTGAAGGAGTGAGGTGAAAAGGATGATTATGTCGAAAAGCGCACTGCCAGACCTGCTGGATAAACTGATCGGCGAATACGAGGTTTATGCCCCGGTGAAGGAGGGCTATTATTCTCTGTTCAAAAAAATCACTGCCGGCGGCGAAGCCTGCTTCGATTATGCCAACAGCAAAATCCCTCCCAAGGGGGTCCTTTTCCCTCAGTCTGAGAAGCTCTTCTGTTACAGCCTGACCGGGGAAGGGGCAAAAATAGAGGACTGCATCGACAGCGGCAAAAAGGTGGTCTTCGGACTGCGTCCCTGCGACGCCAGAAGCCTTTTACTGCTGGACAACGTGTTCAAAAACGATCAATACACGGATCCCTATTACATGACCAGGAGGGAAAATACCCTGCTGGTGGGGATGGCCTGTATAAACCCGGCCGGCACCTGCTTTTGCACCTCCATGGACAGCGGCCCCTTTGACAAAACCGGCCTGGATGTCCTGCTGACCGATATCGGCGACGCCTATCTGGTGGAGGCCTTGAGCGACGCAGGCAAAGCCCTGGTGGAAAAATTTGGGCTGGGGGACTCCGGCGACGAACAAAATGAAGCTGCCGCCAAAGCCAGGGAAGCCGCGGAGCTGACCTGCCGGGTCAACACCGGTGAACTAAAGGCAAAGCTGGATATTAATTTCTACCATGCCATTTGGGAACGTTTCCACGAAAAATGCCTGGGCTGCGCAGCCTGTACGTACTCATGCCCCACCTGCCACTGTTTCGACATTGTGGATGAAGCGGTGGACTGCAACGGATGCCGGGTGAGAAACTGGGACTCCTGCATGTTCCCTCTGTTTACCATGCACGGATCCGGCCACAACCCGCGTCCCGGCGGCAAGGAGCGTATGCGCCAGAGGATAATGCACAAATTCAAGTACTTCGTGGACAATTTCAACGCCATGGCCTGCGTGGGCTGCGGCCGGTGCATCAAAAACTGCCCCGTGAATCTGGATATCCGGGAAATATTGGCGGATATCCAGGAGGAAGGGAGGTCGGATAAATAATGCAGAGGAACCCGTATCTGCCGCTCCCGGTGAAACTGGTAAAAAACTTTACTGAAACCGAGGACAGGCTTATTCACACATTTACCTTCCAGTTCCTCAGCGAAGATGATGAAAAAAGCTTTCCGTACATGCCCGGCCAGTTCGCCGAAGTGTGCGTGTTTGGAAAAGGCGAGGCCCCCTTCGGCATCGCCTCATCCCCCACCGAGCCGGGATTCCTCAAGTTTTCCGTGGCCAAGGTGGGAGTGGTTTCCACCGCCCTGCACCTGATGGAGGAAGGAACCACCGCCGGCGTGCGGGGACCCCTGGGCAACCATTACCCGGTGGAACAGATGAAGGGCAAGAATATAGTAATCATCGGCGGGGGATTCGCCTTCACCACTTTGCGGTCTCTGATCACCTATATACTGGAGCCCGAACACAGGGGGGACTACGGCAAGCTGACCGTGATTTACGGCGCCCGGAACCCCGGACTGCTTCTCTACAAAGACGAGCTGGAGGATTGGGACAGCCGTTCGGATATAGACCTGGTGTGCACCATCGACCGCCCGGTGGAAGGGTGGACCCGCAGGGTGGGGTTCGTCCCGGCGGTCACCAAGGAAGTGGCGCCCAACTCGGAAAACTCCGTGGCCATCATCTGCGGCCCGCCGGTGATGATCAAATTCACCATGCCCGAGCTGGAGGCCTGCGGCTTCATGCCGGAGCAGGTCATCATGTCGCTGGAAAACCGCATGAAGTGCGGCATAGGCATGTGCGGCCGCTGTAACGTGGGCAACAAGTACGTCTGCAAGGACGGACCGGTGTTCACCAAGGCGGAACTGAACCAGCTCCCCGGCGAATATTAGCCGCATTGGAAATGCTGTTCTGTAAAATCAGGTTCTGAATGGAAAATACTGATAACAAAATCCGTAGAGGGGAGGAGCATCGATTTATGGAAAATGCCATCGAAACCATTCAGGCGTCAAGATTCAATCCCAAGTTCCGCGAAAGAGTGGCCGGACTGGTGAAGAACATAGACTTCACCCAGTGCCTGGCCTGCGGCATGTGCACCGCCGGGTGCCCATACTCCGACATCCATGAAAACCAGGACCCGCGCAAGTTCCTGCGCAAGGTTCTGCTGGGTATGGAGGAGGAGGTGTTCGCCGATCCCTATATCTGGTACTGCACCATGTGCGAGCGCTGCACCGTGGAGTGCCCCATGAACATCAACATAGCCATCATCGTACGCAACCTTAGGGGCACCTGGGACAGGGATAAGATCCCCGGATACCTGCAGACCATCGTAAGAGAGCACATTGAGTCCGGCAACCAGATGAACGTCAGCCAGGTGGACTACGAAGAGACGCTGGAGTGGATCCAGGAGGAACTGCAGAGCGAACTGGACGACCCCGACTACACCATTCCTTTAAATAAAAAAGGGGCCAAATACTTCTATGGATTCAACGCCAGGGACATAAAGTATTATCCCCAGGAACTGCAAACCACACTGAAGATATTTTATGCCACAGGGATAGATTACACCATCAGCACCAAGCGCTGGGACGCCACCAACGTGGCCCTCTTCACCGGCAAGAACGACGACTTCGTGGAAATATCCATGCCCATATGGGAGGAATTCGTCAATCTGGGCTGTGAGGAATTCATAGTCACCGAGTGCGGACACGCCTTCCGCTCCATGAAGTGGGGACAAAGGACCTTCTGGAAGGGGGAAATGTTCCCCATCCGCCACATATTGGAGCTACTCAACGATCTGGTAAAAGACGGCAGCCTTAAACTGAACCCGGACGCAATATCAGAGGTGGTCACTTACCATGACCCCTGTAACACAGCCCGCAAGGAGGGGGTCTGGGATGTTCCCAGAGAACTGGCCCGGAGCTTTATCAAGAATTTCGTGGACATGAACCCTGGCGGCAGGATGAATTACTGCTGCGGCGCCGGCGGCGGAGGCATGGCCATGCCGGAATTCAACGAAAAGAGGAAGCTGAAGGGCAAGCGCAAGGTGGATCAGGTGATGGCCACCGGGGCCCAGATCGTTATAGTGCCATGCCACAACTGCATGGATCAGATGAATGACCTGAACAAGTGGTATCCCGACACCAAGGGTAAATCCAAAAATATGCACATGTGCGCATTAATGGAGCGAGCCCTTATTATGCCGGAGAAAGAGTGAATCCGGATTTACACCTTATGAGAGGACGGATGCCGAATGAGTACTGAAAAAATAGGGGCCGTGATGGTGGTGGGGGCCGGCATCGCCGGCATACAGGCCTCCCTGGACCTGGCGGAGTCGGGTTATTTCGTGTATCTGGTGGAGAGCAGCCCGGCCATAGGCGGTAAAATGCCCATGTTGGACAAGACTTTTCCCACCAACGACTGTTCCATGTGCATATTGTCACCCAAACTGGTGGAATGCGGACGCCATCTGAACATCAGCATACTGACCAACTCGGATATAGAGGAAATCACCGGGGATCCGGGGAATTTCACAGTCAAGGTGCGGCGGTCCCCCCGCTTTGTGGATGAAGAAAAGTGCACGGGCTGCGGATCCTGCGCGGAAAAGTGCCCGGTTAAGGTGAAGGATGAATACAACCAGAATCTGGGATTAAGGAAAGCCATATACAAGCAGTACGCCCAGGCATATCCCAACGCTTATACCATAGATCCCGGGAGATGTCTCAACTTCAAAAAACCCAACTCCTGCGGAAAATGCCTGGAGGTCTGCAAAACCGGTGCCATCAACCACGAAATGGGGGAAGATGTCGTCGAGCTGAATGTCGGTGCAGTAGTGCTCAGCCCCGGTTTTGAAACATTCAACGCTGGGGATCTGTTCTATTACGGCTACGGCAAATTCCCCAATGTGGTGACCAGCCTTGAATTTGAAAGGATACTGAGCGCCTCGGGACCATTCCAGGGTCATATGTTAAGGCCCCGAGACAAGAAGGAGCCTAAAAAAATTGCCTGGATACAGTGCGTGGGGTCCAGGAATATAAGGGAGAAACACGGCTACTGCTCGTCGGTGTGCTGCATGTACGCCATCAAAGAGGCCGTCATCGCCAAAGAACACAGCCACGAACCGCTGGAAACCACCATATTCTTTATGGATATGCGCACTTTCGGCAAGGGCTTTGAAAAATATTACGACCGCGCCAGGGAAGAGCTGGGGGTACGATTTGTCAGATCGAGAGTGTACGAAGTCACTCAGAAGGACGATGAATCCAAGAATCTGATTATTCGCTATGCCAACGAAGATGGCGCCATCATCACCGAAGAGTTTGATCTGGTGGTGCTGTCGGTGGGGTTGCAGCCCCACCGGTCGGTGACGGAGCTGGGGCGGAAGCTGGGACTGGAAATGAATCAGTACGGCTTTGCGGATACTGTCCCCCTGACCGGTGTAAGCGCTGGCAGGCCGGGGTTCTTCGTGGCGGGGACCTTCTGCGGTCCCAAGGACATCCCCGAAACAGTGATGCAGGCCAGCGCCGCAGCCGGCGAGTCCTCCGAATTCCTGTCCGTCTCCCGGGGAACCCTGGTCAGGAAGAAGGAATATCCTGGAGAGAAGAATGTCGCCGGAGAGGATCCCCGCATAGGGGTGTTCGTCTGCCACTGTGGTGTGAACATAGGAAGCGTGGTGAATGTGCCCGGAGTGGTGGAAACAGCCAGGGCATTGCCCAATGTGGTGTATTCCGGCGAATACCTGTACGCATGCTCCCAGGACAGCCAGAACACCATGCGGCAGATTATCGACGAAAACAGGCTGAACAGGGTGGTGGTGGCATCCTGTAGTCCCAGGACCCATAAGCCCCTGTTTCAGGAAACCATGATGGAGTCCGGCCTCAACCGGTATCTGTTTGAAATGGCCAACATCCGGGATCAATGTTCCTGGGTGCACCAGAATGAGCCGGAAAATGCCACACTGAAGGCCAAGGACTTGGTCAGGATGGCGGTTTACAAGGCCGCCCTGCTGGATCCCATACACCAGGAGGCCGTAAGCGTCACCAAGGCCGCCCTGGTCATAGGCGGGGGCGTGTCAGGCATGAATAGCGCCCTCTCCCTGGCCGGTCAGGGCTATAAAGTCTATCTGGTGGAAAAATCGGACCAATTAGGGGGCAATGCCAGACGTGTCAAGCAAGGCTTAAGGGGAGAGGACGTACAGTCCTACCTGTCCGAACTGATTGAAAAGGTCAAGTCACACCCCGGCATATTGCTTTTTACCGGCACAGAGGCGTTGGACACCAAGGGCTTTGTGGGCAATTTTGTTACCACCCTGTCCAATGGAGAGGAGATCCAGCACGGTGTGATTATCATTGCCGTCGGCGGGGCCGAATACAAGCCGGAGGAATATCTGTACGGCCGGAACGAAAGGGTTATGACCCAGCTGGAGATTGAGGAGGCCATTGCCGCCGGTGACGGCAGAGTGACCCGCGCCGACACCGTGGCGCTGATCCAGTGCGTGGGCTCCAGAGAACCGGCGAGGCCGTACTGCAGCAGGGTATGCTGCTCCAAATCGGTCAATCTGGCGCTTAAGCTCAAGGACAAAAACCCGGATGCCAGGGTGTTCATATTGTACCGCGACATCAGAACCTACGGTTATTTTGAGGATCTTTACAGCGAGGCCCGACGTAAAGGAGTTATATTTATCCGGTACAGCGCCGATCAGAAACCTCAGGTGGAGGAAGTCGACGGCAAGTTAAAGGTTACTGTCACCGACCATGTGCTGGGGCAGCCGCTGGTCATCGATGCCGACGTTCTGGGCCTGGCGGCGGCAATATTGGCTTCTCCCGACTGCAAAAAGATGAATGAGCTGCTCAAAGTCCCCATGAATACAGACGGTTTCTTTTTGGAGGCCCACATGAAACTGCGCCCGGTGGATTTCGCCTCCGAAGGGATATTCATGGCAGGTTTGGCCCACGGTCCCAAGAACATCGAGGAAAATATCGCCCAGGCCAGGGCGGCGGCCGGAAGGGCGGGCGCCATACTGGCCAAGAGTGAACTTGAATCCCACGGTGTGGTGGCTGTGGTGCAGCCGGACAAGTGTGCGGCGTGTCTGACCTGCGTGCGGCTGTGCCCTTACGGTGCGCCCAAGGTAAGGAATTATGCCGCTGAAATAGCTGCGGTTCTCTGCCAGGGGTGCGGCAGTTGCGCCGGTGAGTGCCCCAACAAAGCCATTGCTCTACAGGGTTACAACGACAAAATGTATATGGGCATGATCAAAGGCCTTTGCAAGGAGGTGCGGCAAGGTGGGATTTGAACCCAAAATAGTGGCTTTCTGCTGTCACTACTGAGCTTACTCCGCTGCGGACCTGGCAGGTTCGATGAGGCTCCAGTATTCACCCAATATAAGGGTGGTGGAAATGACATGCTCCGGCAATATAGATCACCGCGTTATACTGAACGCCTTTGAAGAAGGAGCGGACGGTGTGCTGGTGGCCGGTTGCCTGGAGGGTGACTGTCACTTCCTGAAAGGAAATTTCAGGGCAAGAAAACGCGTAAGCGCAGTGAAAAAACTATTGGACGAAATAGGTTTGGGCGGGAACAGGCTGGAAATGTACAATCTCTCTTCCGCCCAGGGCGGGCGCTTTGCAGAAATCTCCAACGAGATGACCGCCCGCATCAGGGAGTTGGGCCCAAATCCTCTGAATAATGCGGGCTGCCACTGCGGTTGCCACTGCGGCTGCATGAAAGAAGGTGGTTCTGAATGATTATTGCCCAGCAAAAGCCCATCAAGGAAATAGCCACCATGGTGGGAGACTGCAAAAGGGTGGCGCTGATCGGGTGCGCCGGGTGTGTCACGGTTTGCCTTTCCGGGGGTGAAAAGGAAACCGAAATAATGGCCTCGGCCCTGCGCATCATGCGCAGGCTGGAGGGCAACCCGCTGGAAACCGTCACCTTCACCGCCACCCGCCAGTGCGACCCGGAATATGTGGATGCCCTGGAGGGACTGGTGAAGGATGTGGACGCCATCATCTCCCTGGCTTGCGGCGTAGGAGTGCAATACCTGGCGGAGCGTTTCGACAAATGGGTGGTGCCGGCTCTGAACACAGACTTCATAGGCGGTTCCACGGTGCATGGTATCTGGGAGGAAAAATGCGGACTTTGCGGGGCCTGCATACTGCATAAAACCGGTGGTATCTGCCCGGTCATACGCTGCTCCAAGAGCATATTAAACGGTCCCTGCGGCGGTTCACAGTACGGCAAGTGCGAAATAAGCAAAGATGTGGACTGTGCCTGGCAGCTCATATACGACCGCATGAAAAAGCTGGGCAAGATTGACAGGCTGTTGGAAATACAGCCGCCCAAAGACTGGTCCACATCCAGGGACGGCGGCCCCCGCAGGGCTGTCAGAGAGGATGTGATGATCGGATGAGCTATTTAAGCAAACTTCATCGCATTTTTGAAAGCGGTCAATTTGCGGTGACCGCTGAAATCGGCCCCCCCAAGCACGCATCCGCCCACGGCATCAGGCACCACGCCCACATGCTGGTTAATCACGTGGACGCCACCAACATCACCGACTGCCAAACCGCCATTGTGCGTTTGAGCAGTATCGCCGCTGGTGTGCACATACTGGACTGCGGCATTGAGCCCATAGTACAGATGACCTGCCGGGACAGGAACCGGATCGCCATGCAATCGGACCTGATGGGGGCATACAGCCTTGGCATGAGGAATGTATTGTGCCTTTCCGGCGACCATCAGAAATTTGGCAATCACCCCATGTCCAAAAATGTTTACGATATCGACTCCTTACAGCTTGTTCAGATGGTGCGCAGGATGCGGGACGAAAAAAAATTCCTGTCGGGAGAAGCAATAAAGGAGCATGAACCCAGGTTCTACATCGGCGCGGTGGCCAATCCCTTCGCCGATCCCTTCGAGTTCCGGGTGGACCGTTTGGAAAAGAAAGTGGAGGCCGGAGCCGAATTCATCCAGACCCAGTGCATATTTGACATGGAAAGATTCGAGCGTTTCATGGAGATGGTCAGATCCAGGGGAATCGACCAGAGGGTGCGCATACTGGCCGGCATAACCCCCCTGAAGGGCTGGCGGGCGGCCAAATATCTGCAGACCGGAGTATCCGGCATGCTGGTGCCTGACTCCCTGGTGGAGCGCCTCAAAAAGGCCGAAGACCAAAAGCGTGAAGGCATCGAGGTGGCCATAGAACAAATCAAATATATCAAAGAAAATGTCAAGGGGGTGCACGGAGTTCACATCATGGCCATCGCCTGGGAAGAGGTGGTGCCTGAAATTGTAGAGCGGACGGGCCTCTACCCGCGCCCCAGATTCGAAGACCGGGATACAGCCTCCTAAATACGGCAATCAGGCCCGCGTAAGCCGCTCAAAAGGTCCAACACCCCGGAAAAACATTTCAGCCCTTGGCCATCCCAACATAAAAAGCCAAGGGCCTTATTGTCCATCTCCTAGATTAGTTTCAAGCCGGGGCTGTAGGCCACCACCCTGTTGCGGCCGGATCTCTTGGCGGCATACAGGGAAATATCGCTGAACAATATAAGATCCCCGGCATTTTTGGCGTCATCGGGGAAACAGGCCACACCCCCGGAAATGGTCATTTCAACGCCATCACATCCGGGGACGTGAAAAATACTGTTTTCTATCCGGAACCTGATGCGGTTAACCGCTTCCACAGCCCCGTCCTTTGTGACACCGGGCATTATAATGGAGAATTCCTCACCCCCGAAGCGGCATACACAATGGCCTTCATCGGCCTGCTGCAACATCACCCCGGCCACATCTTTCAGCAACCGGTCTCCGGCCTGGTGACCATATCTATCGTTAATGCTTTTAAAATGATCCAGGTCCATCATGGCCAGTGACAGCGGCGGGCCTGAGGCGCCGACACTGTCCAGCCGGGCGCTGAGGTTTTCAAGGAAGTACTTTTTATTGAAAAGCCCCGTAAGCCCGTCCACGGAGGCCATGGTGCGCATCCTTTGCATCTCTAGAAAATTGCCGACGGCACTGCTTACCTGCCCGGACAGGGACTGCAGCAAACAGATCATGTCCCTGTTCAGTTTGTTTTTCTGCCTACTGTACAGATTCAATAATCCCACCAGCCGGTCTTCGCATATAATCGGGAAGGAGTAGAAAGAACAGGCGCCGGGCACAGCCATTAAGGGTTCGAGGACTGCGTTCCCGCCGATGTCTCCGTGCAAGAGAGGCAATCTGTGGCGGTACAGCTCCACCATCTCCGGGCTGTCCACCCGCGCCGGGCGGGCGTTGTAATTTTTTACAGCCTCCTCGGCTATTCCGCAGGCCGACCTGATGACAAGACCGCCCTCCCGGTCCGCCAGAAATACTGCGGAAAATTCTATGTCGACCATTTCCGCCGCCGATTTGGCGATTACCCCGGCCATGCCGTCCAGGTCCCTTTGGGTAACCATATCCCTGACCAGGGAATAGGCGGCCTGGACTTCGATCAGCTTTCTCTGCGGCGTCACGTCCTGGAAAACGGCCACAGCCCCGGAAACCGTGTCCGGAAGAGTGAGGGGACTTATGCTGAAGATAATCTCCTTAAAAAAATCCCCCACTTTGATTATGTTCCTTAGCCCCATATATTCCCTTCCGGTCTTTATTACCTCCATGGTGTAATTGTAATAATTGTTCGGGAAAAAATTCAGCATTGGTCTGCCGGTCACCGATTGAGGATCGAATTCCGTTATATCCGAGGCTTCCCGGTTGAAAAACCTGATTATGCCGTCCCGGTCCACCAACATTATGCCTATGGGGGCGTAATGGGCCACGGCCGCGCCCATGCGCACCGACTCAACAGCTGAGTACGCATCGTCGAAATTGCCGCCTTTGCCGGGAAAAAATCTTCCGGCCAGATTTTTCAAGAACATGTTCAGGGGTTTTATCAAGATCCAGGAGTAATAAGCGGTTACGGCCAGAAGACAAATGGTCAGAACAACCAGGAATATATTCAAAAAAACAAATTCACGGTGAAGGTTGTCAAGGGCCGCATCGGCCGCCGGCGTTCCCTGGAAAGCCGCCAGGCCTTCAGTGAAAACCTTCCCGATCCGGGGCATGGCAATAAATATGAACGCCCCCAGCATGGACAGCATGCCGGCAAGGTATAAAGCGTATACTTTCTTGAATATTTTCAATGCATTCACCCCCGGGCCGGAACGGCGAAGCCGTGTAAATTACTGGAAAACAGTGGCATCCGGAGCCGGTGATTTTTAAATATATACTGTTATCGGTGTTATTTCACTGCCGGTTTAGTATTTCCTGCCTGTTTTATCAAGCGATTATTATTCACATATTAAAGCATAACGTATTAAAGCATAACGTAACGGATTCTTAAATGCTTGAAAATGTGCCACCCCGGGTATATAATTTTTCTAAGCAATGTGAAGAATTAATCAATTTTTTACAAAACCGGATTCCGGTTTTGTATTTACATATAACAAAAAATATTAAGTAAGGGGGAAGCCGGGATTGTTGTTGCTGACTTTTATCTACCTGTCTCTTGTTTGTTTTGTCGGGATTTCGCTTTACAAGTTCCGCCAGTATGAAAACATGCCACTGCACGGCCGCTGGGAGCTGTATCCGGTGCCCAAGGAAGCCGGGGAAAAAGGTCATTATGGCGGCTCTTATTATGAAGATCTGGAGTGGTGGAATAAGCCGAGACAGGTGTCGCTGGCCGGCGAGCTGAAGGAAATGTTGAAAGAAATGCTTTTCATCAAATTGCTGTACGACAACAACAGGCGCCACTGGTGGCCCAGCATCGCGCTACACATGGGGATTTACCTGCTGGGCCTGTGGGCTGTTTTTTTGTTGGCGGGGGCCATTACGGAGTTGTCGGGACTGTCTTTGGTCACTGCATCGGGGGTAAGCGCCGGCCCATGGGCCGCACTGGTTTATCACGGCACCTCGGTGATCGGTGTCGCCGGGGCCCTGCTGGTGACGTCGGGCGCATTCTTGCTTCTTATGAAAAGGATTTCCGACAATATTTTAAACAAATACACAACACCCCAGGATTATTTCAACTTAATCTTCATCCTTGCGGCGGCCATATCGGGGCTCGTGGTGTGGAGCGGAGACCCTGCCTTCAATTATGGCCGGGAAATAATGAAATCCCTAATCACCTTCTCCCCCATCCGGGCTGAAACCGCCCTGACCATACACATTTTACTGCTGGGCGCTTTGTTGATCTATATACCCCAAACCAAAATGAGCCATTATATAGGTAAATTTTTTGCATTTCACAAAGTGATGTGGGAAAACGAACCCAACTTGAGAAACTCCAAATTGGAGGAAAAGGTTAAAAAAACCTTGAGCTATAAGCCCAAGGCATCCTGGTCGGCATCGCACATCAATCCGGGTTCGGCTTCCACCAAGAAAGATCAGCCCGCCGATATAAAAAATGCATGAGGAGGATAGCCTCAATGGATAACATAAAGCCCAATGACATGGGAAAACCGTCCGAACAACTGGTCAAACTTGATAAGCTGATGCCGTTGCCGGCGCCTTATGACAAGCCGGGCATGGAACCAGATTTCTCAGTTCCCAAGGAGTCATGGAAAAAAGACTACTGCACCAGCCTGGACGGGTTTGTAGGCAACGATACCCTGGCAAGGCCGAAAACCAAGGAAGAAGAACAGGAGATGATAAAAAAATTTTTATCGGGCCTGGACAAACTCTTTTCCAGCGAAACAAACAGGGGTTTCCTGCAGCCGCTGATGCTGTCTTTTGAATACTGCGCCAAGTGCAATACGTGTTCAGAAGCATGTCACATATACAAATGCAGCAACGAGACAGAAATATACAGGCCATTATTCCGCTCCGAAACGCTGCGGTCGCTTTATAAAAAGCATAAATATGGCGGCAGTCTTTTGGAAAGATTTTTGGGTGGAACCATCGACATAAACATTGAAACCATTTTACGTCTGGGGGAACTGGCGTACCGGTGCAACCTGTGCAGGCGCTGTGCCCAAACCTGTCCCCTGGGACTGGACAACGGGCTGCTGACCAGAGAAATAAGAAAACTCTACAGTATGGAAATGGGGATAGCACCGAAACCGCTGCATGAAAAGGGTACAGTCAACCAGTTGGCCACCGGTTCCAGCACCGGGCTCAACAAGGAAGCCTTTCTTGATCTGATTGAATTTATGGAAGATGACATTTACGAAAGGGTCGGCAAGAAGTACAAGATACCCGTGGACAAAAAGGGTGCGGACATCCTTTTGACCCATAACGCCGGAGAATTCATGGCATGGCCGGAAAACCCCGCCGCCTTCACCATTATCTTTGAGGAGGCCGGATTGGACTGGACGCTCAGCAGTGACATGATCGGATACGATAATGTCAACTACGGCCTTTTTTACGACGACGCCCAGGGAAGAAAAATAGGCTACGCCCAGTTGAAGGCAGCCAAGGAACTTGGTGTAAGGAGGATAATTGTCGGGGAGTGCGGTCATGCCCACAAAGCGTCGATGGTAAGCATGGACCGCATTATGGTGGGGGACGACAATATCCCCAGGGAGAGTTTCCTCCCCCTGCTGTGGGATTTGATCAAAAACAACGTGCTCAAACTGGATCCCATGAGAAACAATTTCCCGGTCACCATGCACGACCCCTGTAATGTGGCCAGGATGATGGGAATAGTCATGCCCCAACGTCAGATAATGAACGCCATATGTCCGCAGTACAGAGAAATGGTTCCTCATGGTGTCAGAAACTACTGCTGCGGCGGCGGAAGCGGATTTGCCATAATGAAGTCCTTTAATTTTCCCGAGTTCAGAAACAAAGTTACAAGCAGGATGAAATTCAAACAGATTCTTGACGCTTTCAAGAACACAATTGAAGATCCGGACATCCCCAAGTACGTAGCCACACCCTGTTCAAACTGCAAAGGAGCAATAAGGGATATTTTAGAATACTATAAGGCGACCGTCAAATTCAACGTCCATTATGGCGGCATAGTGGAATTGGTGGTAAATGCCATGGTGCAGTTCGATAAGCCGTACCTTGAGTTTTTAGTTGAGGAATGAACTGCAGCGCATTACAGAGATGATTAATGGGCATTTAAAGTGGGGTGTGCATTATTTCGGGATGACCGCCCCACAGTTTTTTTATCACCGGCCCAACCAGGCCTGGATCGCCGCTGGTATGGAAAAATTCGGCTCCTTTCCTGTCCGGCCGGTTTTCCAGCCCCTGCTCCGCCAACACCCTGCATAACTGGCGGGCCACCGCCTCGCCGCTGTCGATCACCTTGATCCGTGGACCCGATAGTTCCAATATCAGATCCTTTAAGAAGGGATAGTGGGTACAGCCCAGCACTATGGTGTCGACACCGGCCTTTAGCAATGGATCCAGATATTTGTTCAGTAGTTCCGGCGCCCCGGGCCCGTCGTGCCTGCCGCTTTCCACCAGTTCCACCAGACCGGGGCAGGGCTGTGTGAACACTTCGGCGCCATTCTGGCATCTTTCCAGCAGCGATGAAAAACGGTGGCCGGAGAGGGTAACCCCGGTGGCCAGTACCCCGACCCTGCCGTTTTTGGTGTTGGCGGTGGCGGGCTTGACAGCCGGTTCCATACCCACTATGGGCACGATGCATTCGCGGCGGTAGAAATCCAATCCCACCACCGAGGCGGTGTTGCAAGCCACCACCAGCGCCTTGCATCCCCGTTCCACAAGGAAATGGCATATTTTGACGGACCGGGACACAATTTCAAATGGAGTTCTGGCGCCGTATGGACAATATGCCGAATCCGCAAAATAAATAGTGTCCTCATTGGGTAAAAACCGCCTTATTTCCCTTAAAACCGAAAGGCCGCCCACCCCCGAGTCAAATACTCCTATGGGACCAGAATGCGGCAAGATGCACACCTCTAACTTTAAAATAACTCATATAAAGATATTATTTGCCTTTTTTTCTTCTGGCAAAATAAGCTGACGCCAGTACGGCGGTCAACATACCCAGCACAGTGCCCACGGTATTGTCCAGGCGCAGAACCACGGCCCAGAAATAATAGACCCCCACCGCCGAGAGAACCGTTGCCAGCATAGGCAACATTCCTGCTCTCATGAATAACCCTCCACTTGACGCATGACAATTGAAATAGCATACACTATAATAATAATAGTGCACGCCGGAGTTGTCTATGCTGATGGAATGACACTTCAATGATATGGAGTCAAGGGAGGCTCGCGCGTTGCTGGACTTAATCAAAAAAAGGTGCTCGGTGAGAAAATTCAAGCCCCATGATATCCCGCAAGAAATGGTGGAATCACTGCTGGAGGCCGCCCGGTGGGCACCTACGGCGGGAAACCTGCAACCATGGTTTTTTTACGTAGTGAGAACCCTTCAGCACCGGGAAGCCTTGGCCTCCTTTGCGCTGAACCAGTCTTTCGTTGCCAGGGCCCCGGTGTGCATTGTGGTGTGCGCCGAACCTGACCAATCGGCCAGGGTTTACGGGAGCAGGGGAAGGGAACTGTACTGCCTGCAGGATACGGCGGCGGCAGTGCAGAATATCCTTCTGGCAGCGGCCGCCGGGGGGCTGGGTACCTGTTGGGTGGGGGCCTTCGACGAGAAAAAAGTGCATGCCTACCTCAAGATGCCTGAACCCAGGAGGCCGGTGGCAATAATACCGGTGGGTTATCCCGACAGCGCCGGCCGGGGAAGGCCGGGGAGAAGGGAAACTAAAGAAATAACACAGTACCTTTGAGAAGAACTATATTCCCATCTCCGCCAAATACAGCGCCGTGTCAACCACCCTGTTGGAATATCCCCACTCGTTGTCATACCAGGCAATAACCTTCACCAACACTCCTTCCATAACCATGGTGGAAAGGGCGTCCACAATGGAGGAGTGGGGGTTGCCGTTGTAGTCCCTGGATACCAGCGGTGCCTCACTGTACGCCATTATTCCCCTCAGTTCCCCTTCGGCGGCTTCCTTAAGCACGGAGTTCACTTCCCCGGCGGAAGTCTCCCGGGCCAGGTGGACCACCAGGTCCACCACGGAAACATTGGGAGTGGGGACGCGCATGGCCATTCCGTGCAGCTTGCCCTTGAGCTCGGGAAGCACCAGGGACACCGCCTTGGCCGCACCGGTGGTGGTGGGTATGATGGACAGCGCCGCAGCCCTGGCCCTGCGCAGATCCTTGTGAGGCAGGTCCAGTATCTGCTGATCGTTGGTGTATGAATGCACAGTGGTCATCATGCCCCTGATTATGCCGAACTTGTGGTGAATAACTTTGGCCAGGGGCGCCAGACAGTTGGTGGTGCAAGAGGCGCACGAGATCACGTGATGCTGCGGGGGGTCGTATTTATCACTGTTTACGCCCATCACCAAGGTGATGTCTTCATTGCTGGCCGGAGCTGAAATCAGAACCTTCCTGGCGCCGGATTCCAGATGTTTCGCCGCCAGTCTGCCGTCGGTGAAACGGCCCGTGGCCTCCACCACCACATCCACACCCAAATTCCCCCAGGGTATGGAAGCGGGATCACTGTATGCCGTTACCTTTACCTCTCTCCCGCCCACCACGAAACTGTCATTGGCGGCCTCCACCTCATCCCGGCAAATGCCGTGAACCGAATCATACTTTAGCAGATGGGCCAGGGTTTTGGCATCGGTAAGGTCATTTACGGACACCACCTGAATTTTATCCGCAAAGTTCAGCGAAGTACGGTACACCGCCCTGCCAATCCGCCCGAAGCCGTTTATTCCAATTCTTAGCGCCATTTAGCTCCTCCTTTGTCAATACGTATAGCTAACTAAAAACACATACAGCTTTATATATTTTAACCTTTTTTTGAATTGACATTATACAGGAATGCAGAACTAGCTATATACAGGGCAGTATAGCATATTTTGGGTGTATATTCAACTTATTCTGGATTCCATCCTCCCCCCTGGGGCTGAACAGCCTCCGGCATATCGCCCTTTGACGCCCTCTCCCCCTCGATACCGTATCCCAATGCACTGTTCTCCCTATACTGTGGCTTATACTGTATTCCTTATTCTGTCGGGAGACAGGAGACAGAATGGGTTGGCCGGGATGGGAGCGCCCTGAAAATTACAAAGCCAAAGACAGAGAGGGTACCCGGGGGGAGGATTTTCAAGCCGGGCGGAAGATACCGGAGGCTGTTACCGGCTCTTGGCGGGGGAGCCTACGGGGCGCCGGACAGCTGCACGGATGCAACTGTAGCCTGGGTGTCCATGGACGCACGTGCGAAGGCGGCCGGCAAACCGTAAGCCACAAGAATAGAGCCGGTTCAGCCGCAGGTCCTGAAGCCGGATTGAAACCCGGACCCCGGCCCCGGATTTTCATTGTTCACGGCGCCACATCCATGGGGCATGGGGGCCTGAGTCGCCCGGCCGGGCGGCTTTTTCATTGAATGATGGTTGAAGGAATTCGGAGGAGGAATATTAAATAATATATTTATGTGCGTAAAAATAAGGAGGGGGAAAAATGCTTCTGACCACCACCCACAATGTGGAGGGAAAAACCATCGGCAGCTATTTGGGCATAGTAAGCGGCGAGGCCATACTGGGGGCCAACATAGTCAGGGACCTGTTCGCCAGCATAACGGACATTGTCGGGGGAAGATCCGGGGCGTACGAAGAAAAACTGGCCCAGGCGCGGCAGATAGCCCTGGACGAGATGAGCGCCAACGCCAGGCGCATAGGCGCCAACGCCGTGGTGGGGGTGGATATAGACTACGAAGTGGTCCGGGAGGGGATGCTCATGGTCACCGCCAGCGGCACGGCGGTGACTCTGCAGTAAATTATTTTGATTAAATTTATTTTTTATCAGCACGGCAAATGGTATAATATTTTTATTGAATATACGGCCAGCATGGGCTGGCCTATTATATTAAATCAACCCCAAAGGGGCGGAAAGGAAGCTTTGGCATGGTCAAGTCGTTGGGTCCCGGTATAGTTTTGGACTTCGACGACACCCTGGTGGAAACCACGGTTTTTTTTGAAATGGCCAGGAAAGAGTTCTCCCGGCTGATGGTTGAACTGGGCTTCCCCCTGCGGGAAACCCTGGACAAGCTTGATTTTTTCGACATAGAGAATGTAAAGCGGCGCGGAGGCTTTCTAAAAGACTGTTTTCCTTTGGCCATGGTCCAGACCTACCAGTATTTTTGCGGGCTGGCTGGAGCCGGACCGGAGCCGGAAATATGCAAAAGGGTCGAGGAAATGGGCTGGTGGGTGTTTAAGCAAACGCCCCGGCCGGTGCCGGGCGCCCGCGATGTGCTGGAAAAGCTGTCAGCCGGCGGAGAGCACGAACTGATTCTGGCCACCAAGGGGGATCCCGGAATACAGTGGGAGAGAATAGCCGCAAGCGGGCTGAAGGGTTATTTTAAAAAAATATATGTACTGAAAGACAAAACAAAGCGTGAGTACGAGATGATAGCCCGGATGCACAATTTCGAACCAGGCTCCTCGTGGGTAATAGGCAACAGCATCAAATCCGATATAAATCCGGGGATTAAGGCCGGTTATAAATGTATATACATTCCAAACCAGCATACCTGGAGTTACGAAATGGAGGATCCCCGGGGGGAATTCATCACCCTGGATTCCCTGGCCGGAGTTCCGGAAATGGTGTTGGGCGCAAAACCCCTGCGGGAGGCAATACTTTGAAAATGATTACGGGAGGCGAGGAATTGCCATGAGGGAAAGAGTGCTGCTGGTGGTGGACATGCTCAATGACTTCATCAGAAAGGATGGCGCCCTGTACTGCGGTGAGACCGCGGAAAAAATAGTTCCCTTCGTGCAGGACAAAATTAGAGATTATGTTGAGCAGGGACTGCCGGTAATATTCATAATAGACGCCCACGATCCCCAGGACCTGGAGTTCAAGAGGTTTCCCCCGCACTGCATTTACGGCTCGGAGGGATCGGACGTAATAAGGGAATTGAAATTCCTGGTGGAGGAGTACTCCTTCGCCATGCGGGTGCCCAAAAGCAGGTTCAGCGGGTTTTTCAGGACAAACCTAAACCAGATATTGAGGGACCTGGATCCGAAAACCGTCGAGGTGGTGGGGGTCTGTACACATATATGCGTGCTGTATACCGTCGAGGAACTGTGCAACAGGGATTACAACGTACTGGTGTACAGGGAGGGAGTGGCCTCCTTTAACCAGGACGCTCACCTGTGGGCCCTGAGGCAGATGGTGGAGGTGCTGGGGGCAAAGGTCTGCTGACGGGTAGACATTGTAATATTATGCCATAAAAACTTTTTTTTTGCGTATCCCATCCCGTGGAAAGATCGGGTATAATGGCTGATTGTTCCATACAAAACGCCGTAAACGGAGATTTTTGAACCTGGACAAACCCCCGGCGCTAATCATAAAATGTAATTACATTTTGCCGGGGGTTATGCCATGCTCAACGGAACCGGAAAAGCTGTAAAAAACTACAGGCAGGGTAATATACCCGCCGCTTTTGGATCGGACCTGTGGCTGTCGGGAGCAACCAACGTACCCAACCTGCTGCTGAAATTTTATAAAGAGATGAATCTGACCGATTCAGAAGTGATGACCCTCATACACATGTTCAGGCTCCGCTGCGATGAATGCATACTGTGCCCGGACACGGAAAAACTGTCCCGCTGCATGTCGGCCCCGCAGAGTGAAATTGAAGGGAACATCAGATCGCTTTTTGAAAAAAAGTTTTTGGTGGAGACACTGTATTACAATGAGGACCGGGACGAAGTGCTGACCGGCTATGATTTCGAGCCACTGTTTGAAAAACTGTCGGACCAGTGGGCCGTGGCCAGGGCCAGAGAAATTGAAAAGGCCGGCAAAAAAATTGAAGCACAGTCAAGGATCGCAGACAGAAAGGAACTGGCATTATGCTGCAGCAGCTTTGAAAAGGAGTTCGGGCGCCCGCTTTCACCCATAGAAATGGAGAAGATCGTCCAGTGGATCGAATATCCCGGGCCGAATCTGGTCCAGGAGGCCCTCAGGAGGGCGGTTCTGTTGGGCAAAAAAAATTTCAGATACATTGATACAATACTGCTGGACTGGAAGAGAAACAACCTCGATTCAATATCCTCCGTCGAAGAATACGAGAGTAGGTATCAGAACAAAAGGTCCGAAAGAGACCCGCGCCGGAGGGACAACGGCAGAAATGACAATGGAGGCGGTTTAGACAACAGGCGCAGGGCACTAATAAAAAAACTCTACCTTACTTGACAGCCGGCAATGCAACCGGCTGTCGGCTTTAAACATAATCCGCCGCCCCCGGCGCACAGTCCGGCTGTGAAAACATCCCAGCCCGCCCTTTCTTTCTCCCGGCAGAATAAGGAATACAGAATAAGCTGTTTTCAGGGTGATACTCCCATGGCAAACGATCTATCCAGCGGCAGAGGCAAAAAGAAAATGCGCTGCGGGGTGACCACCGGGGCCTCGGCCGCTGCGGCGGCCAAGGCTGCGGCGCTGCTCCTTTTCAGGGGGGAGATCCACGGACGGGTGACGGTGCTGAACCCCCAGGGGATCCCCATTGACGTGCCAATCGAAAAGACTGAGCTGTTTCCGTGGGGAACCAGGGCTGTGGTGATAAAAGACGGCGGAGACGACCCCGACGTCACCCACGGACTGGAAATAGCGGCGGAGTTGCGGCCCGCCCCGGGAGGCGTGTCCATCAGGGGAGGAGAGGGAGTAGGCCGGGTGACCACGCCGGGACTGCCGGTGCCGGTGGGGGAGCCGGCCATAAACCCGGCGCCGGCCCGGATGATCCGGGGGGCGGTGGAACCTTTGCTTCCGCCCGGGATGGGGGTGGAGGTAACCATTTCAGTGCCGGGAGGCATAGAGGCGGCCAAGCGGACCCTGAACCAAAGACTGGGCATCATAGGCGGCTTGTCCATCCTGGGCACCACAGGTATAGTGCGGCCTATGTCCACCGAGGCCCTCAGGGATTCCCTGGTGCCTTTCTTAAAAAAAGCCGCAGCCCTGGGCTTTAAAAGTGTGGTGCTGACCCCGGGGGGCGCCGGGTACCGGCAGACGGTGGAGGATTATGGATTTCCCGCCGGCGCGGTCATAGAAATGAGCAATTATGTGGGCTTTATGCTGGAGCAGTGCGTTGAAAGCTCCATTGAATCCGTGATCCTCTGGGGACACGTCGGCAAAATGGCCAAAGTGGCCGGGGGTATATTCAACACCCACAGCCGGGTGGCCGATGGCAGGAGGGAAATACTGGCGGCCTACTCCGCTTTGCTGGGGGCAAAAAAGGAATTGATTGCCGGGATATTGAATATTAACACCCTGGAGGGCGCAGTGGATCTAATGGAGAAATCGGGCCTGGGCCGGGTGTTCGACCACCTGGCCGCGAAATCCAGCCGCAGGGCGGAGGAGTATATATGGGGTAAAATCAAGGTGGGGACGGTAATTACCGCCCGGGACGGCCGTATACTGGGCATGGATGACGGGGCTGAGAAAATGGGGGGTTTGATGGGATGCAAAAAATTAAGGTAATCGGCGTAGGTCCGGGAGGACCCCGGCATCTTACCCCGGAGGCGAAGGAGGCCATGCGGGGCGCGGGCTTGATTATCGGCGGGGAAAGGCACCTGAAGACCTTCGCCGTGGAGGCCCGGGATAAGCTGGCACTTAAAAGCAATTTCCAGGAAATGCTGGAAAAAATAATACTGCGGCGGGAATCCGGAGTGGTCGTACTGGCATCCGGTGACCCCGGCATGTATGGCATTTTGAGATTTTTGCTTAAACATTTCGATCCCGGAGACATTGAGGTGGTGCCGGGCATAAGTTCGGTACAACTGGCCTTCGCCAGGCTGTCCATGCCCTGGGACGATGCCGTCATGCTGAGCGCCCACGGCAGGCCGGCGGAAAAAGTCGCGGAGCTGGCCCGGGGGGCCGGAAAGGCGGCAATACTGACCGGCACCGGCGGCACCCCGGAAAAAATATTTAAACTGATCAATCAAGGACCGGAAAAGAAAGTTTTTTATTTCTGCTATGATCTTGGTCTTCCCGGGGAGGATGTCGTCCGGCTGTCGTCCGGCGAAATATTTCCGGAAGAATACAGGGACAGACAAAATTGCGTAATGGTGGTATTGGATGAATAATCCGTGGAAATACAGTGTGCCCGGCATACCGGACGGCCTTTTTGTGCGGGGGACGGTTCCCATGACCCGGGAGGAAATAAGGGTGATCACCCTTTCCAAGGCCCGTCTGGGACCCGGCATGGTGGTGTGGGATGTGGGCAGCGGAACCGGATCCATAGCGGTGGAGGCGGCCCTTCTGTCTCCCGGAGGCGAGGTCTGGGCGGTGGAAAGGTCCGCCGGGGGGTGTGACCTTATACGGGGCAACTGCGCCCGGTTCGGCCTGGAGGACCGGTTGCGGGTGGTGGAGGGCGAGGCCCCGGATGTGCTTGGAACGCTGCCTCCCCCCCACAGGGTGATTGTCGGAGGGTCCGGTGGAAAGCTGGCGGCTATTCTGGAGACCGCGCGGCGTAATATGCTGCCGGGAGGCAGGGTGGTGGTGAATGCCGTGACGCTGGAAACCCTGGGGGTGACTATGGATTTTTTTAAGGACGGCTGGGAAACCGAAGTGGTTCAGGTATCGGTGTGCAAGTCGGTTAAAATGGGTGCAAGCCTGCTGATGAAGGCTTGCAACCCCGTTTTTATAATATCGGCGCGGGGATGGGGTGAATAGTTTGACGGGTAAATTTTACGGCCTGGGGGTGGGTCCGGGGGATCCCGGCCTAATTACCCTCAAGGCCTTTAAAATACTGGAGGAAGTTGATACTCTGTGTGTGCCCAAGTCCACGGCGGACAGGGACAGTTTGGCCCTGCAGGTGGTCAGCGGGCTGACAAAAAAGCGTTTTGACCGGCTGGAGATGTCTTTTCCCATGTCCAAAGACAGGTCGGTGCTGGAGGAAAGCTGGTCTTCCGCAGGGGAGGAAGTGGCCCGCAAAGTCCGGGGCGGAAGCAGGGTGGCCTTCGTAACCATAGGTGATCCCATGCTTTACAGTACCTATGGTTACGTATTGCGGCACATCAGACGGCGCCACCCCGATCTGGAAACCGAGACGGTGCCGGGCGTCACCGCCATGTCGGCCTGCGCCTCACTTCTGGGTGTCCCCCTGGCCGAAGGCGAGGAGTCCCTGGTGGTGCTCCCGGCAATATACGGACTGAACACACTGGAAGACGCCATCAAAAATTATGACAATGTAGTGCTGATGAAAGTAAACAAAAAGATGGAGGAAGTGTTGGAAATGCTGGAGAGGCTGGGGATGAAGGAAAAGGCGCTCTATTTCAGCCGCTGCGGCCACAATGACCAGTTCTTCACATCGGATTTGACCGATTTGTCCGGGAAGAAACTGGATTACATGTCACTGCTCATAATTAAGAGGAGGGGCTTTGCCGGAAATGAATACGGCGGGACGGGGGGTATCCCCGGATGATATACTTCATCGGAGCGGGTCCCGGCGACCCGGATCTGATAACGGTAAAAGGGAGCAGACTGATTGCCGGGGCGGATGTGGTGATTTACGCCGGGTCCCTGGTCAACCCGGCCCTGCTGGAAGGCTGCCGGGACGGGGCTGAAATACACGACAGCTCGGGGATGAGGCTGGAAGATGTGCTGGAGGTCATGTTCCGGGCCTGGCGGCAGGGAAAAACGGTGGCCAGGCTGCATACCGGGGATCCTGCCATATACGGGGCCGTTCAGGAACAGATGGACGCCCTGGCGGAAAAGGGCATACCTTTTCAGGTGATACCGGGGGTGAGTTCTTTCTTCGCTGCTGCTGCGGCCGTTCCCCGGGAACTGACATTGCCCGGGGTTGCCCAGACGGTGATTTTGACCAGGCTGGAGGGGAGAACTCCGGTGCCGGAGGGGGAAAGTCTCAGAGACTTGGCCCGGCACGGCTGCACCATGTGTATTTTCCTCAGCGTGAGCCAGATGGGCCGGGTGGCGGAAGAGCTCACCGGAGGGGGGTATCCCCCGGACACCCCCGTGGTGGTGGTGGAGAAGGCCTCCTGGCCCGGCCAGAAGGTGGTGAAAGGAACCATTGAAAACATAGTCGGACTGATGAAGGAAGCGGACATAACCAGACAGGCGCTGATTATGGTGGGAAAGGTTTTTAGCGGCGATTACCAGCGCTCCAGACTGTATGACGGAGATTTCTCCCACGGATTCCGGGTGAGCGGTAAATGAGGGCGGCCGTGGTGGCCCTCACTCCAAAGGGGACGGCCCTGGGGCTGAAGGTGGCGGCGCTGCTCCGGGACAGCGGGTGGGAGACAGCTGTGTACACAGTGCCGGGAGTGTCCCGGGAGTTTCCGGGAACATTCCCCATGGAAGAAAATCTGGGAAGGCTGGTGGGGGATCTTTTTAACAGCTGCCGGGCCCTGGTGATGATCATGGCCCTGGGAATAGTCATCCGCACCCTGGCGCCCCACGTCAGGGACAAGAGAAAGGACCCGGCGGTGGTGGTCATGGACGAGGGCGGGGGCTTTGTCATCAGCGCCCTGAGCGGACACGTGGGGGGGGCCAACGATCTGGCCCGGCTGATTGCCGACGGGACCAGGGCCGCCGCAGTAATCACCACCGCCACGGACGTGGGCGGAGTTCCGGCGGTGGATGTGCTGGCCCGGGACTATAACATGTCGCCCGAACCTCCTGCAGCGGTTAAAAAAATCAACGCCGCCCTGGCCAGAGGGGAGAAGCTGACTGTATACCACAGCCCGGGGGTATCCCTGCCGGCGGTTAAATGCCTGGAGGTCAGACCCTGGTCTGACTACCCGGGAAATAACGGCGGCTGGAGGGCCCTGGTCACCCCAAAGGACACGGTGACCGCCGGTGAAAAGGAGATTCTGCTGCGGCCCAGGAATTTGGTGGCGGGTGTGGGCTGCAGGCGGGGCGCCGGCCGTGATGAAATACTGGAAGAAATATGGGCCGCCCTACGCCTGGCGGGGCGAAGCCCCCTTTGCCTGAAGGCGCTGGCCACCATCCAGGCCAGACTTTCCGAGGCGGGGATGATCTCCGCCGCCCGGGAACTGGGACTTCCCCTTCTGGGTTTCAGCGCCGTGGAACTGAACGGCGCCATAGAAAAATACGGCCTTTCAATGTCTCAGAGAGTTTTTGAAAAGATGGGAGTGGGTGGGGTATGCGAACCGGCGGCGATGCTGGCGTGCCGGAAAGGAAAGCTGATTGTCCCCAAAAGGAAGGGCGCCGGGATCACCACAGCCCTGGCCGAGGAAGAATCCGGGTGGTGGGAATAGGCCCCGGCGCCGCCGACCTGATGAGCCCCAGGGCCCTGGAAGCCCTCAGAAACGCCCGGGTGCTGGTGGGCTACAAAACATACATAGACCTGCTGGGGGACTTGGTGGAGGGACGGGAGGTAATCAGCACCGGCATGACCAGGGAGGTGGACCGCTGCGCCGCCGCCATTGAAAGGGCCAAGGCCGGAAGCGACGTGGCCGTGGTGTCCAGCGGCGATCCCGGGGTATACGGAATGGCCGGCCTGATTCTTGAAATGCTGGAAAAAAATGGACTGACAGACACATTAGATGTGGAGGTCATACCTGGAATTACCTCGGCCACAGCTGCGGCGGCCGGGCTGGGGGCACCCCTGATGCACGACTTTGCAGTCATCAGCCTGAGCGATCTGCTCACCCCCTGGGAAGTTATCGAAAGCCGGCTGCACTCCGGCGCCGGGGGAGATTTTGTGCTAGTATTGTACAACCCGGCCAGCCACAGGCGGGTGGACCAGATCAAAATGGCCGTGGAAATACTGAAGAAGTACAGGCCGGGCACCACTCCGGTGGGAATAGTGCGCAACTCCGACCGGGAAGGGGAGGAAAAAGTCATCACCGATCTGGACCACATGCTGGACTGCAACATTGATATGCTGTCCACGGTCATAGTGGGCAACAGCCGCACCAGGAGGCTGGGCCGGCACATGGTGACCCCCAGGGGATACAGGCTATGATCCTGGTAATCGGCGGAACCTCGGAGGGCCGCGCCATAGCCAGGGAACTCGTCTCAAGGGGGGCGGAGGTACTGGCCACCGCCGCCACCGGATACGGCGGCGCCCTCCTGGCCGAGGACGGGGTGGCGGCGGCCGTGGGGCGGCTGAACAGTGCCCAGCTGGCGGAATTACTGGTGTCCAAGTCAGTTAAAGTGCTGGTGGACGCTTCTCACCCCTTCGCCACGGAAGTTAGCCGCAATGCCGCCGGGGCCTGTGAGATGGCGGGGGTGCCGTACATCCGCTACGCCAGGCCGGAGGAAATGGAGGCACCGGGCCCGGCGGTGCAGACCGCCGGGAATTACCGGGACGCCGCCCGCATGGCCTGCGGCGCCGGAAGGACAATATTTCTGGCCACCGGCAGCAAAACAGCCGGCATATTTGTTGAAGAAGCCCGGAAGACAGGCAGCAGGGTGGTGGTCAGGGCAATGCCGGATCCGGAGATAATCAGGAGCCTGCTGACTCTTGGAATTTCACCCGGGGATGTGGTGGCCGCCCGGGGCCCCTTCGGCGAGGATATGAATATGGCACTGCTGAAGCACTTCCGGGCCGACGTGCTGGTCACCAAGGAGAGCGGCAGGGCGGGGGGAATCGGGGAAAAGATTTCGGCAGCCGCAAAACTGGGCCTGCCGGTAATAATGATCAAAAGGCCGCCGGAACCCCCGGGGGCGGTGGGCACGGTGGAGGAGGCAGTAAAGCTGGCTATGGAACACTATCTATAAACATTGATTCATAACTGGAGGCATGCAATTATGAAAACCGGCATTGTTTTACTCAGCCACGGCAGCAGGCTGCCGGACGCCCAGGCGACACTGAATAAACTGGTTGACCAGATTAAGGCCGGCGGGGATTTTCACTACGTTGCCGGGGCCTCGCTGCAGTTCAACCGGCCTGACCTTCCCACGGCCGTTGCCGGGGCGGTCTCCGCCGGGATGGACAGAATCATCGTGGTGCCGCTGTTCCTGTACATGGGTGTGCATATGAAAGAAGATATTCCGGAAATAATTCAGGAAGAAAGCAAAAAGTATCCCGGCATACAGTTCCATATGACCGGCAACATAGGCGCCGACAAAAAACTGGCCGGTATTCTGCTGGACCGGATCGGGGAGGTGGTCTGAGAATATGGAGATGATAGTCGATCCAATGGAAATAGAAAAAAAAAGCATGGCCATCATCGAGGACAGCCTCCCGGAACTGAAAAGCCTGCCGGAGGGGGAAAGGAAAATTATCAAGAGGGTTATTCACACCACCGGGGACCCGGGCTGCGTTTCGCTGGTGAAAATTTCTCCCGGTGCTGTGGAAGCCGGACTTTGCGCCATCAGGGGGGGAAGGCCCATATTGACCGATGTGAACATGCTCAGGACGGGATTGATGGCCCACAGGATGGAAAAGCACGGGGTCCGGGCTTTCTGCCTGATCAACGACCCGGAGGTTGTTTGTGATTCCAGGCAAAAAGGAATCACCAGGGCCATGGCGGCCATGAATAAAGGAGCAGCGGAGGCCGGTGGGGGGATCGTGGCGGTGGGAAACGCACCCACGGCACTGTTCGCCCTCTGCCGTATGATCAGAAATGGGAAAGCCCGCCCGGCCCTGGTGGTGGGAACACCGGTGGGATTTGTTGGAGCCGCCGAATCCAAAGAAATGTTGATGGAAACCGGCGTCGAATATATAACCATGCCTGGCACCAGGGGCGGCAGCACCATAGCCGTGTCAATAGTGAACGCCCTTTTGCTGATGGCCTGACAGGAGCTTTTACTGCATTCCTTATTCTGTCGGGAGACAGGAGTTAGGAGTCAGAATGGGCCGGCCGGGAAAGGAATGCATTATATTCTGGATTCTGACTACTGGATTCCAGCCACCCGCCAGGGCGGCTTTTTTATTGCAGAAAAAAATTCCATTATGAATTGACTGATTTCATATAATTAACTATAATGCCATATAAAGGATGTATATATGATGTGACCGAATGTCAAAAATAATCAGCAGGAAAGGAGGATATATGAATACCAGCTTAAACAAGGCTGTCCTCGTAGCTGTCCTGGTGGCGGTTTTCTTGGGACAGATATTGGGGGCGGCGGCCGGGGAGGGGAAGCCCGAAGTCACCGGCAAAAACCGGAAGATGGTCTATTACACCGTCCGGGAGGGGGACAACCTGTCTCTAATTGCTGAAAAAACGGGCGTGACACTGTCCTCATTGATCAGGACCAATAGACTGTCCTCCACGGTAATATATCCCAAGCAGGTATTGGTAATTCCTGGCAATACCCCTGACTTTGGCATGGCGCTTTCACGGGGCTTCAGCCGGGATGAAATAATGCTGCTGGCCAGGGCCATCTATGCCGAGGCGCGGGGGGAAAGCTTCACCGGCCAGGTGGCGGTGGGCGCCGTTATATTAAACAGGGTTGAAAACCGTGAGTTTCCGAAAACAATCAGTGAAGTAATAATGCAAAATCAAAGCGGAACATTCCAGTTTACCCCCGTGGAGGACGGGAGCATCAACCTGGAGCCCGACGAAATCGCCATATGCGCCGCTATAAAGGCAATATCCGGGCATGACCCCACAGGGGGGGCGCTGTTTTTTTACAATCCCGAAACAGCCAGCGACCAGTGGATCAGGACATTGCCGGTGATTTCCCGC
The DNA here is from genome assembly GCA_037444185.1 of Peptococcaceae bacterium. GTDB lineage: Bacteria > Bacillota > Desulfotomaculia > Desulfotomaculales > Desulfocucumaceae > JAILZP01. Next base: position 54,198 of record JBBIMW010000002.1, on the reverse strand, counting down.
ATAGGTAATCATGTGTTCGCGTCAAAGTCCTAGGAGGCTATTGAAAAAACTTCCACTTATTTTTTAAAGCCAATGTCCCTGACAACAACATTCACCGATTTTACTGACAGACCGGTCATATATTCCACCCGTTCCCCAATCACGGTCTGTATCCTTTTTGAAACCCCGGGCAGGTATGATCCGTAATACAGCACCGGAGAAATATCTATGACCAGACCCTCTTCGGTATTGGCCACGTGAACCCTGCCGGGGCTTTTAACCCCGGAAACCTCTTTGGCGGCAAGGTTTGCAATGGAGATGACAGCGTTTTCAGAGATGGTCAGTTTGCCGTAGCAGGTGAAGGTGGGCCTGACCACAGACTGTTCCAGCCAGCTCCGGCCAGTCAAAGGCCTGTTCTTGTCCTTCTTTATCAAAACCAGCAAAGGATCGATAACAGCGCCGGGAAAGCTTTTCCTTACCGCCATAGTGGGAGCCGGTATCACATGCCTGGAAAACCGGGTGCGGTTGATAAGGGCTTTTTTTATCTCCTCCGGGCTGGCCACTTCCTTGATGTCTATTATCCTGGTGATCTCAGGCAGTCCCAGTGTTTCAGCAATTCTTTCCACCATGCCCGCGGAGGTGCCCAGTATGAGCACCCTTTTGGGGTTGTGATTTTTCAGCGCCTCCCTGGCCTTTTCGGCCAGATCGCCGTCCAGGAAAAGGGCGGCCTTGATGGCCCCTATCCTGGTGGGCTGCTTTTTAGCCGTGTGACCCACCAGTATTTGGTCTCCCTTTATTATCAGGCCGTCGTCAACTATTATATCAGAATTGGTCTGATGGGCCACCAGGATGGCGCGGTGGCTTTTGCCCGTTCCGCTGGGCCCCACCAGGGCGTACACTTCCACCTTGTCAACCTCTGCAGGTATGCCTGTTATTAGACTCACCACCCTTTTTCTTTATAATAATATCCACTTTCAGGCGCAAAGAAAACAGCCTTTTTCAGCAGTAATCTTTTTTGGCGGACTCAGACAGGAGTTTTGAGTTTTTCAAAGAATCTCAGAAATAAACTGGGAAGCTGGTGACCTTATGTCCCGTGAAACAGCAGACTTAATAGCAGGCAAATTCGGCCTTGATGCCCATGCCGCAAGGCTTCTGATGAAAAACATAAGAACCCTGGACAGACAGGAGAGAATATATTATTTCCAACATATCAAGCCCATGGAAAAAGAATTTAAAAAATTCCTGGCCGGTTATTGTTCAGACGGGGGAGAACCGGTCGCCGCCCGGCTGGTGCGGCTGACCGTGGACAGCATGCTGGAGAGGCGGGGGGACCCCGACCTGGTGGACAGCATGGTCATGGATGTGGTGGGACGGATAGGTGTATACAATATCCTGAGGGAAAGGTCGGAGAGGGAAGGTGTCAAACTTAGCGCCCTGACTAATTTCGGCGGGCTTTCAATGGTAATCTTCGCAGTGGTGATAATAACCGCCCTGGTGCTTTACCTGAAAACAGTTTTTTAAACTCAGGGATCGTTTTATTATCAATCCACGCCGCAGCGGGAGGGATGAAAATGTGCAATCCTGTTAACGCCTATCAGGAATCATTAAAAAAATTTGCCGAAACCGATCCGGAGGATGCCGCCGCCAGAGCCGGGGCTCGCTACAACAAAGACGGGCGGAGGCTCGAAATAATATATTTCGGCAGCCTCTATATGGTGGAAAGCGGCGGCAGGGTATGGCGGGCCTCCGCCCCCGGGGAGGAGGTGCCGTTTAACGACCGCACTTTGATTTTGCAATACCTTTGCCAATCCTCGGGCCTGCCCCCAAGTGGCGCATGGATTTCTTTCCGGGAGCTTCCGGGAGGATACCATCATTACGCACCCCTCCAAACCGACGCCATATTTCCCCTGGCCAGGGTTTTCGGAAGCTGTCCGGAGGGATTCGAAGATGCGGCCAGGTCGCTGGGGGGACGGCCCATACCCATGGGAGACAGGGCCTTTATCATACCCGCCCTGCCCAAAATACCGCTGGCGGTGGTAATCCGGGAGGGGGACGATGAATTTGAAGCCAGCAGCAACATGCTTTATGACTCGGCATCCCAGACCCACCTGACTATGGCGGCCCTTTGGGTGCTCGGGGTGGAACTGGCCCACAAGATGATCCGCCACCACGATGAAACTGCGGGACGCGAGAGGGAAATCAGCTGGCTTGAAGGAGTGAGGATGGATTAGAAAATATACAAATGTTTTTCTGACAAAGTTTCTTTTATATGCCCCGGTGGTGGGCATCGTCATGCCCATGTTCAGCACCGCCAGCACCGGAGTTTCGGTGATGGCGGCGCTGGCGGCCGCTGCGGCATCATTCATCGCCGCTGATCTGATCGTATACCCGAAGTACGGAAATCTGCGCGCAGTGGCGGCGGACGTTCTGATTTCAGGGGTGGTGCTGCTGGAGATTTCTTACCTGGCGAAGGCCCCGCTGTCCCTGCCGGGCCTGGCCCTGTTGGCGCTAATCATCGCGGCGGGGGAGTGGTACTACCACGGATACCTGAGCAGAACACTTTTCAGAAGACCGCGGCGGTAACCCTGAACACAACTGACGGATCGGTTTTTTTCAGGAAATCCGGTATATCCAGTTCAGTCCGCCATTGTTATCCCAGTTGAATATACCATCCCGGAAACAGAAGTTGAGCTGTCTGTTGTCATGCATGGATACAGACGATTCCCAGCCGTCGGGGGTTCTCTCCAGGTGTAAATCCGTCACGTCCACCCAGTCCTGCGCCTCACCGAAACCGAAGTGGATGTATATCTGACCGGCTCCGGAAGACGCCAGCAGCCCGTTGTAGCGGATAGCCACTTCCCTGCCGCTTTCATTCAGGGGCTTCACCTGAACTCCGTGAATGGCGTGCGAGAATTTCAACGGCCTGATGGTTTTCATCCGTCAATACCTCCATGAATTGTTTATATTAATATTCTGCCCGGAAAACAGCCCATGCTGCATTCCTTATTCTGTCAGGAAGCAGAATGGAATGGCCTGGATGGGCGGAGAGGGAATTTCAGAATTAACGACAATAAAAAGGTGGTGGCGCATCATGCCCGAAATTCAAAGAAACTTCTTTCCTCCCCAGGAATTGTTGCTGGTGGGCGCAGCGGCCGGGGTGGGACTGTTCGGCGCCCTCATGGACGGGCCTTTAACGGAAAAGGAACTGGCCGCAAAAATACGGGCCGATGAAAGGAGCCTGTGGGTGGTGGCGGAGGCCCTGATAGAGGCCGGTTACCTTGTAAGGGACGGGCAGCGGGTGGGGTTGTCCGGCGAAGCCAGGGACATGCTTTACAACCCCGGCAGTGAATTATATACCGGTTTTTCATTTATGCACGGATATGATCTGTGCAGATCCTGGCTCACATTGCCGGAGGTGATCAGGAGCGGCACGGCGGCCGTGCGGAAAAGGACCGGAGAGGGTCTGAAAAGCTTCATCCAGTCCATGGCCCTGAATGCTATGAAAATGGCCCCCATAATCACCCGGGACTGCATGGAGGGGCTGGGTGGAGGGATTGCGGTGCTGGACGCCGGGGGCGGTCCCCTCACTTATGCCATGGAGTTCGCCTCCCTGGGGGCCAGGGTGACGGTGCTGGACCTGCCGGAGGTGGTGGAGATAATGGCCCCGGAGCTGAAGCCAGGTTCCGGGATTGAAATGATTCCCGGCGATATGACCGCGGCCCTGCCTCCGGGACCCTTCGACCTGATTTACCTGGGGAATGTCAGTCATATTTTTGACGAAGGCGGAAACATTGAATTACTCAGAAGAGCTTACGGAGTATTGAGGCCGGGCGGCAGGATCGCCATCCAGGACTTCGTGCGGGGCGTCAGCCCCCGGGCGGCTATGTTCGGGGTGAACATGCTGGTGAACACCCCCAAAGGGGGCACCTGGACCCTGGAGCAGTACCGGGACTGGCTGGCCGGGGCGGGGTTCGGCGCCATTGCCATGAAGGATTACGGGGAAAGACAGCTGATTACGGCGGAAAAAAAATAGCGGCAGAATAAGGAATACAGTATAAGTCATAGGATAGGGGGGACGGAACATTGGAGTGCGGTATCGAAGGGGAGAAGGCGTCAAGGGGGCGATATACTAGAGGCTGTTATAAAATGCTCTTTTTCATACACCTCGTCCACGGGCAGGTTTGTCCCCCGGGAGGCCATAACGGCCAGCCTGTCGCAGCGCAAGTTCAGTTCATTTTCGGCATGCCCCTTTATCCAATTCCATGTTATTCTGTGTGGTCTGGCTAATTCTATCAGTCTTTTCCATAAATCCGCATTTTTAACCGGAGTTCCCCCGCTCTTCCGCCAGCCGTTTTTCATCCAGCCGCCGACCCAGCCGAGATTTATGGCGTCCACAATATACCTGCTGTCGCTGTATAGCTGGATTACACAGGGGCGCTTCAGCTCCTCAAGGCTCCGGATGACGCCCAAAAGCTCCATCCTGTTGTTGGTGGTAAGGCGGTACCCGCCGGATACTTCCTTGATGTGGTTTCTGTATTTTAACACCGCTCCATAGCCGCCGGGCCCGGGGTTGCCGGAGCAGGCTCCGTCGGTGTATATCTCCACCAAGGGCTGCTTGCCTGTCAAACCAATCACCACCATTTCGTCCGCCCCATTCTGTTTCCTGTCTTCTGGCTCCTGTCTTCCGAAAGGATAAGGAATGCAGAATGAGCGGCAGAACTCAGACCCCCATACCAATTAAGTATAGCACAAACCTCTATGCCATGGAACGGGACTGCCCGGCGTATACCGGCCAGCTGTCTTTCAGCGGGCTCCGGGAGTAGTAAACATCCCCGGCCTCCACCTGAACTATTTCGCGCTCCGGGTAACGCAGGGCGGTAAGCCTGCCCCCCAGTACGCATCCCTGATCTATATTTATGGTGTTGTTTCTGAATACGGCCTCCCGGACGGGAGTGTGCCCGTATACCACCAGCGCGCTGCCGTGGTATTGGCCGGCCCAGTCCCGCCGGACCGGAAGCCCGTCCCCGGTAACCTCCCCGGTGGTATCGCCAAAAAGACAGAACTCCCTGATCCTTCCGGAAAGCCGGCCTATCATGTTTTCCCTGATGCCGGCATGGGAAACCGCCAGTTTTCCCCCGTCAAGCAACAAGTAGGGCAAGGAGTTGCCGTACAGCTCCATGAAGCGGTCGGCGAGCCGCTCCCTGCGGGAAGGGCTGGCCCTGCTCAGTTCATCCAGCGTTTTTTCGAGCCCGTGCCCCACTTTTATTTTTCTCCCGGAGAAATAAGCATGGAGCTTCCGGCAGTGGTTGCCGGGCACGTAAAGGGCGTTCCCTGACGACACCATTTCCAGTGCCAGCTCCATACTGTCCAGACAGCGCGGTCCGCGGTCGGCCAAATCACCTAGAAACACAGCGGTTCTACCGGCCGGGTGGAAATATGCGCTGTTCATACTGACATACCCCAGCTTCTCCAGCAGCCGCTCCAATTCGTCGCAACAGCCGTGAATGTCCCCGATTATATCAAAGGGGCCTGCAAGGTTGAGTTCCACCGGCAGTGGAAGGATCTCCACCCGGACCTTCTTTCTTTCCTCCTCACCCAATATATAAACATAATCGAAGTCTTCTCCATGAATACTTCCAAGGGCCCTGTCCAAAAGCCTGCGATGTGCGCAGAGGACATTTCCGGGCACTCTTCTGGCCCGGGAACGATTCCTGGCCGCGCATAAAACCAAGTCTATGTCGAAAACCACCAGCACCAGCTGAAAATCGTGCTTTTTGCCCAGGGCGGCCAACTGGCGCCTGGCCTTGACGGTGAGGGCCGTGGAGTCGGCCACAGTAAGGCGCCCCAGGGCCAGCCTTTGGTCTATGATACACCTGAAAACTTTGAAGGCGCGGTGGGAGGCCGCCATGTTCTCTTCATCGTCGGACACCAGTGCCCTGCAGAAGTCCGAGGAAACAATCTGGGTGGGGCTGAAATGAGCGTCCGCAAAGCTGGACTTGCCGCACCCCGCAGGACCGCAGAGCACCACCAGGGACGTTTTGGGTATTTGAATGCTTTTCACTGACCTTGCACCTGCCGCGATACAATTTTTTGAACTATTATGCCAAAAGGGCTGATTAATAATAATTATAAAGACAAAAGAGGATTTCACTCCGGCATATTGAAATATTTTTATAGATGGGTACACATCCGGCAGGGAGGAGGTTTTCAATATTTATAAGAAAATAATGGTGCCGCTGGACGGTTCTTCGAAGGCCAAGGTGGCCGCGGAGCACGCCATGAATCTGACAAAGTGTATGGATGCTGAGGTGCTGTTATTCCACGTAATACCCGCCCTTCCTCCATATGTGAACAAGTACAGCGACCGGCTGGGAGGAGCATATCAGCAGATTCACGACGAGCTTCAGGCCGCCGGCGAGGAGATTATGCGGCAGGCCAAGGAAGACCTGGGCCATTACGGGGTGAAGATGGACATCAAAATCATCTGGGGCAACCCGGCCATGGAAATATGCAGGGAGGCCAAGGAAGGAAGATTCGACCTGATCGTCATGGGCTGCAGGGGACTGGGAGAAATCAAGGGCTACCTGATGGGAAGCGTCAGCAACAGAGTGGTCAGACACGCACCGTGCCCGGTTCTGATTGTAAGATAGCGGCCGGCTAAAGCAATGTCTCCCGCCGATCTTGCAAATTCATCCGGCCCCGAAGGGGCCGGTGATTGTTTTGGGAGTGGACAGTTCAATATTCTGAGTGAGGTGCTTTGATGGCCATACAGGAGGTAAGGGTGGCCAACTTGCCGGAAATGCCGGATACCGTTGGAGAGGGCCTGCTTTACGATATTCACCACACCCTCGGCATCAGGGACATCACCGGTGTAAGAACGGCCAAGGTGTACCGCTTCGAGGGAATTGGGGAAAAAGATGCGGACTATTTGGCCGAAAGGCTGCTGGCGGAAAAAATATTTCAGCGTTACAGCATAAACAGGCCCCTGCTGGAGGGCCCGGCGCTGGTGGAAGTGGCCTACAAGCCCGGGGTAATGAACCCCGAGGCGGCGTCGCTGATCAAATCCGCCGCCGACCTGGGCATTAAAGGTTTAAGGGCGGCGGATTCCAGCCGCCAGTACGCCTTTTACGGCCCCGGGGCCCTGGCCGGCAACATAGAGCTGATACTGAAAAAACTCCTGGTTAACGACACAGTTGAGAGGGTAGTGAAAGAGAGTCCCGGAACATTGATCCTGGAAGGGGAGCCGGGGCGCACCAAAATCATCCCGATCAGAAAAATGACCGGCAATGAACTGATGGAACTGAGCAAGGACAAACTGTTTCTAAACCTGGAAGAAATGATGGCGATCAAGAATTATTTTGTCGGACTGGGCCGGGACCCCACCGACTGCGAGGTGGAAACCCTGGCCCAGACGTGGTCGGAGCACTGCGGCCACAAGACGTTCAAAGCGGACATTCTGGCGGGCGGCAAAATTAAAGACCCTTTTCTGAAAAGATTGCAGGACGCCACCATCAATGCCTCCCACCCCCTGGTGCTTTCCGCCTTCGTGGACAACTCCGGGGTGATGGAGTTTTTCGACGGCTGGGCCCTTTGCGGCAAAGTGGAAACCCACAACTCCCCTTCGGCCATTGAGCCTTACGGTGGAGCCATGACGGGGAGCGGCGGCGTTTTCCGGGACGTCATGGGCACCGGCCAGGGAGCCCGGGTGATTGCCTCGACGGACATGTTCTGCTTTGCTCCCCCGGAGATCGATCAGTCGGCGGTGCCCCCGGGGTGCCTGCACCCGAAGTACCTGCTGCGCAAAGTGGTGGCCGGGGTAAGGGATTACGGCAACAGAATGGGGATCCCCACCAACAACGGCTCTGTTCACTTCCACGAGGATTTCAGGGCCAAGCCCACGGTTATCGTTGGAGCCTACGGCCTGCTGCCGGTGGACCGGTGCCGGAAGGGCCGGCCGGAACCCGGAGACCTGGCCGTGGTGATAGGGGGCCGCACCGGCAGGGACGGCATACACGGGGCCACCTTTTCCAGCGGGGAAATGACCCACCGCACCGTGGACCTGAACGCCGGCGCCGTCCAGATAGGCAATGCCATAGAGGAAAAGAGGATGTCGGACGCGCTGCTGGCCGCCGGCGGTGAAGGGCTGGTGCAGGCGGTAACCGACTGCGGTGCCGGCGGCTTCGGCTCGGCCCTGGGTGAAATGGGATCCGAAACAGGGGTGCTGGTGCGGCTGGAGCAGGCCCCCCTCAAATATCCCGGTCTAAGTCCCTGGGAAATCTGGCTGTCGGAAAGCCAGGAAAGAATGGTGCTGGCGGTCAGGCCGGAGCACTGGTCCAGACTGTCCGGCATATGCCGGACATACAATGTGGAGGCCGTGGTGCTGGGAACCTTTACCAAAGACAAGAGGCTTAGGGTGACCCACCGGGGTGAAATGGTGTGCGATCTGGACATGGAATTTCTTCACCACGGATTGCCCCGGAGGGTCCTCGAGGCCCGGTGGACCGCCCCGGAGCCGCGCCCGGCCGTACCGGGGCCGCCCCGGGACTGGAAAGAGGCATACTGCAAAGTGATGTCGCACCCTGATGTCTGCTCAAAGGAACCCATTGTGCGCATGTACGATCACGGTGTGCAGGGAACCAACGCCATGCCGCCCTTCGGAGGGGTGGCGGGGGACGGCCCCAATGACGCCGTGGTGCTGACCCCTCTTTACGGGCGGCCCTGCGGGGTGGTGATCAGCCACGGACTGAACCCCGTGCTGAATAATATAAACCCGTATTACGGAAGTCTCTGGGCGGCCGCCGAAGCTGTGGCGAACGCTGTGGCGGCGGGGGCCGGCCCCGGAGAAATATGCCTGATCGACAACTTCATCTGGCCGTACCCGGACCCGGAGTCCCTGGGCGCCCTGGACATGGCCGTGGATGCCTGCGCCGACTTCGTGAAGGCCACGGGAATACCCTTCATTTCGGGAAAGGACAGTCTTTCAAGCACTTACCGGGGAGCCGGAGGCACGGTGATAAAAATACCGCCGGTGCTGTGCGTTTCGGTGTTCGGACGCATCCGGGACGTGCGGCATACGGTGTCCGCGCCTTTTAAAAAGGCCGGCTCGGCCCTTGCCCTGGTGGGCCGGAGGGACCCCTCGGCCATGGCGGGATCGGTGTACTGCAGACTGTCCGGAACAGAGGGAACGAACCTTCCCCAAGTCGACCCCCGGGCGCTGATGGACACCTTAAGGTCACTGCACGCGGCCATTGAAAGCGGAAAAGTGCTGGCTTGCCACGACATCAGCGAAGGAGGGCTGGCCGCCGCCCTGGCCGAGATGTGCATCGGCGGGGATGTGGGGGCGGAAGTGTGGATGGAACACGGTGATGTTCCAGAGGAATTTCTATTCAACGAAACCAGCGGTGTGTTCCTGGTGGAGACGGAGGATGAAAAACAGCTTTTGGAGCTGTTCGGCGGCACTCCCTGCAAAATCATCGGCAGAACCGCCCGGGACAGGTCCATATGCGTGTACAGGAACGGCGGCAAACTGTTCAGTGTGGGTACGGATGTTCTTAAAGAGGCCTGGAAGCGCCCCATGAAGGAGGTGTTCGGCCCTTGAAACCAATGGTGTGTATATTGAGGGCGGACGGCACCAACTGCGATCTCGAGACGGCCTACGCCTTCGAGAAGGCCGGGGCCGGATGCCGGATGGTGCACGTAAACCAGCTCAGGTCCGGGGAGGAAAAACTGTCGGACTACCAGATTATGGCCCTGCCGGGCGGATTTTCATACGGTGACGATGTACACTCCGGAAAAATACTGGCCGTGGAACTGACATCTTTTCTAAAGGAGAGCCTGCAGGAATTCGTAGGCGCGGGAAAGCCGGTGCTGGGGATATGCAACGGCTTTCAGGTGCTGGTTAGGACGGGTCTGCTGCCGGAGCGCCGGCTGGGGGACATTAGCTGCGCCCTTGTGAATAACGACAGCGGAAGATTCGAGTGCCGCTGGGTGAGCCTGGTGATTGAGGATAGCCCGTGCATTTTTACCAGGGGCATGGCCGGGAGCTGCGCAAGTGTGCAGGTGGCCCACGGCGAGGGCAAGTTTTTGGCCGGTGATGATGTGCTGGACGCCCTGGAATCATCCGGACAGGTGGTGTTCCGCTACGCAGGACCTGAAGGCCGGGCCACCATGGATTACCCCCATAACCCGAACGGATCCTTGAGATCCATCGCCGGCATCTGCGACAGAACGGGGCTGGTGCTGGGGCTGATGCCGCACCCGGAGAGGTTTGTGGACCTTCATCAGCACCCCAACTGGAGGCGGGGAATGTATTCCATGCCGCAGGGGCTGCCTCTATTCGTAAACGCAGTGAAATACTGTCTATAGGAGACCGGTGAATAAGCCGCCCTGACGGGCGACCGACGGAGGGAAGACGCTACATTGATTATCAGAAAAGCCAGGATGTGCGACATTGAGGCGGTCCACCGGCTGATTAATTATTATGCCGACAGGGGTCTGATGCTGGCCAGATCCCGTTCCATGCTGTACGAAGGAGTGCGGGAAATCGCCGTGGCCGAAGACCGGGGCAGGCTTCTGGGCACCGGCATGCTGCACGTCATCTGGGAGGACCTGGCCGAAATAAGGGCTTTGGCGGTGCAGCCCGATCTACAGAGAACCGGCGTAGGCCGCAAGCTGGTAGACGCCTTTCTGGCCGAAGCCATGGATCTCAAGATACCCAGGGTTTTTTCCCTTACCTACCAGCCGGGCTTTTTCGTCAAGTGCGGCTTTCGCCACGTACCCAAAGAAAGCCTTTCTCAAAAGGTGTGGAAGGAATGCATAAATTGCCCGAAATTCCCGAACTGCGACGAAGAGGCGGTGGTCCGGGACATTGCTACTTGATGACTCACGGACCGGCCCCCGGTTTACCGGATTTTCTTCTCCTGCCCTCGACAACGGGCAGATATTTTTTCATCTTCCTAACCACCGTGGACTGGTTTACTTTAAGGGCGTCAGCCATATGATAGGTGTTGTTGAACCGCTCGTAAGCCTTTAGGATCAATTGCCTTTCCACCTGCCTGACGGCCTCGTCCAGGGGACAAAGATTGAGCACATATATCTGGTCTTTGCGTCCGTCATCGGAGGAGACGATGTAATCAGGCAGGTGAACGGGCTGTATTTCCGGCGATTCCGCAGTTACCACCAGGCGCTCCACAATGTTCTCCACCTCCCGCACATTGCCGGGCCAGTTGTGATGGCGGAGCAGACCCAGGGTCTCGGGGGAGAATCTTTTGCACATGTCGTACTTGGTGTTGAATATGCCCAAAAAGTGCTCCACCAGAGGGATTATGTCTTCGGTCCGGTACCTCAGGGGCTGGATGTTTATGGGTATTACATTGAGGCGGTAAAACAGATCCTCCCTGAACCGGCCGTCTTTAACCATCTGTTCTATGTCCCTGTTGGTGGCAGCCAAAAACCTCACGTCAACCATGACCTGCCTGTTGCCGCCTACAGGCATCAGGGATTTGTGATGTATTACGTGCAACAGCTTCACCTGCAGACTTAGGGGCAAATCCGCCACCTCGTCAAGAAATACGGTGCCGCCGTGGCCAAGCTGGATGAGACCTTTTTTGCCTTCCTTTTTTGCTCCGGTGAAGGCCCCCGGATCGTAGCCGAACAGCTCCGACTCCAGCAGATTGTCCGGAATGGCGCCACAGTTTATGGATATGAACGGACCATCCCGGCGGTTGCTCAGCTGGTGGATCCTGGCCGCCACAACACCCTTTCCCACCCCGGATTCGCCTGTGATCAGCACTGTGGAGTCCACCTGGGCTATTTTCACCAGCAACTCCATAAGCTGTTTCATCTGGGGGCTGAGGGCGATTATATCGCTGTTTTTGATTTTTTCCCGCTGCAGCTTCAATATCTGGCTGCGGTACGACTCGGCCAGCTTTTCGGTTTCCGAGAGTTTCTGCCGCAGGCTGGTCAGCTCGGTGATGTCGCGGGAATTCACCACAATCCTGACTATTTCGCCGCTATCATTGAACACCGGGTTGCCGGTTACAATCAGCTCCTTACCACGCTTGGTTTTTTGGACGATGGTCACCCTGCGTTTTTCCTCCAGCACCAGGCGGGTCACCGAAGGCTTGAAAAAACCCCTCCTTTCCAAATCAAAAACGCTCTGGCCCGTAATTTCACCTGCCTTGACACCATAGTAGCTTTCTGATGTGCTGTTAACCCTGATCACGGTTCCCTTGCCGTCTACAACGAATATTTCATCATAGGATGAATTGAATATGGCCTCCAACTCATCCTTCAGTTCTTTTACGCCGGCCAGTTCCTCCAACATTTCCTCCAACACCGACAGATCGTTGATTACGGCCACGGCGCCCACCACCGACCCGCCCCGGACTATGGGGGCGCTGTTCACGGTGAGGTTGAGGCTGCCCGCCGCAGCCTTGCGGTTAGCCGCCGGATTGCCGGTACGCAGCGCCTCGGTAAGGCCGCTGCCGGGGAACACATCGTCCACAAAACAGCCCAGGGCGTATTCCCGGCTCACCCCCAGAAGCGCTCCGGCCGTCAGGTTAATGGCTGTGATCCGGCCGTCCGGGCCAACAGTTACAATCCCTTGCCCAATGGCGTCAAAAACCTCATGCTGCATTCCATTTCCCTCTTTACTGCCCGCCGCTGGCGGCATGGCCAGCGGCCCTAAAAATAGCTTATGCTGCATTCCTTATTCCGTCAAGAGACAGGAGTAAGAATGGGAAGGGTTCGGGGACCGGACCGGCGCTCTGTTACAAAGGATTTCCACTGTCGTCCCAGCCCCTGAGCCGGTAATAGCCGTCCACCATCACCCGCATCTCCTCCCGGGTGATGATGTTTTGTCCGCCATTAATCGATTCGTTGAAAAACCTCGGCGGCAGGGTGTCCATTCCCTTTCCGGCCCCCTCCCGGGCGTTGAAACGGCGGGTCAGGGTGACGATGTCATTGGCCATCTTTTCCAGTTCCTCCCTGGTGTAGTCCCATCCGGTGCAGGCCTTGATGACGGGAATAAGGTCTTCCCACTGCACCAGATCCCGGAAAAACACGCAAAGTATCTGCGCATTGAAAATGGTCAGCCGGTTTTCGAACTCGACGAACAGGGCGGCTTTCCCCTCTGTGGTGGCGGGGTCAATCATGCCGCTCAGCTCGGGTTTGTAAAATGTGGCCCGCAGGTGGCAGGCGCCGCGGGTGGAAGTGGCGTAGGCCAACCCCATTCCCTTCAACACCCTGGGGTCGTAGCCCGGCGGTTCCAGCCCCTTGACGTGGACGGCCATATCCTCCAGCCCGTATTTTTTGCTGAAAAATCTGATTCCCATGGCAAGGTCCGCGCCTATGCCCTCCAGCCCGGCCATGTCCTTTACCAGCCGGGCCGCGCCGGCGGCATCGCCGTATTTAAGTCCCAGGTCCAGCCTGCCCCTGGCGCAGGCCTCCATCACCAGCGCCACCAGGTTGCCGGCGGTGATGGTGTCAAGGCCCAGACGATCGCACAGGTCGTTCAGGTGCATTATCTCGTCCAGGCGGTCTATGCAGCAAAGCCCCCCGAAGGAGTATATGGTTTCATATTCCGGTCCTTCCAGCCGTAATCCGGCGTGCCTCCCTCCGGATACAAGGGTGTCCTTGCCGCAGGCCAAAAAACACTGGGGGCAGGACCGGGCCTTCACCATGAACCTCTGCTGGTGAGCGTCACCGCTGATTTCCTGCCAAAGGTGGTAAACTCCGTCGGACCAGTAGCGGGTGGGGAAGCACTTGGCGCCGTTTAGAATTTTCACCATCACCGGCGTGCCGTAGGTCTGGTAGGCCTTCACCCCGGGATTGTCATGCGCCTTTTCACGGATGCGCCCCACCACCTCCTTCAGCAGTTCAGGGTCGGCGATCTGGCACCGGGCCCGGCCGTGAAACACAACGGCCTTCAGTTTTTTCGAGCCCATCACCGCCCCCATGCCGGTCCGCCCGGCTGACCGCCAGTAGTTGTTTTCCACACAGGCGAACCGTACCATGTTTTCTCCGGCCGGGCCGATGACCACCGCCTGGGCGCCGGGATCCCCCGCCGCCGAAAGCACGGCGTCCTCTGTGGCATAGGTGTCCTTCCCCCAAAGATGGCCCGCATCATGATATTTTACATCCTGGTGGCTTATTTCCAGGTATACCGGAGAAGGGGCGGCGCCCTCGATGATGACGGCGTCATATCCCGTCCGCCGGATCGCCGGGGCCACCCTGCCCCCGGCGTAGGACTCCGCATAAAGGCCGGTCAGGGGAGATTTGCTGTAGATACCGTACCGACTGGAGCCGATCATGATGGTGCCGGTGGCCGGACCCGTCGTAAATATGATCCGGTTGTCCGGGGAAAGGGGGTCGGCGCCGGCTGGGACATTGTCCAGCAAAAGGTGGGACCCCAGCCCCTTGCCCCCGAGATAACTCCTCAACACCTGCCCGGGTATGTCTTCAACAGTGTGCGATTTTTCCGCAAGATTGATTCTGAGCAATTTTCCGAAAAAACCCTTCATTATTATCCCCCCTTGAAATTGCCGGCAGCTCCCTGTCACTATTTTAATACATCGGACATGACTTCTTCCAGTATTTCAAAGCCCTTTTCAAACTGATGGCCGGTGATGGACAGCGGCATCATCATCCTGATGACATTGCTGAAGATGCCGGCGGAAATGATAATCAGGCCGCGCTTCAGACATTCGCCGGTGATCCTGGCCACCGTGTCTTTGTCCGGCTCTTTTGTTTTGCGGTCCTTGACCAGCTCCATGGCCACCATGTTGCCCAAACCGCGAACGTCACCGACGGCGGGGTGCTTTTCCTTGAGGGCATTGAGTCTGTCCAGGGCTTTGCGTCCCAGCATATCCGCCCTGTCCGGCAGGCCGGTTTCCTGGATATGCCTGATGGAGGCCAGGCCCGCCGCACAGGAGATGGGGTTGCCCCCGTAGGTCCCGCCTATGTGGCCGGGATCCGGCCCGTCCATTATTTCAGCCCTGCCTATTACGCCGCTTAAAGGCATTCCGCTGGCGACGGCTTTGGCCACGGTTATTATATCAGGTTCCACACCCCAGTGTTCCACCGCAAACATCTTCCCGGTCCTGCCGAATCCCGTCTGAATCTCGTCGGCGATGAAAATAACGCCGTGCTTTTCACAAATGGCTTTCAGTCCGGGAAGGAATTCCGGCGGGGGAACGATGAAGCCGCCCTCTCCCTGTACCGGCTCGATGATCATGGCGGCGATATTTTCCGGAGCGACCTCCGCCGCAAAGAACCTGTCGAATCTCTCCAGGCAGTGCATGCCGCAGCCCGGATGGGATGAGTTGTAGTAGCAGCGGTAACAGTAGGCCGAAGGCACCTTGTAGACCTCGGGGGCGAAGGGGCCAAAGCCGAATTTATAAGGCTTCACTTTACTGGTGAGGCTCATGGTCATCAGGGTGCGGCCGTGGAAGGCGCATTCAAAGGCCACGATGCCGGTTCTTTTGGAGTGGAAGCGGGCTATTTTCACGGCATTTTCAACGGCCTCGGCACCGCTGTTGGCCAGCATCACTTTTTTGGGGAACTGTCCCGGCGCCAGGGAGACAAGCATTTCCGCCAGCTCCACGTAAGGTTCGTACATTGTCACCATGAAGCAGGTGTGCAGAATCTTTTCCGCCTGCCTCTGGATTGCCCTCACCACCGGTTCCGGGCAGTGCCCCGCATTCAGCGTGGCGATACCCCCGTAAAAATCGATAAATACATTGCCGTCCACATCCTTGACCACGGCGCCCCTGGCCTCGTCCACAAAAACCGGGGTGGCGTTTGAGACTCCCCTTGACACCACCTTTAATTTTCTCTCAAGCAGTTCCTGGCCCCTGGGCCCGGGCACCAGGGTCACTTTGGGGGTTGCTGATTCAATGATCAATTCTATACCTCCCCGCATTACTTATTTTTCAATCAAGCAGTCATGACAATCCCTTCTACCGCCTGTCCGCCGGGAACACCTCCCGGCGCATGAAGGAGTCCGCAGCATTGCTGCCGTATGTTGTCCTGGCCCAGAAATAAAAAACCACCCCCAACACCGTCCAGCCGCCAATGATTGCCCACTCGTACGGCCACACCAGGGCCGAGGGACTGCCGGGCAGATAGAGGAGGCAAAAGCCCACGGAAAGTATTATGGCGACATAGCCCACCAGCTTGCCGTTACTGACCTGGAAAGGTCTGGGCATATCGGGCTCGCGGTGCCTCAACACCACAAAGGCTATACAGACCAGCAGGTAGGCCACACATATGCTGAGTCCGCCGGCCTCCACCAGCCAGACCAGCATTTTGCGCCCGAACAGCGGAGCCATGACGGACAGCGCTCCGATTAACAAAACGGCGTTGGTGGGCGTCTTGTATTTGGGATGGATGTAAGCCAGGAAGCCGGGCAGCATTTTCGCCCTGGCCATGGCGTATATGGCCCGGCTGGCGCCGATGTAAAATCCGTTCCAACTGGAAATTATGCCGGCGATACCGCCCAGTATCAGCAGCTTTCCGGCCCAGGGCCCGCCGAGCAGAGCCGCCATGGCGTCGGCGGTAACCAGTTTGGAGGCTTTCATTTCCGCCGGGGTCAACGCCCGGGAAACGCCGAAAATAATCAACATGTAAAACAGGGCCGCCATGAAGACAGACAGAATCAGCACCTTGCCGATGGATTTGTAAGGGAGGTTGATCTCCTCAGCCGCCTGGGGAATGACGTTAAACCCCACAAACATGAATGGGGTCATAATCAGCACCGCCATAATGCCCTTCATGCCGTTGTCAAAAAAAGGCGCCATTTTCTCTGTGCTGCCGGTGAACAGGCTACCGGTGACCAACATAATTCCGGCGACGGCGATCATCACCGTGAACACCGCCTGAAAAAACGCCGCCGTCCTTATACCCACATAGTTGACCCAGGTCAGCACAATGGACCCCGCCACCCCCACCGCCACCCAACTGGCGTATACGTCCCAGCCGGCGACGGTCCAGAGATAACCTTGCTTGTAGTTGGGAAAGAGATACTCCACCACCGTGGGAAGGGCCACGGCCTCGAAGGCCACCACCGATACATAGCTGAGTATAATTGCCCAGGTGGCTATGAAGGATGCGGTCACACCCATGGCGCGGTAGCAAAAAACATGTTCCCCGCCCACCTTGGGCATGGCCGACGTGAGTTCGGAGTAGGCCAGCCCGACAAATATCACTACTATGCTGCCCAGCCCGAAGGCCAGCATCGCACCAATGGAACCGGCGGATATTATCCACTCGCCGGATAGTATCACCCAGCCCCAACCGATCATGGCCCCGAAGGCCAGGGCAAAAACGTCCCAGCGGTTTAAAACCTTTTCAAAGCCACTGTTCTGATTCGTCATTCAATAATCCACCCCCGACTTTTTTTCATGAAAGAACTCCAAACCGCCTGCGGCGGCGCCATCAAAGGACAAAAACACCACCATCCCCCCTTTCCTGTTCCTGATGATATTATGCAAAAATGCCGCCCTTAAATTAATCGAAAGAATAAGCCCCAAAAATATAAATTATCTGTAAATTTTAAAATATTAACATGTTGCATATAAATGCCCCGCTGCATCAAAACCTTTTCCGGATTATCAGCCAGCCCGTTGGCTATAAAGGTTTACTCAAAATGCATTGCTGCATTTATTAAATGCCCGGGCACATCCGGACGCCGCCCGGCAAAAAATGCATAGGCGGCGGTGTAATTCAGAAAACTATTAGAACAGCTTGTACTGACGGCATGATCTGCCTGTAAGCAGCTCATACCGCATCCTTAATTCTGTCGGAACC
>JBBIMW010000002.1:0-36311 GCA_037444185.1 Peptococcaceae bacterium | reverse complement strand
ACGGCATGATCTGCCTGTAAGCAGCTCATACCGCATCCTTAATTCTGTCGGAACCAGGCACCCAGGGGCCGGAATCCAGAATGGGGATGGATGGGGAAGGGAATATTATGGCCGGATTGACCATGCCGGCCTGCCGGAGGCTGGAAACAAAGCCCCACAAGTTTTTTCCGGGACGCGGCCCCGGGCTGACACTGAAGATGACGATTATGATTGGGGTTATAGAAAAAAGTCCGGAGAATATATATAATATCAATATTCGGGGAAATGGGAACAAAATCCGTGCCGGGGCGGCACCATCTGAAGATGAAATGCGGGAGATGATGTGCGGTGGGAGATAAAAAGCGGGTGGCGGTACTATTCGGGGGGAGATCCGGAGAGCATGAGGTGTCCCTGAATTCTGCGGAGTCGGTGATGGCCGCCCTTGACAAAGACAAGTACGAGGTTATCCCGGTGGGCATTACCCGGGAGGGAAGATGGCTGGCCGGGGTCACCCCGGAAGGGATGAGGGGACGGGGGGCGGAAGGCGGCGGGGACGGGGGTGCCGCTGCGGTTTTTTTGCCCGCCGATCCCGGCGTCAGAAAACTGGTGGCCCTGGACGGATCTTGCAGGGAATCCGGCGAAGTGGACGTGGTCTTCCCGGTGCTGCACGGCACCTGCGGCGAGGACGGAACGGTCCAGGGACTGCTGGAACTGGCCGGGATACCGTACGTGGGGGCGGGAGTTCTGGGGTCTTCCCTGGGCATGGACAAGATTTTAATGAAAACGGTGCTGGCCCAGCACGGCCTGCCCCAGGCGCGGTTCCGGCCATGCCTGCGCAGCGCCTGGGAAAAACATCCGGATTCGATTGCGGCGGAGGTGGAAGAGAAGATCGGGTACCCGTGCTTTATCAAACCGGCCAATCTGGGGTCCAGCGTGGGCGTATCCAAAGTGAACAACCGGGGGGAACTGACCGGGGCCATGGATCTGGCGGCGGAATACGACCGCAGGATTATTGTGGAGGAATTCATCGACGCCAGGGAGGTGGAGGTGAGCGTGCTGGGGAATGATGAACCTGCGGCCTCCCTGCCGGGCGAAATAATCCCTCTGAAGGAATTCTATGACTACGAGGCAAAGTATGTGGACGGACTCTCCGAACTGGTGATACCCGCCGACCTGCCCCGGGAAACCGTGGCCAGGCTGCAGGAACTGGCGGTGACCGTGTATAAGGCCCTGGACTGCGCCGGCCTGGCCAGGGTTGACTTTTTCCTGCGCCGGGAGGACGGCGGGGTGCTGGTGAATGAAATAAACACCATTCCGGGCTTCACCAGGTTCAGCATGTATCCGAAGCTATGGGAGGCCACCGGCATCAGCTACCGGGATCTGCTGGACCGCCTGATCCATCTGGCCATGGAGAGGCACCGGGACAGGAGCCGGTCCCGCACCACCCTTGAACTTCCGGGAAGCAAGAAAAGCGATTTCATCGCCTAATAGCTGAAAAAAGTATCGCTTTTCTTGTTCGCCAGGGGCTGCCGCCCCTTCGACGGACGCTGCGCGTCCTGAGCACCCCGCAATCGTAAGGGGGCGCACCCCCTTACAAACCCCCTTGCCAGGATAGGGAGAACAGGGCATTGGAGGGCGGTATTGAAGGGGGAAGGGCGCCAAAAGGGCGATATGCCGGAGACTGTTACAGTCTCTTGAGATTGGCCGCCACGGACGGCGATTTGGACGCGGGATGCGGCCAAGGAATACAGAATTAGTCAGGTTCAGTGGGCGCATATCGCACCCTTGGGGCATTTTGCCTCACAGGCGCCGCACTTGAGGCATTTCTGCCGGTCGATGAAATAGGGCCGGCCTTTCTTCTCCCCGCTTATGGCGTCGGCCACACAGGCCCTGACACAAAGTCCGCAAGAAATACACTTGTCCTCATCCACGGCGTATTCCAAAAGGCCACGGCAGACCCCGGCCGGACATTCCTTGTTCACAATGTGGGCCTCGTACTCGTCCCGGAAATGCAAAAGGGTGGAAAGCACCGGATTGGGGGCGGTCTGTCCCAGTCCGCAAAGGGATGCGTCCATTATCTCCCTGGACAACTCCTCCAGTTCCATGAGATCCTTCATTTCGCCCCCGCCCCCGGTGATCCTCTCCAATATCTCCAGCATTCTCCTGGTGCCCACCCGGCACGGGGTGCATTTGCCGCACGATTCATCCTGGCTGAACTGCAGGTAAAACTTGGCTATGTCCACCATACAGTCGTCCTCGTCCATGACGATGAGGCCTCCGGAGCCCATTATGGATCCCGCTGTCTTGAGAGACTCGTAGTCGACGGGGGTGTCCAGGTATTTTCCGGGCAAACAGCCGCCGGAGGGGCCTCCGGTCTGGACCGCCTTGAACTTCTTTCCATTGGGTATTCCCCCGCCAATATCGAATATTATCCGGCGCAGGGTAGTGCCCATGGGCACCTCGATAAGGCCGGTGTTCACTATTTTCCCCGCCAGGGAAAACACCTTGGTGCCCTTGCTATTTTCGGTGCCCAGGGAGGCATACCAGTCCGGTCCCCGGGACAGTATCACCGGTA
Organism: Peptococcaceae bacterium; assembly: GCA_037444185.1. GTDB lineage: Bacteria > Bacillota > Desulfotomaculia > Desulfotomaculales > Desulfocucumaceae > JAILZP01. The sequence continues at coordinate 33,757 of JBBIMW010000002.1, read as the reverse complement.
TGTTGGCAAAGGTCTCCACATTGTTCAGCAGGGTCGGCTTTCCCCACAGCCCGCACTGGGCGGGGTACGGCGGCCGGGGGCGGGGCTCGCCCCTCATGCCCATGGCCGATTTGAGCAGTGCCGTCTCCTCGCCGCAGACAAAGGCGCCGGCCCCGATGCGGATGTCTATTTCAAACCCGAATCCACTGCCCAGAATGTTCCCGCCCAAAAGGCCGAGATCCCCGGACTGCTTGATGGCCCTTTCCAGCCGGTCAAGGGCGATGGGATACTCGGCCCTGACGTAAATATATCCTTCTCCGGCGCCCACGGCGTAGCCGGCAATGGTCATGGCCTCCAGCACACTGTGCGGATCGCCCTCCAGTATGCTGCGGTCCATAAAGGCCCCGGGATCGCCCTCGTCGGCATTGCAGACCACGTATTTCACCGCTCCCGGGGCGGCCCGGGCGGCCTCCCACTTCAGTCCCACGGGGAATCCGCCGCCCCCCCGCCCCCGCAGACCCGATTTTTTAATGTCGCCGATTATCTGCCCGGGGTTTCTGCGGTGCAGGCAGTCCTCCAAAGTAAAATAACCCCCGGCGGCAATATACTCATATATATCTTCGGGATTGATCAAGCCGCAGTGCCGCAGTGCCAAGCGAACCTGGGTGCTGAAGAAGTGGATGCGGTGGATGTTTCTTTCCTTCACGCCGGTTCCGGGATCTTCGTAAAGAAGCCTGTCCACCACCTTTTTGTTGACGAAATGGTCCGATACAATATCCGGTATGTCCGTCACTGAAACATTGTGGTAAAAAACTGCCCCGGGGTGAACCACCAGTATGGGGCCCAGCTTACAAAAGCCGAAACAACCCGTTTTTACCACCTTCACATCATCAAGGATGCCTCTTTCCGCAAGGCGCCTGTCCAGCTCGTCCTTTAAAGGCATGCCCCCGGAAGATGTACAGCCGGTTCCCGAGCAAATCATTACCTGGTGGCGGGAAAAATCCCCCCCCGGCCGCCGCCTGGCATCAATTTCCGGCCGTAGCCTGTTCCTGATCTGCTCCAGGTCTTTCAACCCTCTGATCATCTCTTTTTTCACCCGCCCCGTGTAATTTGCGATAGCTCCGGAGAATTTTGGACACGTCTTTACGACCGAGGTTGCCGTGGACTTCGCCGTTTACTGTAATCACCGGGGCCAGGCCGCAGGCGCCCAGGCAGCGGGTGCTTTTAACGGTAAAAACCCCGTCGGCGGAGGTGTCCCCGTCCTCCAGGGCAAGCTCCCGCCTGAAATCCTCCATAATCCCCCGGGCACCCTGAACGTAGCAGGCAGTGCCCATGCACACGTTGATGCCGTACCTACCCACGGGATCGGTGTTGAAAAGAGAGTAAAAGGTCACCACCCCGTTGACCTCGCTCACAGGCACACCGATCCTGCCGGCAATATAGTCCTGCACCTCCTCCGGGAGATAGCCGGATATATCCTGGGCTTCCTTGAGAATTCTTATCAACTGCCCCCTTTTCTGCCCGAAACGGTGGATTATTTCGTCCAGGCGCCTGTAATAAGCCTCCGGGTGTTTGTCCGTTCCGCCGATATTTCACACCTCCGGTCCTTGGAAGGCTGTATGTCGTATAAAGGTTAGTTTAATTTTTTTCGGCCGGTTTGATACAGCATGATGGATGAATGTATCGGCGCCAATCAAACCGGCAATATTTAGAATAAATAATCCAAGCGGGGGTGCCGGACGGTGATAAGAGCATTCAGCCCTGGAAAATATCTGTTTAAATTCAATATTTATACCTGGAGGGAAATGAGAAGAAAGGGAAAATATCTGCGGTATTATGTGAAGCCCGTCCGGGACGACAGAAACGGCCTGGCCAGGAGCATTGATTTTTACGGCCCTCTGCTGCTGGTAATGTTCGCCACACTGATGGCTGTCCTGGCCTATGCCGGTGTCTGCGCCAAAGCCTTGGTCCTGGCGGCGCCAATCCTGGCCCTCGAGGCCTGCTTTGCCTTCTGGCTGAGAAAATTGTTGCGGCAAAACGCGGCGGCGCATCACCGGGCCTGGGAGGCCGGGAGAATTTGCCGGGAAAGAATAATAAACATCGGGGGCGTTGAAAAACTGACAGATATTGTGGTGAAGATACTGGAAAGGCTCGACGGCTTCAGTAATGTCCAGGCGGTAAATAATATTCCGGAGAAAAACGCTGCGGGGGAAGCCGGCGCCGCCAGGGCGCTGTACCGGGGCGTGCCGGTGGCCGTGGGGTGCCTGCTGCCAAAGGAGGGAGAAGGCGCCGTCTCCGCCGGAAGAGTGCTGGAATTCAAGGAAGAAATAAAGCGAATGGGAATGGGGGAAGGAATACTGGTGGCGGCCGGCGTATTTTCCGGCGAGGCCGGCCGGGCCGCCCGGGAAGGCGGGAACAGAGTTTTCCTGGTGGATTTGCATAGACTGGTGGATCTCGCCAGGCAGACCGGTCATGAAATTTTTCCCCCGGCCCCCGGAGGGCGGGATCCAGTATCCGCCGGAGGAAAGCAGCGAAACAGGAGGTTTTTCTGGAATGCCCTGTCCAGGGAAAAAGCCAGGGGATATTTTTTCTGTGCCGTATTGCTACTGTCAATACAACACCTGTCCGGGGCGGAGATGGTCTTGAAGCAAGGGTACCAAACCTTCGGGCTGATAAACCTGACCCTTTCACTTTACTGCATTTTGTCCAACAGGGAAGGCGGCCTGCCGGGCACGGCGGGGAAACGGAATAATCCCCGTCAACCTTGAAATTAAGGCTGCAAAGGGCAAAATTATTCCTTGGGCGCCATAAGGGCCTGTGGCCGGAACCGGAAATATGGTATAATTACATAGAATATTCCGGGGGGAGAATTGCCGTGAAGTCTCCGTTGAAAGCAATGATACTGCTGACTGCAGCGGTGTTTATACTGGCGCTGTCCGTCGATTTCGTCCGTCAGGGGAATATGGCCAAGGAAGCAGACCTGGAAAAGGACGTGACCCGGTACCTGGTTGATGAAAAAGGATGCAAACCCGAAGACATAAAGCATATTTGGGGCGGCATGGACAGAAAGACGGGCATGTACGCCGCCACAGTGATTTTCAAAGACGAGCCTGGGGTGAAGTACACGTATTTCAGGTCGGACAGTGACGGCAGAATAACCTTCGGGGGATATAGCACGGATAATCCGGACGTGAAACCGAAGAGGAACTGAATGCTTAGTCGGCGAGGGGGATTTTCTTATCATTGTGCAATATTGTCGTATTCATCGGTAAAAATATCGTTAAGTTGTATTTCTAACCCGGGAAGCAGCGGAGATAGTAAAGTTTGGTTTGCGCCGTAGGCTTCAAATAAATTCCAGTTTTTTTCGCCACGGGTAAACACCTGTACTGATTTATCATTTGGATCAACAATCCAATATTCCTTTACTCCATACCTATAGTACAGTTTACTCTTTCTTACTTTATCAAGGCTGGAGGTTGAAGGTGACAGTATTTCAATTACTAAATCTGGTGCGCCCTTAATGTAATCTTCGGTAATAATATCCAGACGATTGGCAGAGATAAAAAGTATGTCAGGCTGCGGTTTGTCCATTTCACTTAAAACAACATCGGTGGGCGCATGGAATAATTTACCCAACTTTTGTTGGTCGATGAATACCCCAATAATCTGAATTAACTTCCTGCTTGCCTCCTGGTGGATAGTCTTTGGCGCTGGAACCAATAACAATTCACCTCCAATCAGCTCATACCTGTTGTCATCATTAATCTTTAAATAATCTTCATAAGTGTATAATTGCGTTTGCATCACCAAATAGCCCTCCTTTGGAGCAGTGTACCGATGGCTTTCCATGGCATACTATAACCTGCCGGGAGGATTTGCCCGACCATGATGAAAGTCTTATCTGGCGGGAGTGTGTGGGAATCGAACCCACCAGGGACGCTCCTCACGCCCCGCGGCTGGTTTTGAAGACCAGGAGCGCCACCAGGCGCCATCCACCCCCGTGACTATCGCAGCCGGACAGGCCGCGGCACTATTATAACAGATCGGCCGGACGACGGCAAGGCGGGGGCGGACGGATTGCGGGCGGTGGTGGATATGTCATCCTCTGCCATTGATTTTTGGCAGGAAATATAATAATCTTATATATGGTTGTACAGAATCCGAACAGCAAACAAAATACACACCTCTTCTGCGATGGGCGGGTATCGGGAAATAATGTCGGGAAGAGGCTTTTTTAAGTCCTAATGGCGGCGAAAGCCCCTTGGAGCGGGTGAAATATTTGCTGGAAATATTCGAAGAAATAAAGCACGAGATAGAATATGTGGAAAAGGAATTGCGAAATATTGTCCGGGACGCCGAGCCGCTGATAAAAGACACCGCCATTCACCTGATGAACGCGGGCGGGAAAAGATTGAGACCGGCATTCAGCTTCCTTGGAGGCAAGTTTCATCAGTATGACTACAAAAAGGTGCTGCCCCTGGCGGTGGCCCTGGAGCTCATTCACATGGCCACACTGGTCCACGACGATGTGGTGGACTCTTCCATGACCAGAAGAAATATTCCCACCGTAAAAGCCATGTGGGGAAACAGGATTTCCACCCATCTCGGAGACTATCTTTTCGGCAAGTCGCTAAAACTAATATCGGAATGCGAAAATCCGGCGGTGGCCAGGATTTTGGCGGACACCAGCGTCAAAATGTGCGAGGGTGAAATACAGCAACTGGCCACGGCCAATAAGGCAAACCAGACCATCCGAGATTATTTTTACCGCATCAACAGAAAAACCGCCCTGCTTATATCGGCCAGCTGCCAGCTGGGCGCCGCCGTATGCGGCGCCCGGGGCCCCTTGCAGCAGACTCTCAGGCGTTACGGCCACAGCATAGGCATGGCCTTTCAGATCACCGATGACATTCTGGATCTGACCGCCGATCAGGAAAAACTGGGCAAGCCCATAGGCAGCGACCTGCGCCAGGGAATAATCACCCTGCCGCTGATATATGCCTTAAAGCACAGTCCCCGGAGGGACATGCTGGCGGAATTGGTGACCATGGAACACAAGGGCGGGGATGAGGTAAGGGAAGCCTGCGCGATAATCGTCTCCTGCGGCGGAGTGGATTACGCCGGCAAGGTGGCGCAAAGGTTCATCACCAGGGCCAGGGAACAGCTGGCTGATCTGCCGGACATGCCCGCCAGGCGGACCCTGTACACCGTGGCCGAGTTTATCAGCACAAGGCAGTTTTAAGGGATTCCGGACCGGCGGCTCAGGAAACGAAAAGTTGCGGATGAAGGGCGCAAGATGACATTGGCCAGATGTTATCCCATATCACTCAATCTGGAAAACCGGCTGTGCCTGGTGGTGGGAGGAGGCCGGGTGGCCGAAAGAAAAGTGCTTTCACTGTTGGAGTGCGGGGCCGGGGTGAGGCTGGTAAGCCCGGCGATCACCGGAAACCTCCATAAACTCGCCCTTTCGGGAACCATTTCGCACATTCCGGATCAATACCGTGAAGAATACCTGGAAGGTGTTTTTCTTGTCATCGGGGCCACGGACAGCAACGGGACGAACGCCAAAGTGTCCCGGGACTGCATGAGCCGGGGGCTACTGGTCAATGTGGTGGACGACCCTCCCCGGGGCAATTTTTACGTACCGGCCGTGGTTCGCCGGGGTTCCTTGCAGATAGCAGTTTCCACCGATGGAAAAAGCCCCCTGCTGGCCAGAAAAATCAGGGAACAGCTGGAAAAAGCCTTTCCCGCCGGCTATGAAGCCGTGGTGGAGATGATCGGGGAGCTGCGGGACAGGGTACTAAGAGAAACAAAGGACGCCGGAGAAAAGGAAAGGCGGCTGGCCGCCCTGCTGGACGGCGAAGCCATGGAATTGCTCAGGAAAGGGAAGTTTGACCTGGCAAAGGAGCGTATAAATAATGCTTATCTTGGCGGTGGGAGTCAACCACAGGACGGCTCCCGTTGAAATAAGAGAAAAACTATCCTTTTCCGAACAATCCCTGGGGGACTGGCTGAAAAAACTGAAGGCATACCCCGCCATAGAGGGGTGTGTGATTATTTCCACCTGCAACCGCACCGAAATATACGCCGCCACCAGAGAAATGGACGAGGGGCTGGGGGCCGTCCGGGACTTTTTATCCGGCAAGTCCGGCGTGGATATATCGGAAATAAAAAACTGCACATACACGCACACCCTTTACGATGCCATCAGGCACCTGTTCAGGGTTTCCGCCGGGCTGGACTCCATGGTGCTGGGCGAAACCCAGATACTGGGACAGGTGCGTCAGGCCTACCAGTCCGCATGCCGTTACGGTTCCAGCAACCGGGTGTTGAACACACTTTTTCAGCAGGCCATCACCGTGGGAAAAAGGGTGCGCACGGAAACGGGGATCGACAAAAATTCCGTATCCATAAGCTACACCGCCGTGGAACTGGCCCGGCAGTCCTTCGGCAGCCTGCGGGGCAAAGTGGTGCTGGTGATAGGCGCCGGCAAGATGAGCGAGCTTACCGCCCTGCACCTGGTTTCCAACGGCGTTGAAGGCATCATTGTTTCCAACCGCTCCTACCACCGCGCGGTGGACATGGCCCGGAAGTTCGGCGGCAGGGCGGTGAGATTCGACCGGCTGTTTGAATTCATGGTGCAGGCCGATATAGTAATCAGCTGTACCTCGGCCACCCACTATGTGGTCCGCTTGGGCGACGTGGTGGAATTGATGAAAAGCCGCCGCGGAAGAAGAATAATGTTCATCGACATCGCCGTGCCCAGGGACGTGGACCCGGCCGCCGGCAAAGTGGAGGGGGTCACCCTTTACGATGTGGATGACTTGCAGAACGTGGTGGACCGGCACCTGTCCGAAAGAAAAAAGGCCGCCGTTGCCGGCGAAGGAATTATAGAGGCGGAACTGGAACAATTTTTGAAGTGGCTGGGGACTCAATTTGTGGTGCCCACCATATCGTCGCTGAAAAATCTGGGGGAGCAGATAAAGCAAAAAGAGTTGCTAAGGGCCCTCAACCGGCTGGGTGAAATATCGGACCATGACCGGAAGGTGGTGTGCTCACTGGCAAATTCCATAGTCAACCAGCTGCTGCACATACCGGTAACCAGAATCAAGGAATACGCCCTGACACCGGAGGGACACCTGTACGCTGAGGTGTTGCAAAACCTGTTCGGCCTGGAGGTGCAAGGCCGGAATCATAAGGGCTTGCCGGAGGACAGGGTTGGCATGAAGCTGGTCGGGAAAAAATAAACTCAAGCCCCGGGACAAAAGCTGCGGGCTTTTGATTATGGAACGGATACACGGCTTTTCAGGCGGGGCTTTTTACAGCCCCGCTTGTTGTGGAACAGGTATGGTGTTTGGAGGATGGCTGGATGCGGGAATACAGGATCGGCACCAGGGAAAGCAGGCTGGCCGTGTGGCAGGCCGGCTGGGTGGCCGGCAGGCTGAGGGAGCTGCGGCCCGGCATTAAAATAAGTCTGATGGGGATAAGAACAAAGGGAGACAACATGCTGGACGCGGCCCTGGCCAAGATAGGGGACAAGGGGCTGTTCACCAGGGAAATAGAGGCGGCCTTGATGGAAGGCGAAGTGGACATGGCGGTGCACAGCATGAAGGACTTGCCCACCAGCCTGCCCGGAGGCCTGGTCATTGGGGCGGTTTGCAAGAGGGAGTACCCGGGAGACGTGCTGGTCTCAAAAAAAGGGGAGAAACTCCGGGAATTGCCCCGGGGGGCGGCCATAGGAACCAGCAGCCTGCGCCGGATAGCCCAGCTGAAAAGGTTCCGGCCCGATTTGAAGACCGTCACAGTGCGGGGCAACCTGAACACCCGGCTACGCAAGCTGGAAGAGCAGGAATTAGACGCCCTGGTGCTGGCCTATGCCGGTCTGGCCAGGCTGGGCTACAATGACCGCATAACCGAACTGGTGCCCTTTGATGTGGCCCTGCCCGCAGTGGGCCAAGGCGCCATAGGGGTGGAAGCCAGGGAGGGAGACCGGGAGATATTGGACCTGCTTTCGAAAATTGACCACGGCCCCTCCAGAGAGGCCGTCACCGCCGAAAGGTCCCTGATGAGAAGCCTCGAGGGGGGCTGCCAGATACCGGTGGGAGCCCTGGCCTTGCTGGACGGCGGCGATATACTGCTGGAGGCGATGGTGGCCGAATTGGACGGGAGCAACATGATCAGGGCGTCCATTGCAGGGCCCCGCCACGACCCGGAAGGTACCGGCGAAAGGCTGGCCGGCATAATGATAGCCCGGGGGGCCGGTGAAATATTAAAAAAGGTCAGACGGGAGTTTGATGCGCATGTCTGGTAAGGGTGCGGTCTACCTGGTGGGGGCCGGGCCGGGGGACCCGGGGCTGATTACAGTGAAGGGGATGGAGTGCGTCCAAAAGGCCGGGGTGATTGTATACGACCGGCTGGCCGGCAGGGAGATACTGAACCACGCCGCCCCGGAGGCGGAAATGATATACGTGGGAAAGGGTCCTGACAGGCACACCATGAAACAGGAGGAAATCAACCGCCTGCTGGTGGAAAAGGCCCTGGAGGGCAAAACGGTGACCAGGCTGAAGGGAGGGGACCCCTTTGTCTTCGGCCGGGGCGGCGAGGAGGCCGAAGCTCTGCAGCAGGCGGGAATACCCTTCGAGGTGGTGCCGGGGATAACCTCGGCGGTGGCGGTGCCGGCATACGCCGGCATTCCGGTTACCCACAGGGGACTTGCCTCCACCTTTGCCGTCATCACCGGAAACGAGGACCCGGAAAAGGAAGGATCGGACATCGACTGGAAAAGCATCTCCACCGGAGCCGGCACCCTGGTGTTCCTGATGGGCATGGGAAACCTCCCGTCCATCGCCTCGAGGCTGATCAGCCACGGGAGGCCCCCCGGCACCCCCGCCGCAGTAATCCGGTGGGGCACCACCACCGGCCAAAAGACCCTCACCGGGACCCTGGAAGACATCGCCCGAAGGGCGGCCGGGGAAGGATTCACCAATCCGTCGGTGATCGTGGTGGGTGAAGTGGTGGCCCTCAGAGACAGGCTGAACTGGTTTGAGAAAAAGCCCCTGTTCGGCTGCCGGGTGCTGGTGACAAGGTCCCGGGAACAGGCCAGCCACCTCAGCCGGGCCATAGAGGAACTGGGCGGCGAGGCGCTGGAATTTCCCACCATCAGCATCGCCGACCCCCTGGACTTCGGCCCCCTGGACCGGGCCGTGGCCGGAGTGTCGCGATACAGATGGATTGTTTTCACCAGTGTGAACGGAGTCAGGTATTTTTTCGGCAGGCTGTTCAAATCCGGCCGTGACGTCAGGGAACTGAAGGGAATAAATGTGTGCGCCATCGGGCCGAAGACCAGCCACAGCCTGGAGGAATACGGCATCAAGCCGGAATACGTTCCCCAGGAATACAGGGCCGAAGAAATAGCCGCCGGGCTTAAAGGAAGGATCCGGCCGGGGGACTACGTGCTGCTGCCCAGGGCCGACATCGCCAGGAAGGAACTGGCGGAACTGCTGGAGAAGGAAGGGGCCCTGGTTGACGATATAGCAGCTTACCGCACCGTCGCCGGCGGGGGCGGAAGGGACGAAATAAGGTCCATGCTGGTCAAGGGAACCATCCATATTGTAACCTTCACCAGTTCGTCCACGGTGAAAAACTTCACCGACATGATGGGAGAGGGCCTGCACCGGCTGATGAAAAATGTCAAAGTGGCCTGCATCGGCCCGGTGACGGCGGAAACCGCCCGGCGGCTGGGACTGCCGGTGCACATGGAAGCGAAGGAGTACACCATCGAAGGCTTGGTGGAGGCTATCGCCGCAAATCGCCACATCTGATTCCGGCAGGATCGGGTAATACAAAACCAGCTGTTTTTAAGGTGGGAACTGAAATGATCAGTATAAGCAGGCTTTTGTACAGCATGGAAAATTATGGAGACCACCTCAGGTACCGCAGCGGGGCGGGGGAACAGATTTGCGGAGCCGCCGGCGGGCTGGGGCCGGTGGTGGTGTGGAACGTGACCCGGGCCTGCAACCTGGGATGCAGGCACTGCTACGCCGGGGCCGGCGGCGGCCCCGCCCCGGACGAGCTGAACACTGCGGAAGGGATGGCATTTATCGACCAACTGGCCGGTTTCCGGGTGCCGGTGCTGCTGTTTTCCGGCGGGGAGCCCCTGGTGCGGGGGGACTTTTTCGATCTGGCCGGATACGCAGCGAAGAGGGGCATCCGGGCGACCATATCCACCAACGGCACACTGATTGACCGGGACACGGCGGAAAGAATCCGGGCCCTGGGAGTGGGCTATGTGGGCATAAGCCTGGACGGCACAAAAGACACAAACGACCTATTCAGGGGCCGGCGGGGAGCTTTTGAAGAAGCCCTGGAGGGCATACGGAACTGCATTTGGGCGGGACAAAAAACGGGCCTGCGGTTTACCATCAACCGCCACAATTATAATGAGCTGGACAATATTTTCCATTTAGTGGAGGAAGAGGGAATTAGCCGGGTGTGTTTCTATCATCTGGTCTATTCAGGCCGGGGCGGAGAAATGATTGAGGAGGACATCACCCACCGGGAGTCCAGGGAGGCGCTGGAACTGATCATGGACCGGACGGGAAGGCTCTTCAAAAAGGGCAGGCCGGTGGAGGTGCTGACGGTGGACAATCACTGCGACGCAGTGTATATCTACCTGAAGCTTTTGCGGGAAAACCGGTCCCGGGCGGAGGAAGTGTACCGGCTACTGGAAAAAAACGGCGGCAACCGGTCCGGCATAGCCATCGGGGCTGTGGACTGGGCCGGCGGCGTTCACCCGGACCAGTTCACCGGGAACCACACCCTGGGCAACGTCAGGGACAGAAATTTCAAAGACATCTGGAGCGACCTGTCCCACCCCATCATGGCCGGGCTGAAGAATAGATCCGGGATCATCGGGGGCAGGTGCGGGCGGTGCCGCTGGTTCAGAATTTGCAACGGCAATTTCAGGGCCAGGGCCGAGGCCGTCTACGGGGACTTCTGGGCCCAGGACCCGGCGTGCTATTTGACCGACGTTGAGATTTCATGAAGCCATATTTTGTAAATAATGTTTTCCAGGGGGGATTAAAGTGCGATTTCCGCAATACCGTCCCAGGCGGCTCAGGAAAAATGAAAATCTGAGGCGCATGGTCAGGGAAACCCGCCTTTCGGCGGACAGTCTGGTCTACCCGGTATTCGCGGCGGCGGGCAAAGGCGTGAGAAAACCAGTGGAGTCCATGCCTGGGGTTTTCAACCTGTCGGCGGACCTGCTGCCGGAGGAAGTGGAAAAGGCGGCGGAATTGAACATACCGGCGGTGCTGGTGTTCGGGATCCCTGAAAGCAAGGACGCCGCCGGATCCGGGGCTTACGACGACGAAGGCGTGGTTCAGCAGGCCGTCCGGTCCATCAAGGACAACTTTCCCGGACTGCTGGTAATCACCGATGTCTGCCTGTGCGAATATACCAGCCACGGCCACTGCGGGGTTGTGGGCGGGGATGGCGTGAAAAACGACCCCACCCTGGAGCTGCTGGCCCTGACGGCTTTGTCCCACGCCAAAGCCGGGGCCGACATGGTGGCCCCCAGCGACATGATGGACGGCCGGGTGGCCGCCATCAGGGACAGGCTGGACCGGGAGGGGTATCAGGACATACCCGTACTGTCCTACTCGGTGAAATACGCATCGGCCTATTACGGCCCCTTCCGGGAGGCGGCGGAATCAGTCCCCCGGTCCGGGGACCGCAAGGGTTACCAGATGGATCCCCCAAATGCCGTGGAGGCATTGAGGGAGGCGGCCATGGACATTGACGAGGGGGCCGACGTCATCATGGTTAAGCCCGCCCTGGCATACCTGGATATTGTAAAGTTAATCAAAGAAAATTTTGACCACCCCCTGGCCGTGTACAACGTCAGCGGGGAGTACGCCATGGTCAAGGCCGCGGCCCAAAGGGGCTGGATAGACGAGCGGAGGGTGATCATGGAAACCCTCACCGGCATAAAAAGGGCCGGGGCGGATATAATCATCACCTACCACGCCCTGGAAGTAGCGCGATGGCTGAAGGAGTGAAAAGCAATTGATCGTGTCCTGGAACACCACCAACGCCTGCAACCTTTCCTGCCTGCACTGCTACCGGGACGCCGGGGCCAGGGCGGAGGAGGAGCTGAGCACGGAAGAAGGATTAAAACTGATTGACGGCATAGCCGGGGCCGGTTTTAAAATAATGATTTTCAGCGGCGGGGAGCCCCTGATGAGGGAGGACATCCACATACTGACGGCCCACGCCGCCAAAAGGGGGCTGAGGCCGGTTTTCGGCACCAACGGCACCCTCATCGGCAAGAGGGAGGCGGCCGGACTTAAAAGCTCCGGGGCGGCGGCCGTGGGCATCAGCCTGGACAGCAGGGACCCCTCCAAGCATGACCGCTTCAGGGGATGCGCCGGGGCCTGGGAAAAGGCCGTCGGCGGCATGGCGGCCTGCCGGGAGACCGGGCTGCCCTTTCAGGTGCACACCACTGTGATGGACTGGAATTATGGAGAAATCGAAGAGATCACAGATTTTGCCGTAAAGTCCGGGGCGGTGGCGCACCATGTATTCTTCCTGGTGCCCGCGGGGCGGGGGGCCGGCATAGAGGAGGAATCCCTGCGGGAAGAGAAATACGAAAGTCTGCTGGGAAGGATCATGGAAAAGCAAAAGCAGGTGGATATAGAATTAAAGCCCACCTGCGCGCCACAGTTCATGAGGATCGCCAGGCAGATGGGTGTCGCCACGCGGTTCAGCCGGGGCTGCCTGGCAGGCACGGCTTACTGTATCATAAGCCCGGTGGGGAATGTGCAGCCCTGCGCCTATATGGATCTGACGGCGGGAAATGTCAGGGAGAAGCCCTTCCCGGAAATTTGGCGGCACAATCCGGTTTTCAACAGACTGCGCGGCATGGAGTACGGCGGTGGCTGCGGCATATGCCGTTACAGGAAAATTTGCGGCGGCTGCAGGGCCAGGGCGCTGTTTTACCACGGAGACTACATGGCCGAGGAACCCTGGTGTCTTTACAGGAAAGGACTGGGGAAGCACGGGGATTAGGGATTGGGGATTGAGGTTTCGGGACCGGGGGGAAAGAGATGGACAAACTTGACAGAGATCTGTTGAATATTATTCAGTCGCACTTTCCGCTGACGGCGGAGCCGTATGCGGAACTGGCCGGAATGCTGGGAACCTCGGCGGGGGAGATAATAAAAAGACTGGAAAAATTAACAGAAAACGGCACCATCAGGAGACTGGGGAGCATCTTCGACTCCCGCGGACTGGGATACACCGGCACCCTCTGCGCCATGCAGGTGCCCCCGGAGATGGTGGAGCCGGTGGCGGAAATTGTCAACGGCTACTCCGGGGTGACACACAACTATCTGAGAAACCACCGGTACAACATGTGGTTTACCCTGCTGGCGCCGGACAAAAAGGAGCTGGGCAGAATAATGGAGGAGATCAAAGCCCGTTCCGGAATCAGTGAGATGATCAGCCTGCCGGCGGTGAAAACATTTAAAATTAAAGTAAATTTCCATCTTATGGAGGGCCGGGATGATCAGTAAAACTGAAATGGAGATTGTCAGGGCCCTGCAGGAAGGGCTTCCCCTGGTGAGCCGGCCTTACTCCCTGGTGGCGGAAAAGCTGGGAATAACGGAGAAGGAGCTTTTAAACGCCATCCGGGACATGGCGGACCGGGGGCTGATCAGGAGATTCGGGGCTGCGGTAAGGCACCAGGACCTGGGGTTCACCGCCAACGCCATGGTGGTGTGGAAGGCGCGGGAAGACACGGTTGAGGAAGCGGGTCTCATCCTTTCGGGATTCTCCGAAGTCAGCCACTGTTATCAAAGGGAGATCTGCGGGGAGTGGCAGTACAACCTGTTCACCATGGTGCACGGGCGCACCGAAGAGGAATGCCGCGCCGTGGCCGAAGCCATGTCCAAGGCGTCGGGAATAGAGGATTATCTGGTGCTGTTCAGCATGGCGGAGCTCAAGAAATCCAGCATGAAGTATTTTTTATGAGCAGCCAATGGGGATACTGTGAGGTGCATTAAAAAATGAAAAACGTCAACTCCATAAGACTTTTCTCCGAAGCGCAGAAATACATCCCCGGCGGAGTGAACAGCCCGGTCAGGGCCTTCAGGTCCGTGGGCCTTCACCCGGTTTTCATCCAAAGGGGGCGGGGGGCGGTGATAACCGATGCGGACGGAAACCAATATATAGACTACGTCGGTTCCTGGGGCCCCCTGGTGTTGGGCCACCTGCACCCGGAGGTGACGGAGGCCCTGCGGGGGTGTCTGGAGGAGGTGGGCGCCAGCTTCGGGGCGCCCACGGAAAGGGAAACACTTCTGGCCGCCATGATAGTGGAGGCCGTGCCGTCGGTGGAAATGGTGCGCCTGGTGAACTCGGGCACCGAGGCCGCCATGAGCGCCGTCAGGCTGGCCAGGGCCTACACCGGGAGGAGCAAAATAGTAAAATTCGAAGGCTGTTATCACGGGCACGCCGACACCTTCCTGATCAAAGCCGGTTCCGGCGCCCTCACCCACGGCGTGCCCACCAGCCCGGGAGTCCCCCCCGAAACTGCGGCCCACACCATAAATGCGGATTTTAACGATATTGACGGGATAAAAGATATATTCAATTCCGCCGGCGATGAAATAGCCGCCGTCATCGTGGAGCCCGTCCCCGGCAACATGGGGGTGGTGCCTCCCCGGCCGGCATTTCTCCAGGGACTGAGGAGCATCACGGAGAAGTACGGAGCCCTTTTGATATTTGACGAAGTCATCACCGGGTTTAGGCTGTCCTACGGAGGGGCCCAGGAGTTGTACGACGTGATGCCGGACCTGACCTGCCTGGGCAAAATAATAGGGGGCGGCATGCCGGTGGGGGCATATGGAGGAAGAAAAGAAATCATGTCCCTGGTTTCACCGTCGGGGCCGGTGTATCAGGCCGGCACCCTTTCGGGCAACCCCCTGGCGGTGAGCGCCGGGATAGCCGCGCTGAAGGTACTGGGCCGCCCGGGGGCATACGATGAATTGGAAAACAAATCCAGGCACCTGGCCGATGGGCTGATCCAAGCGGCGGAAAAAGCCGGGGCAGAGGCCTGCCTCAACAGGGTGGGGTCGATGCTGTGCAGTTTTTTCACCGGGGGGGAGGTGTCCGACTTCAAAACCGCCTGCACTGCCGACATCGGAAAATACGCGGCGTTTTTCAAGTCCATGCTGGAGCAGGGAATTTACCTGGCCCCCTCACAATTCGAGGCGGCCTTCATCTCTTTAGCCCACACAGAGGAGATGATCGAAAGGACCGTCGAAGCCGCCGGCAAAGCCTTTGAAAAAACTTTGAAACCATAAGAACAGCACAAGTCGCCCTCATCGCTATGACATAATGAAAACAGGATACAAAACAGGGAAGTGCGATAATATGCTTACCCCTGAACAGCTATCTAAATATCGGTCCGGTTGGCGGGAATTTCGAAAGCAAAAAGAACGGCAACAGTCCCGGCGTTACAGCCGGGCCATGGACCAGGCCAGACGGGCGGCCCTCCACCTGAAAAAAAATTACGGCTGCAAAGTGATTCTATTCGGATCACTGCTCCGGGAGGACGGGTTCATGGAGCACTCCGATATAGATATTGCCGTTTCAGGCTTAAATCCCAAGGTCAATTTCTGGGAAATGCATTCCGAGGTGGTGGACATTCTGACGCCCTTTGATCTTGACCTGATGGAGCTGGAAAAGACAGATCCGGAACTTAAAAATTTCATCCTCAAAGGAGAGATGGAATTGTGACCCCGAACCTGATCCTGCTGGAAGTCCGTCTGCGGAAGGAACTTGTGAACCTGGAAAAACTGCTGGCAGAGCTGAAAACAGCAGCCAAAACGCGTGAATTTAAAGCCGCAGCCTGCGGGTAAGGGCGTGCGCTTCTATTCTGCACGATTTTTATTCCGGTGTTGAGAAAATGTTTATCAACATAGCCAGGGAAATTGACCGCGCCATGCCTGGAAACCAAGGCTGGCACAGGGAAATTCTGGGGCAAATGACCCTGGACATACCGGTTATAAGACCGGCGGTCATCGGCCCCGAATTGGCTTCCCGACTTCAGCAGTATCTTAGCTTCAGATATCGCTTCCGCAATCTTTACGGATACGACCTGGAGTGGGCCAAGATGGAAGAACTGATCAACAATATGGAATTCACCCTGAAACAATTGAAGGAAAGCATGGAAACTTTCCTTGAAACGCTTGGTCATATCGTGGAATAGAAATTTTTTGCCGATTTCAATTTGGCGTGTCTTGTAGCCAGGACCATTGGTCCTGGCTACATTTTATTCTGTATTCTTATTCTGTATTCCGCCTCCTGTCCCCTGGATTCCAGTCGCCCGAAGGGCGAATTTGTTCTGCGATAAACACTCAGGATGCAAATGAATAGGGGAAGATGGGGGAAAAATAAAATATTGAGAAAGGTGGGCCGATGATGACGGATCAGGATCTGGTTGTAGCTTTCGCATCGGGGCTGTCCACGGGGCTGGGCGGCCTGCTGGCCGCAATTTCCGGCAGGGCCGGGGCGGCGGCGGTGCCGGCTTTGCTGGGACTGTCGTCGGGCATAGGATTTACACTGGTTTTTTTCAACCTGCTGCCCGGAGCGGTGTCCGGCGGATCGTGGCTACAGGCCGGCGCCGGTTTTTTATCCGGCATGGGCCTCGGCCGGGCTGGGAAAATACTGTTCCCGCGCCCCGGGAAATGTTGGCTGTTTGCCCTGGGGGTGGCCATGCACAATCTCCCCGGGGGAATGGCGGTGGGGGCCGGCCTGGAGGCGGGGGGGGGAGCGGGGGGGCTTCTGGCCGCAGCCGCAGGATTGCACAATGTCCCGGAGGGCATGGCCCTGGGCGGGGTATTGGCATTGAACGGCCTCAGGCCCTGGGCGTCCCTGGCCGCCACCACCGGGGCCGGACTGATGATGCCCCTGGGAACATTGCTGGCCGGTTTGTGGATGGCGGCCCTGCCGGGAATAATGCCCTTTATCCTGGCCGCCGGAGCAGGAATGCTGCTGCATACAATACTGGCCGAACTGATCCCGGAGTCCTGCCGGAGACACCCGGTTTCGGCCGGGGCCGGCATGGTTGCGGGAGCGGCCCTCTCCCTGCTCATTTCACTCTGCCTGTAAGTACAAACTCTTCTTAGTCGTTCATTAGGCAGGACAGCCGGATATATCCGGAGGCCCTGCGCGGTAAATATGCTTTTTCAACAGTCTCCTAGAACCCCGTTCTGATGAATATGGCATATAACGACAGGGCCAGGGTGAAAGCGGCCAGAAAAAACACCCCGGCCCCGCCAAAGCGGTTGCCGCCCCTCCAGGCCCACAGTCCGTAAGTAAATGTGTAATAGCACACCAAAAGTGGTATCACCACTAAAACCCACTTCATGGACGGCCTCCGCATTGTCAAAAATGTACCGGCATGGTCTTCAGCATCAATCCCGTGCGCCTGATCTTGACATGGACGACGATCTCCACGCCGGCTGTGGGAAAGGCCTCTTCCCAGCGGTATTTTTCCCACTCCTTAAGGGTGAGGAACTTCATCCTGGCGTACCTGCCAAAACCGAATATGTCCGACCTGAATTCATTCTGGGCCCGGGCCACCACCTCCCGGCAGCGCCTCTCTATAATATCCGCCAGGTGCTTTTCCAGCAGCGGCTTCAGTCCGGTGGACTCATAATTGATATTGGTGGCAATTCCCACAATTTCAGGCTCCTGGTATATATGCGCTTCTATCACCGGACGGCGGGAATCCAGGCGGACCTTTATCACCGGCCTGCGGGCCTGTCTCAGGGAAAGTCCCAGCGGTTGGCCGGGCTTTTCGGGATCCGGGATGATTAAAAAGCTCTGCTCCATGTCACCGGTGATCATATTGAGGTATCTGGTCTCGTCCCCGGTGAGGACCCCCACCATTTTATCCCCTTTAAAAACAGCGGTGCCCAAATACTGGGTTTCTCCCCTGGTGGAGGGGAGGTCCCCCGCCAGGTGATCCCCCAGTTTCCCCGGCCGGGGTGGCCTGGGGGTGGCCAGGGCCCTTTCATTGATGTCCACCAGAGGGGCCACGGGCTCTTTGGCCGGGGACTTGATACACTGGTAAAACTCCCGGAACTGCGTCACCGGCGCCAGGCCGTGCAACCTGTTGACCTGGCTGACCAGCTCGTACAACTTGGAAGGGCTGATCTCCAGCTCCGGAATGTTCTCTTCCATAAATTCCCTGGCCCTTCCCCGGCAGACAAAGACGAAGGCGCTGCCCCTGGTCTCCCGGTAGCGGTTTAAAGGGGCTATATAGTGGTGCAAACCCTCCCGGGCCAAATCTTCTGAGAAAATATAGGCCGTGGTGTGAAGAAGGGATATTTCCCGGCTGCGCTCGGTGTTGACCAGGTTGAAGGCCCCTATGGGGAGCGGGGCGATGGTGCTTATGTTGATCAGAGGCTTGCCTCCGGCCCCGCCTCCCTGGGTCTGGCCGGCGATGGCCCGGGGGTTGGCGATCTGGAAGGTGACCGTTATATTATCCCCGGGGCCCTTGTCGAATCCCATGGACATGACATAGGCGATCTCGTCGGTTTCCCGGCCGCCCCAGCAGCCGCACAGGGCCGTGGCGGCGAGGATGACGGCAAGTATTCTGGCCGCCCTCACTCCGCTCCCCCCTTCTTTTTCACCCTGTCCACGGCCAGCGCCAGCACCGGGATCAAAACCCCGGGAAACCAGATCACCAGCCTCAGGTACTCCGCCTCGAACCTTACCGTGGCGGGCAGATCAAGGGGGAGAAGGCTGACCACGAAAACAACCAGGGCCAGGGGCCAGACCAGCGGGCGGTGATCCGGCAGCTTAAAGGTCCAGGCCAGGGTGACGGCGGCGCAATAAAGGGTGAGGGCCACCTTGACCATGCCTACGTAACCCCAGATAATTATAAATATGGACTCTATTCTTTGGAAGTAGCGCCCGAGATAAATGAGGCGGCTCAGCTGATAAAAGGGCAGGGTGCTTTCCTGCCCGGCGATGTGGCCCAGGGTCAGCACCAAAACCAGCTCCAGCAGAATCAGCCAGGCGAATCCCATGGCCATGGCCCTGGCGGTGATTTTGCCGAAGTTTCCGGCGCCGTGAAAGGACTTCACCAGCACCCCGGCCAGCAGTATCTCAATGATCCCTCCGGCCTCCAGCCCGGCCGTCATCACTCCGGCGGGGCCCTTGCCCAACAGTGGAAACAGCTGGGTGAAATCCCACTGGGGAATGAGACTCAGCAGGAGCACGGCCATTCCCGCCACCACGAAGGGATAGGTCACCCTGGCGGACCTGGCCATGGCCTCCAACCCCACCCAGGCCCCCAAAAGGGCCACGGCTATGTAACCTATGCTGACCACGCTGATGGGGGTGCGGGGCAGGGCTGACAACAAAAGGGCTTCGCTGAAGTTCCTGGTGAAAAGGGCGCCCACGGCGACAAAAAATGCCGCGTAGATGATATTGGCCATGGTGCCGGCGATTTTACCCAGGACAGCCCCGGTGATGTCAACAATGTTTTTCTCCGGATGGGGTTTCAGCAGCAGATATATAATACGGACCTGCACCAGTGCTAGCCCCAGCCCCAGCAGGGAGGAAATCCAGGAGGCGGTGCCGGCCTCTTCCACCAGGGACCTGGGAAAGGTAAGAAAAATCCTGGCTATTAAAGACATGGTAAGGAGCACCACCCCCTCGGCCATGCCGAATTCACTGGCCGCCGTGTCCTCCCGCACCCCCGCTCCCCCCCTTCACCCAGGCCCTGGACTCCTCCGGAAGCCTGAATTCATCCAAGGGATTTAAATAATCCGGCCTGCGCTTTTGAAGAAATATTGGCAGCCTGTAAACAACGTCACGGCCGGGATGGGTCCGGGGGCCCGAAGGGGACAGATAGGGCACTCCGAAAGACTTCAGGTTGGCGGTCAGCAGTATCTGCACGAAAAGTCCCATGGCGATGCCGTAAAAACCAAGTACTGTCCCCAGCAATATGTATAAAAAGCGGTGTATTCGCACGGCGAAGGCTAAAGAGTAGCTGGGTATGGAAAAGGAGGCCAGGCCGGTGACGGCCACCAGTATCACCAGTATGGGGCTGACAATATTGGCCTGCACCGCCGCCTGCCCCAGTATCAGCGCCCCCACGATGCCGATGGTGGACCCGATGATGCCCGGTATGCGCAGCCCGGCCTCCCGGACCAGCTCGAAGGAAAACTCCATCAGCAGCATCTCCACCACCGTTGGAAAGGGGACCCGCTCACGATTGCCGGCGATGGCCAGCAACAGCTCGGTGGGAACCATTTCCTGATGGTATAGCACCATGGCCATGTAAGAACCGGGCAGCAGCAGGGCCAGATAGAAGGAGAGGCTCCTCACATACCTGAGGAATGTACCGTACTGCCAGCGCAGGTATGTTTCCTCCCCGGTGTGCAGCTGGGTGTACATGGTGACGGGCACCACCAGGGCGAAGGGACTACCGCTCAAAATCACCGCCACCCTGCCCTCGGCCAGGGCCGCCGCCACCCGGTCCGGCCTTTCGGTGGCCAAAGTCTGGGGATTAAGATTGTACGGGCTGTCCTCGATGAACTGCTCCAGCATCCCGGCGTCGGTGACAAAGTCCAGATTTATGCCGGAAATGCGGCGCTTCACCTCGGCCACCAGTTCGGGATTGGCCAGATCTTTAATGTACATCAAAGCCACATCGGACCGAAACCTGGCGCCCACCTTGAAAAATTCGGTGTAAAGACTCTCGTTTCTCACTATTTTCCGGATCAGGGCGGTGTTGGCCCGCAGGTTCTCCACAAAGGCCTCCTGGGGACCGGTGATGGTCTGCTCTATGTCCGGCCGGTTTACCCCCCTCCGCTCCCATCCCTTGGTCTCCACCACCAGGGCCGAGGTTGACCCTTCGAAAAAAAAGACGGTGTCGCCGTAATTTACAGCTTCGGTCACTGTTTCAAAGGACTCTGTGTTTTTGATCTGACTCCCGGGCAGGAGATCTCTGGCAATGGCGGATGCCGGATAATGGTCCCCGGAGCCGAAGGCCCTCGCAAATACCATTAGGTTCTGCAGCAGTAAATTGATGGTGGACCGGTCCGCCAGTCCGTCGATAAATACCAGAAAGGCTTTTAAAGGCGGATCGGCCCCCAGGGTGAAGTCCCGGAGGACAATGTCCCTGTTGACCGGTATGCCGTATATCCGCTCTATTCTTTCACGGTTCTGATCCAGCCGCGAAGAAATACTTCCGTCGCCCTTTTCCGCTTCCGCTTCCTGGACGGCGCCGGCATTCTTTATTTTCCGGGGGTAACGCCGGCGGGGTTTTTCACCGCCGCCTTTCTTTTCCGGACCGCCACCTTCGGCCCCGCCGGCGGCCCCCCCCGGAAAACTTCGGGCGGCCCGGCCGTCGAACCGGTTTTCCCCGAGAATGAACCCTTCCCGGTCCTGATCCCCCCGGTATGTGATTATATTTAATAAATCCGTCAATATATTTTTCAAATGCGATCTCCTGCCCTATAAATAGCTTATACTGCATTCCTTATTCTGTCGGAATCCGGAAGGTGATGGGCGTATTTTCATCTTCCGATGGCGCCGCCACTCTTTTTTACCGTTAATGCATTGAATTCTGAATTCTGGCCTTTGGATTCTGAATTTCAGCCGCCCGCCAGGGCGGCTTCTTTATTTTTGCCAGCAGGGTAAAAAATATGTAAAAGCACATGCCCTTTGAAAACTATCAAAGGAGCGGGTGTTTTGAAAACAATGGCGGGGTAGAATAAGAAATGCGGAATGAACCAAAACAGGCCGGTTTCAATGGAGGCGCCGCTGAATCAATGCCCTGGATCATCGTTTTCGTATACAGCTGGATATTGTTTTTGATTTTTTTCGACAAGACAAAGTTCAGATACACGGTTTACGGGGGAATAATCGCCGCCGGGCTGGGAACTGCGGTGGACTGGACCGGCCACCGGCTGAAACTGTACAGTTTCCAGGACGATACATTCGGTCCCCTGGTGGCTTCCATATTCTACGTCACCGGCCCGCTTTTCACCATGGGAGTGCTTTTTTTTCAGTATCTCAGCCTTGACCGCAGGCTGCAGGCGGCCAATGTGGCAGCCTTTTCGCTGGCCTATCTGGCGGTGGAGACACTGATCGTCCGGGCCGGCGGCGCCCATTACCATCACTGGCACTATACGGCCAGCCTGGGGGTGGACCTGCTGGCTTTCACGGCCCTGAGCTATATCGGGAAAACAGTTGTGTACGGAAGGGGCGGCCAGGGTGGAGGGGCGGCTGGAATGAAGGGACCGGCATGAACAAAAGGGTGATTCGGTATGAAAACGGGGCTTTGGGAATTTACCGCCATGCTGACCCTGGTCAGCGCGGCCTTTGGGCTTTGGCTCGGATACCAGGACCGGCGGGGAAAGTAAATTCTTCCGGGACTTTACCATTTACCGGGTTTCCCGGCGGGGATGAATGTCTTCATCGCCATTGGGCGAGACTCTTCGGCCAGGAACATTTCCCGGATGCTGTGTATGTCTTTCTCGTCCTCATCCCGGAAGGTTTTGAAGAGATCCCGGCACAGGGGGTTTACCATACGCACCGCCATTTCATTATAAAAAATCTGGCTGTCCATTTTATCTCGCAACAGTTCGTAGAGTATGTCAATGGTTTTCAGCTCCGTCACCCTCAATTGATGTTTAGATTTTCCATTTCCCTGCGTAAAATGGTGAGCCGGCTCCGGCTCGCGGCCATAATAGCGATACAAAGCTTTCGCAGCCCGACGTTCCGGGTGGACCGCCCGATTGCCTCCAGCTTCAAAGCCAGGTGTTTCTCCCGGGCCGTGGCCTCATTGAAGGCGTACGCGGTCAGCTGTTTGTCGTTTAGAGAAGACATATGCGGCACCCGCCTTGAAAAATTCGTTACGACCCCTGACAGTACAAGCTATTTTCAGGGCATAATACAAAACCCGGATATAGTTTCTCACCCCTGCGGACATATATACCGGCAATGGACTCTTTCAACAGCATCCGGGAGGGAAAAAATTGAAAGTCGCCGTAATCGGGGCGGGGTTGTCTGGGCTGGCCTGCGCCCACGAACTGGAGAGGCACGGCATTATGCCGGCCGTTTTCGAGCAAAGGCACAGGCCCGGAGAGCTGTTCGACCACTGCAGCGCGGTGCTGGAGCTGTTTTCCAGGCCCCATGACCCCCTGGGACAGCTGGCGAAAGAATTCAACCTGCGTATACAGCCCATAGGAAAAGTATCGGAGATCATCATGAAATCCCCCGGGAAAAGGGTGGCCGTCAGGGGCAACCTGGGATATTTCATTTTGCGGGGACATGATCCGGTGTCAATTGAGAGCCAGCTGCACCGGAAAATCAAATCCCGGATTGTCACCAACACAAAGGCGGACTGCCGGTCCTTATCCCGCTGCTTCGATTATGTGGTGGCGGCCAACGGCAATTATGACTTCAGCCGCAAATCAGGGATCTGGTCCCCGGTCTATCCGGCCAAACTTATTGGCGGGACGGTGATTGGAAAATTCAGAACGGACCGGATGCTGATGTGGGTGGACACGAGGTATACCATGACCGCCTACGCCTATCTCGCCCCCATGGAAAATAAAAGGGCCTTCCTGGGCCTGGTGGCGCCCGGAAGCACGGCGGAGGAGGCCCGGAGGAGGTGGCGGAGATTTTGGGAAATGGAGGGCCACCCTTACCACCCCATCAACGAAATAGTGGTGGAGCACAACGCCGGGTTTGTTTATCCCCACCAGGTGGGAAATGTTTTGTTCGCCGGCGTTGCCGGTGGCTTCATGGAACCATTCCTGGGATTCGGAGCCCTGTCGTGCATGAAAAGCGGGGTTCTGGCCGCCAGGGCCATAGCCACCGGGAGAAAATACGAGGACCTGCTGTTTCAGCTCAAGGAAGACATGAAACATTCCCTGGTGCTGCGAAATCTCTTCAATAAGGTGGGCAACGACGGATACGACCGGCTGATGGGCTATCTGGGCTTTCCGGGGCTAAAGCAGCTGATATACAACACCAATCTGGACGTGGCGCGGATGGGTACGGCCCTGGCGGCTCATGTGAAAAAAATGGCGGGCCGGCTGAAAAACAAATGAATACATCTGGGAATGATTTTTCGGCAGTTGGAGGATTTGTGTTTACCTGTTGCGGCAAAGGTGTTATACCATTAATAGTGGAGGCGGTTTTGACGGACTGATTGAAAAAAACACCGGTCCGGCGTACAAATGAAATTTGACAGGATATTAAGGGTTGAGATAAAATTAACAATATGTGAATTATGGAACTATAGGAGTCACCTCTGTTATATAGAAGGAGGCGGGAATTGTTGAAGACCCTGAGAGTCCCTGAGGCCACGGTAACCCGGCTATCAATATACTCCCGTTTTTTGGAAAAACTTGATAAAAACGGCGTGGTGTCGGTTTCATCGGGCGAAATAGCGGACGGTGTCGGAGTATCACCGGCCCAGGTGAGAAAAGACCTGGCCTATTTCGGCGAATTCGGCACCAGGGGAGTGGGATACAACGTAAAGGACCTGATGAGGTACACATTGAAGATCCTGGGGCTGGACCGGCACTGGAATCTTGTCCTGGTGGGGGCGGGCAACCTCGGGTACGCCCTCTGCACATACAGGGGATTCAATGAAAGAGGATTCAAAATTGTGGCCGTGTTCGACAACGATCTCACCAAGATAGGTAAAAAAATCAATGAACTTGAAGTCCTCCCCCTGGAAAAAATGCCCGGTGTGATAAAGGAGCACGGCGTCAGGATAGGCATTTTGGCCACGCCCACCAGGGCGGCCCAGGATGTGGCGGATTTCATGATAAAGAACGGAATAGAGGCCATTTTGAATTTTGCCCCTCTGCCCCTCAACCTGCCCGATGTCATCGAGGTGAGAAATGTGGACCTGTCGGTGAAACTGGAGATACTGACCTTCAACCTGGGCTTCAAGTCGGCCCAGAATGTTTAAATACCTGCGGCCGGGGGTGACGGTCTTAAATGTCAGTCGTCAAAACACTGGAAATCAGCACTGTCAAAAGGGCGCAGCTCATAGACATCACTCCCATGGTGGCGGACATGGTGGCGGAGTCCGGCATCAGGGAGGGGCTGGCCCACATATTCGTGCCGCACACCACTGCGGCGGTGACCATCAATGAAGGGGCCGACCCCGCTGTGGCGCAGGACCTGCTGGCGGCGCTGGCCGGGCTGGCCCCGGATAAGGGAGATTACAGCCACCTGGAGGGAAATTCCGACGCCCACATCAAGGCCTCACTGCTGGGCAGCTCCCAGTCGGTGCCGGTAAGCGGCGGCAAGCTCCTTCTGGGGACGTGGCAGAGTGTTTTTTTCTGTGAATTCGACGGCCCCAGAAGGCGGAAAGCGCTGATTAAACTGTTGGGATGAATATTTACTGAAAGCATGGTATTATTTCCAGTGTTTTTTCCTTCGGGGCTGTTGATTTTTATTATAAGGCATGCTATAATTTTTTTTGCGTGAGTTTCGCCAGAAGCTCACTAGTTATGCGGCAGTGGCGGAATTGGCAGACGCGTAAGATTCAGGTTCTTATGCCCGTACGGGTGTGGGGGTTCAAGTCCCTTCTGCCGCACCAGAAAAAAAGTTTTCTCCGGAAGAGGAAAGGAGAAAACTTTTTTTCTGTATTCCGTCTCCTGTCTCCCGGATTCCAGCCGCCCGCCAGGGCGGCTTTTTTATTATGGCTTATTCTTGTCCCCGGCGGACGGCAAAAGTTTAAGCAGCTCCGCAATGTAGGCGGTAAGGCCCAGTCCTGCCACAAGCAAAAAAAAGCTGTACCAGATCTTCCAGTTGGGATAGGTGATTCCCCCGGCTTTGTGCATGACGGCCTCCACCGCCAGGAAGACCGCGGAGGAACATATAATATACAATATTCTATTGTTCCACCGCCGGGGCAGCCAGTTCAAAAAAAGCATGGTGGCGGCGTAAACATTGACGATGTGCAAAAGGGGCAACCGGCCCAAGTACAGCATTCCTTCCGTATACTGGTATAAATTGTGCCGGGTGCCGAAATAGTCCGCCAGTACCTGCAGGGCCACCCCCACCAGTCCGGCCTTCCACAGAACAAAAATCCTCCGGCCCGCCAAAAGGCACACCGCCGTCCAAACAGCGGCGGTATAAATTAAATAGGGCATGGAATACCTTTCTTTGCTGCTTTTTTATCATTCAGGAAATTATATGCTGTGTTAAAATGTTAAAGTGACACCCTATCCGTCACAAACCCCAAAACAGCTCATGCTGTATTCCTTATTCTGTCGGGAGACAAAGGACTGAATGGGCCGGCCGGGATGGAGGTGTCCTAAAAATTACCAGGCCAATGACGGAGCGTAAATAACTTAGGTAACCGGTACCTAAGTTATAAAAAGGAATGCATCAAATTCTGACTGCTGAATACTGAAGACTACTGCCCCCAGCCGCCCGTCTAGGGAGGCTTTTTTATCTTGAGCAGAGTTTGGTCATCAGGTTTGCCAGCACCTGTTTTTCATGCTGGTCGGACACGGTCCACAGCTCTTTTAAAACCTTTTGCTCGGGATTGGCCGGAGGCACGCTGTCGGCCAGAACTTCCCCCGCCTGCCGGGCCAGCATGGTAATGCGGTCCCTGGGCACACCCAGTTCTTCGGCGAACTCCACCGCCTGGGACAAAAATCTCTTCCAGCCCTCCCAGTCTTTATTGTAGCCGTTCAAAAGATCCAACGCAAATTCCCCCTTAAATATAATATTATATTATCGAACATTAATAGCAAAATTATGCAGGGGAGCATCCGGGGGACAGCGGATAAAAACCTGGCGGAAATTCAGGCATCCGGCGGCGGTGAAATAAGGTTGATATACACAACTGCGCCGGCGGGGGCATATTTTAAATTATAAAAGTTTACGCAATCCAGCGCCCGTGTAAACAACGGGGAGTTATTTTTTAGACAGGGAGGGACCCGCCCGGGCGGATCCCCCGGCCGGCAGTTTGCTAACTTGGGGGTATTATAATGAAAATAGGTGACATCGTCACCCGCAAAGTATATGGAGAGGATATGCAATTCTGTATCTTGGGTTTTTATACCAACCAGAAAACCGGGGAGAGGGTGGCCATTCTCGCCCTCCTGGACCCCAGCCTGATTATGGAGGCGGCGGTTCAAGAATTGGCCCCCGTGTCGGCCAGACACCTTTTCGCCCTGACCACCACCAGCTCCCAGGTACACTAAAGCTTGCTCCAAACTGCTTTACTTAAAGCAGTTTTTTCTTTCCTACCCCGGAGGAATGGGTATGCATATATGGAATAATACTTATGATAAAGTTCAAAGATTGTTGACTTTCTCCCGGAGGTGGCGGCTATAAACAGCACGGACATAAAATCCCTGGGCCACGGGCTGATCGACATGGCTAGGCGGAAGGGCGCCGACATGGCTGAGGTATATTTAAGCAACAGCAGGGAGCTCTTCATAGAAGTACGGGACGGCAATGTGGAAACCATCAAGCTGGCCGGTGAACGGGGCCTCGGTCTGAGGCTTTTAAAGGGAAACCGGGTGGGCTTCGCCTACACATCGGACCTGGATCCCGGAATACTGAACGAAATACTGGACCTGGCAGTGGCCAACACCTCCAGCGCCGCCGAAGACCCTTACAGGGCACTGCCCGGGCCTGCAAAACGGTACCCCGAATTGGACCTCTACGACCGCAGGATAGTAGAAACCCCGGTGGAGGAAAAAATACAGCTGGCCAGATCAATGGAGGAAACTGCCAAGAGTTGCGACCCCAGGGTGAAAATAATTGAGGGGTCTTCGTATACCGACGCTGAGACCGAAATAACGCTCATTAACAGCCTGGGAGTGGATCTGAGCTGCAGGGCGGCGTACTGCGGCATCTACATAGCACTGGTGGCGGTACAGGGCGGGGAGAGTCAGACCGGATTCTCTATGAACTACAGTCTCAAGTACGGCGGACTGGACGGGCGGGCCACCGGCCGGGAGGCGGCTCTCAAGGCGGTAAGAATGCTGGGGGCGAAAACCGTGCCGTCCCAGAAGGTGCCGGTGGTGTTGGAGCCATACGTGGCCACCGGCTTTCTGGGGCTGCTGGCCCCCGCCCTGACGGCCGAGGCCGTGCAAAAGGGAAGGTCGCTTTTCGCCGGAAAAGTGGGCCAGAAGGTGGCTTCTGACAGGGTAACCATTATCGACGACGGTTCCATGCCGGGGGGCATCACTTCCACACCCTTCGACGGCGAAGGAGTGCCCACTTCAATGACCAGACTGGTGGGGGGGGGCATACTGGAGGGATTCCTCCACAATACATACACCGCCGCCAAGGATGGAGTGCAGTCCACCGGAAACGGCGCCCGGGGGTCCTTCAAGTCCACGCCGGAGGTGGGCGCCACCAATTTCTTTATCGGGAATGGCGACACAACCCCGGAAAACATAATCACCGGACTGAAAAATGGTTTTTATGTCACCGAAGTGCTGGGAATGCACACCGCCAACCCTATCTCCGGCGATTTTTCTTTGGGCGTCTCCGGACTGATGATAGAAAAGGGCCGCCTGGCATACCCCGTCCGGGGGGTGGCCCTGGCCGGCAATATAATTGACATGATGAAAAAAATAGAAGCGGTGGGGAACGACCTGACCTTCTTCGGCGGCAGGGGTTCCCCGACACTGCTGGTGGACGGGATGGCTCTGAGCGGACAATAGTGGACTGGGATTGGCGATTTATAATTCCTTATTGCCGGATACTATGTTAAAATATCCTCCGGATACTGATTGAAGGTGGAGAATGAGGAATGCGGCATGAGCCATTTTCAGGGCAGAATAGCCAAGTTGCGGAATATGATTGCCGGCAGCGGGGTGAACGCCATGCTGGTCAGCAGGCCGGAGAACAGATTTTATCTGACCGGCTTCACCGGAACCAGCGGCGCGGTCTTGATCACCCCGGCGGGAGCCTGCCTGATCACCGATTTCCGGTATGAAGAGCAGGCCAGGTGTCAGTCCCCGCACTGCCGGGTGGTGCTGGCGCAAGAAACGGTGCTGGACACACTGGCAAGCGTCATGGAACAGACCGGCGCCGGCACGTTGGGCTGCGAAGGGGATTATCTGACTCAGCAGCAGTTCACCGCCCTGGGGGAAAAGTTCGGCGAGGGCGTGATTCCCCTTTACGGGCGTGTTGAGGAGCTCCGGAGGATTAAAGACGAAACTGAGATAGAATGCATTTTCAGGGCGGCGGATTTATCCGACAGGGCCTTCAAGCATGTGCTCCCCCTGTTGAGGGAAGGCGTCAGTGAGGGTGAACTGGCCCTGGAATTGGAATTTTTCATGAGGAGGGAAGGCGCCGCCGGTGTGGCCTTCCCTCTGATAGTGGCATCCGGCCCCAGGTCCGCCATGCCCCACGGACGGGCCTCGGACCGGCGGCTGTCCGCCGGCGACATGGTGATTATGGACTTCGGCCCCATTTTGGACAGTTACTGTTCCGATATGACAAGGACGGTGGCGGTGGGCCGGGCCGACAAGAAAATGGGGGACGTGTACAGAATAGTTCTGGAAGCGCAGCTGGCCGGCATAATGGCTGTCCGGGAAGGCGTCAGGGCGTCGGAAGTGGACGGCGCCGCCAGGGCGGTGATCGAGGGATACGGTTTTGGCAAAAATTTCGGCCACAGCACCGGTCATGGGCTGGGCCTACAGATACACGAAAATCCCAGGCTGTCCTCCAGGGATGAAACGGTTTTGAAAAAGGGCATGGTGGTCACCGTCGAACCGGGTATTTATCTGCCCGGCCTGGGAGGGGTAAGGATAGAGGACACCGTGCTGGTTATGGAAAAAGGATGCCGGGTGCTCAACTCCTCGCCCAAGGACCGGCTGTTGGTATGCGGATAACAAAAAGCCGGATGTTTATATAAGGGAAAGGGGATGAAATATTGATCTCAACCAATGATTTCAGAACGGGGCTGACCATTGAGGTTGACGGAGACGCCTTCCAGGTGGTGGATTTCCAGCATGTAAAGCCGGGCAAAGGAGCTGCCTTCGTCAGATCAAAACTGAGAAACCTC
This sequence comes from Peptococcaceae bacterium, assembly GCA_037444185.1. Lineage (GTDB taxonomy): Bacteria > Bacillota > Desulfotomaculia > Desulfotomaculales > Desulfocucumaceae > JAILZP01. Next base: position 3,684 of record JBBIMW010000002.1, on the reverse strand, counting down.
CGCACGGGGGCGGTGGTGGAAAAAACATTCAACGCCGGCGAAAAAATTCCCCGGGCCAGGATAGACCGCAGGGAATATCAATATCTGTACAACGACGGCGGGGTTTACAATTTTATGGATATGGAGACTTACGACCAGTCCGGCCTGACCGCCGAACAACTGGGGGATGCAGTGAAATACCTGAAGGAAAACATGATACTGAACATACTTATCTATCAGGGCAGGCCCATGGGCGTCGACCTGCCCAATTACGTTGAGCTTGCGGTGGTGGAAACCACTCCGGGGATCAAGGGCGACACCGCCAGCGGCGGGTCCAAGCCGGCCACCCTGGAAACCGGCTACGTGGTGAACGTACCCTTTTTTATCAACGTGGGAGACATTTTGCAGATTGACACCAGGACCGGTCATTACATAAAGCGGGCGTGACGAAGATCGCAGCCCCGGAATACAGACCCTTTTTCAGGCAATATTGTTTAAACGCCCCCCGGCCGAGAGATACTATAACATCGGCCAATTCAAAAGGGGGTTGCTGTAATTGAAGGATCTCAAGTCCAGGGTGGCGTACCTTCAAGGCCTGTCCGCCGGAATGGAAATTTCGTCTGAATCGAAAGAAGGACGGATACTTAACGGCATTATAGAAGTCCTTGACCAGTTCGCCCAGTCCTTCGATGAACTGGAAGAAGCCCAGGATCAGATTGAAGACTACCTGGAGAGCATGGACGAGGACCTGTTCCGGCTGGAAGAGAATATTTACGGAGACGATGCGGAAAAGTCCACTGCTGAAAGAGGGGAATATTACGAGGTGGGCTGTCCCCGCTGCGGAGAAGTGGTGTGCTTTGAACCGGAAGTGGTGGAAGACGACGATGTGGTTGAGGTGACCTGTCCCAACTGCGATGAGGTGGTGTTCATAAACGACGACACCTATCAGGCCGCAGACGAACCGGAGCAAATCACCGGCAGGAGCGCTGCCCGTGCTGTGAATGACGATGTTCTGTAAGGGGACTTTTCCCATGGTTCTGAAATCAGGGGTGGAATTTTGAGCCGGCCGGCCCTTAAAACTCCACCCCTCTTATTGACTTATATTCCGGGCGGCATTACAATAACCCCAATATTCAATTGCTGCAATACCGAGGAGGGGTGATTATGAGTGCCACCAGGATAGTGATTATCGGAGGAGTGGCCGCCGGGCCTAAAACGGCCGCCAGGGCCCGCCGCCTGGATCCCGGCGCGGACATAACAATAATTGAAAGGGACAAATACATCTCCTACGCAGGATGCGGTATGCCCTTCTACCTGGCCGGTTCGGTAAGGGAGTTCGGGCAGCTTTTTACCACGGCGTACGGCGTGACGAGGGACGAGAATTATTTCCGGAGGGAAAAGGGAGTCAGGGTTTTGACCGGTCACGAGGCGCTGGAAATAGACCGGAAAAAAAAGGAGGTCATTGGCAAAAACCTGAACACCGGGGAAGAATTCATCATTCCTTACGAAAAACTGGTCATAGCCACCGGATCCAGCCCGTTGATACCACCCATTGAGGGCATCGGCCTGAAAGGGGTCTTCCGCCTGAACCACCCTGAGGACGCCAGGGGGATCAAAGAAAGCATAGAAAACGCAAGTGAAGCGGTAATCATAGGGGCCGGGCTAATCGGCATGGAGGCGGCGGACGCACTGCGGGAAAAAAATGTATTCGCCACCGTGGTGGAACTGAAAGATCAGATATTGCCGGGTGTGCTGGACAGTGACCTGGCGGCGGTGCTGGCGGCCCGGCTGGAAGATCAGGGGCTTGAATTCCGGCTGGGGCAGAAGGTTTTAAAAATTGAAGGGGACGAAAAGGGCAATGTCACCGGGGTGGTTACAGACCGGGAGAGACTGGACGCCGGAATGGTTATTGTGGCCGTGGGTGTGCGCCCCAATGTGGAGCTGGCCAGAAAGTCGGGACTGGCCATAGGCGTCACCGGCGCCATAGAAGTGGACAGGCACCTGCAAACCAGCGACCCGGACATTTACGCCGTCGGAGACTGCGTAGAAAACCTGCACTTGGTATCGGGCAAAAAAGTGTACATACCCCTGGCCTCCACCGCCAACAGGCAGGGCCGGGTGGCGGGAGACAACGTGACGGGCCGCAGGAGTGTGTTCAAGGGTGTGTTGGGAACGGCGGTGCTGCAGGTTTTAAATTGGAATGTGGGGAGAACCGGCCTGGGGCAACAGCAGGCCGAAGATCTGGGCTATAAAGTGGTGACCGCGGTAAACTCCTCCCACGACCGCACCCATTATCATCCGGCCCACGGACTGGTACTGATGAAGATGATCGTCGAGGAGGACAGCAGAAAGATTTTGGGTGCCCAGGCAATAGGGCCGGGAGACGTGGTCAAGAGAATTGACGTGACGGCCACCGCCATAAACTTCGGGGCCACGGTGGACGACCTGGCCGACGTGGACCTCGGCTACGCCCCCCCGTTTTCTACGCCCATTGACCTGGCCCACCACACCTCCAACATAGTCCGCAACAAAATCGAAAAAATAGCGCCGTCCATCTCCGCCGGGGAGCTGAAGGCAAAAATGGACCGGGGCGAAGACTTCGCCATTGTGGACGTCAGAACGGCCCAGCAGTTCGGGGCAAAACACATCGAGGACGGCCGGGTGATGCTGGTGACCTTGGGCGATATCAGGGACCGTATAAACGATGTGCCTAAAGACAAGGAAATCGTACTGATCTGCGCCATGGGGCTGAGGAGCTACGAAGCGCTGAGAATACTGCACGGGGCCGGCTTCAAGGACATCAAGTATGTAGAGGGCGGCCTGCAGGCGTGGCCCTACGAAATGGCATAGGCTTATGCTGCATTCCAGCCGCCCGCAGGGCGGCTTTTTTATTCTGAGTTCCGTCCACCCGGCAGGAGGGCAACAAAAGTCATAAATTACCAGCCGCTTAAATATAGATAGCTTAGGGAGGAATCGGCATGAATACCTTAAAGTGCGCCAGTACATCCGGTCCCGCCGGCGGAGAAAAATACTGGCCCGATGTAATGGCGGTGCTCCCAGCCAACATCCGGAGAATAATATCCGGGGCCAGCCGGGAAATACTGGATCGCCTGGAGGAAGTCAGGATCAGGTCCCAAAGGCCCCTGATGCTGGGCCTGGACAGTAAAGACGTGATGCTGGCAGAAAACGGATCGGTATCCCTTGATTGCAACAAAGCCTACCGGGTAACGAACGAAGATGTGGACAGGTGCCTGCACCTGGTCAGCGGTTCCTCCATATACGCTCTGGAGGAAGAGATAAAAAACGGCTTTATCACCATCGCCGGGGGGCACCGGGTGGGCATTGCCGGCAAGGCGGTGCTGGAAGGCGGGAGGGTGAAGACACTAAAATACATCACCGGCATCAACATCAGGGTTTCCAGGGAGGTTCCGGGCGCTGCAGGGCCTTTGATGCCGGGTATTATCGACCGGGAAAAAAGAACCATTTACCATACCATGATATTCTCGCCCCCCCGCTGCGGAAAAACCACGGTATTGCGGGATGCCGTGCGGATGATCAGCGACGGCCTGCCGGATCTGGGTCTGCCGGGACAAACAGTGGGGCTGGTGGATGAAAGGTCTGAGATCGCCGGCTGTTACCGGGGAGTGCCCCAAAGAAATGTGGGAATGCGCACCGATGTGCTGGACGGGTGCCCCACGGCCGAGG
>JBBIMW010000001.1:137952-156377 GCA_037444185.1 Peptococcaceae bacterium | reverse complement strand
CAATCATTCCGCTTTCCAGGAGTATGCCTCCGGGCAGGTCCGCCATCCCACCGAAAAGGGAAACCGCATCCGGGCCGGCGCCTGTTTTTTTAAGCAGAAACGGCTTCACTGAATACTTCCCCCATATTCAGAAAATTGGCCAGCATTGCCTTTCCGTGCGGGGTCAGTATGGACTCCGGGTGGAACTGGACCCCCTCGACGTAATATTCCCGGTGCCTCAGTCCCATAATTTCTCCCTGATCGGTAAGGGCTGTGACCTCCAGACAGTCCGGCAGACCTTCCGGGCTGACCAGCAGGGAATGATACCTGCCCGCCGCCAGCCCTTGGGGCAGCCCGGTGAAAACCCCCCGGCCGTCGTGCCTGATGAAGGAAGTTTTCCCGTGCATGGGCCGCCCGGCCCTGACCACCCTGCCCCCGAAGGCCTGCCCGATGGCCTGGTGCCCCAGGCACACCCCCAGTATGGGAATACTGCCGGCAAATCTCCCCACCAGTTCCAGCGAGACCCCGGCTTCTTCCGGCGTGCAGGGGCCGGGTGAAATAATAATACTGTCCGGCCCCAGCCTTTCCACCTGGTCCGGGGTTATGGCGTCGTTGCGGCGCACCATCACCTCGCGGCCCATTTCCCTCAAGTACTGTGCCAGGTTGTACACAAAGGAGTCGTAATTGTCGATCATCAGAATCATTCCAGCTCACCTCTTTACAGAATTTTGACCACCCGCCCCGCGGCGGCGCCGGCAAAAGTTATGAAGATTGCTTATAAAAAAACAAAAAGACCAGATTAAACCGGTCCTCACCCCAAAATCTCCGAGTCGTCTCGCCGTCGCTCGTCTCAACTCAGCTCTCTCAGTCTCAGCTTTCAATTTTATAAATATTATCACTGAATTTTAAAGGGATCAACAGTTATTTGCAGCCTTGGACTACTGAAAAAAGTCCGGGGGATTTTACCGCATACTCCTTGCGGCCCGGATATTTTGTTGTAAAATAAAAGGAAAATCCAGCCGGAGGAAGGATAATGCTGAAAATCTTTCAACAGGTGGGCCGGGATCTTTTCGCCGCCGGCATTAACAACTCCCACAGCGGAAACCTGAGTGTGCGCCGGGGAGACAGAATTCTAATCACCCGGCGGGGTTCCATGCTGGCCCATCTGGAGGGGCCGGACCTGATTGAAACGGGGATTGAAGAGGATGACCCCAATACTCCGCTGGCATCCACGGAAATAGGGGTGCACCGGGCCGTTTATCTGAGCACCTCCGCCCTGGCGGTGGTTCACGCCCACCCCCCCCACGCCGTGGCACTGTCACTGCTGCTGGAGGAAATTGTGCCGGCTGACGCCGAGGGACTGCACCTGCTGCCCAGGGTGCCGGTGCTGACCCCCCTTCAGACCATAGCCTCAAGGGAATTGGAAGATACTCTGCCCGGAGCGCTGAGAAAATTCCGGGCCGCCGTGGTCAGGGCCCACGGCAGTTTCGCCGCCGGGCAAACCCTGGAGGAGGCCTATAAATTGACCGCCAGCCTGCAGCACAGCTGCCGGATACTGTGTATCGCCCGGTCCATGGGGCTGAATTACAGCGCCTGCAGTATCAAACACTTGAGGTAATAGGTCTCCGGAGAGGCCGGCAGCATGGGGTGGTCCCGGGCCTGGCGCCGGACCTCCACCAGCCGCACGGGCCTTCCGGCGTCCAGGGCGGCGCTGTTGATTACCTCCAGAAAAAGATCCTCACCCATGTGGTAGGAGCAGGTGCACGTAACCAGGAATCCCCCCGGCTGCAGTATTTTAAAGGCCCTCAAGTTTATCTCCCTGTACCCCCTGACGGCGCCTTCCAAAGCTTGCCTGGATTTGGTGAAGGCCGGCGGGTCCAATATGACCAGGTCGAACTTCTCCCCGGCCCGGTCCATCGCCCTGAGTTCATCAAAGCCATTTCCTTCCCGGAAATTGCACACACCGGCAAAGCCGTTCCGGGCGGCGTTCCTGACAGCCACCTCCAGGGCCGGGCCGGAAATGTCCACCCCCAGCACCTCCCTGGCGCCGAACCGGGCGGCGTACACCGAAAAGGCGCCGGTGTGACAAAAGCAGTCCAGCACCCTGGCCCCGGAACACAGGTCCTCCAGTGCCTTCCTGTTTTCCCTCTGGTCCAGGAAATAGCCGGTCTTTTGCCCGCCGGCCAAATTCACCTCAAAGGCCAGTCCGTTTTCAACTATTTCCAACACCGGATTGAATTCCCTGCCGATAAATCCGGCTTTAAGCGGCAGGCCTTCCAGTTCCCTCACCCGGACGTCGTTGCGTTCGTAGATCCCGGCCGGGCGGAACAGCTCCTCCAGAATACCGGTGATGGTTTCCATGCGCAGATCCATACCCAGGGCCAGGGTCTGCACCACCAGGCAGTCGCCGAACTTGTCCACTATCAGGGCCGGCAGAAAATCTGCCTCGGCGAAAACCACCCGGCAGGCGTTGGTGTTTTTGACCGCCATCCTCCGGTAAAGCCAGGCCGTTTCAATCCTCCGGCGGAAAAAGTCCCTGTTTATTTCCTCTCCCCGGTTCCGGGTCAATATCCTTACCAGTATCTTTGAGGCCGGGTTGATATAGCCCCGGCCCAGGAACTTCCCCCGGCTGTCGGCAACCTCTACGACGTCCCCGGGGGTGAATCCGCCCTCGATATTCTGAACTTCGGTGCCGTAAACCCAGGGGTGCCCCCGGGCCACCCTGTCCTGCCTGCCCCTGGCCAATATCACAGTGGCCGTAAAAGCCGCCCCCTTTATCTCACTTCTTGCCTGTCAGCCGCTCCGCCCGGAACTGCACCTGGCCGTATACCTCTTCCTCGTCTATGGTCAGCACCCTGCGCCCCTCCATCACCACCCGCCCGTCTATTATCACGGTGTCCACGTCCGAAGACTGGGCGGCGTAAACCACGTGGGCCATCCAGTCGTGCCTGGGGTAAAAATGGGGCTTTCTGGTGTCCATCAGTATTATGTCGGCCTTGCGGCCCGGGCTGATTACGCCTATCTCCCCGCCCCTGCCCAGGGCGGCGGCGCCGCCTGCGGTGGCCATCCGCAGGGCCTGGAAGGAGGGCAGGGCCAGGGGGTTCATGGTGGTCACCTTTTGCAACAGTGCGGCGCTGCGCATTTCCTCCAGTATGTCCAGATTGTTGTTACTGGCCGCCCCGTCGGTCCCCAGCCCCACCATGACACCGGCTTCAATCATGGCGGTGACCGGGGCCACCCCGCTGGCCAGTTTCATATTGCTCTCGGGGTTGTGGGCCACCCCCACCTTCTTTTTCGTCAGTATTTCAATATCCCCGCCGTCCAGGTGCACACAGTGGGCCGCCAGCACCGGCAGCTCGAACAGTCCCAGGCTGTCCGCCAGCCTGATGGGGGACATGCCGTGCTTTTTTGATATTTCCTCCACTTCCGCGAGGGTTTCAGCCAGATGTATGTGAATGCCCACGTTGAGTTCCCCGGCCAAACCGATGACCCTTTTCAGGTAATCCGGCGGGCAGGTGTACGGGGCGTGGGGCCCCAGCCTTACCGAAATCCTCCCGCCGGCCCCGCCGTGCCACCTGGAGACGAACTCCCGGCTGTAATCCATGGCCGTCTCCGCCTCGGGCCCGACCCCAATCATACCCCGGGAAAGGTCGGCCCGCATGCCCGACTTCTCCACCGCCTCCGCCACCCGGTGCATGTAAAAATACATATCGGCGAAGGTGGTGGTGCCCGACCGGATCATTTCCAGACAGCAAAGCAGTGTGGCCCAGTATACATCCTCCTCTTCCAGCTTCGCCTCCAGCGGCCAGATCTTTTCCTTGAGCCAGTTCATAAGCGGCAGGTCGTCGGCATAGCTGCGCAGGATGGTCATGGCGGCGTGGGTGTGGCTGTTCACAAACCCGGGCAGCGCCAGCATGTCTTTGCCCTCCAGGGTTTTGTCCGGCACAAATCCTGCCGGGGCCGAGCCGGACGGCCCGACACTTACTATCCACGACCCGTCCACGGCAATTTCCCCGTTGGGAATCACTGCATCATGGTTTTCCATGGTCACCACGGTGGCGCCTTTAATCAATATTTTACCCAAAACAAAGCCTCCCGTCTCTATAACCGCCTGATATCGCATAAATGAGTTTTACAACACTCTCCTAGCCCTGGTTCCAGCCGCGCATATACTCATACTGTTCCGGCGTCAGGCTGTCGATGTCTATTCCCAGGGTGCTGAGCTTCAGCCAGGCCACCCTTTTATCAATTTCCGGGGGCACATCGTAAACCCTTTTTTCCAGAGTATCCGCTTTCTCCAGCATGTGCCGGGCGCACAGGGCCTGCAGGGCGAAGGACATGTCCATTATCTCCACCGGGTGTCCATCCCCGGCCGCCAGGTTGACCAGTCTCCCGCCGGCCAGCAGGTACAGCTTCCTGCCGTCCGGCATGGCGAACTCCTCTATATCCTTTCTGACGGTCCTCCGCCCGGTGGCGGCGGCCGCCAGATCCGGCCCGCTGATTTCCACGTCGAAATGTCCCGCATTGGCCAATATGGCGCCGTCCTTCATGCGCCGGTAGTGTTCCCCCCGCAGTATGTCCTTGCAGCCGGTGACAGTGATGAATATGTCTCCCACCGCCGCCGCGTCGTCGCTGCGCATAACCTGATGTCCGTCCATGTATGCCTCTATGGCCCGCACCGGGTCCACCTCGCAGACCACTACCCTGGCTCCCAGTCCCCTGGCCTTCATTGCCACTCCCCGGCCGCACCAGCCGTATCCCAAAACCACCACGTTTTTACCCGCCACTATCAGGTTGGTGGTGCGCATAATGCCGGACCACACCGATTCCCCCGTACCGTACCGGTTGTCGAAAAGATACTTGCACAGCGCGTCGTTCACAGCCATCATGGGAAACAGCAATCTGCCGGCCTTTTCCATGGCCCTGAGCCTTTGTACCCCGGTGGTGGTTTCCTCACACCCGCCGGTGACCCCCACCGCCAGATCCCTTCTTTCTGTGTGCAGCATGTGCGCCAGATCGCCGCCATCATCGATGATTAACCCTGGCTTCGTTTCCAGGGTGGCTTCCAGGTGCCGGCTGTATTCCCGGGGACTGGCGTCATACCAGGAATACACATTTATCCCCTCCGAGGCCAGGGCGGCGGCCACATCGTCCTGGGTGGAGAGGGGATTTGACCCGGTGACGGCCACCTCCGCCCCTCCCGCCCTCATGACCAGAGCCAGATAGGCCGTCTTGGCCTCCAGATGGATGCTCATGGCCACCCTGACCCCCGCAAAGGGCCTGTCCCTCTCGAATTCTTCCCTGACCACATTGAGCACCGGCATACGGGACCCGGCCCAGTCGATTTTCAGCCGACCCGCCGGGGCCAGCGCGATGTCTCTGATTATGCAGTCCTTCATTGTTTTCCCCTTCAGCTCATAAGGAATTGAACAGCTCTCCCAGGGACTTTCCATAGGGCGGCCAGGCCACTCCCCTGTCGGTGATAATGGCGCTCACCAGACCGGCGGGAGTGACGTCAAAGGCGGGATTCCATACCCCCGCCCCCTCCGGGGCCACCCTTAGCCCGCCGAAGCCGGTCACTTCTTCGGGATTTCTCTCTTCTATGGTTATCCCGGAGCCGGATTCCAGCCTCATGTCCACAGTGGAAAGAGGAGCCGCCACGTAAAAGGGGATGCCGTGATACCTGGCCAGCACCGCCAGCCCGTACGTACCTATCTTATTAGCCACATCCCCGTTGGAGGCGACGCGGTCGGCCCCCACCACCACCAGATCCACTTTGCCCAGGGACATGAGATACCCCGCCATGCCGTCGGTAATCAGCGTCACCGGTATACCCTCCCGGACCATTTCCCAGGCGGTGAGCCTGGCCCCCTGAAGAAGGGGCCTGGTTTCACCGGCATAAACGCTGACCTTTTTACCAGCCCCGTGGGCGGCCCTGATAACTCCCAGGGCGGTGCCGTACCCGGCGGTGGCCAGGGAACCGGCGTTGCAGTGGGTGAGGATCCTGGCTTCTGCGGGTATCAGCTCCAGCCCGAACCCACCCATCCTCCTGTTTCCTTCCAGATCCTCCCGGTAAATGCTTTCAGCCTCACGCATCATCAGCCCCGTCAGTTCACCGGGATCCCCCGGCACAGACTCCTTCAGCCTCGAAATCACCCTTTCCAGGGCCCAGTCCAGATTTACCGCCGTGGGGCGGGTGGAGGACAGTATGGCGGCTATTTTTTCCACTTCAGCCAGAAACTCCCGTGAATCCTTTTCTTTTAAATTCCCGGCCCCCAGCGCCAGCCCGAAGGCCGCGGCGGCCCCGATGGCCGGGGCTCCCCTCACCGAAAGACTCCTGATGGCCTCGGCCACCTCCGGGTAATCCCGGCAGCGGATGTATTCAATACATCCGGGCAGCTTGGTCTGATCCAGAATTAAAAATTCTCCGCCCTCCCAGCGCATGGTTTCCAAATCAATCCCTCCAGGTCATTCTTGTCTGCCCGGAAAACCACCCTGCCATGTTCACGGCGCAACAATTCCCTTACTGCCGGCAGGGGCAGTCCTGCTCCACACCGGCGTCCGAAAGCGCCCGCATGATCAGTTCCCTCATTTTTTCCGCATTCTCCGCCATCATGTCCACCACTTCCTGGTGCGACAGCTTGCTGGGTGAAATTCCGGCCGCGAAGTTGGTCACCATGGCGATGGTGGCGTAACATATCCCGGCCTCCCTGGCCAGTACAACTTCAGGGACGCTGGTCATACCCACCAGATCCCCCCCCATGTGTTTAAACATCTTAATCTCCGCCATCGTTTCAAATCTTGGCCCCTCGGTGCAAACGTAAGTGCCCCCGCCGTGGAATTCCCAGCCCAGCTTTTCCGCAGCGCCGGCCAGAAGGCTCCTCAGCCTCGGGCAATACGGATCTGTCATGTCCAGGTGCACCACACCCTCCTCCACGAAGGTGGAGGGCCTTCCTTTGGTGAAATCAAGGAACTGATCTATAAAAACAAACTGTCCGGGCCTCATGTCAAGATTCAGTGAACCCACGGCGGCGGTGGCGAAAATGTTTTTGACCCCCAGGGCCTTGAGACCGGCAATATTTCTCCGGTAATCCACCAAGTGCGGCGGAACCGAGTGATCGGCCCCGTGCCTAGCCATGAAGGCCGCCTCAATGCCGCGGTACTCTCCGATAATCACCTTTGCCGGCCCGTAGGGAGTGTCAATCCTTTCCTCCCTGGCGCCGGACAGCATCCGGGGGTCGTATACCCCCGTCCCGCCTATAATGGCTACCTTCGCAGACATGACCAATCCCCCCGCTATAACTTTTACTTTTGAATATAATCAGGCAAAAAGGGCCTCCACAAATTCATCGGCGTCAAAGGGGCGGAGATCCTCAATGCCCTCGCCGATACCGATGAATTTCACAGGAATGTCCATGGACCGCCTGATGCCTATAACCACCCCGCCCTTGGCCGTCCCGTCAAGCTTGGTCAGCACTATGCCGGTAACCCCCGTGGCCTCTCCGAAAACCCTGGCCTGGTTGATGGCGTTTTGGCCCGTGGTGGCGTCCAGCACCAGCAGCACCTCGTGGGGAGCGCCGGGACTTTCCCTGGAAATGACCCGGCCGATTTTTTTCAGCTCTTCCATCAAGTTGTTTTTAGTATGCAGCCTGCCGGCGGTATCCACCACCACCACATCCGCGTTCCTGGCCCTGGCGGCCTGGAGGGCGTCATAAACCACCGCCGCCGGGTCGGCCCCCTCCCTGTGCTTGATTACACCGGCCCCGGCCCTCCGGCCCCATATTTCCAGCTGATCGATGGCGGCGGCCCTGAAGGTGTCTCCCGCCGCAAGCACCACCTTTTTACCCTCCCGCCCGAAGTTGTACGCCAGCTTGCCTATGGTGGTGGTCTTTCCCACTCCGTTGACTCCCACCACCAGTATTATCGCGGGATTTCCGGCCACGGCCCGGGGGACCGGATTCTGTCCCATTATACCCCGGATCAGTTCCTTCAGCATAGGCTTCAAGTCGGCCGGGTCCCCGGTCCTCCTCTCCCGCGCCAGCCGGCGCAAATCCTCCACCAGCTGCAAAGCCGCGTCGGCCCCCACATCGGACTGAATCAATATTTCCTCCAATTCATCATAAAGCTCCCGGTCAATAACCTTCCTGCCGGCTATCAGGCTGTCTATTCTTTCCACGAAACCCTGCCTGGTTTTGCTGAGAGACTCCTTGAGCCTGCTGAAAATACCCATACTGCAAAACAACCTCCGCCGTCTGTCAATATAACCGCAAAACACAGATCATACTTGCTCCCGACCCCACTCCTCCAGGTTTCCCAGGGCGTTCCGGGCGGCCTGCTGCTCGGCTTCCTTTTTGGAGTGCCCCGTCCCGGTACCCATCTGCCTGCCCATGAAAACCACACCGGCGGTAAAATACTTATCGTGGGCGGGACCTTCCTCTTTGAGTATCACATAGTTCACCGGACAGCCGGATTTCTTTTGTAATATCTCCTGCAGATCGGTTTTGTAATCCCTGTCCACACGGCCCTCCAGCACATCCCCGATAACGGTCTTGAGCCGGTCCAGGGCGAATTCCCGGGCCGCCTCAAGACCGTTATCCATGTATATGGCGCCCAGCAGAGCCTCAAAGGCATCAGCCAGAATTGAGGGGCGGCCCCTTCCCCCGGACCTTTCCTCTCCCCTGCCCATGTAAAGGACGGTCCCCAGTCCCAGTTCCCTGGCCACCCTGGCCAGGGATGTCTCGCACACAATGGAGGCCCTGTATTTGGTCAGTTCCCCTTCGGTTCCGGTGGAGCACGTTTTGTACAGATATTCGCTGACAACGAGCTCCAGCACGGCGTCACCCAAAAACTCCAGCCTCTGGTTATTGTAGGATATTTCTTTTTTTTCATAGGCATAGGAACCATGGGTGAGGGCCATGTGCAAAAAATCCTCATTATTCCACTTCAGTCCGATTTTTTCGCGTAAATTATTAAAATTATCCAGGCCGGTCATCACGCACACCCAAACCTCATTCAGTATATTTCCTAAAAATCAATGTCACATTGTGTCCCCCAAAGCCGAAGGAATTTGACAGGGCTACGCCTATGCCGGCCTTCCTGGCACGGTTGGGAACATAATCCAGATCGCATTCCGGGTCGGGATGGGTCAAATTGATGGTGGGGGGGATCACTCCTTCGTCGATGGCCAACAGGCAAACCACGGCCTCCAGTCCCCCGGCGGCCCCCAGCAGATGGCCGGTCATGGACTTAGTGGAGCCCACCGCCAAGCTGTAAGCATGTTTTCCAAACACACGTTTTATGGCCATGGTTTCAAGCCTGTCACCCAGCGGGGTGGCTGTTCCGTGGGCATTTATATAGTCCACCTCCTCCGGCGCCATGCCGGCGTCACCCAAGGCCTGTTCCATCGACATTGCGGCACCCCTGCCCTCCGGATCCGGAGCGGTGATGTGATAAGCGTCGCAGCTGACGCCGTAGCCCGCCACTTCGCCGTATATCCGGGCTTCCCGGCGTTTTGCGTGATCAAGGGTTTCCAGAATCAAAAAACCCGCCCCCTCGCCTATTACGAACCCGTCCCTGGCTGCATCGAAGGGCCGGCTGGCCCCCGCCGGGTCCTCATTCCGGGTGGACATGGCCTTCATAGAGCAGAAGCCGGCCATTGCCATGGGGGTTATGGGGGCTTCGGCGCCGCCGCAAATGATAATATCCGCCCGCCCCCTTTGCAAAAGGCGGAAAGCGTCCCCGATGGCGTTGTTGCCGGACGCGCAGGCGCTGGTGGTAATCAGGTTGCAGCCCCTGAGCCCGTGGGCGATGGCCACCTGGGCCGGACCCATGTTGGCGATCATCATGGGGATGAAAAATGGGCTGACCCTCCCCGGACCCCTGCTGAGCAGTATTTTATGCTGCTCCTCCAGGGTTTCCAGCCCGCCTATCCCGGACCCCAGTATCACACCCACCCGGTCCCTGTCCACCGCGTTCAGGTCAATGGAAGCGTCCTCCAAAGCCATTCCCGCCGCCGCCATGGCGAACTGGGTAAACCTGTCCATACGCCGGGCTTCTTTTTTTTCAATATAATTCTCGGGAACAAAGTCCTTTACTTCAGCCCCAATCTTTGTGCTGTAACCCTCGGCATCAAACCTGGTGATGGGGGCGACACCGGAGTTGCCCGCCACAAGGTTGGACCAGAACACATCAAGGCCCGTACCAACTGGCGAAACAACGCTCATACCCGTAACCACTACTCTGGGTTCCAAAAAAACACCTCCACGCCACAAGCCATGATCATTCCAAAAAAGCCCCGCTTGTGGCGGGACTTTTCAACTTTACTGACGCTCCTTGATATAGTTAACTGCCTCGCCGACAGTGCGAATTTTCTCCGCATCCTCGTCCGGGATGACTATATCGAATTCTTCTTCCAGAGCCATCACCAGCTCGACAATATCCAGTGAATCGGCGCCCAGATCCTCGATAAAGGAGGAGTCAATTGTTATGTCAGCCTCTTCGACTCCCAGCTGCTCCGAGATTATCGACCTTACCTTTTCGAAAATGGCCACGATTTCTCACCCCCTTCCGGAACTCCTTCAAAATCACCCGGCCAGGCCGCCATCCACCATTATAACCTGGCCGGTGATGTACGAGGCCGGCTCCCCGGCCAGAAAAACAACCAGCGCGGCCACCTCCTCCGGCGTCCCCGCCCTTGCCATGGGTATATCCGCCAGCATTTTTTTCCTGGACTCCTCCGGCAGGGCGGCGGTCATCTCCGTGGCAATCAGTCCCGGAGCCACGGCATTCACGGTTATGTTGCGGGACGCGTACTCCAGCGCGGCCGACTTGGTCAGGCCGATCAGCCCCGCCTTGCTGGCGGCATAGTTGGCCTGCCCGGCGTTGCCCGTCACCCCCACCACGGAGGTGACATTGATTATCCTGCCCCATCTGGCCTTCAGCATGGGCCGTATGGCGGACTTGATGCAGTTGAAGGCGCCCTTGAGATTTACCGATAGCACAGCGTCCCAGTCCTCTTCCCTGATCCTGGGAATCAGGTTGTCCTTTGCTATGCCGGCGTTATTCACCAGTATATCCAAGCGCCCGAAGTTCTCCAGGGCGGCGGCCACCATCGCGGCGGCCCCGCCGGGATCCGAGACATCGGCCCTGAAGGTGACCGCCCTGCGCCCCGCGGACCTGATCTCCCCGGCCACGGCCCCGGCTTCCGCCTCCCGTCCGGAATAATTCACCAGCAAGTCCGCCCCTTCCCGGGCCAGGGCCAGGGCTATGGCGCGCCCAATGCCCCTGGAAGACCCGGTCACTATTGCCGCCCTGCCATTAAGATTCATTTTAGCGAAGCCTCCCGTAAGTAGCAATGGGTTTTACATCTTCCCCCGGAATTCCGGCAAAACTTTTTCCAGGGACTCCTCATCCTCCACATTGAGCACATCCACATTCCCGTCTATTTTTTTGATCAGGCCGGCCAACACCCTGCCGGGTCCCACCTCGATAAACAGCCGCACTCCATCCTCCACCATCCTGCGGACACATTCCTCCCAGCGGACAGTACTGTACACCTGCCTGATCAGCAGATCCTTTATTTCCCGGCCCGTACCGTGATAGCCCGCCGTAACATTGGACAGCACCGGCATCACCGGGTCTTTCACCTCCACAGAAGCCAAGTGGCCCGCCAGCCTGTCCCCGGCCGGCCTCATCAGGGACGAGTGAAACGGAGCGCTTACCGGGAGAGGCATGCACCTGCGGGCCCCTTTCTCTTTAAGCAGCGCCACCGCCCTCTCCAGGGAGCTGCTGTCTCCGGCGATCACCACCTGTCCGGGGCAGTTCAGATTCACCGCCTCCACCACCCCCGGGGGCCGGGCCGCCTCTGTGCAGACATCCTTTACGGCTTCAGCCTCCAGCCCCATGACGGCCACCATTCCCCCCCCCCCGGAGGGCACCGCCTCCTGCATAAACCGCCCCCTGAGCCTGACCAGCCTTACGGCATCCTCGAAGTCCAAAGACCCGGCGGCCACCAGGGCGGTATACTCCCCCAGGCTGTGCCCGGCCACCATATCCGGCTTGAGCCCCCTCTCTCCCCCAACAGGGCCAGGAAGGCCAAACTTACCGTCAATATAGCCGGCTGGGCGTTGGCGGTTTCCTTTAAATCCTCCCCGGGCCCCTCAAAGCAGAGGGAAGCCACAACCATGCCCAGGGCCCTTCCGGCCCTGTCAAACACGTCCCTGGCGGCGGAACGGTTCCGGTATATGTCCCGGCCCATGCCCACCCGCTGGGAGCCCTGGCCGGGAAAAACAAAAGCCTTTTTTTTCATGTCAACGGGCACCCGCCATCCTTCCCATCCCCATTATCACTTCATGTGCCCCGGCCATTACCTCCCCGATAATCTCCGCCGCCGGCTGGACCTTGTCCACCAGGGCGGAAACCTGTCCGGCCATGACCGACCCCATTTCCACGTCACCGTCCACCATAGCCGCCTTAAGACTGCCCACCCCAATTTTCATTATTTCCTCCGGGGGCAGGCACCTGGCTTCCATTTCCATAAACTTCCTGGCCAGCTTGTTCTCCAGAACCCTTACCGGATGCCCGGTGCTCCTGCCGGTGACCACGGTGCTCCGGTCCCTGGATTTGATCACCATTTCCTTGACCCGATCATTTATAGTACACTCCCTGGCGCACATAAACCGGGTGCCCATCTGCACTCCCACGGCCCCCAGGGCCAAAGCGGCGGCCAGGCCCCTGCCGTCGTACACGCCTCCGGCGGCAATGACCGGTAAATTCACGGCGTCGGCAATCTGGGGAACCAAGGCCATGGTGGTCAACTCCCCTATATGCCCGCCGCTTTCCATGCCCTCGGCAATCAGGGCGTCCACCCCGGATCGCGCCAGTCTTTTGGCCAGGGCCACCGACGCCACCACCGGGATCACCCGGATGCCCGCCTCCTGCAGGGAAGGCACGTATTTGCCCGGATTGCCGGCACCGGTGGTAACCACCGCCACCTTCTCCTCCCGGATCACCTCCATCACCTCGTCCACAAAGGGGGACAGCAGCATCACATTAACCCCGAAGGGCTTGCCCGTAAGTTCCTTTGCCTTTCTCACCTGTTCCCTCACCCATTGTCCGGGTGCCTGGCCCGAGCCGATGATCCCCAGGCCGCCGGCCTCGCTCACTGCGGCCGCCAGCTCCGCTGTGGAAACCCAGGCCATTCCCCCCTGCAGTATGGGGTATTTGATTTTCAAAAGATCGCATAAAACTGTATGAATAATAACGATGTTCCCCCTCTCCCTGGTGAAAGATGAAAGGTTCCGGGTCCTGAGGTTCTGACAAGACAAATTCAGCCGCCAGTCTCCTTCCGGTAGTCATACCACCTCATTACGGCCACGGCCCAGGTCAGCCCCGCCCCGAAGCCGGTCATAACGATATTGTCCCCGTCATCAATCCTTCCCTGAATCAGCGCCTCCTGCAGGGCCAGGGGTATTGACGCGGTGGAGGTGTTGCCGTAGCGGTCCACATTGACCAGAACCCTGTCCATGGGCAGATCCAGCCTTCTTGCAGCCGCTTCTATAATTCTTATATTGGCCTGGTGGGGAATCAGGAAATCCACATCCTCCACCGAAAGACCGGCCTCCTCCAATGCTTCCAGGGACCCGTCGCCACAGGTCCTGAC
Organism: Peptococcaceae bacterium; assembly: GCA_037444185.1. GTDB lineage: Bacteria > Bacillota > Desulfotomaculia > Desulfotomaculales > Desulfocucumaceae > JAILZP01. The sequence continues at coordinate 142,738 of JBBIMW010000001.1, read as the reverse complement.
GGCGAACTTGAACACCTCGCGCCCGTTCATGCGCACAAAGTGCAGCCTTTTGTCCACCGTTTCCCTGCTGGCCGGAAGCCTTGACCCGCCTGCCGGCACGCACAGAAAGGGTCCTCCGGTCCCGTCCGCCCCCAATTTAGTGTGCAATATTCCGTAGCCCCGGGGCACCCGCCCCACCACCACGGCCCCCGCTCCGTCCCCGAAAAGCACACAGGTGTTCCTGTCCCCCCAATCCACTATCCTGGAAAGGGTTTCGGCACCGATTACCAGGACCTTGCCGTACATTCCCGAGTTTATGAACTGGGCGGCCACCGAAATGGCGTATATAAAGCCCGTGCAGCCGGCCAGCAGGTCGAAGGCCCCGGCCCGGGCCGCCCCCAGCCGGTCCTGGACGGCGCAGCCCACCGCCGGAAACAGTGTGTCCGGGGTGTTGGTGGCCACAATAATCAAATCTATTTCTTCAGGGATGGCGCCCGCGTCCTCCAGTGCTTTTTTCGCCGCTTCCAGGGCCAGGTCCGATGTCGCCTGCCCCGGATCCGCTATCCTTCTTTCCCTGATGCCGCTCCTCTCCACTATCCACTGGTCCGAGGTATTCACCATGCTTTCCAGTTCCCTGTTGGCCAATATCCTCTCGGGAACATATGTGCCGATCCCCACTATCCCCGCCCGGTCTCCGGTCTCAGGCATCATTGCATTCCACCTTTTTAAACAATCTGCTCTCCACACTATCCCCTATGGCGGGCACCAAACCGCAGGAAACGGCCTCGGCGGCCACCCTGATGGCGTTCTTTATGGCCGGGGCCGTGGAGCTGCCGTGGCAGACTATCACCACTCCATTCACTCCCAGCAGGGGGGCCCCGCCGTATTCGGCATAGTCGACCCTTCTTCTGATCTCCTTCAGGGCGGGCAGGGTCAGGGCGGTTCCCATTTTTGACAGCCAGTTGCGGGCCAGTTCCTCCTTCATCATGCGCAGCAGGGCCATGGCCAGCCCTTCCCCCGCCTTCAGGGCCACATTGCCCACAAAACCGTCGCACACCACCACATTCACCGAGCCGCTGAACAAATCCCGGCCTTCCACATTGCCTATAAAATTAATTGGAGCCTGTTTGAGCAAAGGAAAAGCCCCGAGGGTGAGTTCGTTGCCCTTGGTCTCCTCCTCCCCCACGCTGAGAAGACCCACCCGCGGGTTTTCAATACCCAGTATCTTTTCGGCGTAAAGGTGGCCCATGATCCCGAACTGGAGCAGGTTTTTCGGCTTGCAGTCCATATTGGCGCCCACATCCAAAAACACGGTGCCTCCCCTTTGGCTGGGGAGCACGCTGGCTATGGCCGGCCTGTCAATCCCCCTGATCCTGCCCAGTCCCAGAAGGCTGGCGGCCATCACGGCCCCGGTGCTGCCGGCGGACACAAAGGCGCTGGCGGCCCCCTCCCTGACCAGCCCGATGGCCCTGACTATGGAAGAATCCTTTTTACGCCGGACGGCCACCGCCGGCTGCTCCCCCATGTCTATGGTCTCCGCCGCATGCAATATCTCCACGCGGCCGGTGTTTTCCCTGCCCAGACAACCACAGATCTTCTCCCTGTCACCCACCAGGATAATATCTATACCTTCCCTGCCGGCCTCCAGGGCACCCATCACCGCTTCGCGGGGAGCGTAATCGCCCCCCATGGCGTCCACCGCAATTTTCAACGGCGCCAGACCTCCTCGGATATGGCAAATACCAAAAACCTTCCACTAAAAACCAACTCGTCCTTGACCGTGGAGTTCACCCTCACCATGTACCTGTTCCTGCTCTTCCGGCTTATATGCGCCCTGGCCACCACTTTTTCCCCGCTGTACACCGGCCTCTTGTAACTTAGCTTGCATGTGCCCGTGAGGGCCACCTCGGCATCCACCAAGGCCACCGCCAGGGAATTGGACTGGGCAAAAATATAGTATCCCCTGGCCACCCTGGTCTTCTTCAAAGTCATCCGGTCGGTTATGGTCAGCACCGAAACCCCCGACCGGCCCACCTCCAGATCCACCAGCTCACCCATAAGCTCGTCCGCCTCCATGGAGCGTATTTTGCCGTATATTCCGCTGGCCATTGTCTTAACACGGGACCTCATTTCCGGAATATTCATTTCAGCTCTGTCCAGGCGTATAGTCTGTATGCTGACACTGAGAATCTCAGCCAAATCATCGTCGGTCAGAAAAGGGTTGCTTTTTATGTACCTCTCCATCAGCTGCTGTCTGGAAGATTTTTGCATGTTGCCCCTGGGCATTATTTATCACCCAAAAACGGCTTTTTAGTACCAGGTACTAAAAACATTATAAAATACATGGAAAAAAAAAGCAACAGTAATAAAATCATTATTGCACTTTATGGTATGCCGCAAACATCCATTTGATTCCAGTCCTGTTTTCTTGCCGGGTTCCTTGAATGCCGCAGCGTAAAAAAGCCGCCCTGGCGGGCGGCTGGAATCCAGTAGTCAGAATTTAATGCATTCCTTTGAGGTATTTGATGTCGTATGAATGAGCACAGCCTATCAAGGCTTGGCTTTAACCCGTATGACTTCCTTGTTGCCGTAATAACCGCACCACGCGCACACCGTGTGGGAAAGGGCCAGTTCACGGCACTGCGGGCATTTTACCAGGTTCGGGGCCTCCAGGTTCAGGTTCGCAGCCCTGCGTTGCCGGCCCCTCTGCTTTGACGCCCTTCTCTTGGGCACTCCCATTTATCGCACCCCCTTCATTCCGGGATTATTCTCACCTTTTCTTCTCATTGTTTTCCAAACAGTTTTTTCAGTGCCTCCAGCCTCGGGTCCACATCCTCCCGGGAACACACGCATTCCGATATATTCAGATTGGCGCCGCAACCGGGACACAGCCCCCGGCAGTTATCACCGCACAGTATTTTCATGGGCAGGGAGTGCAGTGTGGACTTAATCACTTCAGGGGTGATGTCCAGTCTGTCTCCCCGGAAGGGTATCCAGTCTTCTCCGGGATTCAGGCCCGGCTGGGACTCGTTGTAGTAAGTCTCGTGCAACTGGGCCCGCACAGGCAGGCTGACCATTTCCAGGCACCGCCCGCAGGCGGTTTTGACCTCCCCCTCCAGGAACCCAGACAATTTCAATAATCCGTCCTCATTGTATATCAACAGATCCAGCTTCAATGGCGAGTCGAAAAAAAGCTGCCCCGCCGCGCCTCCCACCGGGTCCATCCGGGCCTCCCCCACCAGGCGCCTGGCTTCACCGGGAATATTTTTTATTCTTGACACATCCAGCTGGAACACAGACCCACTCTCCATATCACAAAATGAATTATATTAAAGTGGAGTTCCTTTTGTCAAGGATTTTCATCGTTCCGACTATTTCTCGCCCGGGCCGAACAGCTTGAACCGCCGTTCCCCAAACCCGGCGGTATAAACAGGTGTTCAGGCCAGTATAAATCTTATAACACTCTCACCGCAGAAAACAATGCAAAGGACTATTGAAGCATGACCATGTCCACCGTAGCTGCAATCCTTTCGCTATTGGCGGCCTCTTGCCTTTTACCGCGGCTGGGGCGGTTTCTGGGCGGCGACGGAGCAAGGCGGGCCGCCGGGATTTTCTGGTCCGCCTGCGCCCTGGCCTTTGTCATCGCCATGATCACCCACCCCGGCCTGGCCTTTGAAGGAGCCACCACCGGCCTTAAGGTCTGGTGGAACATAGTATTCCCCTCTCTGCTTCCTTTTTTTATAGCATCGGAAATATTGATCAGTTTCGGCCTGGTGGGCTTTATGGGGGTGCTGCTGGAGCCCGTAATGCGCCCGCTGTTCAATGTGCCGGGTTGCGGCTCCTTTGTGCTGTGCGTCGGCTACACCAGCGGCTACCCCGTGGCGGCCATGGTCACGGCCCGCCTCCGCTCCCAGGGGCTCTGCACCCGGGTGGAGGCAGAAAGGCTGATGTGCTTTACCAGTAATTCCAGTCCGTTATTTATGATTGTGGCGGTGTCGGCGGGCATGTTCGGGCGTCCCGAACTGGCGGTGGTGATCGCCGCGTCCCACTATCTGGCCAATCTTGCCCTGGGGATAGTGATGCGTTTTTACGGGGGAAGGGACCGTGAGCAACTGCCCCTCAGGGGCCGTCCATACGGAAGCCTGCCGGCCCGGGCCTTCGGCGAGCTGTCCCGGGCCTGGCGGCAGGAGACGCGCCACCCCGGCAAAATAGCCGGTGACGCCGTCCGCAACGCAGTCGGCAATCTTCTCAACATCGGCGGGTTTATAATACTGTTTGCCGTAATCATCAGGATCTTGTCGGAGACCGGGCTCATCGACGGTCTGGCCGGACTGCTGGGAACCCTTCTCCTGCCGCTGGGTTTTGCGCCTGAAATAATGCCCGCCCTGGCCGCAGGCTTTTTTGAGATCACCATCGGCGCCAAGCTGGCCAGCGAGTCTTCGGCCCCTATTATTCAGAAAGTGGCGGCGGTGGGGATGATTCTGGCCTGGAGCGGACTTTCGGTGCTGGCCCAAGTGGCCGGTATGATCAGTGAAACCGACATCAGGATGTTTCCTTTTGTCTGCGCCAGGGTGGCCCACGCCGCCCTGGCCGCGGCCTTCACCTTCATACTGCTGGGCCCCGCCGCGCCCCTGGCGTGCGATTTGGCCGTGCCGGCGGCGACCACCCTGGAAAAATTCAATCACACACCGTCATTCCTGGTCAGCCTGCAATTCTCAGGGGCGATACTGCTGTTGGCCCTGGCCTCGCTGACGGTACTTTCCATCATTTGCATCAACGTGAAAAAAATCAAGATCATACTGTGATT
>JBBIMW010000001.1:0-137942 GCA_037444185.1 Peptococcaceae bacterium | reverse complement strand
CCACGAACCACCACGCCGCCTGGGGCACCACGAATCATGAAAATACTTTCACATCGGCCTGCCCATTCTGAATTCTGGATTCTGGATTCCGGCAGAATAAGCCGCTCAGTATAAGCCATTTCATGGGCAGACTGGTTAAGTCGTCTCTTAAGTCCCAAAGGGAAGATATACCCTGAAAGTGGTCCCCCTTCCCACCTCGCTCTCCACCTCCATCTTCCCCCCGTAATCCTTGATAATACTGTATGTTATGCTCAACCCCAAACCTGTTCCCTCGGTCTTGGTGGTAAAAAAGGGCGTTCCCAGCCTGCCCATGTCCTCGGGGGCAATTCCGCACCCGGTGTCGGAGATCTGAATGATTAAATGCCCTCCGCTACACTCAGTGCTTATGGCCAGAGTCCCCCCCTCCTTCATGGACTGAATGGCGTTGTTGCACAGATTCAGAAGAATCTGGCCCAGCTGCACCGGGTCCAAAGCCATTTCCAGGTCCGCGTCCCCAAGGTTTTTGACCAGTGTTACGTTCTTTTGCAGAGCGTATGGGGCGATGGTGCTGCATATTTTATCCAGTGTCCCGCACAGGTTTATTTTTGCAATCTCCGCCTTCTTCGGCCTGGCCAGCTGCAGGAGGTCGACGATGAGCCTATTCATATAATGGCTGTTGTCTATTATTTCCTGCTGGTAATATATCATGGACTCCTTCAGGCTGTCGTTTCCGCTGATTTTCAAAATTTTGCTTTTAGTCACCTCGGCAAATCCCGATATTACAGTGAGGGGGTTTTTTATCTCGTGGGCTATGCCCGTGGTCAGCTGGCCGATCACGGCGTGCCTCTCATTCTCCATGAGCCTTTCCTGCCTTTCCATGAAGGTGGTAATATCCGAGCCCACCAGCACCTGTCCTGAAAACTCCCCGTCCTTGTTGAAAAGGGGGGTGTTGTTGAGCAGTAAAGTCTTTTTAATCCCCGACCGGGTGGTGATGGTGGCGTGGGTTTTGTGAACGTAATTTTTGTCCCTGACCGTCCGGTATAAAATATCACTGCTCTGCATTTCCAGCAGGCCATGGATACATTTCAGTGACCGGCCCGTCAGCTCACCCTCTTCCAACCCCAGTATTTCAAGGCAGGACTTGCTGCACGCCAAAACAATGCCGTCACTGTCGGTGATTAACACCACCGACAGCACACTGTCCAGTATGGTTTTCAATATGCTCTTCGTCAAGTCAAGTTCCAGTTCGGCCGTTTTCTCCCTGACCGCCATCACCGTGCCCTCGACCTTGCCGGCTTTGACCAGGGGTATCGCTCTGACTTCCACAGGCTTAACATCGTTATACTTTGTCACCAGGCAGATGCTGTCTTCCCGGCTCCTGCCGCATCCTCCGCCTCCCGGCGCCGTCTTGCCCCATCCGGCGTCACGCCTGAAAAGAGTCTTCTCGGCCTGGTCCCTGTGCAAACCCACAATTTCATCCTTTTCGTAACTGGTCAGCCACAAAAAGCTTTCATTTACAAAATGCACAATATTGTCATTGGTTATGTAGATAAGTCCGTAGGGCAGCATGTGCAATATCGAAAGCAGGTGGTTTTTTTGTTTCAGCGCTTCTTTTGCTTTTAAAATAATTTTATCCTGTTCAGCTATCTTTGACCGGAAAGAAAGGTCATTTGCCGTTAGTATCAAGTATTTGACCGCATCACCCCCGTCTTCCAGAGGGATGAATGTCATATTGAAAAGCTTCGCTCCTCCGTGGGAATCCATTAATAACACATCATCCAGTTTCAGTTTCTTTCTCCCGGCGCCGGCCCTGCTCAAAACACCCCTGATAGTTGAGGCCGTCTCGGAAGGCGAAAAGATCTCACCGATGGTTTTTCCCACGATCCCGCCGCCCCCGTTATCCTCATAATTAAGCATCAGGGAAGCAAATTCGGTGCTGGCTGCACCGTTTGACGCCACACAGCGGAGATCCGGATAGCTAAACAACAGGCAGGGGATTTCAAGATTGTTGAGTATGTTGAATAAAATACTGCCGGTGTGATCCACTTGGTATAACCTCACAGGTTTTATCCATACCTAAATAGAAAAACTTCTTTAATATTTTTTAAAATCCTTTATTTTACCACCTAAAAATCCATTTAAGTTTTGCAATTATAAACCGGCTTTCTCTTTTAATACGCCCAAACCGGCATACCCCCCCTGCGAACCCCGGCAGCCTTGAGAGTATGATTTCCTAATACATAGAAAAAGCTCCCTTTCGGGAGAACGGCATTCGAGGGCGGCCGTCGGCCATGCAACTTAATAACTCATTCACCAGTTACCTAAGAGGGCGCCAAAAGAATAACTTGGGTAGCGGAACAAGGAATGCTGAATCAGCTGTTTTCTGGTTTGTACCGGGCCGGATGTCAGGCACCGAAAGCCCCCCTGCCCCGCATCTCTTCTATCTCCCCCCCGCTCGCGCCTATCTCCCTGAATACCTCATAATTATGTTCACCCAGTCCCGGGCCGTGTTCCGCCGCAGGCCGGTAAAGGTCCGCCCCCTTGATGGGGCAGCCGATCTGCCTTAATCCTCCTTTATCCGGCCCGGAGGATATGACAACCTCCCTGTGCCGGGCCTGGGGATGCTCCAGGGACTCCTTGAGCGAAAGCACCGGGGACGCGCACAGCCCGGCGGGACCAAGAATATCCATCCACTGTTCCGAAGTTTTGGTCAGAAAAAGGGCCTTTAACTCCTCCCTGGCCTCCCTGCCGTCCTCTCCCAGTGAAAACTGTTTGTCCGTCAAATGCTCCACGCCCAACATCCTGCAGATCCCGGCCCAGAAATGGGGTTCCACCGCGCCGATGCTGATGTGGCGCCCGTCGGCCGCCCTGTAGAGATTGTAGCACGGGGCGGCGCCGTTAAGCATTCCCTCCCCGGCACCGTACTCAAACCCGGAAAAAAGAAAGGCTGAGTTGATATGCTGCCAGGAAAAACAGCTGTCATACATGGACACATCCAGGTATTGCCCCTTATTCTTTACGCTCCTCTGCCAAAGGGCGGAGACGATGGCCAGGGCGGCCATGGTGCCGGTGGCCGTATCGGCGATGAGCACAGGCGGCAGAACCGGGGGGCCGCCTTTTTCGCCGGTCATGTGCTGTATGCCGGTCATGCCTATGATGTTCAGGTCGTGGCAGGGGACGTCCCTCATGGGGCCATCTTGCCCGAAGCCGCTGATGGAACAATATATTATCCTGCCGTTGACCCCCGACACCGCATCGTAATCCACCCCCAGCCTCTTCACCACCCCCGGCCTGAAGCTCTCCAAAACCACGTCGGAGTGTTCCGCCAGCCGCAAAAAGGCATCCCGTCCGGCGGGGTTTTTAAGGTTGATCTTGACACTTCTCTTGCCCCTGTTCAGTTGTTCAAAAAATGAATGATTGAGCACCCTGGCCTGGTCCCCCATCCTGGGCTCCTCGATTTTAATCACATCGGCCCCCAGGTCGGACAGCAGTAATGTGCAATAAGGTCCCGGCAGGTTCATGCTCAGATCCAGCACTCTTACTCCCTCCAGCATTTTTTCCACTGTCATCCCCCTTTGATGAATGTATTGGGCGCTTATAAAAATTGGCTGTAATTGTTCTCATTACCCACAAAGGCCATGAATTCGCCGCACACCGCGCTGTCCAGGCCGTGCCTGCCCCGGGCCAGGTAGAGGGTTCTTTTCATATCCAGGGGAATTTTAATCTGCGCCACCTTCCCCAGTTTCAGAGCGTCCCCGGCGGCCCAGCGGGAAACGGCGCCGACCCCGAGACCCGCCTGCACGGCGGTGATGACGGCCCTGGTGCTGCCCAATTCCATGGCTAGGCTTATGCCGGCCGGATCATATCCCCCCTGGATGATAATCTGCTCGAAGGACCGCCTGGTCCCCGACCCAGCCTCCCTTAGAATAAAGGGCTCCTTCATCATTTCCTCCACGGCGACTGATCCCTTCTCCGCCCACGGGTGGTCCGGCGCCGCTATCAGAACCAGATGATCATCCACCCAGGGCCGGCACTGCACCCAATTGCCCGATGCGGAGGAGCCGGTTATGCAGACATCGATCTCACGGTCCCTGAGCCACTGAAAAACCTGACCGCTTCCAGCCACCCTCAAGCTGACGTTGATTCCCGGAAATTCTTTTTTGAAACCGCCGATCAAAAGGGGCAGAAGATACTCCCCCGGCGTGGTGCTGGCGCCGACCACCAGGTGCCCGATCTTCAGATCCCTCAGCCCGTCAATGCCGGACTTTATCTTCTGGTACCTGGCCACCATTTTTTTGGCCTCGGGATACATCAGCCTGCCGGCCGGCGTAAGGCTCAGCCTTTTGTCCCCGCGCTGGAAGAGTGTCACCTGCAGGTCCTCCTCCAGGGACTTGATCTGGAAGCTCACCGCCGGCTGACTCATGTACAGCTTCCTGGCGGCCGCCGTAAAACTCCGCAGCTCCGCCACCGCAACAAAAGTTTCCAGGTGCTTTAAATTCATATGATCACTTCGCTCGCTATTCAAATTGGAGAATATTTTGCTTAGAAGGTTTTCTATCTCGTATGGTTTGATTTTGCCTGGGATTATGACCAATGTGGAACCTCCCCGCAAATGTTATTTGGGGGAAAATTCCACACTGAGGATGGCACATTCCTCTTTCTCGAAAGCCATACATCAACATTTTTCTAGTCATCCTCCAGGGATAAGCGGCCAATTTTGGATAACAATGGTATAGTTAGGCCTTAACCGAACACTAATGTATTCGGCACATATCATTATAAACTCTACTGTCCGATACTTAAATTAATCTTAAATCTGAGCGGACAGGCCCCGCCCCTGACATATTTTACTTATTCTGCTTATACCTTCTATGGCATATTTTTTATAAAAACAGGAACCATAAGATACACAGGCCAAAAGGAGGTGAATTCTGTTGGCTAAGGCAACGGGCATAGTCAGGAGAATAGACGACTTGGGCAGGGTGGTAATTCCGAAAGAGCTTCGCAGGACCTTGAAAATAAGAAATGGGGATCCGCTGGAAATATATGTGGACCGGGCAGGACAAATAATGCTGAAGAAATACTCCCCGATAAACGAATTGGGGCAGTTCGCCCAGGAATATGCCGAATCGCTGAATGAAGCCCTGGGTCATGCGGCCATCATCACCGACAAGGACAGTGTGGTCGCTGTGGCGGGCAAAAACATAAAGGACATGTTAAACCAGACCGTTGGCGGCGCCGTCGAAGAGGTCATGGAAAATAAAAAGGCGGAAGTGTTTTCCTCCCCGGTGGCGGTAACAGAGGACCATAAATCAACCTTCGAGTCGGCGGTGATAGCGCCAATCATTTCCGAAGGAACATCCATCGGCGCGGTGATCATAGCTTCCAGGGAAAAGGTGCAGATGAGCAACCTTGAGGCAAAACTGGCGGAAACCGCCGCCGGATTTCTGGCCCGGCAGATGGAGCAGTGAAAATGCCGCCCTGAATTATCATTGAAGACAATCCCCCGAGAGGGGGTTTATTTTGTTGTGCCCATGGCCACAGGCGGCTGCCTGCGGCCCAAATTCCGGATTCTGAATCAAAGGTATTCCGGATCCAACAGATTTTCGTCCACCCCGGCGCTCAGCGGAGGACCGTAGGCCAACCGGTACAGATCCGCCAGTTCCCTGATCAGGGGGCTCCTGGGGTTGGTCCCGGTGACCTGGTCGTCAAAGGCCTCCTCGGCCATCTGGTCCGTCATCGATGCGAATTTGTCCGCGCTTATGCCCAGCCCGGCCAGATTGAAAGGCATATCGAGGCCGCCGGAAAGCTCCCTGACGGCACGGATCAGCGACACCACCCCCTCCTTTGCCGTCCCGGCCCCAAACCCCATATGCCTTGCCACCTCCCGGTATTTCTCCGGCGCCTTGAAGTACTCATACTGGGGATATGACGGGTATTTGGCGGGCCGGCTGGCGTTATACGCGATTACATAGGGCAGCAGGACGGCGTTGGCCCGGCCGTGGGATATTCCGAACTCGGCCCCCAGCTTGTGGGCCAGGCTGTGATTGATCCCCAGGAAGGCGTTGGTGAAGGCCATCCCCGCGATGCAGGAGGCATTGTGCATCTTCTCCCGGGCCTCCCTGTCGCCCGCATCCCGGTACGAACGGATCAGGTATTTGAACGCCAGATCTATGGCCTTTAGGGCCAGGGCGTCGGTATAATCCGACGCCATCACTGAAACATAGGCCTCCAGGGCGTGGGTGAGGGCGTCCATGCCGGTGTCCGCCGCCACGCCGGGGGGCATGCTCATGGCCAGGCCGGGGTCGATGATGGCCACGTCCGGAGTCAGCTCGTAATCCGCCAGGGGATATTTGATGTGTTTCCCCTTGTCGCTGATTACGGCGAAGGCCGTCACCTCGGAACCCGTTCCGCTGGTGGTGGGAATGGCCACAAAAATGGTCTTGCGGCCCAGCTTGGGAAATTTGTAAGTCCTTTTTCTTATGTCCAGGAACTTCAATTTAAGAAACTCGAATTCCACCTCCGGGTGTTCGTAAAACAGCCACATGGCTTTGGCGGCGTCGATGGGAGAGCCGCCGCCCAGGGCGATGATGACATCGGGCTTGAAATCCTTCATCAGCCGGCAGCCCTCCCTGACGGTATCCAGGGAAGGGTCCGGCTCCACCCGGCTGAAAACCTCCATTGTCACTGGCTTCTCCCGCTTGTTGAGGTGGTAGATGGCCCTGTCCACCATGCCCAGCTTCAAAATCACCGGGTCCGTAACGATAAAGGCCCTCTGGATACCGGGGATCTTTTCCAGGTAACTGATGGATCCACGCTCGAAATATATCCTCTCCGGAACCCTGAACCACCTCATTTTCTCCCTCCTCCGGGCCACCCGCTTGACATTGATCAGGTTGTCCACACTGACGTTGGAGGTGGTGCTGTTGCTGCCCATGGAGCCGCAGCCCAGGGTGAAGGAGGGCACATTGACATTGTACAGATCCCCTATGGCCCCGTGGGTGGCCGGGGAGTTCACCATGATCCGGCCGGCCCTGATCCGGCGGGAGAATTCTTCAATCACCGCCTCGTCCCCGGAATGGATCACCGCCGAGTGGCCCAGCCCGCCGAAAGAAATCACCCTTTCGCAAAGCTCTATCCCTTCCCCGGTGGAACCGGCGGTATAAAATGAAAGTATCGGGCTCAACTTTTCAATGGACAGGGGATACCCGGGCCCCACGCCGTCCAGGGGCGCCACCAGTATTTTAGTGTCCGGGGGCACCGTAAATCCGGCCATGGCCGCGATGGCCGGAGCCGGCTGCCCCGCCACGTCGGGATTCAGGGTGCAGCTCTCCCCCTTCACCACCAGGGCCTCCAGCTTTTCCGACTCCTCCCGGCTGACGAAGTGACAGCCCGCCTCCTTCATAATTTCCATCACCTGGTCCGCTATTTCAATGTCCACCACCAAAGACTGCTCCGAAGCGCAGATCAGGCCGTTGTCAAAGGTCTTGCTCACCACCAGGTCCGTCACCGCCCGCCTGAGATTGGCCGTTTTTTCAATATAGCAGGGGACATTCCCGGGCCCGACGCCCAGGGCGGGCTTGCCCGTGCTGTATGCCGCCCTGACCAGTCCGGCCCCGCCGGTGGCCACAATCAGGGACACCCCGGGATGCCTCATCAGATACCCGGTGGCTTCTATGGAAGGATCTTCAATCCAGGCAATGCAGCCCCGGGGGGCCCCGGCGGAGAGGGCCGCCTCCAGCATGACCCGAGCCGCCTCGGAGCTGCACCCCAGGGCGCCGGGATGAAAGCTGAATATCACAGGGTTTCTTGTCTTCATACAGATCAAGGCTTTGAACAAAGTGGTGGAGGTGGGGTTGGTCACCGGCACCACCGCCGCCACCACCCCCACCGGGTCCGCCACCTCCAGATAGTCCTCCTCCTCGTTCTCCCTTACAATACCCACGGTTTTCTTGTATTTTATGCTGTGGTAGACGGATTCGGTGGCGAATATATTCTTGGTTATCTTATCCTCGTAAACCCCCCGGCGGGTCTCCTCCACCGCCAGCTTCGCCAGTTCCATATGTTTCTCCAGCCCGGCCAGGGCCATGGCGTGAACAATTTTGTCCACCCTGGACTGGTCGTAAGACAGGAATTCCTCCGCCGCCTCCAAGGCGGATGACACCAGCCGGTCCACCCGGGGAAAACCGCCATCTTCCCGGTGTTCAATCAATCCGGAAGACAAAAACAAACACCCCCCCTGATCTTTCATCACACATTATGCCGCACAGTCCCCGAGGTTATGCCGGTCCAGTGGCGTATAACCGCACCGCCGTGGGAAATATTATGGAAACGGCAAAATATCATCTATTATTCCCCATTATGGAAGGTTGTTTTGCCAATGTCAACCATGTGCCCGGCCTGCAACGGAATTATCGGCTCACACCCTTCATGCCGCTGCGGAACAGAAATGACGGACTCCGGACCGGTCAGCGACTATTACGGGCCATACAGCCCCTATTCCGGCGCCGGCTTCGCCCAGCGAAACTGCGTGCACCTGTTCACCTGCCCGGCCTGCGGCCGGGACAGCCGCGTCACCTTTGCGCTGGTGCCGGTCACCTGAGCGAAAACATTCCCGCAACTTAGTAACTTAGTTAACCGGTACCGGAACAATTCTTAATGGATTTCCCCCTACAGGGATACTGTTAATCACCTGCATTTTATCTATATCGACAACAGCCACCCGGCCATCCTTTGTATTAGAATTACCATTGCATAAAACAAAAAGATTGCCTTCATTAATAGTCATATCCACTGGACCGTCAAAACCGTTCAATACTTTGACAGGACTGAAGCTTTTAGTCTCGTACACTACTATATCGCCTCCTTTCATTGAGTCCTGGTCATAATATGATATATATAACATGCCATTGTGATATAGTATTCCACCGGCCGGTTCGGATTGTGCCGGCAGTGAAACCACATCTGTTATTAATAATTCTTCCGGTTTAAAGACCACAATGGTGTCTTTATGTACTTTCCTCCATTTTGCCCTGGAGATTAACCCGAAGGCATTTCCTTTTTCATCAAACGCTATATCCCTGCCAAAAGAGACCTCTCTGTCGATGACGGTTCTTGTCTCAAGGGTGTTGATATTTAAAACCAATAATGACCAATAAATCTGCCGGTCGGGAACAACCAGATCAGGAGCGTATTCATAAATAGATACAATATTTTCCTGGCTGGCAAATTCCTCCTTTATTGAAGTATTGGTATATATTTTGCCATTATGGTAAATGGGGGAGAATGTCACCCCGGGTACTTTAAATGAAATAATTTTGTGGTCAATTAAACTTATTTTTTTCCAAGCCACTTCTTCTGTTTCAGGAAAATACAACCCGCTGTTGACAAACAGGTCATCACCGGCAACCGCAATATGGCCCGGTATAATATCCAGTTCTATATATCGTTCTATTTCACCGTTGCGGGGATTTATCACAGCTATTGCATGGTCCGACTCATGTCCCAGTCCGCCTGAATTGGAGGTGTACAGCTTGCCGTTTCGACCCGCTGCAAGGTCATATGCCGGTGAACGGGTTGCAATTTTACGGATAACAGTTTGTGTTCCTGTATCAATTATATATACTGCAGACGGCGTCAATCTTCCTTTCCATTTATTTCCCTGTTTATAGTCGCAAAGGACCGCCACAAGCGATCCATCTGCAACAGCTTTTTCTGTTCTTTGCGGCTGGCATGAACAAAGAATTATAATTGGAACTACAATTAATACTGCTAAAAACTTCGACATCAAACTGCTCCTTTATTCCAGCCGCCCGTCAGGGCGGCTTTTTTATGTCAAATCTTCCAGATTTATAGGTGTGTAAGGGATATTTTCCGCTGACATCAATCTTTGTGTTCCAAGTACTTGCGGGTTATGAAATCGGCTCATGTAGAATATGCAAATACACTGGTTTGATCATCGTTGACCAAATCGACAGGCCATACATATAACCCACCATCGGCATCCAGATCCATCCCGGCAGTCCACCTGTATGAACCCCAACACAGTTTACTGCAATACCATTCATCGGTAGTATTTTTATATGCATTAAGCCTGTACGGTTCCCCTTTTTGAGACTCGCAATAATTCTTGGCTGCCACACGGGCTGAATAAGACAGGCTTGGCACCCATAACCCATAGGCCATATCGTAACCATGATATTTAACAGGTTGCTCCAGTTGAACGCCGTTAACCGGTTCTACATTGGCACTCCAAATGCAATAACTATTAATACCCGAGTATCTGCTCAAATCAAACTCACCAGCATGTCCTGTGGGTGTGCCAAGTCCGACGATTATATCACCGCTGTCAAAATGAGCAAAACTTATATTATTACGACCATCGCCATTTCCACCAGATACCCCATAGTTCTCCATTTCTACAAGGTTTTTATAGTTATTGTTTCCAGGAACAGGAGGAGGCACATCAGGATGTGGCTGCGGCTTTGGCTTTGCTATGTTCCAAGCACTAGGAATTTCCCCATTTTTACCAACAGATTTAGTGGGCACATTAGAATCGCTCTTCTTGATGTGCTGTTCTGCATAAACATTTCCTGTCATTGCAATATTTAATAATAGGCTAAGTACTATTACAAAATAGAGTGGTTTTCTTTTCATTTTTCAATTCCTCCTTATTTATTCTCAATTATGTTATATCATATCTATTTTGGAAGCGTCAATCCTCTTTGTCCATTTAATGGTATATTAAATAACTTAGGTAACCGGTACCTAAGTTAAAAGGGGGGCTTTTTCTATGGATAGGAAATTATGCTTTCACAAGTTTTGTGGATAAATTAAATAAGGTTCCTTTTATTCTGGATTCTGACTCCTGGATTCTGGATTCCAGTCGCCCAAAGGGCGAATTTGTTCTGTCAAATCTTCCAAATTTATAGGCATGTAAATGGCATATTGTGCATGAAACGATACCCTGACACCTAGCCGCCCGGCACCGTGCCGTAGCTCGACAGTATTGCGCCGACCAGCGACACGGCTATAAAAGCCACAATACCTCCGATGACGATAAGCAAAACTGGCTCGATAAGATTGACCATTCTTTTTATTCTGGACTCCAGGAGCTTAGCGTAGATATCGGCCACCATGGACAGGGAAGAGTCGATTCCCCCCGTTTCTTCCCCCACCTTGACCATGGTTCCCACCATCGGGGGGAAAATTCCCCCTTCTTTTAAAATAGGACTGGAAAGGTTCTCTCCGGCCAGTACCCTTTCTATCATCACGTCAATAATTTTTTTCACGGCTGTATTGCCGATGGAGTCACGGGTGGATTTCAATCCTTCCACAATGGATACGCCGCTGTTTATCAACATAGAAAGCGTTTTGGCAAAAAAAACAATGTTAGAGTACTGGAACACCGCCCCTAAAAGGGGTAGCCGCAACATATGGCGGTGGATAAAATACCGGCCCGCCGGCAAAAGCAAGGCGCCGGCCACGGCCGAGACCAGAATAACCATACCCGAAACTATCTCAAACAGCCTGGACGATACATTATTCCCTATAAAAAGAAGCAGCTGCGTAGTCCAGGGCAATTCCCCCCCCATCGTTTCCAGAAACCCCGATATGGTGGGGATGACGTAACTTATGATAAAGAAAACTATCCCCGTTGAAACCAGCAAAACAATCACCGGGTATATAACACTGGTGATGATCTGCTGTCTTAAGGCGAGCTTTTCCTCCCAGTATATTGCAATCCGCTCGATGGCGACATCCAGCAGGCCGCTGACTTCTCCGGTTTTTATAATATTCGTGACCATCGGCGGAAATACCGCCGGGAATTGTCCCATGGCGTCACTTAGAGGATTTCCGGCCTCCACCTCTCTTCGCACGGAGGACAATATATATTTCATTCTCCTGCTGGGAGTTTGTTTTTCGAGAATAGAAAGGGAGAGCACAATGCTGACCCCGGCCTTGATCAAAGAGGCCAGCTGCCTGAGTAAAAAAAACACATCGCTTTTTTTAACGCGGCTCAATTTTGTCAATATCAAGTTCAAGTCGGGGGGCTCCGGGATTGAGCCGTCCACGTCCGGACCCCCCGTCTCCGTTAGACTGGTAATCATCAAGCCGCGGCGCCTTAATTCGGCTCCCGCCCCGGACAGGCTACCTTCCTCCACCCTGCCCCTGATTGTCCTGCCGCCGGTATCAATTCCCTCATAAACATATACAGGCATAACATACACACCCGGCTGTTCCAGTTTTTTCGCCAGTTTTCTTATATTTCCCCTTATATTTCCATGGTGGCCCTGTGAATGTCTGTGATGCTAACCAGTCCCCTGCGCAGTTTCATTATGCCGTCCTCCCGCAAGGTGCGCATTCCGCCCTCCACTGTTTCCCTGATAACGCTGGAATCAGCGCCTTTGGCGATAAGTACCTGCAGTTCACGGTTGATTGAAAGAAACTCAAAAATACCTGTCCTTCCCCTGTAACCTTCGCCCTGGCAATAGGAGCAACCTCCCCCAGTATAAAACACCATGTCCCGTTCGTGGCTCAGTCCCAGCACATCCAGCTCCGCCGATCCCGGAGTATATTCCACACGGCATTTGGGACAGATGAGCCGGACCAGACGCTGGGCCAGAACACCCCGCAGGGCCGAGCCGACCAAGTAATGTTCGCAACCCATGTCTATCAGGCGGTCCACGGCGCTGACGGCGTCGTTGGTATGGAGGGTGGAGAGCACAATGTGGCCGGTAAGGGCGGCCTGCAGCGCCAACTTGGCGGTTTCGCCATCCCGGATCTCGCCCACCATAATAACATTGGGATCCTGTCTCAAAACAGACCTCAATGCGCTGCTGAATGTCAGCTTCCTGGACGACTCGTCAACATGCACCTGGGTGATGCCGTCCATCCTCAGCTCAATAGGGTCTTCGATGGTGACTATGTTTACACTGTCGCTCCGCAAATACTTGAGTGCCGCATAAAGGGTGAAGGACTTGCCGCTCCCGGTGGGTCCGGTAACCAAAATCAGCCCGTGGGGCAGCTTTATCGTTCTTCTAAGATCTTCCAGTACATCTTTTTCCATGCCAATGTCTTCCAGCTCCAAGGACCGCTCATGGGTGGAAAAAAACCTCAACACGGCCTTTTCCCCCCCGGCGCAAGGCATGGTGGAAATTCTAACGTTTGTGCCGCCATTTTCCTGTTTGAACAAAAATCCCCCGTCCTGCGGACTCCGTTTTTCTGCAATGTTCATATTACCCAATATTTTAATTCTGGAAATAACAAGCGGCATCACCGCTGCGGGCAGTCTGTCCACAGTCCTCAATATCCCGTCAATCCGCAGGCGAACCCGCATGCCGCCGTAGTCCGGCTCCATGTGCATGTCCGAAGCCCGCTGAATCACAGCTTTATGGAGCAATCTTTCCAAAAGCTTCACAGCGTATTCCGGATCCTCCGGCATAGCAGCATCCACGGTTGCCGTTAGGTCCTCCCCAGGGTTGTACAAACTGCGCAAAACTCCGGACAGGGCGGACGGCCCCATGAGAACCGTACGGACCTGCCTGCCGGTGAACCGTCTCAAATTCTCCAGTACAGCCCCGCTCACCGGTTCGGAGCAAGCAATAAGCAGTTCGCCCCCCCTTAAGGCCACGGGCGCTATGCCGTTTTTCCGGGCCACCGTCACAGGAATCATGGCTGCCAGCTCAGGGGCCGGATCCGCCTCCTCCTCCGGGAATACCTCCATATCGAAATATTCGCCCAGTAGAGGGATCAATTGTTCTTCCCCCAGGTATCCCTGCTCCACCATCACCATGCCAAGCCTTTTCTTCGATCTACGCTGGACTTTGAGAGCCTCGGCCAACTCTTTCCGGCTGATGGCTCCCATGCTTAAAAGAAACTCACCCAACATTTTTTTGCTCATGACAGCACCATTCATTTAAATCCTAATTTTTCCGTCATGTGTGAAGGATTGCGGGATCTCGCCACAGCCGTTCTCCTATCTATCCTGCCATTTTTAACCAGGCTCTCCAGCGACTGCTCCATCGTCTGCATTCCCAGTTTCGCCCCCGTTTCTATGGCCAGGAATATATGTTCCAGTTTGCCCATGCGGATAAGGTTGCTGATGGCCGCCGTTACCATCATCACTTCCGAGGCCAGCACCCTCCCTTTGCCGTCGGATCCGGGCACAAGCTGCTGGGATATAACCGCTTTGAGGGACGCTGACAGCTGTTGCCTTATCTGTCCCTGTTCTTCCGGAGGAAATACTCCTATTATTCTATTAATCGAAGAAACGGCATCACGGGAATGAAGGGTGGAAAACACCAGGTGCCCCGTTTCCGCCGCCCGGAGCGACGTACGGATGGTTTCCAGGTCCCGCATTTCACCCACCATGATGACGTCGGGATCCGCCCGCAGGGCCGACCTGAGGGCATCGGTAAAGGATTCCACATCCGCGTGCAATTCCCTCTGATTTATGATGCTCCGGCGGTTTATATGGATATATTCAACAGGGTCTTCAACAGTTATTATATTGCGGCTGTACCGGCTGTTGATACTGTCGATTATGGCGGCCAGGGTGGTGGACTTACCGCTGCCCGTGGATCCGGTCACCAGCACCAGCCCGTTCTGCAAATCCGGAAGGCTGTGCACGGATTTCGGCAGCCCAAGGGCATTCAGCAGGGGAACCTCGTCCGCCAGCCGGCGAAAGGCGCATGTAATACATCCTTTTTGAAAATATGCGCTTACACGGAAACGTCCTATACCGCCGAAGCCTATGGCAAGGTCAACGGTGAACCTTTTCTCCAGGACTTCAATCTGCCGGGAAGTCAATATGCTGTATAAAAGACCCTTAATATCCTCCGGAGACAAAGGGATATAGTTTTCCAGCGCCTCCAGCTCCCCCGCCACTCTGAGCACCGGCGGCATGTGGGCTGTAAGATGCAGGTCGGATCCATCGTGATGTTTGGTTTCTTCCAGCAAACCCTCAAGACTGTACACAGCTATTTTCTTTCCGCTTTCTGAAGGTCCGGCCAAATAAACACGCCCTTTCATTCCATCAAGAATATTGTCATCATTAAATCAAGACCGTCATGGCAATCCTGAAATCACCCGTGTCTTCATTTGCCTTAACCTCAATATTTTTGATCACAATACACCAGCGCATCCCTCCCAACGCCAGCACATAACCCGCCAGGCCGCTGTGGCCTCCCTCCAGTACCAGCATGCACTCCTGCCATTCCATCAGGTCGGCGGGGTCAAGCTGAGGGATATTCCCCTGCTTTTCCGGTCCGGCCGGCGAATTTTTGTTTTTTTCAGGCGAAGGGACGGTGTTTTTCCGGGGGGTTCCGGCATCTTTTTGGACTCCCGCCTGCGTTGTCCGATCTCCTCCCTGGGCCATTTTCAGCTCCTTTATCATTAAACCGCTATTTACCGCCAAAAACTTAAGTTCTTTTATCACTAGACTTACATCGGCCTCCGACTGGGCTTTTTTCTGACTAAGAATATCAGTCAGCCTGGCATTCAGCTCCTGGGATTGTTTTTTTTCGTCATCCACCTTCGCGGCCATTTTCCCAATGCCCGGAGTGTCACTGACACCGGCGATCTCTTTCTGCAGCGACTGAATCTCTTGCAATGTCTTTTCATGCGATTCCATTTTTGGATCATACACCTTCTCCAGGTAAAGATAAAAACATCCCGCCAGCACCATCGCCGTCAGCAGAAATTTTTCCACCTTGCTCAGACTGCGCTTCAATGCACTGCATCCCTTTCCCTTTGTCTGGAATATATTAATCTTTTTGCATTATCTGCATTTCGAATTTGTATGTAATTTCTTTTGCTGCCTGTATTTTCGCTTCATTTTCCCCCGCCGACTTGCCCCGGAGGGCAGCCGCATCCTCCTCAATCCGGGAGACGCTTAAAATCTTGGCGTAACCGCACCAGTCCTCACCTTGCATTTTTAAGGCCAGGGCGCTGACCGACATGGCGTCGGCGCTCCTGCCTGACACAAACCACAGCCCCTTTGTTTTCATGGGGCGGATCTCCAAAAACCGCATGTCCTGCGGAGCGTTCAACAAAAGCGCCGTCAGGCATTTTCCCACGCCCTGCAGCCTTTTTTGGGCCCCAGTCTGCATAAAATCCATTTTATCAGTCATCAACCGGCGGTTTTTTTCCAGCTCCTCCGCTTCTTTCCTGAGGGCGGCATACCGGTCCGCTGCGGCTTTCATGCCGTCCCTCTCCTGCCTGAGCAGATTCACCCGCCCCTCGCCCCTTTTAATCTGGAAGTTCAAGACCAGGTAGTGCGACAGGAAAAAAAGAACTATAACGGACACCACAACTATTGGGAAAATATGCACCCTTTCTTTGAACCGCCTGACCAAGTCCACACCATCATCAATGCCGGCGGTTTTCCAGCCTCCCCGGAAAAACAGCTCTCGCAAGCCGGCGCCGAAAACCGTGGCAAATTCAGCAAAGGACTCGCAGCCGGAATGAATTCCGGGGGTGAGTGCGGACACCTTCGCCCTTTTTGAAAAAAGGCGCATTGTCCCGCCGTCGGCGGCGCCGGGCCCCGTTATCAGCACTTTTCCGCCCGAAACCGCCGGGTCGTCGAATATACCCTTCAATGACAGGTCTTGCTCAGGGGAAAACAGGCCTTCCGGGGAAGCCGCCGCGGCTGCAGGGCCCGCAGGCAGAATCCTTATGGTTCTCAGACCGCCCTTTTCGATCAGCGCCACTCTCATCGTCCGGAAACCCACATCTATTACTGTCATATCTTTTTCTTTTTCCGCGAACATGGCGCCCACAGGGAAACAGACATCCGGTGGATACACCCTTTTTAATCTGAAACCTGCGTCGGCAAAGGTTTTTTTCATGGTTTTGAATTCTTCCCCAGGCATCATGGTCACCCAGACGCCCGACTGCCCGTCCCCGGACTCACGGCCCAACTGGTAGCCCACCAGGCTCTCGGTCACGGGAATGGTCATATACGGCTCGGCCTCCCAGCGCACAACCTCTTTCAGCTGGTGAGGCTTCATCTTCTTAATCCTTTTGCTGTCCATGGATATTTCCACCATGGACACCTGGGGACTGACCAACACAACACTTTTCGGGCAGTTGGCAAACCGCGGGGCGATCATCTCCAGCTCCCCGGCGGTTACCGGCCCCCCCGGGGCCAGCCGCTCCACCTTTAAGCAGCCGGCCAGCGAAAATCTCCTCGGGCCGCGGCCGACAACGGCCGCCCTTATAAACTTACCGTCCGTCTCTAGCACAAGAACAGATAAAAAAGCATTCAACCGGCATAACCCGCCTCTCCCGAAGACCTGGATTTCACGCCTCACTCCACCAGTAGCAACAGTTTTTCCTCCAGTGGCGACTGGGTCCCTCCGGAGCCGATGAAAATTTCACTAGGACACGGCCCCGCCATGCCACCCCCCGCCACCTCCACCTTAAACCGCCTGGACCCGGCGCAAATATCCCCGGACAATTCAAAGGCCCGTCTTCCACCAGCAGGAACCGTCAGTGCGCAGGACAGCCCATCCGCATCACCAGGCCGGTGATAAAGGCGGACCGTCACCTCCGCCGGCTCCGCAGCATTGTTGTTGATCACCGTTCCCCTGACCGTCATGCCCGTCAAATACCACCGGTCGATGCTTAACCCGGCTTCAATATTGTCATCCCCGGCAGCCATTTTTTTGTCCGGGCCGGCGCTTTTAATCGTAAGCGTCCTGCCGTCATCCGCCAATTTTAGAAGCATGGGGGTGCCCCAGGCATCGCGCAAAACCTCATTCTCCCCTTCTCCCCATGGCCGGGGCAGATATGGGCCCCGCCAGGAAAACCCTGGTGCGGAACTGCCGGGGAATTCGCCTTCACCGGCGATCCACAGCCCTCTGGGCTGACCTTCATTGTCGCCGGAAACCTCCCACCGGCCACCGGCGCTATCCCAGCGCCACAACACCGGCCACTGGCCCGTGTCGCCCGTATACCCTCCGGCAATGCGCCTGCCTGAGGGGTCGAAGGCGTCATGGGGTCCTATCAGCGCCTTCTGTATATCTTCAATAACCTTCCTGGTTTTCTCCACGTTTTTCTCGTTGCCGGGGGTGCGCCACCAGGTATGGGGGATTCTCAGCGCAATGTTGTCTTTGTTTTCCGGGGCCCTTTCATCGTATAGTGGGTCCGGCCCGTCCGGCAACGCGATTTTCCCGTCGGGGCCGGCGCTGACTATAATCATGCCAGCGCCGTCACCGGCCCCCTCCTTTATGAAATACAGCACCCTTCCCCAGGCATCGCTCAGCTTCCCTTCAACCTGGCGCTGCTCGAATTTTTCATTGTCACCCCCCGGGCTCCATTGCAAATGCCTGGTGTCATCGGGGTACGGATCCGCCGGATAAGACAGGTAAGGCCCCTTCCAATCAGTATAGTCGGGGGCGTCCCCGGCCAGGCCCCCGGCACCGGGCGACGGGCCCTTAAGCCACAGCCCCCGGGGCTGACCCCCGCCGTTTACAACCTCAGGCTCACCCTCCACCCACAGCCAGGTTTTTTTGTCGTTATCCCAGACGGATTTATACAACTTGGGCAGACCGCCCATGTCCCCCGCATAGCCTCCCACCACCCGCGCCCCCTGGCCGTCATAAGCGTCCGGGGGGCCGGCGATGGCTCCGGCGAGGCTTTTTATCTTGCCGGCGGTCATCTTTATACGCCGGGACTTATCCATGTATCCGGCAAAGGGCGCCATCATGGAGGCCAGAATTCCAAGGACACCGACAATAATAATCACTTCCAGCAAAGTGAAGCCCTTTGCGTTTTTTCTGCCCGGCGGCATGTGATGCAGGCACTGTATGTGCATATCCCAGGCTTCCTCCTGATCCCGACGACGGCAGGGAAGGGCCGCGTGAACCCTTCCCTGCCGCTTCTTAGTAATTGCTTCCGACCAATGTGCCATCTATGGCCGCCCTTAATACTAACTAAATATTAATTTACGGCAATGCTGAAGGGGCCGCCGGTGCCGGCAACAGTGTCGCCCTCAGGGCAGAAGGTGGTAACCGCCCAAGACTCCTGGGCCTCATTCAGTCCAATGGTTTGGACCCTCCCGGTATTTCCTTCCGTTGCCGTGATATTGGCGGTGGTTATCCGGTCCACAGTGGCCTGAAGCCTGGGCAGCACAATGTTGTAATTGTTATAGGCGAAGTGGCCTTCCCGCTGCATACCGGCCGGGCACATACCCGCCTTGGTGATTAGCCCATCTTTGATCAGATCGCTGTCCGGCCCCACACCCAGTACGATGCGGTATATTTTATCCGGATGTTTAAATTTTGTGTTATTAAAATTGGCCGGTACCAGGGCGGGTATATTGGAGGTTGCATCGGGGGCGCCGGCGCCGATAATGAGTACCGGGGTGCCCGCCGTCAACGGTGACAGGTTCTCCATGTGCGGATCCACATCTGCGCTTTCGGGCATGCTTGCGTTCCAGTTCATCGTCACACCGTTGTACTCCTTAATTCCCTTGTGCAGGTTTAAGTTGAACACCCCCGTAATGCCCAGCTGGGCCAGTTCATCAACCTCTCCCTGGCTCAGACGGTGTATCTGCAGCTCCGCACCGTGAACAAAATCGGCTGACATTATCTCGGATCCGTTACGCTTATTGTTGTCATCCGCCCATGATTCGGGGCTCCCGACCGGAATGTCGGCCTTCTCGATGATAAGGTCTGTCAGCATGTTCGGGATATTGTTGTTTTTTTCAGTATAGGCCCCCATCACCTGTTGAAGCCGCACCTGGTTGGAGTCGCACACCGCGTCCGCCGACCCCGCCATCACGCCGGCGATCCGCGGGGCAATCATGGCCACCAGAAAACCCATAATCCCTATCACCACAATCAGCTCGATCAGTGTGAACCCACCCTTGCCCTTGAGCAAGGACTTAATTTTATTTTGCATAAAACACAAAAACCCCTTTCCAAGAAATTGCATCTTTCCCAGAAGGGTTCACCCACAGAATCTCCTTCATCAGTTTCCGTTTTTAAACCATTCGTCAGGCCCCACGCCCGCAACCAAAACTTCCGGGCGGATCCTCCCGGGACAACCGCGCCGCTTATATCCCTCAAACCACCTCCTTTTTCCCCGGACTGTTCCCCGGCAAGACCTCCGTGACAATTCCACTGTCAACAGAGGCCTTACTACAATTTTCAATCTGTTTTTCAAATGCCGTCTCTTTGCAGTCCTCGTTCTGGCGCTGGACAAAATCAACTACATAACGGTATTGCTTACCGCAGTGGATGATGATCTCCTTCTGCCCTTTTTTAAGAATTCTCATTTCAATCTTCATTTCACCATATCCGTTGTGACTAAAAAGAGATTCATACAACTGCCTTATTTTCACCAGCACTTTTTCATTATCGTGTAACATGCATACCCCCTCTCCCCAGCACGCCTCCATCCCCCTCCGGGGGTTGACGGTGCCCTTGACGCCAGCTTGACAACCAATAACTGACTAAATTATAAATGATAATGATTATCGGTGTCAATATGCTTGTGAAAAATTATTTCTACATCCACATTGATGCATGTCATACACAAAAATACATACCTAAAAAAGACCCGTGTACCATATAATTATCCCGTCCGACGCTAAGGCTCCGGTTGTGCCTCCCAGCGCCAGGTACGGCCCGAAGGGCACAGCGTCCTTTCTGCCTTTTCTCCCGCTGGCCAAAAGAACCACCCCGGCCAGGGCGCCGGCCAGGAAAGCCAGGAACAGCGCCACCAGGGCATGGGGCCAGCCCAAAAAAAACCCTATCACAGCACTTAATTTAACATCGCCTCCCCCCAGCCCCCCTCCAGAGGCCAGGGCGATTATAATCATGACGATACCTGCTGCGCAAAGCCCGGCCAGACCGCTGAGCAGCCTGCCGGGAGACGTCAGCAGCAGGGCCGGCGCCCCTAGAATAAAAGCCGCTATAATGATTTCGTCCGGAATAATGCCGGTGTCGAAATCAATAATAGACGCGGCAATCAAAATCGAAAACAGTATCCCGGCGGATACGGCCCGCCAGCTCACGCCCCAATGGAGGAAAGCAGCCAAAAACAACAGCGCCGTGGTCAATTCCACCATTGGGTATCTGGGGCTGATGGAGGCCCTGCAAAGCCGGCAGCGCCCCCTCAACAAAATATAACTGAGTACGGTGGCAAGATCCAATATTCCCAAGGGCTTTTTGCACTCCGGGCAGCTGGAGGATCCGGAGACCACCGACATCCCTCTGGGAATGCGGTATATGCATACGTTTAAAAAGCTTCCCACGCAGGCCCCTGCGAGCATGGCCAAAATAACGTCAGGCATGGCGGATCCTTTCTTTAATAGTATTGTAATATAAATGCTATACGATAACGATAATCATTGTCAACTAAATTATATTGGTACCGGTTACCTAAGTTACTAAGTTATTAGCAACTTAGGTAACCGGTACATTGCGGTCTTTTGCATTCCCGCGCTATCTGCTAAAATAGTGTTCAGTGCTGTATTGATTGAGGAAGTGATTAACAGATGAAGAAGATCGGTATAGACATAGACGGGGTTGTCGCCGATTCCCAGCCGGTGATCATTGAAAAACTGAACCGGCACTTCGGCAGCAATTACACCCGGGAGGATTTTATAAACTTCAAGCCCCGGGAAATGTTCGGCCTCACCCGCGATGCCTTTGACAGATTCATCATGGCCCGGGAACTGGAAATAATCCTGGAAGTGGTTCCCGTTCCCGGCGCCGCCGAAACCATCAGGGAACTGGGCGAAAACCATAAAATACACCTCATTTCCGCCCGCACCCCGGCATACGCCGGGCAGACAGCGGAATGGCTGGACAGGCACGGCATAGTCTATGACGGGCTGAGCCTCCTGGGACAGCACGACAAGCGGGGAGCCTGCATGGATTTTTGTGTTGACATTTTTATCGAGGACAACAAGAAAAACGCCCTTCAAATCAGTTCCTGCGGAGTACCGGTGCTGCTGATGGACGCCACCTACAACCGCGGCAAGCTGCCCGGCTTGGTGACCAGGGTGCGCAGCTGGCGGGAGATAAAGGAGCATATCGTCCATATATTAGGGCTCCGGGCTGGAGGTAATTTCTTTTGAACGGATACAAGCCGCTGGACGCCAGGGCGTACTTAGCCTATACCGTGGTCTGCCTGGTCTGGGGGTCCACATACCTTGCCATCCGGGTGGGAGTGAGCCAACTCCCGCCCGCCCTTTTCGCCGGAACCAGATTTCTGCTGGCCGGGGCCATATTGCTGGGCTACGTATACGCCATGGGGCACAAAATGCCGGAATCCGCCAGAGACCTGAGAATCGCCGCCACCGTCGGAATTCTGCTTCTCTTCGGGGGCAACGGCCTGGTGGTCTGGTCGGAACAATACATACCGTCAAATATAGCCGCCCTGATCGCATCCTCCGTCCCTCTTTTTGTGGCCCTGATTGATCTGCTGGCCCCCGGCGGCGGCAGGCTGGGCCGGAAAGGCTGGGCCGGGCTGCTGCTCGGCTTTTCCGGGGTGGGCTTCCTGGTATACAGCAGCAGCGGCTTCCAGTATTTAAACCCGCTGGGCCTGGCGGGACTGATGGCGGCTTCCTTCATCTGGGCGGCGGGATCTGTATATTCGGCCAGGAACCCGGTGTCCGGGTCCATGCTGGCCGTCTCCGCGGTGCAGATGCTGGCGGCCGGATCGGCTCTCTCCCTCACCGGAATAATGGCCGGGGAACTGCCCCGCTTCCACCTCACCGCCCAGGGCGCCGGCGCACTGCTGTATCTTGTTTTCGCCGGATCGATACTGGGCTTCAGCTGTTTTCTGTACATACTCAAGGCCATGCCCCCCGCCAAGGCAGCCACCTATTCCTACGTCAACCCGGTGGTGGCGGTTATACTGGGGTGGCTCTTGCTGGACGAGGGACTGTCCCTCCGTGAACTGGCGGCCACGGCAATAATACTGTCCGGAGTGATGCTGGTGCAGACCTCCCGCTTCAGCCCCGCGGCAGAAACAAACAGGGGGAAATTATAATCACCGGCCCGGTACAAACATTTACCGGTAAAGGGGCCGAGGCAGGCGGACGGTCCGGATCTCCCCCAGATCATCAATATCGCTTAATTTAACCGCCCCGTCGGACACGGTGTACAAAACGTCCTTTATGTACGCCGCCCTGCTTATCCTCTCGGTGATTTGAGGCCTTTCCGGCGACGGGTGCTCTATTCTGCCCTTGAGGCCGATGCCTTTGGCGGGGGAAATATTAAATACGTACATGCCCTGCCAATGTTTGAGGTAAGGTGAGATTTTCCTGTCCGGGGGCGCCACCGGCGTATATTCCGTATACGAAACCGGCAGAACCATCAGATCCCGCCCCCGGTTGAAAAGAAAGGCCTTGTGATCCCTGGAAACCTCCGTGTCGGAGTGCGGCCGGTCCACTACGTACTTCGCCGTCTCCAGCGGCCTCGCCGGATTGCTGACGTCGAAGAGGGCAATCTTCACGCCCTGCGGTATTATGGGCGGCGGCGGCATTATTTCAGGAACCGGCCCGGGAAGGACGGGCTTTAGAGGCATGGGGAGCGGCATGGGGAGCGGATCCGGGACCGGCGCCACCTCCCTGCCCACCCCGATCAGGTGGTTTTCATCGTACGGGTGCAGGTAGTCCGAATATCCCGGTATTTTCAGCTCGCCCAGCACCTTGGGGCCGGCCGGGTCTTTAAGGTCAATCACAAACAGCGGATCGATGTTCCTGAAGGTCACCAGGTAAACCCTGCCGCCCATGAATCTGGCCGAGTATATCCTCTCGGTGGGGGCCAGCCCCTCCAGTCTGCCCGTCACCTTCAGGTCCCGGTCCAGCACGTATATATTATTCCTGGTGGCCGGGGCCCGGCTGAGCATAAATCCCCGGGAGGTGGTGGCGACTCTGAAATACCCTTCGTACTCATCCATGGAGAACTGGTTCAGCAGCTGCCCCTTCACCTCTCCCCTGCACCTGAACTCCACACTGCCTCCCTGGAGGGAAAATTTATATATAGCCGTGCCGTCCCTTTCCCTCTCCATGTCCCGGTGGAATTTTTCCCGGATCTGATGAATCTTCTCCTCCAGGTCCGCCGCTTCGGCATAGCTCAGCCCGGCCATGTATTTTTCCAGCAGCTCTTCCGCCCGGGCCATTTTCTGATGGGGGCTTTCCGCCGATGAGCCTATGTTCCTCATTTTGCCGGCCGTCTCACCCTTCAGGAGGGAAGCCAGCCCCTCTATGTACCTGCCCGTCAGGGCGGCCGTGTCGGGAACCTTGACTCCGGTCAGATAAAGATTTTCTGCGGAGGCAAAGACATTTTGCGAAGTCCCGGTGAGATAAGTCCTGAAATCAGCCTGCTTTCCCGGATCGGCCGTGTTCACCGCCACAATCATGGTATATACGTATGAATAATCGGGATAATTAAAGAAATATATCTGGCCGGGGGGAACCTCGGTCAGCCTCCCGTCCTCGCTGAACTCCGGCAGCTTTGCGTTATCGCCGTAAAACAGCACCGGTGAGTTTATAACTATATATGCCCAGTCACCGATCATCCTGGAAGAGACGCAATGCCCTTCCCAGGCCAGCACCTTTATTGCCGCGGGGGCCGCCCGGTCGGCGACGTCATACAAAACCGCCAGGGTGCCCGGGGCCGAATATCTGTCTCCCAGCACCAGGAGCCTGTCTCCGTTCAGGAACAGCCCCCGGGGATAGCCGTCGAATTTGACGGTGGACAGTATTCCGGCCCTTTCCGGCGGGTAGGCCTCCAAAATGTGCACCTGCCCCCCCGACACCACGTACAGGTACTTGCCGTCGTTTTTGATTGTATCGTACTCGTCCACACCTTCAACCTGCACGTTGGTGGTGGAATGGCCGTCCACCGCCTTTGCCGCGGCCCGGGTCCCGGTTCCCCCGGTCCATTGCGCCTCGGCCCCGGCCATTCCCGGAGCGGACATCGTTCTTAAATCCTCCTCCATTCCCCGCCCCAAACCGGCCAGAAGGCTGTTCGCCCTTATGTATTCCGCCAAGTGCCTGGCGCTGGTAAATCTCCCGGGCTCCTCCGCCACCGATCGGCGGGGGGCGAAAAACTGCGCCGCTGCGGCAAGGGATACGGCTAAAAGAATGACCGCCAGCATCTTTAGCCTGTTCATCGTTTTTACTCCCTCCACTCAATGTTTCATCTTTAATACTTAATGACGGCCGCCGCCCGCCAAAGGTTCCAAGACAGCGAATATTTACTACTACTGCGGAATGAAGGAAAATGTTATCATGTAGTGGGGACAGGCTGGTCCGTATTTCATTTTTTAGAAATACAACGGCCTCCGGAATCTCGCAATCCCAGGACTGAATCCCTTTGGGTGTAAAGTTTCAAGGGTCTGAAAACACTTTTTCTAAAACTTAGATAAAAACCGGCGCCCCGCCCGGCCCCACCCTTCCCCATGGCGACTTAAAATGCAGAAAACACAGTATTTTTTGTAATTCTGCCTTGTCTCGCTTGCTGGCATTATTCTTGCTGCTGCAAAATATGTTTGGGGAACTGCTGAAATGTAAGGCCTGCCGGCCGGCGGCGCCCGGCCGGCATTTTGGGAACCACACAACAGTTGAGCAAAGGGGTAGATGCTATGGTCACTGATGATTTAATGTTCAAGGTCAAAGAAATCACCGGACAGAATCCCTATCTTTGCATGCAGTGCGGTGCCTGCAGCGCTAGCTGCACTGGCATGCGGGTGATGGAACAGCTTCCCAGGCTGATAATGCGGATGCTGCAGCTGGGTGATGAAAGCGTTCTGGAATCCCCCTCCATCTGGAAATGCACCGCCTGTCTCGCCTGTACCGCCCGGTGCCCGAGGGGCATTGATATAGCCAGGGTGATGGAGGCCCTGCGGGTCGTCAACCTGCGCAATGGAACAGAGGCCCTGGTGCTGGAAGACATTCCCCGGGAATTGCTCGGGGAAATCCCCCAAATGGCCTTGACCAGCGGATTTCGCAAGCTCAGCGCTTAAAGGAGGGAAAGGATGAGCATACCATATTTTCCGGGCTGTACCCTGCATACCAAGGCCAGGGGGCTGGACAGCTCCACCCGGGAATCGTTGGCCGCCCTGGGCCTGGAACTGACTGAACTGCCTGAATGGACCTGCTGCGGCACTGTGTTTCCCCTGGCCCGGGACAACTATATGGGCATGGTGGGGGCGGCCCGCATACTGGCCAACGCCGCCAAACAGGGGGACGGCAGGCTGGTGACCGTGTGCGCCTTTTGTTTTAATGTTTTGAAGCGTGTAAATTACGCCATGCAAAATGACCGGGAAACCAGGCAAAAATTAAATGACTACCTGGAAGAAGATTACGCCGGAGAAACAAAGATACTTCACCCCCTTGAAATAATAAGGGATGAACTGGGATTTGAAGCTCTGAAAGACAAGGCCGGCGGAAAGTTGAAAGGAATGAAGGTGGCCTGCTATTACGGCTGCATGCTGACCCGGCCGGCGGAAGAAATGGCCTTCGGCGACTCCGAAAGCCCGGCGGTCATGGATGAGATGGCCCGGGCCATAGGGCTCGATCCCGTTTTGTTCCCCCAAAAAACCAAGTGCTGCGGCTCCTACCAGCTGCTTAAGACCCAAGAACTGGTCCTGGCCAAAGCAAGGGAAATAATTGAAGCGGCAAGGCAGCGGGGGGCCCGGACCGTCGTCACCAGCTGCCCCCTGTGCCAGTTCAACCTGGACTGGATGCAGGAAAGTATCGCCCGGGAGGACGGAGGCTTTGTCAAAATGCCGGTACTGTATTTTACCCAGCTGCTGGGGCTGGCGCTGGGCGTGCCGGTGGAGAAGCTGGGCTTTGACCAGCATTATGTCGATCCGGCAGTTTTACTGGAAGATATTTAAAAGGACTGCGCCTATTATTTTCGCAAGGGAGGCAAAGGTATGACCGATATATACGTTATGGGCAAAAAATACGAAGTCCCCTCCGGTTTGACCATTATGAAGGCCATGGAATACGCCGGTTTCAGCTTTGTCCGGGGATGCGGCTGCCGGGGCGGTTTTTGCGGCGCCTGCGGCACCGTTTACAGAATACCCGGTGATTTCCGCCTCAAAGTCGGCCTTTCCTGTATGACCATGGTGGAAGACGGAATGCACCTCACCCAGATACCTTTTTATCCGGCCAACAAAGCCATTTACAATCTGGAGGAATCCGCCCCCGCACTGGGCACCCTTCTCAAGAACTACCCGGAAATGACCCGCTGCCTGGGCTGCAACCAGTGCACCAGGATTTGCCCCCAGGGTCTCAACGTGATGGATTACGTGGCGGCGGCCCAGCGCGGAAATATTGAGAAGGTGGCCCATTCCTCCTTCGACTGCATTATGTGCGGGCTGTGCGCATCCCGCTGTCCCGCAGAGCTTGTGCAGTACAATATCGCCATTTTGTGCCGCAGGCTGTACGGAAGCCATATAGCGCCCCGGGCGAAGCACCTGGCCCACCGGGTGGAGGAGATCAGGAGCGGGAAGTTTGACCGGGAGATAGACAATCTCATGAGCATGAGCCGGGAAGAACTGCAGCAGTTGTACAACAACAGGGACATTGAAAAGTGACTGGCTTTCGCCGGATTACGGATTAAGGAGGGTGACAGCTTAAATGTATACAGCTGAAATGCTTGAATTGATCAAAAAAGTCGAGCAAACCAGGGACAAACGCCTGAATGAGACTTTCCCCCGCCTGACGGCTGAAGAAAAAGACGCTCTTTTGAAGTCCTATCACCCGGATTTTATGGCTGAGGCCATGAGGCCGGTAAAAATAGGCCCCAATGAGGGGGACAGGATGCCCCACGAGCACGTAGACCTGCTGGAGAGCCGTTCCAAAATCGACCCGGATCAAATAGATCTGGAGAAAATAGATTATGACGTGGATGTTCTGGTTCTGGGCGGGGGCGGCGCCGGGACGTCGGCTGCGCTGCTGGCCGCCGAGGGCGGCGCCGGAGTGCTGCTGGCCACCAAACTGCGCCATGGAGACGCCAACACCATGATGGCCGAGGGTGGCATTCAGGCCGCAGACAAAGAAAACGACTCTCCGGCCCTTCACTATCTGGATGTCATGGGCGGAGGCGGTTTCATAAATATACCGGAGCTGGTCAGCGCCCTGACAAAGGACGCCCCCATCTGCATTCAGTGGCTGGAAAGCCTGGGGTGCATGTTCAGCAAACATCCCGATGGCACTATGAATTCAATTCACGGCGGAGGCACTTCCCGCAAGCGCATGCACTTCGCCCACGACTACACCGGCGCCGAAATTATGCGCACCCTGCGGGACGAGGCCCGCAACAGGGGGATCGAGGTAATCGAGTTTTCACCGGCGGTGGAACTGATACTGGACGACCGGGGCCAGTGTGCCGGCGCCGTTCTCTACAACCTGGAAACCAATCAGTACATGGTGGCCAGGGCCAAAGCGGTAATCATCGCCACCGGGGGGTCCGGCCGCCTGCATATCAACAGCTCACCCACCACCAACCACTACGGGGCCACGGCGGACGGCATCGTTATGGCATACCGGGCGGGGGCCCGGCTGATTTTCCTCGACGCCACACAGTTTCACCCCACGGGGGTGGCCTTCCCCGAACAGATAGTGGGCCAGCTGGTGACGGAAAAGGTCCGCGGACTCGGCGCCCAGCTGGTCAACATAGATGCGGAGCAGTTCATCTACCCGCTGGAAACCAGGGACGTGGTATCCTCGGGAATTATACGGGAATGCCGGGATCGCAAAAAAGGTATCGCCGTCCCCAGCGGTTTCGGAGTGTGGCTGGACTCCCCCATGATCGATATAATTCACGGCAAGGGAACGGTTAAAAGGGAACTCCCCGCCATGTACCGGCAGTTTGACCGCTTCGGCATCAATATGGCCCAAAAGCCGATAATTATCTACCCGACACTTCATTATCAGAACGGCGGGATTCTGATTAACGACAAGGCGGAGACCAAAATACCGAACCTCTATGTGGCCGGGGAAGCGTCCGGCGGGGTGCACGGCCGCAACCGGCTGATGGGGAACTCCCTGCTGGACATAATAGTCTTCGGGCGCCGGGCGGGCATTAACGCCGCCGAGAGGATAAAAAACGTCAGCCTGGGCAGACTGAACCTGGATCACGCAAGGAAATTCAACCAGGAGCTGAAAGAAAAGGGGCTGGGACAAAAAATCGCCCCGATACTGCTGCCCGATTACCGGGGCAAAATAAGCGGCTGAAGTGAAAAGAGGGGACAGGCTGCCAGCGCCTGTTCCTTCTTTCTTCCGGTACCGGTTACCTAAGTTACTAAGTTATTATGGCCGGTCTCCAAAAAAATATCTTGTCGCCGGGTGTTCCCGGTGCTAATATAAAACCAGATATACCATTGCATTATCATTAGTTTACCTTGAATATTCCAACCGACCAGTATGCGATGGGGGATTGGCATGAAAAAAAGAATCATTGCGCTGGCCTTGTTGACACTGGTGGCCGCAGGATCGTACTGGGCCCATCAGCACTATTTAAAACGCGAGCCCGGGGACCTTCAGTTTTCCGGAACAATAGAGGCCACCGAGGTGAACCTGGGGGCCAAGCTGCCGGGGGCGCTGGACTCGGTAACGGTAAGGGCCGGGGACAAGGTGAGCAAGGGGCAGGTGGTGGCGGTAATAAGCCGCAGCGACCTGGCGGCCCAAAAAGAAAGGGACGCCCTGGGAGTTTCCAAGGCCGAGGCCCAGCTGGCCGACCTGGTTTCGGGGGCCCGGGAGGAGGAAATCAATGAAGCCAGGGCAATGGTCGGCACCGCCCAGGCCGGGTACGACAAAGCCGCCTCCGATTATTTTAGAACCCTGGCGCTGCATAGATCCGGGGCGGTGTCCCAGGCCGATCTAGACAAGGCCGCATCCTCCCTGGAAATTTCCCGGAACCAGCTGGAATCGGCCAAGGCCAGACTGAACCTGCTGGAGTCGGGCAGCAGGCCCGACCAGATCAGCGCCGCCAGGATTGAGGTGGAGAAGGCCGGATCCATCCTCAGGGCCTCGGAAATCCTCCTGGAAGACACGAAAATAGTATCTCCCATCAATGGAACCGTAGTCACCAGGAATTTCGAGCCGGGCGAGTACATCCCCGCCGGGGCGGCGGCGGTCACCGTGGCCAACCTTGACGACCTCTGGATAAAGATTTTCGTCTCCACCGGCGACCTGCCCAAAATACGGCTGGGGCAACAGGTGTCCTTTACAGTGAGCGGCGTCTCCGAAATTTTTGCCGGCACCATCTCGGAGATTGCCTCTAGGGGCGAGTTCACCCCCAAAACCATCCAGACAAAGCAGGAGCGCACCAACATCGTTTACGCCGTCAAGATAAGCATTGACAGCAAAAACGGCTTATTCAAGCCCGGTATGCCGGCGGATGTGACAATCGGCCGATAAAGCAGGAGAGGTGTACTGGCATGATCAAAGCCGTCGGGCTGACAAAGGAGTTCGGGCGGCTGACCGCCGTCCGCAATGTCTCCATGGCGGTGGAAAAGGGGGAGATTCACGGGCTGGTGGGGCCGGACGGAGCCGGCAAAACCACCCTGATGCGCATGCTTTGCGGCATTCTGACGCCCACAAAAGGGTCCCTTCAACTGGCGGTGGCCTCCCCGGGGGAAATGGAAAAAGGAAGATCCCACCTGGGATACATGCCCCAGTGCTTCAGTCTGTACGGAGACCTGACCGTGATGGAGAACATAAACTTCTTCGGGCGGATGTACGGGCTGGACGGCCGGACCATCAAGGCCAGGGCCGAAGCGATGCTGGAGATGGCAAACCTTTCGCCCTTCAAGTCCCGCTTCGCCGACGACCTGTCGGGAGGAATGAAACAAAAGCTGGCGCTGACCTGCGCCCTTCTATCCGGGCCGGAACTGATCATACTGGATGAGCCCACCTACGGCGTGGACCCGGAATCCCGGAAAGAATTCTGGAAGATACTCTACCGCCTGAACGGCCAGGGCGTCACCATACTGGTCTCCACCCCTTATATGGACGAGGCCGAACTCTGCCACAGGGTTTCCTTCATGGAGGACGGGAAGATTATCGCGACTGACTCGCCGGTCAGCTTGAAAAGAGGTTTCCGCTATAAA
The DNA here is from genome assembly GCA_037444185.1 of Peptococcaceae bacterium. Classification (GTDB taxonomy): domain Bacteria; phylum Bacillota; class Desulfotomaculia; order Desulfotomaculales; family Desulfocucumaceae; genus JAILZP01. The sequence continues at coordinate 106,871 of JBBIMW010000001.1, read as the reverse complement.
ATACTGGAGCTGAAAGCCGACACGGCAGACATTGCTTTTATCAGCGGGCTCGAGGAGGTTCTGGACGTCCAGTCCTTCGGAGACAGGTGCCACCTGCTGGTGAAGGACGCCCGGGAAGCCGCCGGGGCCGTTGAAAAAAGCCTTTCCGGCCGGGGCATCGGCATCATTCGCCTAAAAGAGATACCGCCGTCCATGGAGGATGTATTTGTGGCCCTGGTGGAAAAAAAGGAGGCGGTCTGACTTGGAATTCGCCGTGTCCACCAGCGAGCTGACCAGGCGGTTCGGGAGCTTTACCGCCGTCGACCGGCTCAGCATCAACATAAGGCCGGGAGAAATATACGGCTTCCTGGGCCCCAACGGGTCCGGAAAATCGACCACCATCAGGATGCTGTGCGGCATACTGGAGCCCACTTCGGGGTCCGGAAAGGTTCTGGGATACGATCTGGCCAGGGAGCCGGAGAGGATCAAAACCAAAATAGGCTACATGTCCCAAAAATTCAGCCTTTACGAGGATCTCACGGTGGCCGAAAACCTGGAATTCTACGCCGGACTTTACAGCATTCCCCGGGCCGAACGCAAAAACAGAATAAAAGAGATGATCGAAATGGCACTGCTCACAGGCAGAGAAAAGGTTCCGGCGGGCGAACTGGGCGGGGGCCTGAAGCAAAGGCTTGCCCTGGGCTGCGCCATCATCTCCCGGCCGGCCGTGCTGTTCCTGGACGAGCCCACCAGCGGAGTCAGCCCCACCAGCCGCCGGGCCTTTTTCAGGATAATCCAGGGGCTGGCCGCCGGGGGAACCACTGTAATGGTCACCACCCACTTCATGGACGAGGCCGAGAGGTGCCACAACATAGCCTTTATCTCCGAGGGCCGGCTGATTGCCGACGACACCCCGGACAACCTGAAAAGAAACGTAATTAAAGGATGCATGGTGGAAATGGAACTGCCGGACGCCATCAACAGTTCAAGCCGGCTGAAGGCCCTGCCTTACGTCCGGGAATGCTCCATCCACGGGCCCGCGGTCCACGTGCTGCTGGACAGCGGCAAGCACATCCGGGACCTGGAGGCCCACACCGGCATCAAGGCCGAAGTGATTACCCCCTCGCTGGAAGACGTGTTTATTTCCCTGGCCAGGGCCAACCGGCGGGGCTCCGGGTAATCCGGCCGCACCGGGCCGGTATCCATTGTCACGGTCCCTCAAAAAACCGCCGCCCGGGGGGATCCCGGTCCGGGACAAGGAGGTTTCGCCGCCATGAGCAGGCTTCTGGCCATGCTGCACAAGGAGTTTTTACAGATGTTCAGAGACCGGCTGACCATCGGGATGGTCTTCATGCTTCCGCTGGTGCAGCTGCTTCTCTTCGGCTACGCCATCCGGACCGAAGTCAAGCACATCCCCACCGTGGTCTTCGACCAGTCCATGTCCAGCGACAGCCGGGACATGCTGGACTCCTTCAGGGCCTCCGGGTATTTCGACATCACCCTTGTGGCCGGAAGCTACCAGGAAGTCAACGAGGCCATCGACAGCGGCAGGGCCAAGGTGGGAATAATCTTTCCCCCGGACTTCGCCGTCAAGCTGAGGAGGACTGAGACCGCGTCGGTGCAGGTGCTGGTGGACGCCAGCGACAGCATGGTTTCCAACTCGGCCATCGCCACGGCCAACTCCATCGGGCTGCTGAAATCCCAGAAGTTCATCGCCCAGAGGGCCGGCATGAATATCAGCGATCCCCCCTACGACGTCAGGGTGCGCCCCTGGTACAATCCCGACGGCATCACGGCCTATTTCATGGTGCCGGCCATACTGGGGATCATAGTGACCATGACCATGGTCATGATGACCGCCATAGCCATTGTCAGGGAAAGGGAAAGGGGCACCCTGGAGCAGCTCATCGTCACCCCCATCAGACCCCTTGAGCTGATGATCGGCAAGATAGTGCCCAACATTGTCCTGGGCTACGCCCAGATCACGGTGGCCCTTCTGGTGGGAAGCCTGATATTCGGCGTGCCCATCCGGGGAAGCCTTCTGGAACTGTACCTGCTGACCCTGTTTTTCATCACCGCCTCGCTGGGGATGGGCATCTTCATTTCCAACATCGCCAAGACCCAGATGCAGGCCTTCCAGATGTCCTTTTTCATCCTCCTTCCCAGCATCATGCTCTCGGGCTTCCTTTTCCCCAGGGAGGCCATGCCGGAAATAATACAGTACATCGGCAACCTTCTGCCACTCACCTATTACCTGGTCATCATCAGGGGCATTGTATTAAAGGGAATAGGTTTCGGCTATCTTGTCCCCCAAGTGGTTTCCCTGCTGGTCTTTTCCTTGTTCATGCTGGCCGTAAGCCTGGCCAGGTTTAAAAAGAAGATAGCGTAGGCCGGTGAGAGGAATTGGGGATGTGGGGATCAGGTTTTACAGCCGGAAGGGGGGTGGTGAACAGCATGACGGTAAAAGAAAGAATACTGGCGGGATTCAAGGAGCTTTCCTTCACCGTGGGCTTCCACCGGGCCACGGTGGATGAGCTGTCGGAACGGACAGGCATCAGCAAGCGCACCATCTACCGTTATTTCCGCAGCAAGGATGAATTGATCGGCGCGGTCATCGACGATTTCACCTCCATGATTGAAGAGAAGGTGGACCAGGCCCTGGCTGCCTGCGACCATCCGGTGGAGAAAATCTCCAGCCTGATCCGCGTGGTGTCCGTGCACATGAGGGTGCTGAACCCGCTCATCGTGAACGACATACAGAAGCACTATCCCCATATGTGGAACCGGATTGAGAATTTCCGGGCCAAAAAGTCCCGGAAATTGGTTGAAATGATGATGGCGGGCAACAGGGAGGGCCATTTCCGGGAAATTGACCCCGAGGTGTTTATTGCGGCCCTCCAGGCCGCCATCCGGGACGTGGTCAACCCCGGATTCATTCTGCGGCACGGACTGACCGCGGAAAAAACAATCATCGCCGTATTCGATATATTCCTCTACGGCATATTGGCGGACCGGTCCCGGAGGTGAAAAACATGGAAAAGCCAGTCACCCTCAAGCAGCCCACCCCTTTCCGTTTCTGCAAAGGAACGGGCAGCTCAGGCTTTTTTGGGCGGGCGGGAGCCCCGGTTCCGGCCGTCCGCCGCCCTTACCCTGCCAGCGTAAAGAGCGCCGCAATACCAGTTTGCCAACCCCCGCCTCAACAGCCTCGTGAAAGTCTCTTCACCGGCACGGCCGTCGGCCTTTTCCCTATTTTTTTTCTCCGCCACGGCCCCTTCCCTCCTGTCCCAAAATAACATTTAACATTGGTACCGGTTACCTGTGTTATTAAGTTATTCTTCCATGGCACCCCGTATTCCCGGTGCCGATCGTTAAATATGACGCCGACATCCATTTCAAAGCATCAAAGGATGACTCCCAAACCAATAACTTAATAACTTAGTTAACCGGTACCACCACAACCAAATAATTTAATAGCAAAGAAGGAATTCCAAGCCAGGCACAGTATAAATAATTATATAAAAAACCGCCCTGGCGGGCGGCGGAACACAAAATGTTTTAACAGGTAAGGGGTGCCCTTGACGGGAGAATAGGGAAGTCCGGGGGAAGCCGCCTTTTTCGGAAGGCCTGATTCCTAAACGGCGCGGACCCGCCACTGTAGCCGGCGAGCTCGATCCAATTGACTGCCACTGGGCTGTTGCCCGGGAAGGCCGGATCTGGGCCATGACCCGGCAGCCAGGAGACCTGCCCTTTATCTAAGTTTGGGGATGATGGAAAAGTCCTCAACCTTCGGGTTGAGGACTATTTTTTTCATGGGAGGTAGTGATCATGACACAGTTGATTCGCGCCCGGAAGGGAGAGATCACGGAAGAAATGAGACTGGTGGCGGCAGCCGAGGGAGTCTCACCGGAGTTCGTCAGAGACGGGGTGGCCAAGGGAACCATCGTCATCCCCCGCAATACCCGCCGCCGCAACACCGTCCCGGTGGGTATAGGCGACGGACTGCGGACAAAGGTCAGCGCCAGTGTCGGACTGTACGGAGAAGGGGCCTCAATAGAGGACGAACTGGACAAAATCAAGGCGGCCCTCTTTGCCGGAACCGACGCCGTCATGGACCTGAGCGTCAGCGGAGACATCGACGGCATGCGCCGAAGGGCGCTGGATATTTGTCCAAAGCCCCTGGGAACACTGCCGCTGTACCAGGCCCTGGCGGAAGCCGGGGAAAAGTACGGCTCCACCGTCGATATGAAGGCTGATGACCTGTTCGCCGTTATTGAAAGGCAGGCCGCCGCAGGCACAGACTTCCTGGCTTTGCACTGCGGAACCACCATGGATGTGGTGGAGCGGGCCAGGAAGGACGGCCGGACCGATCCCCTGGTGAGCTACGGCGGATCGCACCTGATCGGCTGGATGGTGCACAACCAGTCGGAAAACCCTCTATATACCCACTACGACCGGATACTGGAGATCGCCCTCAGACACGACGTCACCATCAGCCTAGCCGATGGCATGAGGCCGGGATGCCTGGCCGATTCACTGGACGGCCCCCAGGTGCAGGAGATGGTGGTGCTGGGGGAGCTGGTGCAAAAAGCCCGGGAAGCCGGGGTGCAGGTAATGGTGAAGGGTCCGGGCCACGTTCCTTTATATCAGCTGAAGACCACCGTCGCCCTGCAGAAAAGCCTGTGCAAGGGGGCGCCTTACTTTGTCTTCGGCCCCCTGGTCACCGATATAGCGGCGGGCTACGACCATATAGCCGCCGCCATCGGCGGGGCCGTCAGCGCCTGGGCCGGGGCCGGGTTTCTGTGCTACGTGACGGCCTCGGAACACTTGGGTCTGCCGGACAAAGACCAGGTGCGGGAAGGTGTCGTCGCCGCCCGCATCGCGGCCCACGCGGCGGACCTGGCCAAGGGCCTGCCGGGGGCGGCGGAGTGGGATTTGCGGATTTCCAGGGCCAGAAAACTCTTGGACTGGGAGGAGCAGTTTTCCCTGGCTGTGGATCCGGACTGGGCGCGTCAGTTGAGGGGGGAAAGAAGCGGCGGCTCGGCGGAGGGCTGCACAATGTGTGGAAAATATTGCGCCATGAAGGTGGTTTCTGAGTATTTGGGTGCCGCGCGGCAAAGCTGCTAGGAATTTGTTGAAAAACCCATTTATACCACATCAAACAAGGTATAGCCGGACAAAACCGGAGGGAGGTAAAAAAATTGGCACAGGTTTTAAAAGCCAGGGCCGGTATAATCACCGAAGAGATGGAAAGGGTCGCCGCCCTGGAGGGACTGGACGCCAGAACAATCCGGGACGGCGTGGCTGAAGGCAGAATAGTCATACCCAAAAACAAACTGCGCAATCCCGCCAGGATCAGCGGCATCGGACAGGGACTGCGCGTTAAGGTGAACGCCCTGGTGGGCACCTCCAGTGACCGCTACCAGGCTGAAATAGAGTGGAAAAAGCTGACCGCCGCCGAGGACGCGGGGTGTGACGCGGTGATGGATCTGAGCACCGGCGGTGACATAGACAAAATGAGAAGGAACACCCTGTCCAAAGCCGGCGTCCCGGTGGGGGGGGTGCCCATCTATCAGGCCGCCATTGAGGCCGTTGAAAAGCGTGGCGCCGTAGTACATATGACGGACGGGGACATGTTTTCGGCCATAGAAAAACAGGCGGCGGAGGGCCTGGATTTCATGGCCATCCACTGCGCCCTCAATTTTGACGTGATCAGGCGCCTGCAGTCCGGGGGCAGGATCACCGATGTGGTCAGCCGGGGAGGGGCTTTCCTGACCGGCTGGATGCTTCACAATGAAAGGGAAAACCCGCTTTACCAGCAGTTCGACCGTCTGCTGGAGATTTTAAAGGCCTACGACGTAACCTTAAGCCTGGGGGACGCCATCCGCCCCGGTTGCACCGCCGACTCCCTGGACGGCGCCCAGCTGCAGGGGTTGATGGTGGCGGGGGAACTCACCGCCAGGGCCAGGGCGGCCGGGGTGCAGGTGATGGTGGAGGGACCCGGCCATGTCCCCATGCATCACATTGAGACCACCATGCTGCTTCAAAAGCGGCTGTGCGGCGGCGCACCCTACTTTGTGCTGGGCACCCTGGCCACCGATGTGGCCCCGGGCTATGATCACATCACTTCGGCCATCGGTGGGGCCATCGCCGGCGCAGCCGGGGCGGATTTCATATGCTGCGTCACCCCGGCGGAGCACCTGGGCCTGCCCAACGATACGGACATCAAAGAAGGAGTGGTGGCCGCCCGCATTGCGGCCCACGCGGCGGATCTGGCCCGGGGAAACCGGGCGGCCTGGGAAAGAAATCTGGAGATGGCCAGGGCCAGGGTGGCCAGGGACCCGGACCGGCAGTCCCTTCTCTCTATTGTTCCCGGCAGCACAAAGGAGGCGCCGCAAAAAGAAGGCGCCGCACACCGCTGCGCCGTCTGCGGGGACGGCTGCGCGGCCTGGGCCGCCGCCAGGCACTTCGGCATTGCCTGACGGGAGTGAAGGTTTTGAGATTTCTGCTGGCCCTGCAATTCCTCACCAGAGTGCCCGTAAAACTCAAGGAGCCTTTCGACGGGCGGGACATGGCCCGGGCGGCGGCATATTTTCCAGCCGTGGGACTGCTGCTTGGAACTTCGGCGGCGGCCATGAATTACTTCCTTTCCATGGCTCTGGCCCCACCGGTGTGCGACCTGTTCACCGTGGCCTTTCTGGCCGCCGTGACCGGGAACATGCACGGGGACGGACTCATGGACACCGCCGATGGGATATTCAGCGGCCAGTCCAGGGATCGTATACTGGAAATAATGAAGGACAGCCGGGTGGGGTCCCACGGAGTTACGGCCGGGGTGACGGTTTTGCTGGCCAAGTTCGTTTTGCTGGGACAACTGACCCAGGATGAGAAAATCATCTCCTTGATCCTGGCGCCCGCCCTGGGCCGCTGGGCGCAGGTGTACGCGGCATCGGCACACCCTTACGTGCGGCCGGGCGGGGGAACCGGGAGCTTCACCCATTACATTGGCGGCCGTGAATTGTTCCTGGCGTCGGCCATTACCCTGTTCCCCACAATAATACTATTGGGCGTTCCGGGGGGCAGCCTGCTGGCGCTGGCCGCAATACCGGGCACAGTGATTCTGGGCCGGTATCTGGCCGGAAAAATAGGCGGCATGACCGGGGATACCCTGGGCGCGGTGAACGAATGCGTTGAGGTGCTGGGTTTGCTGATCCTGCAGTTTGTTTTTAAACTGTAAAATCCGGGAGGTTAATTTAAAATGAAATTGACACTGTTTGAGGCAACCGGGGGCATTGAGCCGGTGAGTGCCCTTTGGAGGATGAAGGCCAGGGAACATTTGGACAACCTGGCCATCCCCCGGGGCAGCCTGGGAAAACTTCTGGCACTGGCGGAACAGCTGGCCGCCATCAAGCAGACAGTGAAGCCATCAGTGAAAAACAAGGCGGTGGTGACCATGGCCGGTGACCACGGCGTTGCCCGTGAAGGGGTCAGCGCATTTCCCCGGGAGGTCACCCGCCAGATGGTATATAACTTTAGCGCCGGAGGTGCCGCCATAAATGTCATGGCCGGATGGGCCGGGGCCCGGGTGGTGGTGGTGGACATGGGGGTAGACGCCGACCTGGGCGATCTGGTCAGGGAGGGGAAAATAATTTCCCGCAAAGTGGGTTTTGGCACCGCCAACATAGCCGAAGGACCCGCCATGACCCGGAAACAGGCCGTGCAGTCCCTGGAGGCCGGCATTGAAATCGTTTCCGGCCTGGTGCGCCAGGGGGTGGATCTTTTAGCCACCGGGGACATGGGGATAGGCAATACCACCCCCAGCAGTGCCATACTGGCCGCTTTTTCCGGACGGCCCCCCCGGGAGGTGACGGGCAAAGGCACGGGTATCGACGAAGAAGTACTGGAAAAGAAGGCCCGGATAATCCACAAAGCATTGGAGGTAAACAGGCCCGACCCGGGAGATCCCGTGGACGTGCTGGCCAAAGTGGGCGGATTTGAAATTGGGGGCATCGCCGGAGTTATACTGGGTGCGGCCTACCATAGAATACCGGTAGTGGTGGACGGATTTATTTCCACCGCCGGGGCGCTACTGGCCGGAAAACTGGCCCCCGCTTCCGTTGGCTATATGATAGCCTCCCACCGGTCCCAGGAACCGGGACACCGGCTGATGCTCGAGGAACTGGGGCTGAGCCCGGTGCTGGACCTGAACCTGCGGCTGGGGGAGGGGACCGGGGCGGCCCTGGCCATGGGTATACTGGAGGCGTCATCCAGGGTGGCGGGCGACATGCTGACCTTTGACGATGCCGGTGTATCGAGAAATTCCACGTGACGGCGCGGGGGTGAAAAACATTGCTTGCCGCTAACGGCCCGAAGGAATCAGGCCCCCAGTACCTTTTCGACCTGGCGGCGGGATACTGGCTTTCCGAAGTCCTCTTCGCCGCCGTGGAACTGGATATATTCACCCTGCTGGAGCCGCCGGGGAAAACGGCCGGCGAAGCGGCCGGGGCGCTGGGAATAAGCCCCCGGGGCGCCGGCCGGCTCATGCAGGCGCTGCGTTCCCTGGGTCTTTTGGACCGCCGCGGGCCGGTGTACTTCAACACCCGGATCACCGGGGATTACCTGGTCAGGGGAAAGGCAGACTACCAGGGAGACGCCCTGCTCTGGCGAAAACAGCTTTCCCCCTTCTGGCGGAGACTTGAAGACTGCCTGAGGGAAGGGGGCAGGGTTTCCTATCCCACCGAAGAGGTTCCCGAGCAAAGGATCCGGCGCGTGCGTGCATACACAGCCGCCATGGAGGCCGTGGCCAACACCAAGGTGAAGGAGTTTATGCCTTTTTTCGACGGCCTGTCCCCGGAAGGAAACATGCTGGATGTGGGATCCGGGTCCGGCGCCGTGGCCGCTGCCTTTCTTGAGCGATTTCCCTCCCTCAGGGCCACACTGATGGATCTGCCCGAAGTACTGGACTGCGCTGAGGAAATGCTGCGGTCCAGGGGCCTGGCGGAGCGGGTGGAATTTTGCCGGGCAAATGTGCTGGAACCCTGGCCCGTGGGCGGTAAGTCGTTCAGCCTGATTGTACTCTCCAACATCATCCATGCGTACTCCGGGGCGGAGATTCCCGGCCTTCTGGACAAAGCCGCCCACTGCCTGGAACAGGACGGGATAATGGTTATCCATGACTTTTTCCTTGAACACAGCCCGGTGAAAGCAGCTCTCTACGATTTGAACATGTTCATAAACACGTACAACGGCATGGTTTTTTCGGCAGAATGGCTACGCGGCCAGATCCGCGGGCTTAAATTGCATGAAACCGGACTGGTCCCACTAAAGACCGACACCGCCCTGATCATGGCCGCAAAAAAACCGGAGCCGCTTTCCCGCCTCCGGCTGGACGCCGCATCCCGCCTCCGGGCGCGAATTTCGGGGCTGGGATTCAGGAATGTCGTTTCTGTTCCCGTCGAGTCAGTGCATGTTCCAGGCTGGGGGGGCCTACGATGCCGTTACGGTTGCCGCCTTTACGGCAGGCCCCACTGCCCGCCGGACACGCCGCCGCCGGAAAAAACCAGGGAGATACTGAACGACTACTCCAAAGCCTTCCTTCTCGAGGGGGAGCCTCCCACCGGAGAATTCCAGCGCCGGGTGCTGCTGGCCGAAAGGGAAGCCTTCCTGGCCGGTTTTTACAAAGCCTTCGCCTTCTGGGCCGGGCCATGTTCCCTGTGCAATCATTGCGGCGCCCCCCACCGGTGCGACAACACGGAATCTGCCAGGCCCTCCATGGAGGGAGCGGGCATAGATGTTTTTGAAACCGCCGGGAGGGCCGGTATATATCTGGAGACCCTCAAAAGCCCTGAGGATTATGTGAAATACATCGCATTGCTGCTTCTGGAGTGATCGACCATGCGCGTTTTAATGATTCAGGCCCTGTCTGTGGAGGAGCCTTCCCGGGAAAAGGTATACCCCATCGGCATAGTTTCCCTGGCGGGCCGTCTCCTGGAGGCCGGCCACCAGGTGGACATTATCGACATGAATATCCAGGCCGATCCCTTCGGCGCCCTGAAGGAAAAGTTGCTGGACTTCAGCCCCGGCGTGGTGGCCCTGTCCCTGCGCAACGTAGACCCGCTGGGTAATAAAACAAATTCGCTGATACCTCCCTTTGCCGTCACCCTCCGGCTGATCTCCGCCATATCCCCGCCGGCCAGGATCATAGTCGGCGGCGCCGGCTTCTCCCTGTTCCCCCGGAGGCTTATGCAGGAGTTTGGCGAAATACACTTCGGCATCATCGGCGAGGCAGAAAACTCTTTGCCCGCCCTGGTTTCCTCCCTGGACAGCCCGCCCTCCTTAAAGGGACTGTGCCTGAGAAAGGGGCCCGGGGAGATACTGGCGACACCTCCGGACAGGGGCTTCGACATGTCCCGCTACCTCCCGCCCCCCCGTCGGCTGCTGGACCCTTCGCTCTACCTCGAATGCAACAGCTACGTTCCGCCCATAGGTATCGAGGCCAAGCGGGGGTGCCCCTTCGGCTGCGTCTACTGCGTCTACCCCGGGCTTCAGGGAAAGAGGCTGCGCTGCCGCAGGCCCGGGGACGTGGTGGACGAAATTGAGGTGCTGTGGAAAGAGCACGGTGTGGGCAGATTTCACTTCACCGACCCGGTGCTGAACATCCCCGCCGGCTTTCTGGAGGACATCTGCCGGGAAATACTGCGCCGGGGGCTTAGGGTGCGGTGGAGCGGCTTTTTCAGGGAAGACCGCATTGATCACCGCAATATAGGTCTTTTCGAGCGGGCCGGATGCGAATGTTTTTCCTTCTCGCCGGACGGACTTTGCCAGGAAGCCCTTGACGCCCTGGGCAAAGGGATGGAGCTGGAAAACATATTAAAGGCCTCGGCCCTGGCGGCTGAAAGCGGCGTCCTCAGCGTATACCATTTCATGGTAAACGTACCGGGGGAGAATGAAGACACCGTCCGTAAGGGGGTGCGGCTTCTGGACCGCCTATACCAGCTGCACGCCCGGAAAAAAAGTCTGGGGACGGTGGTATTCAACAATATCCGCATACTGCCCGGAACTCCCATGGAATTGTTGGCAAGGTCCCAGGGAATCACCAGTCCCGGCAGCGATCTGCTTTACCCGGTATATTACAATCCCGGTCCCTTCGACACCCTCAGATACCGGATGGAGACACTGCACCTTCAAAAAAACGTGTTCATGTGGCAGGAAGTGAGGTAAAACCTTGAAAATACTTTTACTGGAGCATCCACGCACCATCAGTCCCGGCCGCTGCAACGACATCGCCAACACGCCCCTTTCCTCGTGCCTCCTCAGCGGCTATGCCGCCGCACTGCTGAAGTCCCGGGGGCACCAGGCGGAGATACTGGAGGGCTATCTGGACAAACTTTCCTACGAAGAAATCGGGCGCCGGATCAGGGACCAAAAGCCCGACATTTTGGGCGTGCACATGGTCTATCAGTGGCGGGACGACACGGAACTCTTCACTTTCCTGGACGGGGTGAAGCGGGACGGCCCCCCCCCTTTCATCGCGGCATACGGCTATTATCCCACTTTTTCCTTCGATGAAATTCTCAGCCGGAGCCCCTCCGTGGATGCGGTCATCGCCGGGGAGCCGGAGGAAACCTTCGCCCAGCTGGCCCGGGAGCTTTCCCAGGGGTCCCCTCCGGCCGGACTGCCGGGCGTCGCCATGAGAAGCGGCGGAGGAAAAACCAGACTGGTTCTCAGAAAGCCTTTAGCCGATCTGGATTCCCTCCCCTTCCCGGAACGCACTGAGGCCCTGATGCGACTGCCCGAGGTGAACCTCATGGGAAGCCGGGGCTGTTATGGGAGCTGCACATTCTGCTACATCAACCCCTTCCACGGCGGGGGACCACTCTGGCGCGGCAGGAGCCCCGAAAACATCGCAGCCGAAATTTGTCACCTCATCTCCAAATACGGGAGAAAGGAGTTCTATTTCACTGACCCCAACTTTTTCGGCCCAGGACAAAAAGGACAGGACAGGGCCCTGCGTCTGGCGTCCCTTCTCAAACCTCTCCGTATACATTTCGGCATCGAAGCCAGGGTCAACGACATCCGCCACGAAATCATCTCCGCCCTGGCGGAGGCCGGCCTGGGACACATACTGATAGGGCTTGAAAGCGGTCTGGACAGTTCCTTAAGGCGGATGAACAAGATGACCACGGTGGAACAAAACGAGAAAGCCATTGCAATACTGAGAAAAAACGGCATTGAGCCCAATGTCGGGTTTATCATGTTCGACCCGGACTCCTCCCTGGAAGACGTGCGGGCAAACTTTGAATTTTTGCGCCGCAACAACCTTCTGAAAAACCTTCCGGTTACGGCCAACGTACTTTACCACCACCAGATAATACTCAGGGGGACTCCGGCATACCGGAGACTGCAGTCCTCGGGCCGGCTGGAAACCCCCCACCCCCGGGCTTATGAGGGCGCCGCGGCCTTCTCCCACGGCAATGTGGCCGCGCTGGCCGCAATAATGAGGGATATAACGGCTTTTCTTTTCAGCCGCATGGCCGGTATCCGGGACGGCAAAGGAGACGGGGGCCTGGATTGCAGCCGGGAGCAGGCGATAATCAATGACCTGCTGGTGGAGTGGTTTGAGGAACTGCTGACGGCCCTGGAGGCCGGGGAACAGCCGACGGACGGCTTCGTAAATTCTTTCGTCCGAAAGGCTCAGGAAAAGATAATGGAAATCGAAAACAAGTCTTTCCATAAATTTGTCGAAAAACATTAAAAATATATTATAATATAGAGTAAAAACCGGGGGTGTTGACGTGATAATCATCGGCTGCGGAGAATGCGGCGGGAAATACCAGCTGATGGAGACCGGCTTTGACAGCTTGCACTGTCCCAGCTGTAAAACAGTGCTGCCCGAAAAATTCAAAACCTCCATCAAAAACCTGATAGACGAGTCAAAAAACAGGCCCAACTGGAAACTCTTTATTGAGCTGGGGAATATGTTCAATACTGAGCTGACAATAAGATCCCGGCACTGAAAAAGACGCCCCGGCGGGCGGCTGGAATCCAGGAGACAGGGGTCAGAAGCCAGAATTCAATGCATTCCTTTGAAGAAAAAGCATCCTTTCAGGAGAGCGGTACACGGTCAAAAGCCCGGCCATGCCAATAGGGAATGCAGAATAAGCTGTTTTCAGGTCAGGAATATAACGTCCGGGATCGCGCAAATAATAATTTCAAATATTCACAAGAGGTGATTATATGCCGGACGTAGCCTGCACCGTGAATACCTGTAAATACTGGCAGAGGAGCAATCTCTGCAACGCCAATCAGATCAACATCCAAAGCGACAGGGCCGGGGGCATTCCGCCCAACGCCGATCTGGGAACCCTTCCACCCACGCCCTGCAACACCATCGACGAAACCTGCTGCCAGACCTTCAAAAAATACTGAAACTGCGGGACGGTGGTTCCCCACCGTCCCAACAACAAGAAATTCTCTGCATAAAATTCCTGCGAATCACTAGCACAGATGATGTTTTCACAATCCCATACTGTTTTTAGATGACTGGGATTACAAGGTTGTAAATTCAAGCCAGCCTGATGTAAACAACCACCGCGGCTAATACCAACGCACAGTGCAGATAATTGGCGAAGCCCACCGCCAGGGGGCCTTTGCCCGTCAGGCTGCCCACCACCAGACTGGTGCCCGACATGGGGGAAACCGTGGCCCCCAGCGCCCAGCCGGAAATCAGCACCAGTGAAAGCTGAACCGGGGTAAAGCCCAGGGCGGCCGGGTCCAGCGAGGCGGCGAGGGCGGACACCAAAACCATGGGGTGGATGCCCGCCAGTCCCGCCGCCACTATTGAGGCCAATATGACCAGGGCGGCGGAGGACTTTGAGCCCGACGAAAAATGCATCACATAAGAGCACAATTTTACGGACCAGCCTGAATGGGACAGGGCGCCGGAAAAGAATCCGGCCGCTACGAACAGCACCACTTCACTTCCGTAGCCGTTCAATCTGTTTTTAAAATAATCCGCGTATCCCTCCGCCACATAATTCCACCTGCCCAGCAAAACCATCCAGAGAGCCGGAAAAATCAGAGCCAGGACGGGCACCACGCTGATTACGGGCCGACCGGTTTTTGTTTCCACCAGCATGACTGCGGCCAGAAAAACAATCCCGGCCACCATCAGCTGTGTCAGTTTTACCCGGTCTATGCGGCGCCCCTCCCCGGCTCCGGCATCATCATAATCATACCTGTTCCCGTTTCCCCAGCCCGGCAGGTCCGCCACAAACCCGGTCAAAAGGGCCAGGGCGGCGAAGGCCAGTCCCAGGTGAGCGTAGCTCTGCCAGGGGACTTCCATATAACCCAACACCAGCGCGGTGACGATCATATTCGGGGACCACAACAGGGCTGCGCCGAAACCCCTGGAAAGGCTCCTTGCCAGCAGCCCCGGATGATTCGACATCCTTCCCCGGGCTGTGATTTCATGCGTCAAAGGCACAGCCCCGAGATTCATAAACACCCCCAGCACATGGCTGAGAAGGGCCGGCACCCAATACATCTGCCAGCGCCGGCGCATGTATTTCTCCGCCAGGGAATCCAGCACCTCTATGTAGCCCCCGGATTTAAGGGGAACCCCCAACAGTGGGACGGCGATCAAAAGGGCCAGAAAACCAGAGTTTTTGCCCAGGGCTTCCACGATGGTGGGCCACCCCGCCCCGGAGGCGGCCAGAAGATAACCGCCTGCCATAAAGAGCAAAAGGCACATAACCCCGGACCCCAGCCCGGTATAGGGCAGGCTCGCCAGCACGGCCGCCAGGGTTACATATTGCAGGGCGGCATTTAAAACGGGGGCCGGAAAGAAAAAGCCAATAATAAAAACGGCCAGCAGCACCGTCAGGACCGCTCCCTTCAGGCGTAAAAGCCTCTTGCCGCCGGCGATGTTTATTATTCCGTTCAAAACCTTTCCTCCGCATGGCAATAATCTGATAAGCCCATTATACTACTTAAATGCGACACTGAATTACCAAAAAGCTTTTTTTAACTTTTTCTCCGGTCCGTTCCCGCTTCTGCGTATTCGCCGCCGCTTCCCTGGAAACCATAAAAGCGAGTCCCCTGAAATCAAACCGGGACACCGGTGAAGGTGGAATCGCATTGGGCGGCCTGGACAGTTTCTTCAACCCTGAATCGGTGGCCGTAATTGGCGCGTCGAATAATCCAGGAAAAATAGGTTACGCCATAGTTAAAAACTTAATCGACAGCGGCTTCGCGGGGGGGATATATCCTGTCAACCCCGGGGAAAGTGAAATTAAAGGACTGAAATGTCATCCCGAAATCGGCGACGTCGGGAAAAAAGTGGATCTGGCGGTGGTGTCGGTGCCCGCCTCCTCCACCCCCAAGGTGGTGGAACAGTGCGGCAGCGCGGGAGTAAAAAACCTGGTGATGATTTCTGCGGGCTTCAAGGAAATCGGCCGGGAGGGCCTGGCATTGGAAAAGGAACTGGTCCGCATCTGCCGGAAATACGGCATGCGCATGCTGGGGCCCAACTGCGTGGGCATGATGGACACCCACAGCCCCATCAACGCCTCCTTCAGCAGCGGCTTTCCCTCCGCCGGCGGCATCGCCTTTATTTCCCAAAGCGGGGCCATGCTGGTGGCCATACTGGACTGGAGCAGGAAAAGCGGCCTGGGATTCAGCAAGATAGTAAGCCTTGGTAACAAAGCCGATTTGAACGAATCCCATTTTATCGAAAACGCCGCCGGGGATCCTAACACCAGGGTAATACTCTGTTATATAGAGGATGTGGCTGATGGAAAACAATTCCTGGACGCCGCCCGGAACGCCGGCTCCAAAAAGCCCGTGGTCATATTGAAAAGCGGCACCAGCCAGTCCGGTGCCCGGGCCGCATCTTCGCACACCGGGGCCCTGGCGGGCAGCAACCTGGCCTACGACACCGCCTTCAGGCAGTGCGGGGTGATCCGGGCATCCACCATGTCCGAACTGTTCGACCTGGCGGTGGCTTTTTCCAGCCAGCCTGTCCCCCGGGGCGGCCGGGTGGCCGTGGTGACAAATGCCGGCGGGCCCGGGATTATCACCACGGACCGGATTGAAAATCTTGGCCTGTCTATGGCCCGCTTCCGGAAGGAAACTGTTGAATCGCTCCGGGCGGGCCTTCCCCAGGAGTCCAATGTATACAACCCGGTGGACGTGCTGGGGGACGCCCGGGCCGACCGCTTCCGGCTGGCAGTGAACAGCGTGCTGAAGGACGACAACGTGGACATTATGGTGGTACTGATCTGCCCCACGGCGGTGACTGAATACGAAGAAACAGCCAGGGCCATCATTGAGGCCCGCCTCTCCCACCCCGGTAAACCTGTCTTCGTCGCCCTGATGGGCGGTGAATCCATGGCCGGGGGGGCAAAAATACTTGCCGAGTCGGGCATCACACCGTACACCTTTCCGGAAACCGCCATCACGGTAATCAGCGGCATGTCCGGATATTCCGGCCTGAAGGGTATACAGCGGAGGGAAAAAACCGAAAGGATCTCCGTCCCCCGCCCGGAATCGGTGAAGGAGCTGTTCAACCGGGTCAAAGGCGAGGGAAGGCTTGTTTTGCTTGGCAGCGAGTCCGTTCTTGTGGCGGAGGCCTACGGCATCCCGGCAGCCCCGGTGAAACTGGCCACAAGCCCGGATGAAGCGGCCAAAATCGCCGGGGAAATGGGATTCCCCCTGGTGCTGAAGGTGGCATCACCCAAAATACTGCATAAAACCGACGTGGGCGGGGTGAAAATGGGGGTTGGAACCCCCGGCGAAGCAAGGCGGGGATTTGCCGAAATAATGGATAACGTCCTCCGTCACCTGCCCCAGGCGGCCATACATGGCGTTGAGGTGCAAAGGATGATGCCTCCGGGCACCGAACTCATCGTCGGAATGTCCAGGGACGTCCAGTTCGGCCCACTGATGGCCTTCGGCCTGGGGGGAATTTACGTAAACCTGCTGAAAGACGTTTCCTTCCGGCTGGCCGGAGGACTGACCCGCCGGGAAGTGATCTCCATGATCAGCGAAACGAAGGCCTATACCCTCCTCCGGGGTTACCGGGGAGAACAGCCGGCGGACCTCAGCGCCATCATCGACATTATTCTGCGGACCGCGGAAATGGTCACTGACTTTGAAGAAATAGCGGAAATGGATATAAACCCGGTTTTTGCCTACAGTACGGGGGCTTCAGCCCTGGATATAAAAATCACCATATCGTGAGGTGCCTCCCTTGAAAAGCCTTTTTATAATGGGTACTCCGGGCAGCGGCAAAACCGCCGTGGCGTTGGGTCTGGCCCTGAAATTCCAGCAGCAGGGATACCGGGTATCCTACTTCAAGCCCGTGGGCGGCTTCAGGACGGCGGGCGGTGAGGATGAGGACGGCGTACTGATGAAAAGCGTCCTTAAAATGAACCCTCCCCTGGAGGACATAGTCCCCCTCACGGCCGGCCCGTCATACCTCTCGGGCTGCCGGCACCGGGAGTCTTTGCAAAGGATATTGTCGGCCTTCGGCAAGGTGTCTATGGAGGCCGACCTGGTCATTGTGGGCGGGGCCGCCTTCCCCCACATCATGGGCTGCGCCGGGCTGGACTCCATAACCCTGGCCCGGGAACTGAAGTCCGCCGCACTTTTTTTGATCCATATAGAAAACGACTTCAGCATGGACAACGCAATTTTTATCAACAGCTGTCTGGAATGCCGGAAAGTGCCCCTGGCGGGCAATATTTTCAACAATGTGCCAAGGCTTTTGCTGGCAAAAACCGAGGGTGTATACCGGCCCCTGATGGAGGAAAAGGGATACCGGCCCCTGGGCATTATACCTCACCGGCCGGAAATAGCCTCACCCACCGTGGCGGAGTATTTTGAAACTCTTGGCGGTGAGGTGCTGTCCGGGGAGGAAAATATGGACAGAATGGTTGAAGACGTAATCATCGGCGCCATGACCATAGAAAGCGCCCTCGGCTATCTGCGCAGGGCGCCCAACAAAGCCGTAATCACCGGAGGCGACCGCGCCGACATAGCCCTGGCCGCCCTCGAAACCAGCACCTCAGCCCTTATACTGACGGGCGGCCTTTACCCTGATGTCAAGGTTATCGCCCGGGCCGTTGAGAAAGGGGTGCCGGTGTTGCTGGTTCATTACGACACCTACACCACCCTTGAACGCTGCGCCGACATATCCAGGCGGATCCGCCCCGGTGACCGCCGCAGCATCGAGCTGGCGCTGGAAAATGTGGAAAAGCACGTGAACTGGAACGCCATACTGAAGGTCCTGGAGTAGTCCGCCGGCACCGCCGGCCAGCAGCCCGTTCCGGATTATGGATTCCGGCAAAGGAATACAGCATGGGCTATTATGGGGTTTGCGGCGGGAGGATCTGTTTTCAGTCCGTCTTCTTCAGCCCCCTCAGTTCGGCCCTTCCTTCACGTATTTCAGTAATCAAACCCTCGATTTTCTTTTCCAGTTCGTTTAACAGCTCATCCGCGTAGTCCCTGGCGCCCTGTTTGATTTCCCGGGCGACATTTTCCGCCCTTTCTATTGTTTCCTCAGCCTTTATCCTGGCCAACCGGGTTATCTCGTTCTCATCCACGCGCCTTTCCATCTGCTTCTGGACATCCTCCATGATGCGCCCGGCCTCTTTTTTAGTCTCCGACAGCACCTTTTCCCTCTCTTGAATGATCCACCTGGCTTGCCTTATCTCCTCAGGCAGGGTGGTTCTTATTCTGTCCAACATATCCAGCAGGCGGTCTTCATCCACCAGGACGCGCCTGGTCATGGGAACCTTGATACCGGTTTCCACAATTTCCTCCAGCTCGTTTAGGGCATTGAACAGTTCCACTGCTTTTAAACCTCCCGTATCTTATTTTGCAGTGATCTATACTTCTCAATCAGCTTTTCCTCCACCAGCGGAGGAACCAGGCCGTTGACGCAGCCGCCGAACATGACCACTTCCTTTACTGCGCTGGAGCTTATGAATGAGAATTCCGCCCTGGTCATAAGAAATATTGTTTCCACTGAAGGAACCAGCTTTTTATTGGTGAGGGCCATCATAAATTCATTTTCGAAATCGGATATGGCCCGGAGTCCCCTGATAATGGCCTGGGCCCCCTTTTGACTGGCGAAGTTGACGGTGAGCCCGTCGAATGAGTCAACTAAAATATTATTATGCGGGCGAAGCACTTCCCTTAGCATTTCTTCCCTCTCTTTCACCGTAAAAAGCGGCTTCTTACTGGCGTTCCTGGAAACCGACACAATCACTTCGTCGAACAGGCTGGCAGCCCTTTCAATTATGTCCAGGTGCCCGCAGGTCACAGGATCGAAGCTGCCGGGATATATACCAATGCGCAAGGGGTTTTCCACTTCCTCTCCTTTGCTGGTCTGGGAGGCTGTTGAAAAAGTCCATCTGCTGCGTTGCGGCGGCGGCTTTTTCGCTCCAACGTACCACCAAGTACGTCTCCGCTCAAACCCTTGCCGCGCCTTGCACCTGGAGCTTTTTGAACAGCCTCCGGCTATATTTGCTTGATGTCACATAAATGAGTTTCGCGACACTCTGCTAGGGAACCTCCCGGTAAAATGAAATCATAGTATCCCCGTATTTTTCCCGCCTCACCAGTTTAAGGCCCATTATTTCACCGGGCGGCCCGGTTCTTTTGCTACTTTCCGCCACCACCAGCCCACCGGGGGCCAGCAGTCCCAGTTCCAGCACCTTTCTTATGACCGGCGCCTCAAAGCCCCGGTCATAAGGAGGGTCTAAAAACACTATGTCAAAGGATTTCCCTTTTTTTCCGGCAATACTTTCCAGGACCCTGTGCACATCTCCGGCGATCACCCTGGAACCGGTTTCCAGTCCGCAGTTTTTGAGATTTTCAATTATTGTCCCGGCGGCCCGGGGGTCCTTTTCTATAAACACAGCTCCGCAGGCACCACGACTTAACGCTTCGATACCGATGCTGCCCGTACCTGCAAATAAATCTAAAAAATTTGAGTCTACGACAAGATTGCCCAATATGTTGAACAGCGACTCCTTTATCCTGTCGGCGGTGGGCCTGCCCTTCCAACCGGGATGAACCTTAAGCAGGCGTTTTTTGGCCGAACCGGCTATAATTCGCAAAATGATCCTGCCTTTCCTTTATAAACCAGCCTATACCGAAATAATTATAGCATAAACACTATTAAAAAACAAAATCCGCAGCGTCAACCCCATAAACCGCCTTTAGCAGTAAAATTCACATATATTTTCGTCCGCCCGGGGGAAATATAGAATACTGTCATTAAGGGAGGTTATAAATTGGACCTTGAATTTTTTAGAGATTTCAGCATCAATGTGGATCTGGCCCTGGAGGCGAGGGAGATCCTCCAGGGAAGAGCGGGGCAGGAAATACCGGGGGTGAAAGTTGACCGGGAAACATACAGCCACGCTTCAGTCACCATAGTGGCAATACTGGAGAAATCCGCCGAGGCCGTAATGGGAAAGCCCATGGGCACTTATATAACCATTGAGGCCCCGGAAATAGGGGGCCGCGATCCACAGGCCCACCATCAAATCGGCCTTGTGGTGGCCGAGCTGCTTGGCCGCCTGATCAACTTGCCCCAGCCGTCAAATGTACTTATCGTGGGGCTGGGCAACTGGAACGCCACTCCCGATTCACTGGGCCCCAAGGTGGTAAGCCAAACCATGGTGACCCGGCACTTATTCAACTACGCACCCCGGGAGCTGCAGCCGGGAATGCGGTCTGTCAGCGCCCTGGCTCCCGGAGTGCTGGGCCTTACCGGCATAGAAACCGCCGAAGTGATAAAGGGGGTGGTGGAAAAGATTCAGCCGGAACTGGTCATTGCCATAGATTCTCTGGCGGCCAGAAATGTGACCAGAATAGCGACCACCATACAAATCGCCGATACCGGAGTAAATCCCGGGTCAGGGGTGGGCAATCAGAGAATGGGAATCAACAAAGAGACGCTGGGTGTGGACGTGGTGGCCGTCGGAGTGCCCACGGTGGTTCACGGGGCGGTTATAGCCCAGGATGCCATTGAGCAGTTTATGGAGCAACTGAAAAGCAATCCCTCGCTTTACAATCTTTATTCCATGATGGACCCCAACCTGTCGCAGCAGACAATCAAAAAAGTGCTGGAGCCCTTCGGCGGAAGACTGATGGTGACACCCAAGGAGATAGACGACTTAATCCTGAGGGCCTCCAAAATAGTGGCCGGCGGCATCACCAAAGCCCTTCATCCCAACCTTTCCCCCGACCAGTATCAGTATTACCTGCACTGACCGCCCGAAAAGCCGCCCTTGCGGGCGGCTGGAATCCAGTCCGGGAGCACAGTGCAGCGGAATGGCGAAAAACCGGGCGGCCTGCAGCCTCCCGGTTTTCTTATGTTTTTATGCGCTTAAGGGGTTTCCAGTTTTACCCCGGTGGTGGCTCCTATGGCTCCGGCGCCTTGCTGGGCCAAAGCAGCTTCTCCCAAAGCCACCAGCCGCTTGGTGATGTTGCCGCCGATGTAACCGTTCTGCCTGGAGGTAAGCTGGCCTTTATCAATTTGATTGTAATTTGCAAGGCCAAGCTCACTGGCAACTTCATACTTCATCGCATCTAAAGCGTTGCTGGCCTGAGGCACCACATGTTGGTTGCTGTTACGGGCCATTTGTTTAATCCCTCCTTTTATTTTGTTGATAATATTTTGTCCGGTTAAACATCAAACATACATAGCATTAATTGGCTTGATGCGCATTATTTATTTTTTGTGCCAAAGTATTTTTTAATTTAAGAACTTATCTTTATGGGCGCAAAGTTCCTCACATTGCAAATTATTTCAGCCAAGGGCTATTCTTTCTTTTTCTTTAAAGTGAACTGTATCCCCTGGTCCGGGTCGCTCCAGAAGTCCACCAGCCGGAAAAACCCGCTTGCTAAAGGAATATATTTTTGGTACTATTATTGATGTGGTTTTAAAGGAGGTGTTTTCATTGGCAAGAAAATGCGCCATGTGCGGAAAGGGTGTACAGGTGGGCATGCAGTTGAGCCACTCCCACATCCGCACCAAAAGGACATGGTCCCCCAACCTGCAAAGGGTCAAGGCGCTGGTTGACGGCACACCCCGCAGAATACTGGTTTGCACCCGCTGCCTCAGGAGCGGCAAGGTTAAAAGGGCGATATAAAGATTGACGCACATGAAACGGCCGAAGGCCGTTTTTTATTTTATCAGCCTGACACTGTATTTTTCCGCTGTTTTGGCCGGCTTTTTCCCAGTGAAGAAATAAATGTAAAAGTTGGGGTGAATACTCCTGGACTCCTTCAAGCTGAAACCGGATTCCTGGAATTTTATATTAAGATTGACACCGGCGTACTTTTCGTACTTTTCCCTTTCCACCACCCTGATCAGCTTCCCCATAAGCCCGTACAGCACCCGGGAATAGTCTATAACCACCACTTCCCCGGCAATGCGGCAGACCTCCCGGATGACGCCGTCAGTGTCGGCCTCGTGCAAAGACATGATCAGAAATGCGGTGTCGAAATGACCTGCGGGGAAATCCATTTTCACGGCGTCCATCCGGTAAAATCCAATATTGGGGTAAAGCCTGCGGGCTGCGTCGATTTTTTTGGGGTCGATGTCTATCCCCACCACCTCGTCCGAAATGGCCGCCAGGAGCGCCGTATTCTCACCGGTGCCGCACCCCACGTCGATTATCCTGCCCCGGCGGGGATGCCGGGCAATCTCAAACCTTATTTTTTTCACCACAGCCAAACGGCTGTAGATGGCCCTGGCCAGTCTGTTCATCTTTTTTACTCCGTACCGCTTGAATTATAATTGTTTACGTAATAAACTGAAATCCATCGCCGCAAGGAAGTGTATGCAATTGAAAGACGCCGTAGCCATACTGATAAAGAAGGACGGCAAGTACCTCTTCGTGCAGAGGCCTCCGGGAGACCCTTTCGAGGGATACTGGAGCCCTCCCACAGGAAAGGTGGAACCCGGCGAAAGCCAGTACCAGGCCGTCGTCCGGGAGTCGATGGAAGAACTGGGGCTGGCTGTGACACCCCTTGGAAAGGTGTGGGAAAGCGTCACCAGCAAAGGAGACTTCAAACTTCACTGGTGGACTGTCACGCCCCATTCCTTCGCTATAAAAATCAACAGGCACGAACTTAGCGGCTACACATGGGTGGATCCGTCCAATACCATGTCCCTGGGCAAGGTGTTCGACAGCCACGTGTATTTCTTCGACAACATCAGCAAATTCGTCTGATGGAGAACCCGGAACAAAGAGTGCAGTATAAGTCAAAAAGCCCCGGATACAAGGCGCAGCGAACTCATCCTGTCAACGGCCCTTACGGTGTTTTCCCTGGTCCCGAAGGCCGTCAGCCGCAGGTAGCCCTCCCCGCCGGCCCCGAAGCCGGCCCCGGGGGTCCCGACGACGTAGGCCTTCTTCATCAGCAAGTCGAAGAACTCCCATGATCCAATGCCGCCGGGAGTCTTTAGCCATATGTAGGGGGCGTTGACCCCGCCGAACACCCTGTATCCGGCATTCATCAGGCCTTCCCTGATGATCCCGGCATTCTCCATGTAGTAGTCTATAAGCTCTCCGACCTGTTTTTTGCCCTCTTCGGAATAAACCGCCGCGGCCCCTGCCTGCACCGGATAGGAGACGCCGTTGTATTTTGTGGTCTGCCTCCTCAGCCAGAGGGAATTGAGGCTGTACTCCTCCCCGCCGGGCCCGTAAACCATAACTTCCTTGGGCACCACCGTAAAGGCGCACCTGGTCCCTGTAAACCCGGCGGTCTTGGAAAAACTTCTGAACTCCACGGCCACTTCCCTGGCGCCCTCCACCTCATAGATACTGCGGGGCACCCCCTCCTCCCGTATGTACGCCTCATAAGCGGAATCGAACAATATTATCGCCCTGTTCTCCCTGGCATAGTCCACCCACATTTTCAATTCCCTTTTTGACAGAGTCATTCCCGTGGGATTGTTGGGAAAGCACAGATATATCAGATCCGCCCTGGTCTTTGGCAGGCCCGGCTTCATGCCGTTTTCCTCGGTACAGGGCAGATACACTATTCCGTCGAATTGGCCCCGCTGATTGAATCCGCCGGTGCGGCCGGCCATCACATTGCTGTCCACGTATACCGGATAAACAGGATCGGTCACCGCCACGATGTTGCCCAGCCCGAAAATCTCCTGAAAGTTTGCCGTGTCGCATTTTGCCCCGTCGCTGATGAAGACCTCGTCCGCGGACAGCTCCACCCCCCGGGGGCGGAAATCGTTTTCAATAATTTTTTCGATTAAGAAACCGTAACCCTGCTCCGGCCCGTAACCACGGAAAGTTTCCTGCCGGCCCATCTCTTCGACGGCCCTCTTCATGGCCTCCACCACCGCCGGCGGCAGGGGCCTGGTCACGTCCCCTATGCCCAGCCTGATAATGTCCGCCTCCGGGTTGTTCTTTTTAAACTCACTGACCCGCCGGGCTATTTCGGAAAAAAGATAGCTCCCCTGCAGTTTGAGGTAGTTCTCATTCACCAGCGCCATTAACCAACACCACTCCCCGTCCAGTTTTTATAACTTTCAGTACGCCGGGCTACAACATTCTGACCAGGCGCGGCGCACCGGTGACTCCCGGAATCCGGCCCCGCTTGGCCACGGGCCTCCCGTCCACCTCTTTGATATCCATGGTCATGTCAATGGCGGAGGCCCCGGAAATATAGCTTCCCACCCCGAAGGCGGCAGCCCCGGCGGCAATCAGTCCGGGAATCCTTTCGGGGGTGATCCCGCCGCTCGCCAGTATCTGCACATTACCGTGGCCCGCCTGGTCCAGCCTGGCCCTTATTTCCCTAACCAGCCCCGGAGTGACACCCCCCCGCTCACTGGCCGTATCCAGCCTGACGGCGGCCAATTCCCCGCCCAAAGCCGAAGCCACCCTGATGGATTCCTCGGCCTCGTCCTTGAAGGTGTCCACCAGCATCACCACCGGAGTGCCCCCGGGCATAACCCGCCTATAGGCCAAGGCCACCTCCACGGTATCCCCCGCAATCAGAAACGCAGAGTGGGGGATGGTGCCCGAAGGCTCAAGTCCGGCCAGTTTGGCCCCCAGAATGCAGCTGCAGCCGTCCACGCCACCCACCAGGGCCGCCCTTTCCATCACCGGGGCCACCGCCGGGTGGACGTGCCTGGCGCCGAAGCAAATTACCCTGCTGTCCCCGGCCGCCTCCTTCACCACCCTGGCCGCGGTGGCCCAGCCGCTGGAACTGGCCAGCACCCCCAAAAGGGCCGTTTCATAAATACCGAAGCTGTCGTAGGGACCGGCGATACGCATTACCACTTCCCTGGCGGCGAATGCCTCCCCTTCCGGCAGGGACCACATCTCAACCCCGGTCCCGGAAAGTATGTTTTTAACTTCGGCGCTCCCGGCAAACACTCCTGACTTCCCGGCAAAAACCTCCGCCACCGCCGGCTTGCCGGCCAGGCCCATACTCCTCAATATTTCCCTGGTTTTGATAAAATAAATGTCGGTTGTCCAGCCCTCCATTATCTCCCCGCCGTCGGCGGAAAAAAGCCTGTTCCCGGGAGAAACCTTAAACCGCGAAACCTCCTCCAGGCTCTCCACAGTCTTGTTTGAAGACAAATAACCCACCCCCCGGCCCCACCCATAATCAGGGTTTGGGAACCAATTACTCCATGCCCCGGATCAAATTGGCCATCTCTATAGCCGTCACCGCCGCATCCCAGCCCTTGTTGCCGGCCTTGGCGCCGGCCCTCTCGATGGCCTGCTCGATGGTATCCGCCGTTATCACTCCGAAAATGGCGGGGATCCCGGAGTCCAGCCCCACTTTGGCCACGCCCTTGGAAACTTCGGCCGCAACGTAATCGAAGTGCGGAGTGGCGCCCCTGATCACAGCCCCCAGGCAGATAACCGCGTCGTACCTGTTCAGGGCCGTCATCCGGCGGGCCACCACGGGTATTTCAAAGGCGCCGGGCACCCAGGCAATCTCCACGTCCCGGTCGCTGACGCCGTGGCGTTTTAGCGCGTCCAGGGCGCCGGACAAAAGTTTGTTGGTGATGAATTCGTTGAACCGGCCCACCACCAGTCCGAAGCGCAGCCCTTCCCCCACCAGATGTCCTTCAAAAACCCTCGCCATAACAATCCCCTTCCCATATTCAACAGGTGCCCCAGCTTGCACTTTTTGGTGGTGAGATAAAACCGGTTGTTTTTTCCGGGACAAATCTCCACGGGCACCCGGCCCGTCACTTGCAGCCCGTAGCCCTCGAGTCCGGCAATTTTCCGCGGGTTGTTCGTTATCAGCCGTATTTTTGTCAGCCCCAAATCAGCCAGTATTTGAGCGCCGATGCCGTAATCCCGCAAGTCCGCCGGAAAACCCAGAACCTCGTTGGCCTCGACGGTATCCTTGCCCATGTCCTGGAGCCTGTATGCCCTTATTTTGTTCAGCAGGCCGATGCCCCTCCCTTCCTGCCGCATGTAGAGAAGCACACCGGCGCCCTCCCTTCCGATCATCCTCATGGCCGCCGCCAGCTGATCGCCGCAGTCGCAGCGCTCCGATCCGAAAACGTCACCGGTGAGGCATTCCGAGTGGACCCTGACCAAAGGCGCCTCCACGCTTTTAATGTCCCCCCTGACCAAGGCGATGTGGCCCTTTCCGTCCAGCAGACTTTCATAGGCCACGGCTGTAAACTCGCCGTACCTGGTGGGCAGATTGGCCGAGTCCACCCGGCGGACCAGTTTTTCAACCTTCCGTCGGTACTGGATCAGATCGGCGATGGTGGCAATTTTAAGGTTGTGTTTCCGGCAGAACTCCATCAGGTCCGGTAGCCTGGCCATGGTACCGTCTTCCTTCATTATTTCACAGATCACCCCGGCCGGGTAAAGCCCCGCCAGCCTGGCCATATCCACCGCCGCCTCGGTGTGGCCGGCCCTGCGCAGCACTCCCCCCTCCTTCGCCCGCAGAGGGAAAATATGCCCTGGACGCCGCAGATCGTCCGGCTGCGTGGCCGGGTCCAGAATGGCCTTTATGGTGGCCGCCCTTTCGTGAGCTGAAATACCCGTGGTAGTATCCTTGTGGTCCACCGAAATGGCAAAGGCGGTGCCGTGGGGGTCTGTGTTGTGGACGACCATGGCCGGGAGGCCCAGCTGGTCCAGCCTCTCCCCGGTGATGGGCAGGCACACCAGCCCCTTTCCGTACGAGGCCATGAAATTCACAGCCTCCGGGGTGGTCTTTTCGGCGGCCATAACCAGGTCACCCTCGTTTTCCCTGTCCTCGTCATCCACCATCACCACCATTTTCCCCTGGCGGATGTCTTCCAATATTTCTTCAATGCTGCTGAACTTAAATGTCATCGTCCCCACCTCTCCATGTCAAGGAGATCGCCACCGCCGGCAATCACCAGTTTTCCCGTGAAAGACAGCCCCCTAAGTGAGAAACCCCTTCTCCGCCAGTAAATCCATGGTTATACCCCGGGCCGCCCCGCCGCGCCCCCCGTTCTCCCGCCGGGTCAGCAGGCGTTCGATGTATTTGCCCACCAAGTCCCCTTCCAGATTAACCGTGTCTCCTTCGTTTTTAAAACCCAGGGTGGTCAGGTGGGCGGTGTGGGGAATCAGGGACACCTGGAACGATTCCCCGCTGAAGTCCACCACTGTAAGGCTGGCGCCGTCAACGGCCACCGATCCCTTTTTAATTATATAGCGCATCACCGAGGGCGGCGCCGAAACAGTGATCAGGGTGGCTATGTCGCGCCTCTCCCGTTTGATAATGGCACCCACCCCGTCTATATGGCCACTGACCAGATGTCCTCCCAGCCGGTCGCCAAGGCGCAGCGCCCGCTCCAGGTTCACCCTGTCGCCGGGGACCAGTTTTCCCAGATTGGTTCTGGCCAGTGTTTCGGCCATCACGTCGGCGGCAAAACAGCCCCGGCCGTGCTCGAAGGCCGTAAGGCACACACCGTTGGCGGCTATGCTGTCCCCGGCCTTTATATCTTCAAGTACTTTTTGGGCCTCAATTCTCAGCCTGGCCGAATCCGCCCCCCGGGTAACGCCACGGACCACTCCCATCTCCTCGATCAATCCGGTGAACATAATTCAATCTCTCCGCTCCGGAATATAACCCTCGACAAATATATCATTCCCCAATCTGGAAACACAGACCCGGTCCAGAACCACGGCCTCCGACAGGCTGGAGGGCCCCCGCCCCGCCAGCGGGCCCGGGGCCTCCAGACCACCTATGAGCATGGGGGAGATGAACCACACCACCTTGTCCACAATCCCCGCCGCCAGAGCCGAAGCATGGACCCGTCCGCCTCCCTCGGCCAGTATACTGGTAATTTCCATCCGGGCCAGCTCCCTCATCAGCCCACGCAGATCCACACCTTCTCCCCCCGGTTCCGCCGGAACGGTAATCACCCGGGCGCCGGCCTCTTTAATCCGGTTCACCCTGTCCCGGGGGGCCCGGCCGGTGGTAACCACCATGGCCGGAGCCGCCGAGGGCCCCCTGATCACCCTGGAGCCGACAGGCGTACGGGCCAGGCTGTCCAGCACCAGCCGGACCGGGTCCCTGCCCCCCCGGGGGAGCCTGGTGGTCAAGGACGGATCGTCGGCCAACACCGTATTCACCCCCACCATAACGGCGTCGTACCTGTCCCGGAGCCCGTGGCCGTATTCCCTGGCCCCGGGCCCGGTGATCCAGCGGGAATCCCCGGTGCGGGTGGCGATCTTGCCGTCCAGGCTGACCGCCGCCTTCATCACCACGAAGGGCCTCCCGGTGGTGATATATTTTATAAACACCTCGTTCAGCCTCCGGGCCTCTTCCTCCATAATCCCGGCGTCAACTTCCAGCCCGGCCTGCCTGAGCCTGTCAAGCCCTTTCCCGGACACCAGGGGGTTGGGGTCCTCCATGGCCGCCACCACTCTCTTCACCCCGGCATCAATCACGGCCTCGGTGCAGGGACCGGTCCTGCCGAAATGGCAGCAGGGCTCCAGGGTAACATACAGAGTGGCTCCCCCGGCCATTTCCCCTGCATCCCTCAGGGCCGCCACCTCCGCGTGGGGTTTGCCCGCCCCGGCGTGAAACCCCTTGCCCACCACCCGGCCCTCCCGGACCAGCACCGCCCCCACCATGGGATTGGGGCTGGTCCGGCCCATGGCCGAGGCCGCCAAATCCAGCGCCATTTTCATGTAGTAGGCGTCCTGCAATGCCATCACCCTTATTCCCATGTAAAAAATAACAAAACCCGGCAACACCGCTCCGGGGAATAGCGCAATGATCCCACCCTCAGCCTGACGGCGCGGGACAACCGGATCAAACCTTCTCCCATCCAGACTTTGGGAGCATCATACCAGTCCCTCGCCACCGGAGGGACAGACCGGAGTTATACTTTCCTCCGGCCACCATTCTGACTTTAATGCTCCGTAACTGTCGGCTCCGGCCTCTCACCGGATCAGCCCCTGGGGCTCGCGGGCTCGGCCCTGATATGCGGACCATACCGCCGGTAGGGAATCACACCCGTCCCCGAAGGTTTAAATTTTTATTTATTATAGGCCGATTATAATGGGGTGTCAAACATAAGTTTAATTTTACCCCTTCCTTTTCCGGTCATACCCTTCTTTTATTCATAACTCCACAAATCCGGTTTGTTGCCATACAACCATTTACTTAATTGATAATTGCCAATATAATTATATTTTAGAATATTCAAATTCGATAAAGGAGGTTGTTGTCTTAGATGACCGCAGAAAAAATGGGCACCGGACTGCTCCCACCCCATGTAAAAAGATTTATCCAGTGGGCCGGGGATGATCCCGAGGGTTTTTGGGAGAATGCGGCCCTTAAAGCGGCGCATGACATTCACTGGTTTAAAAAATGGGACCGGGTGTTTACTTGGGAGTACCCGAATTTCCAGTGGTACACCGGAGGACTGACCAATATATGCTACAACTGCGTTGACTATAACATAAAGAGGGGCCGGGGCGGAAGGGCGGCCATCGTGGCCGAATCAGGCGAAACCGGGGAAGTGAGGACAATTACATACGCCCATCTGCTGGATCTGGTCAAGCAGTACGCCGCCGCCCTGCGGGGGATGGGAGTGAAGAAGGGGGACCGGGTGGCCATATACATGCCCACCGGGATTGAGTCGGTGGCGTCCATGCTGGCCTGCGCCCGCATCGGGGCCATTCACGTGGTGATATTCGCCGGGTTTTCCGCCAACGCCGTGGCGGACAGGGTGAAAATATCCGGCACCCGCTACGTGCTTACCCAGGATGAAGGATCCCGGCGGGGCAAACCGGTTAACCTGAAACAGATAATCGATGACGGCCTGGCCATGTGCCCGGATGATCAGATAGTGAAGCTGGCGCTGCTGAGAAAAAACCGGGACCGGACGCCACCCATGAAGGAAGGCCGGGATATATTCTGGGACGAATTCCTGGCCGGAGGCCTGGGCATGAGTACCGATTACGAGATTATGGAGTCCAACGATCCGCTGTTCCTCCTGCCCACCTCGGGCACCACGGCCAAGCCCAAGGTTACCGTGCAAAAGCACGGAGGCTACCAAATGTATGTCTACTCCATGGGCAAGTGGATTTACGGCCTGAAGGAGCAGGACGTCTGGTTCTGCACCTCCGACATAGGCTGGATTGTGGGGCACAGCTTCAACGTGTACGGGCCCCTGCTGACCGGGTGCACCACGGTGCTGTATGAAGGCACTCCGGACTACCCCCGCAAGGACATGTGGTGGGAAATCGCCTCACGGAACCGGGCCACCGGCCTGTGGCTGTCCCCCACCGGGGTCAGGGGGCTGATGAGGCTGGGAACTGAACAGGCCCGGAAGCACGACTTGAGTTCAGTGGAGAGGATATTCTGCGCCGGCGAGGTGCTCAACCCCCCCGCCTGGCAATGGCTGCAAGAAGAGGTCTTCCAGAACAGCATCCCGGTGATGGATCACATGTGGCAGACCGAAACATCGGGTCCCATTTTCGCAAATCCCTACGGACTGGGCATCATACCCATCAAGCCCGGCTCCGCCCACGTCCCGGTGCCCGGCGTGGTGGCCGAGGTGGTTGATGAAAAGGACGGCAAGCTGCTGCCCCCGGGCCAAAAGGGAGTGGTGATAATCAAACGCCCCTTCCCCGGGCTGGTGTCCACCCTTTGGGGGGACCCCGAGGGGTACCTGTTCAATTACTGGGAAAGGCTGCCCTCCACCAAAGGAGCCTATTATTGCGGCGACGCCGCTTCCATGGATGAGGACGGCTATATTTGGTTCGCCGGGAGGTCGGACGAGGTAATCAAGATAGCCGCCCACCGCATCGGCACCGTGGAGGTCGAAAGCGCCCTCATCGCCCACCCGTCGGTGGTTGAAGCAGGGGTTTCGGGGGTTCCCGACGATCTGCGGGGCGAAGTGGCCTGCGCCTTTGTAGTTCTGAAGCAGGGGCACGAACCCTCCGAACAATTGAAAAAGGAACTGATCGAACATATCCGGAAGACCATGGGCGCCATCGTGGTGATGAGGGATATTCAATTCGTGAACACCCTGCCCAAAACCCGGAGCGGAAAAATAATGCGACGGGTGATGAAGACTCTGTGGTTGGACAATGAGCTGGGAGACCTCTCCACCATTGAAGAGGAGGTGTCCATATCGGAAATCAGGGAGGCCATCAAAAAAATGAAGTAGAGTGGTGAAGGGAGGCCCGCCGAAGCGGGCCTCCCTTCACCATATTTACCTGCTTTTTACTCGCTCTTCACTTGGAGTCGGATACGGCGTCACTTTCCTCCGTCATGGGGGTGATACTCTGTTCCACGGCCTTCCTGTGGTTTTCCTCCAGCTGGACCTTCACGTCCCGGACCTTTTTTTCAAAATCCTTGAAGCCCACACCGGTTCCCTCCTGTATGGCTGATTTTACGTGCAACCGGCCATGCCGCTGAAAGCGGCGCCACCGGAAGATGAAAAATAATGCAGTTAAACTGTTTTCCGGGTAGCTTGTCCTGTTTCAGGGCAAACTATACCACGTCCGGGTCCACCAGCCGGTGCAGCTCTTCTTTCATATCCGGATGAACCACCGTTATCAGCACATCGCCGGACTGGATTATGGTATCGGCCCGGGGTGAAACGATCTCCTGGCCGTCACGGTATATGGCCAGGACCGTGGCGCCGGTTTTCCCCCTGAACTCTGCCTCCATCAGCGATCTCCCCACCATGGGGGAACAATGCGTCACCTTGATCTCCTCTATCTTCTGGAACCTGCCGGCCATCTTGAATGTATAGTCCAGCAGTTCATTCATCAGCTTTTCTATCTCCACGTTGAGACTGTCCCTCTCCCTCAGCAGGTGGTGGAGCTTTTCCTGCAAGTCCCGCAGCACCTGGCGCTGACCGCTCTGGGCCAAAAACGCCTCCGCCGCGCTCCTGGACCTCACCACCACGCCCACGCCGGGAGAAACATTGACTATTCCCGTGTCCTGCAACAACATCAGCGCCCGCCGGATGGTTTCCGGAGAAACATTGTATTTCCCAGCCAAGGTGGAGCGCCCGAAAATTTTTTGTCCCTCCTTGTACTCCCCCCTTACTATTCTGGTTGAAATATCTATGGCTATGTTGACATAGCGGGCTGTCGACTGGCTTCCATGATTTTCCATGGCTGCTCCTTTATAAGTGGTCTCAGCTGACACTGGTCACGGTGAATCCTTTTCCTTTTATCCTGTTCACAAGTTCCGAGGGGTCGGCGGTGCTGACCCGGATCATAATCTGCACCTTCCGGTCGGATTTCTCGGCGATGGCCACCCCCACCAGATTTATGCCCAGACTCCTCACTTCGTCCACAATGTCCGCCAGCACACCCACCTTGTCCTCGGTGTCCACCACAATCCGGGACCCTGCTTTGCGCAGTCCGAACACTTTGATCATGTGGTCGAATACGTCCGACTCGGTGATAATCCCCACCAGCCTGCCGTTCTCCATCACCGGGAGAGAATCCAATTTCTTGTCGCGCATGATCAGCGCGGCCTCCTCGATGGTGGTGGATGGGTTAACGGTGACGGGGTTTTTAACCATAACCTCCCTTACTTCCATTTTCGACAGGAGGTAGTTTATTTCGTAGACACTCAGGGTGGTTGCCGGCGAGGGCGACACGGTCAGCAGCTCATATCTTGTCACCAATCCCAAAAGCCTGTCTTTTTCGGCCACCGGAAGCTGCCTTATTTTATTCTTTTTCATTATGTTGATGGCTTCCATGACGGGGGTGGAAGGAAGAATGGTAATAGGGTTGGCGGTCATGCAATCCTTTACAAACACTGGCCAAACCTCCCTTTTTTATGACTTTCTATACATTTTATAGTATTGCCTGGCGGCACGCAACAGCTTATTATTTGAAAGTGACGCGCCCCCCGCCGGGCCTCATGCGGATATTCCGCAGGCGGTTAAAGGCGGCCATAATCTCCTGCTTCCTGGGCAATGCAAAATCGCCGGGATGCTGTCCCTTCCCGAAGGGGGAAATAACATCAAGGCCCTCCCTGTGGATGTCCGCCAGCACCCTGTGCACCACCTCCGGAAGAGTGGCCCGGCCGTTTACATAGAATTCGAAGGCATAGCGGATAATCTCCGCCACGGCCCTGGTCTGACTGGGATCCACCAACTGGTCCACATAGGCGAGATTTATATCGTCCCGGCCATAGCTTATCTGCTCGAGACCCCTGGCCTTCACCCTGGGCCTTTCGGCCCGGTATCTCCCGTCCGGCAACGGCACCCTTGGCGCCACCCCGTCCAGATTTCCGGCGACCTCCACAATTCTCCGGTCCGGCGTCTCCGCCATTATTTTTTTTGCCTCGGCCGAGGCGTCATGGGGCCGATAGTTCTGCATCACAATCACCAGATCGGCCACTCCGAGGTAATCCCCGGACCCGCCCACCACAATGATGGTGGAAACATTCATGCGGTCCTTCAGTTCCCTCACCCTGTCGATGAACGGGGTGATGGGCTCAAACCGCTTCGGCACCAGCCTCTGCATCCTCCCGTCCCTGATCATGAAGTTGGCGGCGCTGGTGTCTTCGTCAAGAAGCAGCAGGGTGGCTCCGGACTCCAGGGCCTCGATTATGTTGGCCGCCTGGGATGTACTTCCACTGGCGTTTTCCGTGCTGAAAAGACGGGTGTCCCGGCCATGGGGCAGATTATCGATGAACCACCCGATGTTCACCTTTTCCACCCTCCTGCCATCCTCCGAGCGGACTTTCACCGCATCGGCGACGGTCACCACCAATTCCCTGCCGTCACCGGGGACGTGGTTGTACACTCCGCCCTCGATGGCCCTCAACAGCGTGGACTTGCCATGATAGCCCCCGCCGGCAATGAGGGTTACTCCCCGGGGGATGCCCATGCCGGCCACCCTGCCCCGGTTCGGCAGGTTTATCTCAACCTGCAGGCCCGGAGGAGAATGGAAGGAAACCACCCCGGGCCCTTCCAGGGGCCGGTCACTGACTCCACTTTCCCTGGGCAGAATAGATCCATTGGCCACAAAGGCCACCAGCCCCATTTCGCCCAGGAATCCCCGCAAATACTCCTGATCCTCCACCGATTCAATATGGGCCGCCAAATCCTCCGGTTTCAGATTTTTATATAAAAGACAGCGCCGGGCCACCCCCGGCACCAGTTCGGTCAGCATCCCGGCGGCTTCACGGCCCATGACTGTCCTGCCCCTGGCAGGCAGGCCGGCAGCAAAGCGCACTTCGATATAATCCCGGGCAACCAGCACCGCAGTCCGGTCCAGCACTTCCTGGCCGCAGCGGTCTATAAACACTTGGCCAATCCTCCCGGCACCCGTCCTGTCCCCCGGCTCCGGTATCCCCAGCAGGCGGTGGAAAATCCTGGCCACATAATCCTGCAGGGCTATTCTCCTTATTCTGCTGTTGTACAGTTCCCGGGGAAAACCCGCGATACCGTGCGCCACCCTTATCCTTGCCCTGCTGGGCAAAGCGAAGGGGTCGGCCTGCACGTGGTCGATGAAAATGGAAAACCACCCTCCGTCATATTCCCCCCGGACGGACTTGTACGAGCCATAGCCTTTTCCATTCAGTGAAAGAAGCCTCTGGCGCAGCACATCCACGTTTTCCACCGGAACAACACCCCTTAGTTATTATAGCTTATCATGCATTCCTTATTCTGTAAGAACTCAGTGCTCAGAACAGAAGGGACAGGACCGGCAACAGGGGCCGGCAAGCCGGCCCCTGTTGCAAAAATCGCTTTTCCCTGCGCCACTTTTTCAGTTCGCTTCTTTAAATGACCTCCGCCAGGTTTAACAGGAGCCAAAGCTGTTCTCCCTTCTTTACCACCCCTTTGAGGTAGTCCACATTGTCCCCGGCCACCGAAGGAGGCTCTATTTCGTCGTCGGTGAACCTCCCCACCTCCAGCACTATGTCCACTATCATGCCGACTTTTTGACCGTCCTGCTCCACCACGATTATCCTGGTGTCCTCGCTGCATTCGCTGACGGGAAGGTTGAGACGCTTATTCAGGTTAATTACCGGCACTATGCTGCCCCTCAGGTTTATAATGCCTTCCACGTAATGCTTGGTGTTGGGCACCCTGGTGATATTGCTCATGCGGATTATTTCCTGCGTCTCCTGGATGGGCAGCGCATACTGCTGATCGTTAAGCTGAAAGATAACCAGTTGCTCTTCGTTTTTCACAGGGCAAACCCCCTTTAGTAAAGTCCTTGTAACTGCCAATTGTTTTTATAAGAAAATTCTACGTATTTCCACAAAATCCTTCTTAATCCTATAAGAATTAATAATAAACCTGCACATTATTTCTTGGGCTGCTCCTGTTTCACCAGCTTGTCCTTCAGCGCCCCGCAGGATTTGCATTTGCCTGGCTTGCAACGGCTCTCCACCACATTACCGCACTCCCCGCACTTGTATACGGCCATCATATCACCTCCACTGAACAAATTGTCATATTCCAACCCCAACTGCGAAATCAAACCCCCGATTCCACCTACAGCCGCCCGTCCTGCCACCGGCCACCGGAGGCCGAAATCGCCGCCCGCTTTATGTCCCTCACCGCTTTGCCGGGATCCGGCGAGCAAAAGACTGATGACCCGGCCACCAGCACCGTGGCGCCGGCGGCCACCACCACGGGGGCGGTGGCTGCGGTTATCCCGCCGTCCACCTGTATCTCGGCCCCTGATCCGGTCTCGTCCATCATGCATCTGACGGCCCTGATTTTGGGCACCATTTCCCGGATGAACTCCTGCCCGCCAAAGCCGGGGTTCACCATCATCACCAGCACCAGATCCAGCATGCCCAAAACATACTCAAGCACCGAATGGTGGGTGGAAGGGTTAAGGGCCACGCCGGCCCTGGCCCCTTTTTTCTTTATGGCCTGAAGGGTCCGGTGCAGGTGGATCGCCGTTTCGGCATGCACCGTCACCAGATCGGCCCCTGCATCGATAAAACCTTCTATGTAAAGATCGGGATTCTTTATCATCAGGTGAACATCAAAGACCATGCCGGATTTATTCCTCAGGGCGGACACCACCTGGGGGCCAAAGGTGATGTTGGGCACAAAATGTCCGTCCATCACGTCCAGGTGCAAATATTCGGCCCCGGCCTCCTCCACCCTGCGCACATCTTCCCCCAGCCGCGAAAAGTCCGCCGCAAGAATTGACGGAGCCAGTTTAACCATTCAATAACTCCTCTCCCTGTCAACAATCTCGTCCAGTATTCCCAGATACCTTTCGTAGCGGCCGGTGTCCACTTTGTTTCCCGCCACGGCCTCCTTCACCGCGCAACCGGGCTCGGCCCTGTGCAGACAGCCTGCAAACCTGCAGCCCGGGGCGTATCTTTCCATTTCGGGGAAAAAAGTGTACAAACTTTCTTTTTTTATATCCGGCAGAAACAGACTGGAAAAACCGGGGGTGTCGACCACCATCCCGCCTTCTTCCAGACAAAGCAATTCCACATGCCTGGTGGTATGCCTGCCTCTTTTCAGCTTGTGCGCCACTTCCCCCGTCTTTAAGCACAGGCCCGGGCTAATGGCGTTGAGCAGACTGGTTTTACCAACCCCGGAAGGCCCGGCAAACACTGAAATACCGTCCTTCAGCAGTTCTTTCAGCTGATTTACCCCCGACCCGTCCCTGGCGCTGGTGCTCAGCACCCGGTAGCCGGCCGCCATGTAGGGAACAGTTATTTCCAGTAAATCACCGCCGGCCAGGTCGGACTTATTGAAACAGAGCACCGGCTCCACACCCTCATATTCAGCGGATATCAGCATACGGTCCAGCAGCGCCGGAGACGGGCCGGGATCCTTAAGGGCGAATACCACCACGGCCCTGTTCACATTGGCCACCGGTGGCCGCACCAGAGCATTGCTCCGGGGGTGAACCCTTTCAAGCACTCCCCGGTCCGCACCGATGGGCCGTACGGCCACCCTGTCCCCCACCATGACGTCAATACCGCGGTGCTTGAATACACCCCTCGCCGTACACTGCCACCGGCGCCGCCCGGCCTTTACAAAATAAAAACCCCCGTAAGCCTTCGTAACTACCCCGTCCATCACCTGTTCCATACCTAATCCAGTGTTTGCTCCTTTATCTTTTTGTCATCAATATATACTGCGATCACGGCCTTGCCCCAGTACCTCACGTCTTCCACCACCCGATCCCCGGGGTTGTGGCTCCTGACGTACTCATGGCTGGTCCCCCGCACATCGGTGACAACTATTTTAACCACATGGACCTTGCCGTCATTGGGCACCTGTATGGAAACCCTGGCGTCCCTGGCGGCCGGCCCGGGGCCGCTGCTTACGGTCACCTTGACGACGCTTCCCTCCACCGCCATCTCACCGGCGCCGGGGAATTGGGACAATATCTGCCCCTTCAGATACTCGGCGCTGGTCTGGTATACCACGTCCCGGTCCAGCTCAAGCTTTAGTTCGGCCAGCTTTGACCCGGCCTGATCAAAAGACAGCCCTTTCAAATCGGGCACCTTTTTATCCGCCACCTCCCGGCCCTTTGAGACGGTAACCGACACCTTCGACCCCCTGGGTTCCTTCGCATAGGCGGCCGGCTGCTGGCTGACCACAAATCCCTTCTCAATCTCGCTGCTGGCCACTTCACTGGGTGGCTCCTCCAGTTCAAAGCCGGCTTCCAGAACCTTCGTCCTGGCATCAATAATACTGAGTTTGACCAGGTTGGGCACCGTCCTTAAGTCCGCCCCCTTGCTGACCGTAAGGGTGATCACTCTGTTTATTTTCACCGGAGGGTCATTGGGACCGTGGTCCTGGGCGATTACCAGCCCTTCCCGGACGGTGGAGTTAAACTGATCCTTGACCCTGACTTGCAGTCCCTTTCCGGTCAATATCTCCCTGGCCTCCTGCAACGGCTTGCCCACAACACCTGGAACCATTACCTCCGGCACTTTTATGAACCGGTAAAATCCATATAAACCGCCCCCGGCCATTAGCGCCACCAGTATGAACAACAACGCCCAGCCCGCCGGCCTCAGCCTTCTGGATGGATTTGTCAGGTTTTGATGGCCGTTGCCCATGCCGCCAGCGGCGCCGGGGTATTGGCCGGTCAATTTCAGTGCCTGCATTCCTCCCCGGTCAATGGCTATAATCCGGGTGGTGTCGCCGTCGTCCCCGGCCAGGGCTTCCTCCAACTGAAAGGACATCTCCCTGGCGCTGTCGAACCTCCTGTCCGGTTCCTTGTGCAGCGCCCTCATCACCACCCGCTCCAATTCTGGCTTAATGCCGGGCCTTTTGGCGGCAATGGGTTCCGGACTGTCCTGAATATGTTTTATGGCTATGGAAATAGGGCTGTTGCCCGTGAACGGCACAGTCCCGGTAAGCATTTCATACAGTACCGCCCCCAGGGAATATATGTCCGACTTGGGGCCGGCCAGCTCTCCCCTGGCCTGCTCCGGAGACAGATAGTGCACAGACCCGATGATGGTGTCCGTGGTGGTCACCGTGGCGGCGGTGGCTTCCCTGGCTATGCCGAAATCGGTCAGCTTGGCCCTCCCGGCCCTGGTAATGAGAATATTGTGAGGTTTCACGTCCCTATGGACAATATTGTTCTCGTGGGCGTGATCCAGCGCGTCGCAAACCTGCCTGGCAATCCTGACGGCCTTTACCGGATCCAGGTAGCCCTGCCGCTTGATGATACTCCTCAAATCCTCTCCGTCCACGTACTCCATTACCAGGTAGTGCATTTCCCCCTCCCGGCCCACATCGTATATACTGACTATATTGGGATGCGAAAGGCTCGCCACCGCCTGGGCCTCCCGCCTGAAGCGGCGGACAAAGTCCTCGTCAGAGGTGAATTCGGACCGCATCAACTTAATTGTCACCAGGCGGCTCAAAATAATATCGCGGCCTTTGTATACCACCGCCATCCCGCCGCCACCCAGCTGTTCGAGTATCTCATAGCGGTTTCCCAGCAGCCTGCCCAGCATTAAAGCCCTTCACCCCTATTTCAAGTATTCCCTGAACAATTCCCCAGCCAGGGGCGCCGCCAGACCGGCGCCGGGCCCGGCGTTTTCCAGCACCACCGCCACCGCGATGCGGGGTCCGGCAGCCGGCGCAAAGCCCACAAACCAGGCGTGGGTCCGGCCGTGTGGATTCTGGGCCGATCCGGTCTTGCCGGCCACCCTTGTCCCCGGCAGCGCGGCCAGAGTTCCGGTTCCCCGCTTCACCGCCTCCTCCAGGGCGGCGGTGAGGGCCCGGGCCGTTTCCGGAGAAACCGCTTTGTACAACTCCTCCGGCGCCATCCTTTTTAGCATCATGCCGTTTCTGGCCACCACCCTGTCAATCACCAGGGGCTTCATCACCACGCCCCCATTGGCCACCCCCGCCGCCAACAGGGCCATCTGCATGGGACTGACCAGCACCCGCCCCTGCCCGATGGCGGTGGACGCCAGTTCCGGGCCATCCATCCTGTTGGACGGCATGATGCCGGGATTGAACGGCACTTCGCCCCCGGTCACCGGATAGCCCCCGTATCGTCCGTATCTGTCATACTCCAGCAGTTGAAAGCCGAAGGACGCCGCCGCCTTCTTCAGGCCTTCCCCGCCCAGCTCCAGCCCCATACCGGCGAAGGCGGCATTGCACGATAGTGCCACTGCGTCATTGAACCCTATTTTTCCGTGCACACCAAAATCCTTCAGCTCGAAACCTTCCACCGTAATGCCGCCATTGCACTGATAAATCCTGCCATAATTTTGAGGACCGGATTCCAGCAACCCGGCCCCGGTTATTATTTTAAACACCGACCCCGGAGTATAA
The DNA here is from genome assembly GCA_037444185.1 of Peptococcaceae bacterium. Taxonomy (GTDB): domain Bacteria; phylum Bacillota; class Desulfotomaculia; order Desulfotomaculales; family Desulfocucumaceae; genus JAILZP01. Next base: position 66,619 of record JBBIMW010000001.1, on the reverse strand, counting down.
ATACCCCGGGCGGCCCTGTTCAAAAGAGGGGCGGCCCCGGTTTGCGCCTTGAGGACGTCGTGCCCGGTTATATTGTACTCCACCCTTTTGCCGTTCTGAACGCCGGCTTCGGTGCGCACCACGGCGTCCACCGAAGCCGGGTCAAAGGAGGGCGAGCTGACCAGGGCCAGCACCGCCCCGGTCCGGGGATCCAGGGCCACCACCGCCCCGGCCCTTCCATCCATCAGTTTCCAGGCCCGCTCCTGGAGTCTGCCGTCAATGGAAAGCCATACATCATAACCCCGTCTCTGCCGGCCCAGCACCCGGTCCACAAAGGCCTGAATCCTGCCGGCCCCGTCCAGTGCCAGCAGATGGCCGTCCAGCGCAGACTCCAGCCCGGTTCGCCCATAGCGCGGAGAAACGAAGCCCAGCACGTGGGCGGTGGCCTTCCCCAGGGGATAAACCCTTTGCCTGACCCCGCCGGTCTCCCTGTCCTCGGCCAGCACTTCACCCCGCCGATCATATATGGTCCCCCGGATCACAGCCTCCTCAGCGGCCGCTAGCCGCCTATTGCGGGGGTCGGTGGACAATCCGGGCCCCAGCACTGCGTTTAGGTATCCCAGATACAGCGCCAACACCCCGAACAGGGCGATGAAAAAATAACCGAGCTTCCTTATATTACCGTCCATGGGACCGCGCCCCGTGGGAAATGTTCATCAGCATCCCGATAATGATGAAATTGGCCACCAGTGAGCTGCCGCCATAACTTATGAAGGGCAGCGTAACCCCGGTCAGGGGCAGCAGCTTGGTCACACCGGCCACGATGATAAAGGCCTGCAGCCCCATCAAGGCGGTAAGCCCGGAGGCCAGAAGCTTTAAAAAGTCGTCCCCGGCCTCCAGGGCCACTTTAAAGCCCCGGTAAACAAGAATCATATAGAGTGATATAATTCCCAGCCCCCCCATCAGGCCGATCTCCTCGGTTACGGCGGCGAAAATGAAGTCGGTGTGCACCGCCGGTATAAACCCCGGGTATCCCGCCCCCAGCCCGGCGCCGGTCAGCCCGCCCGCCCCGATGGCGAAAAGGGATTGGATAATCTGGTAAGCCTGGTCGTATTCCTTTTCTCCCAGCACAACGAATTCGTACGGACTCAAAAGCCATATGCCCACCCTCTGCCTTACATGCTCAAAGAACACATAACCCAGGGCGCCACCGGCGGTGAAAAGTCCCAGCCCCAAAGCAATATAGGCCATCCTGGCCGTAGCCACATACACCATGGCCAGGAAGGCGCCGTAATATATCAGGGCCGTGCCCAAATCCCTCTGAAAAACCAGCAGTATCAGGGACACCCCCCACATTCCCAACAGGGGCGCCCATACTCCCGGGCCGGGCATGGCCAGGCCCAATACGGATTCCGTGCCCCGGGTCAGCAACAGCCTGTTTTCAGACATAAAAGACGCCAGAAAAAGCACCACCAGTATTTTTACGAACTCCGAAGGCTGCAGGTGAAAAAGCTTGAAGTCCAGCCAGCTCCTGGCCCCTCCCTGCTCAATGCCGAAAAATATTGGCACAATCAGCGCCAGGGCCCCCAGCAGCCCGTACACATACTTGTACTCTGAAAGCCGCCTGTAATCGGTAAACAGCCTGGTGGTCAGAAACAGCAACAACAGCCCCGCCAGTAGCCAGATAAACTGCCTGTATGCGTAATCCGGGTGCAGGCGGTACAGAAAAACCAGGCCGGTGTATGAAAGCATAGCCACCAGCGGCAGCATGAACTGATCCGCTCTGAATTTAAAAAAATGCCACATTATAGCCACCAGCAGAAAAGCCAAAGCCGGTGCCACAGCCCCGATAAAAGCCGTGCGGAGGTCCCCGCCCCTCCAAAGATGGCCGGCCGCCGCACCGGAGGCCAGGAATACCCAGGCCAAAAGTAAAAGCTTTATTTCACTTCCCCTATTCATCCAGTTCAACCACTATCACCGATATGTTATCGGCGCCTCCCCGCTTGAGGGCCTCATCCACCAGGTTCTTCACAGCCCGGTGGGGAACGCCCGCCTCCCTGACCAGCTGCAGTATTTCTTCGTCTCCCACCAGGCCGCACAAACCATCGGTACACAGAAGGACAATGTCCCCCTTTTCCAGTCCCGTGCTGATCAGATCAACGTCCACCTCGGGATCGGTGCCCAGGGCCCTGGTAAGCACGTTTCTGTGGGGGTGTTCCCGGGCCTGCTCCCTGGAAATGCCTCCGTGCCTGATCATTTCCTGGACCAGGGAATGATCCTCGGTAAGGGGGTGTATTTTATCCCCCCTGATCAGATAAGCCCTGCTGTCACCAACGTGGGCCAGAATCAATTCACCGTCCCTGATTGCGGCGGCGGAAATGGTGGTGCCCATTCCCCGGCAGGATCCATCGCTCCTGGATGCCGCATATATACTGCTGTTGGCCTGCCGCACACCCTCCAGCAGACTTTTCGCAGCGTCTTCCCGGTGACCGGCATTCAGCCTCCGCACCACCGTTTCCAAGGCCATCCGGCTGGCCACTTCCCCGGCCCGGTGCCCCCCCATTCCATCGGCCACGGCAAAAAAAGCCAGGCCGGGGTCGACACAGACACTATCTTCGTTCTGTTTTCTTACAAGCCCCACTTCCGTCGCCTGGCTCCATCTCATAATCCCACCTCACAAACTGCAGGGTGACGCCGCCGATACTGATCCTGTCCCCATCCGCCAGTGCCGCCGGCGCATTTATCCTGACACCGCCGAGATAGGTGCCGTTTTTACTGCCCCGGTCGGAAAGCCAGTATTGATCCCCGCTCCTGTATATGACCGCGTGGTCCATGGAGGCGGAGGGATCCACCAAGGTTAACGTGTTCCGGCTACTCCGGCCCAGACTTGTTTCTTCGCCGTCTTTCAAAGTCAACAAAATACCAGGCGGAAGTCCGGGATCACCCGAAGCCACAACGGACAGTCCTGCCCCGGCGCCAAAACATTGAGGAACCTCTTTGCCGGCGGTCCTTTCGCGGGATCTTCCGGCGGCTGCCTTCACCCGGAGGCCCCCGGCGTCCTCCCCGGCCCGCAAATCCCTGAACATCGTTCTTACCAACTGAAATATAAATAAATACAATGCCGCCAGGAACAGAAAACGAAAAAATGTCAAAATCAGATCAAACAAAATTAATCCACCTTATACACGCACAGAGTGGCGCCCATTTTGACGCTGTCCCCGGAGGACAGCGCCTTCGACTTTATGCGCTCCCCGTTGACAAAGGTTCCGTTGGTGCTGTTCAGATCGGTGATCACCCACCCGTCCCCGCCCGGTTCCAGCCTGGCATGCCTGCGGGACACGCCGCCGTCCGGCAGGACGATGTCGCATAACTCCCTGCGGCCCAGCACCAGAGGGTGGCCTTCCAGCCGGAACACCCTTCCGGCGCCGGGTCCTTCAATTATTTCAAGCACGTGGCGGTAAATGTGGCCGGCAACGGGAACCGGCGCCGTGTCCCTGGCCGGACGATAGTTCATGGTGTCCTCCAGCCGGCACTCCGGCCCCAACCCGGCATCGACAGCCTCCGGACCGCTGAATTTTCCGCTGACCCGCACCTGACCCGGCCTTAATTCCCCATCATGAAAAAATATCACCCGGGGAGGCGCCACCAAGGTAAATTCCCTTTCCCCCGCCTTCTGGCTGAGGTAATCCTGAAGTTCCCCGGACAATGCTCCGGCCAGGCAGGATATGGACTCCCAGTCTTCGGGGGACAAATAGACCTCATACTCGTTCGGCGCGTAAACCAGATTGACACTGACCCTTTTTCTGTCGCGCATCTCCCGGGCCAATTTTTTCGCAATATCCAGCGGTTGCACCCGGCCCCTGAATCTATCCCTGAAAAAACCCTCTATGTATTTTTCAAGGCTCCCTTCCAGCCCTGAAAAAAGACCCATATCCATCACCCCTGGTCGGTGCGGAGGACGCTTAAGCCCGCCGTTCCGGGCTCCCAGTCCTACCTGTAAGTAGCTCACGCTGCATCCATTATTCTGTCGGAATCCTGAATTCAGAAGGGGACGGGCGTATTTTCATCTTCTAATGGCGCCGCCTCGTCCAAGGCACCGCATGTGTGCGGCATGGGGGGTCTTGTGTCCAGTGTTCTGAATTCTGTGTTCAAGTAGTATTTCCTCTATTGTCCGGCTTGCAAAACATGTTTCTCCTTCTTAGCTGCCCGCAGGCCGCATCTATGTCGGCCCCCATTTCCCGCCGCACGGTGGACTCTATTCCCGCCTCCTCCAGCTGCGCCTTGAAGGTTTGCACAGCGGCAGGCGAAGATCTGGCATATTTTCTTTCCCGGACCTGGTTGTAAGGTATCAGATTCACGTGGCAGGGTATGCCCGCGATCAAGTCCGCCAGCTGCCGGGCCTGGGCGGGACTGTCATTTATCCCGGCCAGCAACGCGTACTCAAAAGTGATCCTCCGCCCCGTACCCGCATAATAATATTGGCAGGATTCCATCAGTGATTCCAGGGGATACCTCCTGTTCAGCGGCACCAGTCTGTCTCTCAGGCCGTTGTCCGCAGCGTGGAGCGAAACCGCCAGGGTGACGGGCAATCCCAGGCCGGCCAGATCCTTTATCCGGGGCGCCATCCCGCAGGTGGACAGGGTTATATGCCTGCACCCTATTTTCAGCCCGTACCCGGCATTGACATTGACCAGAAACTTCACCGTACTGCCGTAATTATCCAGGGGCTCCCCGGAACCCATCAGCACCACATGGCTTACCCTGAGGCCGGAGTCCTTTTGCACCGCCAGGACCTGATCGTACATCTCCCCGGGCGAAAGGTCCCTGACCAGCCCGCCCAGGGCCGAGGCGCACAAAGTACACGCCATGCGGCATCCCACCTGGGTGGAAATGCACACCGACCGCCCGTAGGAGTGAATCATCAGCGCGGTTTCCACCGCCTGACCGTCCGCCAGGCCCAGGAGGTACTTCACAGTGTCGCCACGGGAAGACACCTGTTTATCGATTATAGCAACCCCGCCGGGAGTGGCCAGGCCCTCCAGCCGGTCACGCAAATCCCGGGGCAGGTTGGTCATCTGCCCGAAGCTGGACGCCCCCTTGCCGAAAACCCATTCCGCCACCTGCAATGCCCGGTACCGGGGCTCCCCCAGGCGCCGGAAAATGTCTTCCATCTCGGGCAGAGTCAAATCCTTCAGGTTGATCCGGTCAGACACGGCTGAACACACCCGGCGGGGAACCGCCGGCCAATTTTCCATTGTCACATATTTCTACAGCCATTGATTAATCCCTTCTTCTCATGCGGGCGATAAAAAAGCCGTCGGTGCCGTGCCTGTGCGGGTACAGCTGAACCCACCCTTCTTTCAGGCACCCTTCTTCCCCGAGGCCGGGGGGGAGATACCTACCCAAATCCTCGGCCTGGAAACCGGAGTTGCTTTTAAGGAATCTCTCCACCTGCCCCCGGTTCTCCTCGTAAAGCACGGAGCAGGTGCTGTAAACAAGGACACCGCCGGGCCTAAGGCAGCGGGAAACACTGTCCAGCAATTCCCCCTGCAGCCTGATAATTTCCGGCAGTTGTCCGGGGGTCTTTCTCCAGCGAGCATCAGGCCTGCGGCGGATCACTCCCGTTCCCGAACAGGGAGTGTCCAGCAGGACAAAATCAGCCCACCCGCGCAAATCCTCCGGAAGGTTCCCGGCATCGGCCTTCACCGGCTTGATGCAGGTGATCCCCAGCCGGCGGCAGTTTTCCCCGATGAGCTTCAGCTTGTGGGCGTGTATGTCCATTGCCAGCACGGTCCCCCTGTCTCCCATAATCTGGGCCAGGTGGGTGGCCTTTCCCCCGGGGGCGCCGGCAGCATCCATCACCCTGGAGCCGGGGGACGGGCTCACCGCATGCCCCGCCAGCATGGAACTCTCATCCTGGACCTGGAACAGTCCCTCCTCAAAGGGCGGAAAACCCCTCAGCCCGCCAACGCCACCCAGATGGACCCCTTCCGGGGCATACCGGGCTTTCTCCGCCCGGACGCCTTCGTTTTCCAGCCGGGCCACAAGGCCGTCCCTGGTAATCTTCAAGGTATTGGTGCGCACGGTGCCGGGGGCGGGACGGTTGTTGGCCGCGCACAGCATCATGGTCTCCTCCGGGCCCAACTCCCGGATCCACCTTTCCACCAGCCAGGCAGGATGTGAATATTTCAGCGATATGTGCCCTACGGGGTCTTCCCCGAGGGGGGGGAAGGCAATGTCCCCCATCTGTCGCAATACATTGCGCAATACTCCATTGACAAATCCGACCGCCCCGGGATGGCCGAAACGCCTGGCCAGGTTGGCGGCCTCGTTCACCGCCGCTGGAGGCGGCACCCTGTCCATATAAAGCATCTGATATACTCCAAGGCGCAGTATATTCCTCACCCAGGGGGTCTGCTTCTCCAGGGGGTGCCTGATATGCCGCTGTATTATCCAGTCCAGGGTGTTCAGTGTCCTTAAAGCTCCGTACACCAGCTCGGTGGCGAAGGCCCGGTCAAGGGCCCCGGGCCTGTATAACTCCAGGGCCCGGTCAAGGGCCAGGTTGGCGTATGCCGCCCCGGCGTCCACCTCTTTGAGCACCAGCAGGGCAATATCCCTGGAACTGTATTTTCCGTGTCGAATAGTCAACGACCGCCTTCACCGCCGATAAAAAATTTCAAGGCCTCCTCCACCCTGGGCAGGTCAATGCTGGTATTGTGGCAGGGACCGAAGGGTCTTAAATTGGTGACCCCCAAAACCGGCAAAGGGTTTGAATCCTGTATGCCGCTGGTCAAATCCCTTTCGCAGGCGATGGCCACCACGGCCCGGGGCCGGTAGTCCCTGACGTATTTCCTGGCCAGGGTCCCCCCGGTGGCCACGCCCATATTTATTCCATAGTGCTCCCTCACCGTGAGCAGCTCTCCGATGCAGCAGCCTCCGCAGCGGCGGCAGTTGCCGATCTCCACAGTGATCTTGTGGGGGCACTGGGTACGCTGCAGGCAGTGGGGCACCAGCAGCAGTACCTGTTCAGGCTTCAGCCTGAAGCCTGACGCTTTAACCATCTGGTTGTTTACCTCAATGAAGGAGCTTTTGATATGATCCACATCTATTTTAAAAAGCCTTCCCAGAGCAATAATGACAGGGAAAAAGACATTTATGGCAATCCTTATGGGACCCTGAAGAAGGCCCGGCCTTCTGGAGGCCAGCAGAGTCAGGAGCATCCCGGCCATCCCCAGGCCGGCCACAACAACAGCCAGCACCAAGAAAACAACCAGTGCCAGCACCAACACCTGGTTCATCAGGGAACGGCCGGGGTTGATAATATAATATCCCAAAGCAAGGGCAATCAGTCCCACCGACAGGAGGCTGCAGGCCAGCAGCCCCAAGAACAGCCTTTTGCCGCTTATCTTCATTCTCAGACGCCTCCCGCATTGTCCGGGCCCTCCGCCCACCCCAGGACTGCCCCCGGAACAATCCTCACTCCCCGCAGGAAATCCTCCGCAGCAAGCCTTTTACCGCCCTCCAGCTGAAGCTCCCTGACCGCCAGCGGGCGGTCTTTGCACTGCACAACCAGCCCCGGCCCGCCGGTCCGCAGCACTTGTCCCGGCAAGGGCGTTTCCGCTGCGGGACCGGTCCCGCCGGCGGCCCTTTCCCCGCCCGCCACACTGGCTCTCCATATTTTCAGCACCCTCTCGCCCAGCCAGGTTCTGGCCCCCGGCCAGGGGTCCAGGCCCCGGACCAGATTTTCAATATCGACGGCCCGGCCGGACCAGTTTATGATCTCTTCCTCCCTGCGCAGTGGCGGGGCGTATGTTGCCCTTTCGCTGTCCTGGGGTACGCCCCGGAGCCTGCCGGAGGCCAAAAGATGCAGCGCTTCAGGCAACATCCCGGCCCCCATCAGCGACAGCCGGCGGTATAGCGAGCCGAAGCTGTCCTCCGGGGAAATGGCCGCTCTCTCCTGCAGCAGTATATCCCCTGTGTCCAGACCGGTGTCCATCTTCATGATGGTGACACCGGTTTCACTCCTCCCGCTCATCACCGCCCTCTGGATGGGGGCGGCGCCCCTGTATTCCGGCAGCAGCGACGCGTGCACATTGATACAGCCCAGGGGCGGAATATTCAGAATTTCGGACGGCAGAATCTGGCCGAAGGCGGCCACGGCTATCACGTCGGGATTTAATTCCCGCAGGAGGGCGATAAAATGTTCTTCCCTTACGCTGTGCGGCTGGTAAACCGGCAGCCCGAACCTCAGGGCCTCCTCCTTCACCGGTGAGTAACGCACCCTCTTGCCCCTGCCCCGGGGCCGGTCCGGCCGGGTGACCACAGCCCGCAAAGCCATACCCGCCTCCACCAGGGAATTCAGTACAGGCACGGCGAAATCGGGCGTGCCCATGAAAACAACATTCAATGTCTTCTGTCTCCCAAAAATCAACTTTTCACCCTCCGGATATTCTCGGCCATATCGGTGAATAAAATGCCGTCCAGGTGGTCTATTTCATGCTGAAAGGCCCTGGCCGCGAACCCCCCGGCCTTTATTTCAATATCGTCGCCAAACCGGTCGAGCCCCTTCACCCGTATTTCCGCCGCCCTCTTTACGTCCCCCGTCAGTCCCGGCACACTCAGACAGCCCTCCACATCCACTATTTCACCCACGGCGTCCACCAGCACGGGATTAATCAGTTCAATCAGGCCTTCACCCACATCCACCACAATGACCCTTTTGGAAACTCCTATCTGAGGGGCCGCCAGCCCCACGCCCCTGTATGCGTACATGGTGTCCCGCATATTATTCAGAAGCTTGATGATATTGGGTGTGACTTTAGGCACTTCCCTGGCTTTCTGCCTGAGTATGTCGTCATCAGCTTCCACCACTTTATAAACAGCCAACCCCATCATCCCTCCGTATAAAATCCACTCACATCAGGTTCACCGGGTCTATATCGACTACAACGCTCATGTCATTCCCCGCCTTCTCCTCCAGCCGGTCCGACACCGACTTCAGCGCGGTCCTCAAGCCCTTGCCGCTCCTAGACTTAACAATAACATGAAAACGATGCCTGTCCTTCACCCTGGCCAGGGGCGCCGGCGCAGGGCCCAGCACATCAAAAAGCCCCTCCGGCCCTCCGGGCCCACCGGCCCCGGCTATCAAAGCAGAGGCCCATTTTTGCGCCAGTTCCTCCACCCGGCCCCTGTCGGGCCCGGTCACCAGCACCCTGGCCAATCTGGCAAAGGGAGGGTAATTCAGGGCTCCCCTCGCCCCGGACTCCCGGATGTAAAAACCTTCATAATCGTGGCGTGACGCCAGAAGGATGGAATAGTGCTCGGGGGACATGGTCTGCACCAGCACCTCGCCCCCCAGGTCGCCCCTTCCTGTGCGGCCGGCCACCTGAGCAACCAGTTGAAATGTTCTCTCGGCCGCCCTTAAATCCGGCATGTACAAAGTAACATCAGCGTTTATAACACCCACCAGGGTGACCCGGGGCATATCCAGCCCCTTGGCCACCATCTGGGTGCCAATTAGAACGTCAGCCCCGCCCTCCCTGAATGTCCCCAGAATCCTCCCGTGGGCCCCTTTTCTTCCGGTGGTGTCACTGTCCATACGCAGCACCCGGATCCCTGGGAACACCTTCACCACCTCTTCCTCCACCTTCTGGGTTCCCGTTCCGAAATAGCCCACATGGGGGCTGCCGCATTCCGGGCAACACCCCCGGGCGGCGGCGGCGTAGTTGCAATAATGGCAGCGAAGGCGGCCACCGGTATGATAGGTGAGGGAAATATCGCAGTGCGGGCACTTCATCACCAGTCCGCATTCCCTGCACACCACCAGGGTGGAATACCCCCGCCTGTTTAAAAACAGTATCGCCTGCTCTCGCCGGGCCAGCCTTTGTCCCATGGCGGAAACCAAAGCGCGGCTCAATACGCCGGCGTTTCCCGCCCTCATTTCCCCCCTCATGTCAATTATCCGGACCTGCGGCATGGCCCTCATCCCCACCCTCCCGGTGATGGAAAGCAGTTTGTAAGGCCCTCCCGGCTGCGCCCGGCAGTATGACTCCAGGGAGGGAGTGGCGCTGCCTAGAACCGCCACCGCCCCGAACTGGCCCGCCAGCCTCAAAACAACATCCCGGGCATGATAGCGGGGGGTTTCCTCCTGTTTGTACGAGGGCTCGTGCTCCTCGTCCATTATAATCAGCCCGGGATTGGACACCGGCGCAAATACCGCCGACCTGGTCCCCAGCACAACAGTGGCCACTCCGCAATAGATGCGGTTCCATTCATCATATCTTTCCCCGTCGGAAAGCCTGCTATGTAGTACGGCCACCCTGTCTCCGAAACGCCCCTTGAAGGCGTGCACCATCTGGGGGGTCAGGGATATTTCCGGCACCAGGGCGATGGCCTGTTTGCCATTGGCCAGGGCGTGGCTGATGGCCCTCAGGTAAACCTCTGTCTTCCCGCCGCCGGTGACCCCGTACAGCAAAAACGCCTCCCGGGCGGACAGATCCATGGCCCTTGTTATTTCCTCCAGGGCCCCCGACTGCTCCTCCGTCAGTTCGAAATCCGTCCGGAACCGCAGCCCCTCCGCCGGGTACGGATCCCGGCGCCGTTCCATCTCCCCGTAACACAAAAGCCCGCCGGACACCAGTTTGTCCACCAGGCCGGGAGAAGAGCCGGCGGCCGCCGCCAGCTCCTTCCGGGACATGCCGGGATGGGCCAGGGCCGTGGTCCAGACCGCCTCCCTCCTGGCCGACCGCCGGTCGAAAACGGGCCTGGAACCGGCGGGAAACACCGGGTACAGCCCCTTCACCCTCTTCGGCCCGGCCCCCTGTATTCTAGGCCAGATAATGGCCTGCAGGGCCGATACCAGGGGGCAAAGGCAGTACTCCGCCATCCACCGGGCCAACTCCATCTGGGCCGGCGTAAAAACAGGCCCCTCGTCCAATATCTGTTTGATTCCCTTTACCTCAATCCGATCCCCCAGATCCCCCGGCGGAGATCCCAAACCGATAACGTAACCCGCCTGCTGTCTCTTTCCGAAAGGCACCAGCACCCTGCTGCCCACCCTGACCCTGCCGGCCAGACCGGGAGGAACCGTGTAGTGAAACCCCCTGCTCAACTTCTTCACAGTGACGTCCACCAGCACCTCGGCATATATACTCTCTTCCATCTCAGCCCCTCAGCCAACCACCATTATTCAATAGCATTATTATATCATGAATTATGGTACCGGGTACCTAGGGCTTAGGTACCCGGTACCTAAGTTATTAAGTTGTTTTAAGTTATCCAGTCTCTGCAGCTGAAACTACTCCACCCCGAAAGGCAGACACGGTATAATAACAGAAAAAGAGGGTGAATCAGTGGAGGCGGAGATAACCAGGCAGTCAAACGACGTGATCATGAAGGCCATGGCCGGAACATTCAAAGACAAAACACTGAAGATGTCCGGCCTGGACACCGCCAGAATAACCGGGGCGGTACCCGCCGTCATCTATTCCGGCCACATAGAAAAAGCCCCGGACTGGCTGGAAGGAGGGTCCATCACCTACAAAGTCGCCAGCATATATTATGAAGGGCCATTATTGTATCAGCCTGTTCTTCACCATAACCATAGGCAGCCTGACGGTCAGGGCCCCGAAGGCCGCCAGCCAGCCCAGATCGTACAGCATGGACCAGGAAACCTGCCCCAGCACCAGGGGCCTGATAACCTCCACGGCATGATACAGGGGAGTGAACCAGGGAAGAAAACCGATCCCCGGGGGAAGGTTTTCCACCGGAAAAAAAACACCGGAGAAAAGAAACATGGGAGAAATCAGCAGGGTGAAAAAATACCCGAAGGAATCGTAGTTGGGGGCGATGCTGGTCCAGATCATGGACAGTATTGAAAAGCCGGCCACCATCAGGGCCAGGGGAATTGGAACCAGCAGCGCCCAGGGGGACTTCACCAGGCCGAACAGGGCCACCACGGCAAAAAACACCATCCCGTACAGCACCCCTTTAAAGGTCCCGTACAGTATCTCCCCCATGACCACGTCGTCCATGCTCACCGGGGTGGCCACCATGCCGTGGAAGGTTTTCTGGAACCCCATCCGGGTAAAGCTGCCGTAAGTCATCTCGTAGGTGGTGGAAAACATGGCCGATGAGGCGATCAGGGCCGGAGCCAGAAATTCTATGTACGACAGCCCGTTGATGCGGGTCACGTACATCCCCAGGCCGAACCCCAGGGCCCAGAGGTAAAGCACCGGCTCCACGAAATTGAACATTATGTTCGACCTCCAGGTCTTCCTGAAAACCAGCAGATTGCGTTGAAAAACCTTCAGCACCAGGGGCCGGGACAAATCCGGCCGGCTGGCCGCCCCTTTCAGAAGTCCCTTTAATACCTTCACAGATGGTCCTCCCCACTGTCCCCGGCCTCCGCCTTCAGTGATTCACCGGTCAGCTTCAGAAAGACATCCTCCAGATTGGCCGGCCTGATCCTGCGGTAATTGAAGGAAATCCCCAGTTCCTCCGCCCTCTGTGAAAGCCTGCCGTCCAGTTCCCGGCCGTAATCGGTGAAAAACACCATTTCATCCCCCATTGCCCTCCAGGCCTTCAGCAGATGACCGGCGCCCTCCAGTAGTAAATCCCCCCGCCGGGCGTCAATCCCCAGCTCCAGGGCCTCCCTGCCCACGTGCCGGCCGATCAGCCCCCGGGGCGTGCCCTGTTCCAGTATTTCCCCTCTGTGGATAACCACCAGCCGGTCGCACAGCTGGCTGGCCTCCTCCAGATAGTGGGTGGTCAGCAGCAGGGTGACGCCGGACTCCTTTAGCCTCCTCAGGCGCTGCCAGACCAGATGACGGGCGTAGGGGTCCAGTCCCGTGGTGGGCTCATCCAGTATCAGCAGCTCAGGATTGTTGATCAGCGCCCTGCCCATGGTCAGGCGGCGCCTCTGTCCCCCGGAAAGCTTTCCCACCACCTCGCCGGACTTTTCCCCCAAATCCATGAAGTCCAGTATTTCCTCCGCCCTTTTTACCGCCAGATCCCTTTTAATCCGGAAGTATCCGGCATAAACCAGCAGGTTTTCCCTCACCGTCAGCTCCTGATCAAGGTTGTCCTCCTGGGGCACCACACCAATCCTGGCCTTTATCTGCCTGGCCCTGGTTTTGACGTCCTCTCCAAAGACCAGAAGCCTCCCCGAAGTCACCGGCGAAAAACCATAGATCATTTTCACTATGGAGGTCTTGCCCGCCCCATTGGGCCCCAGCAGTCCGAAGCACTCCCCCTTGGCCACCGTCAGGCTGATTCCTTTAACCGCCTCAAAGCCGCCGAATCTCTTAACCAGATCAGCGGCCTTCACAACATAATCCAAAGACTTTTCCACCGTCTCCCCCCGTCCGGTCATACCGATGGTTTATAGTTTTAGAGTTAAAACATCTCTGCGTTGATATATATAACATACCAGTTATCTCAGAAATTACAAGCCCCGGACGGTGGGAGAACGGTACCGGGCACCCAAGTTATTAAATTATTTTAAGTAATCCAGCCCTCTACAGCTGAAACTGCTTCACCCCGAAAAGTAGACACGATATAATAATAATAGGTTCTCGGAAACCAGATTAAAAATGTAAACATCTGGGAGCGAAGAAGTGTTCAAAAGCTGCATTGCACTCTTTGACAACTTCATATAGCAACTGAAGATATTCGGCCTGGACACCGCCAGGATAACCGGGGTGATACCCACCGTCCTGCCGGTGCTGGAAGTGAAAGAAAACAGGACCTACAAAGTCACCAGCATATACATAAAGGGCCATGACGGAGACGAAGAGTATCGGCGGCTGCAGCAAAAAATAGCCACACGGGCGCCTCTGGAAGAAGATGATATTCTGAAGAGCGGTGCCGGTTACCTAAGATATTAAGTTATTGCCGTGATTTCCCTCCAGGCCCGTGATCAGGAACAGTATGGGGCATCCCTTTCCCGGTACCAAGACCTATACATTGCACAGGTTAATGCGTTATAATATTGAAGTCGCCAAGACTATCAAAAAAATAAATTAACAATGGCTGGAGGTAAATTATATGATGAGGATAATGGCTTTGTTTGTAATTATAGCTTTGCTGGTTACGGGCTGTCAGGCTCCGCAAAGCGCCCAGCCCCAGAAAACATTCACCGAACAGGATGTGCGCAACGCCGTCACCGAGCTGTTCAACGGCATCAACAGCGGAAATATGGAAGTGGTGAAAAAATATGTGAACGCCGCCGGACCGGCGGCGGAAAAGCTGGTTGAGAAGCTTAAAAACAATGTCAGACTGATCAACGTCCGGGACGTATCGATACAGGGCACCCGGGCCAGGGCCACCGTGACCCTGGAAGTGGTGCCGCTCAATATACACAGGGACGTAACCATCGACTTCGATATAACTGACGCGCTGATACTGGAGAATCCCCTGGGCCTGCTGTCTATAATGCTTTGACGGCTTCTGTCATAGATAATGTTCACCAAGAAAAGGCGGGGCTGCCAGTTGGAAAATATGCTGGAAAAAATAAAGGCTCACCCTTTCTACAAAGGACAGATAGTGCACATAGAAAACATCCCTCCCCGGGAACCCCGCTACGGCAAGCCGGCTTTTCCCCTGCACCCCCTGGTGGCCGGCAGCCTGCGACGCAAAGGGATTGACCGGCTGTACTCCCACCAGGCCGAAGCCCTGGACAGGGTGCGGCAGGGCAAAAACATCGTGGTGGTCACCCCCACCGCTTCAGGCAAAAGCTTGTGCTATAACCTGCCGGTGCTGGATTCCCTGGCAGGCCGGTCCCGTCGGACCGCACTGTACATGTTCCCCACCAAGTCCCTGGGCCGGGATCAGTTGGAAAAACTCACGGATTTCGGCATGGACCTGAGGGCCGGAGTTTACGACGGGGACACCCCGGAGGGCGAAAAGGCGGCCCTGCGGAACGACGCCGACATAATCATCACCAACCCCGACATGCTTCACCGGGGCATACTGCCCCACCACCTGAAGTGGCACCGCTTTTTTTCCGGCCTGAAATACGTAGTCATAGATGAGGTGCACAATTACCGGGGTGTGTTCGGCACCAACACGGCCCATGTCATCAGGCGGCTGAAGAGGATATGCCGCCATTACGGAGCGGATCCCGCCTTCATATTCTGCTCCGCCACCATCGCCAACCCCGGGGAGCACGCCTCCCTGATCGCCGGCGCACCGGTGGAAATCATCGACGGCAACGGGGCCCCCCGGGGCAGGACCAGGTTTGTGCTGTGGCGTCCCACAGTCCACACACCGTACATCCGGGATGTGTCCTGGCTGCTTTCGCTATGCCTGGAAAGCCGCCACAGGACCATCACCTTCTCCAGGGCCCGCCAGGCCACCGAGAGGATACTCCGCTTCACCCGGCGACACTTGGGGGACGTGGGCCCTGGGAGCCGGGTGATGGCCTACAGGGGCGGCTACCTGGCCGGTGAGCGGCGCCACATTGAAGAAGCCCTTTTCAGCGGCGCCCTGATGGGGGTGGTCTCCACCAACGCCCTGGAGCTGGGCATAGATGTGGGAAATCTCGAAGTCTGCATCATTGCCGGATTTCCGGGAACCGTCGCCTCCACCTGGCAGCAGGCCGGCCGGGTGGGCCGGGACGGCGGCGAATCCCTGGTCATATTCGTGGCGGTGGAAAACCCCCTGGACCAGCACTTTATCCGCAACACCGGGGCCCTCTTCACCCATCCCGGAGAACACGCCCTGATCGACCCGGACAACCCGTACATACTGACGGGCCACGCAATCTGCGCCGCCCACGAACTTCCAGTGACCGCCGGGGACTACGGCCTCTGGGGGGATAGTTTTCCGCCCCTGCTGTCCCTGCTGGAGAAGGACGGAGAGCTGGCTTTTTCCGGAGGCGCATATCATTTCAACGGCCGGACATACCCGGCGGAACGGGTGAACATAAGGTCCGGTTCCTGCTCCCTGGTTCACCTGCGGGACGCGGGAAGGGGCGGCCGTCTGATGGAGGTGCTGGATAAAAGCGCCGCCCTGGCCGAGGTCCACCCCGGCGCGGTTTATACCCACCAGGGGAGCACATACATCGTCAAAAGCCTTGAACTGGAAACCTCCACCGCCCTGCTAGAAAAGAAGGACGTGGACTACTACACCATGTGCGGCCGGGATAAATCCACGGAAATCATTTCCACCGGCAGGCAAAGGAAGATTAACGGTCACCGGCTGTACTCCGGCCAGTTGAAGGTGACCTCCAGTGTTACCGGCTATATAAAAAAGCATGAGAAAACCGGCCAGGTACTTGGGGGCGGCCCCCTGGAGATGCCGGAGCAGGTGCTGGAAACCACCGGCTTCTGGCTGGTGGTGGACCACTCCGCGGTCACCCGGATTAAAAATCACGGCCTGGATCTGATGGGGGGGCTGCACGCCGTGGAGCACGCGGCCATCGGCCTGATGCCCATTTTTGCCATGTGCGACCGCAATGATCTGGGAGGGCTGTCCACATTAATCCACCCCCGGACAGGGGGGGCCACGGTGTTTATCCACGACAGCTGCCGGGGTGGGGTGGGTTTCAGCGAAAAAGGATACCACCGGGCTGAGGAGTTGTTTGAAATCACCCTGGAGACCATATCCTCGTGCCGGTGCTCCGCGGGTTGCCCGGCCTGCATATATTCGCCCAAATGTTCCAATTTCAACCGCCCCCTGGACAAGGAGGCGGCGGTGCTCCTACTGCACCTGATACTGGGCAGGCCTTACATCCCGGCTGCGCTCCCCCCCGCCTGGGAATTGGGACAAGAAACCATGAACCGGTTTAAGAAATCTCTTCGGGCATTCCGCAGGGAATGAAGAGGCACATATTTGAGATTTATTGCATATCCTGGCAGTAAATAACGGCGAGGAGGCATTTCCCATGTCTGATGCTGCAACCAGCTTTTTTCCCTTTTCCAACCCCTTGACCCTGACCAATATTCTGCTGGGTGTAATAATACTGCTGCTACTAGTAATTATTGCCATATTGCTGTGCCTACTTTGCAATTGACATGCTTTTTGGCGGGCAATTCGTACAAACAGTCTCCTTTAGGGAAAAATATATGATTTATTGCTTTACCGGTATATAATATAATGGGCGGCAGGGGCGAACCGCCGCCCGTCAGTCAATTGTATACGGGGAGAGACAGGATAGTGATACTGAGTGCTGAAGAAAAAAAAGAAGAAAAAGAAATAATTGAAAAAAGCAGGGAAATAATGGCCGGATACGGTACCGGCCGGAGTTCCCTGATACCCGCACTGCAAAAAATACAGGGCGCCCTCGGATATGTGCCAGCCGGGGCCATGGAGGAGGCGGCAAGGCATTTCGGCGTCCCTCCGGTGGACGTGTACGGCATCGTCACCTTTTACAACCAGTTCCGCCTCACTCCTCCGGGCAGGCATCGGGTAAAGGTATGCATGGGCACCGCCTGCCATATAAAGGGAGGCAATATAATCATGGAGTCATGGGAAAGGGTGCTCAACATCAGGTCCGGTGAAACCACCCAGGACCGGGAGTTCAGCCTGGAGAGGGTGGCCTGCGTCGGCTGCTGCGCCATGGCCCCGGTGGCGCTGGTGGGAGAAGCGGTGCACGGCGGAATGACCCCCACCAAGGTGGACGGACTGTTCTTCTCACACCGGCTGACCAGTCAGCAAATGAAAGAAGGCGCCGCCCGGTGAACGACGGATACAGCAACGCCCTGGCGGTTTTGGAAAAAATGAAGCCCAAGGCCCTGGAGGGCTGGAAAGCACTCCGGCAAAAGACATTGATCATGGTGGGGACGGCCACCTGCGGGCGCGCCGCCGGCGCCCTGGAAGTGTTGGAGTCCTTCCGGAGGGAAATAGAGCGCCTTCGGATTGACGCCGCCGTGATTGAGGCGGGCTGCATGGGACACTGCTACGCCGAACCCATGGCCTTTATTTTCAGGCCCGGATTCCCGGGCATTTGTTACGGCTACCTTGACGGGGGAGTGACCGCCCGCCTGGCCCGGGACTTCCTGGTGGACGGCGATCCCTGCGTTGAATTCGCCCTGGCCGCCGGTGAGGTCAACGACTTCATCCCCACCTTCCAGGACTTCCCCCGGGGAGCGGTGGAGCGGAAAATAGTCATGGAGCATTGCGGGCTCATAGACCCGGAGAATATAGAGCACTATCTGGCCGTCGGCGGATATGGAGGAATGGCGGCGGCCCTGGCCATGGGGCCGGCGGCCGTAATCGGGCAGATTAAGGCCTCGGGCCTGCGCGGCAGGGGCGGGGCCGGCTTCCCCACCGGCGGCAAGTGGGAGCTGTGCGGCGGCGCCCGGGAGAAGACCAGATACGTCATCTGCAACGCCGACGAGGGAGACCCCGGCGCCTTCATGGATCGCACCATACTGGAATCCAACCCCCACTTGGCGGTGGAGGGGCTGGCCATAGCCGCCCATGCCGTGGGGGCCCGCAAAGGGTATTTTTACATCCGGGCCGAATACCCGCTGGCGCTGGAGAGGGTCAAAAAAGCCCTGGATCAGGCTTATAAGTGCGGCATTCTGGGAGAATCCGTGCTGGGCACGGAATTCAGCCTGGAGGTGGAGGTGTTCCAGGGGTCCGGGGCCTTTGTGTGCGGGGAGGAAACCGCCCTCATCGCCTCCATGGAGGGAAAGCCCGGACTGCCCCGGCACCGCCCCCCCTTCCCGGCCGAGTCCGGCCTCTACGGAAAGCCGACGGTGATAAACAATGTCAAGACCCTTTCCTACGTGCCCCTTATTATCAAGAAAGGCCCCCAGTGGTTCAGGGACACCGGAACCGGCCACAGCCCCGGCACCGCCATCTTCGCCCTGGCGGGAAAACTGGTGAATACAGGACTGACTGAGGTACCCATGGGCACCTCCTTGAGGGAGATAATATTCGATGTGGGCAGCGGGGTGGCCGGGGGCGGTAAATTCAAAGCCGTGCAAATAGGCGGCCCTTCGGGGGGATGTCTGCCCGGGGAAGTTCTGGACATCCCCGTGGACTTCGACTCCCTGGCCCGGGCCGGAGCCATGATGGGATCCGGGGGCATCGTGGTGCTGGACGACAGTGACTGCATGGTGGAGATGGCCCGCTTTTTCCTGGACTTCACACAAAAAGAATCCTGCGGCAAGTGCACCTTCTGCCGGCTGGGCACAAAGCACATGCTGACCATACTGGAGCGCATCACCAGGGGCGAAGGACGTCCGGAGGACATGGATCTGCTCCTGGAACTGGCGGAGGACATCCAGGCGGGTTCCCTCTGCAACCTGGGCAAAACCGCCCCCAACCCGGTGCTGAGCACGATTAAATATTTCGGGTCCGAATACCAGGCCCATATCCGTGAAAAGCGGTGCCCGGCCTTGGTGTGCAAGGATCTGATTGCATTTTACATTCTCCCCCACAAGTGCGAGCGGTCATGCGACGCCTGCGTCGGGAGCTGTCCGGTGGAAGCCATATACAGCAACGAAGATCGGATCAAGGTCATCGATCAGGAAAAGTGCGTCAAGTGCGACAGCTGCCTGGCGGCCTGCCCGCCCCAGTACGGAGCGATAGTAAAGGTTTCGCCTCCTGATATACCGGCCGGGAACGAAAAGGAGAACAAGCGGAAAGATGAGCCGAAAAGTCAGAATAACCATTGACGGAAAACCGGTGGAAACCAACGAAGGAGAGAAAATACTGTGGGCGGCCCTGGACAGCGGCATATACATCCCCCACCTCTGCTCCATTAGGGAGAGCCACTCCCCTTTCTCCTCCTGCCGCCTGTGCTTTGTGGAAATAGAAGGCTATCCCCGGCCGGTCACCGCCTGCACGGAGGGGGCCGCCGACGGAATGACCGTCAGCACCCGCAGCCAGAGGTTGGACCGGCTGGTCAGGACAGGCTTCGAAATGATCATGTCCAACCACCGGACCCAGTGCCGGGTATGCCCCAGAAACCGCAACTGCGCCCTGCAAAAAATAGCCGGGGAAAGGAAGCTGAAACTCAATGCCGCCAGGCTGGCGAGACTGGACCGGAGCCTGCCGGTGGACGATACGGCGGAAAATATGATTTACGACCCGAACAAATGTGTGCTCTGCGGCCGCTGCGTATGGACCTGCAGGAATAGGGGCAATGGAGTGCTGGGCTTTGCCCACCGGGGATTCGACCGGATGATGACCACCTTTCTGGGCGCCACACTGGGAGAAAGCGGCTGCAATGGTTGCGACGCCTGCGCTTTGGCATGCCCGGCGGGGGCACTGACGACAAAGGCGCCGAATGCATAACTGGCGAATTTTTTCTTCTGTACTGAAATATCTCTTTCCGTGGCGAAAAAAATATTTTCATACAAATTATTAACTTAAAAGCTGGCAAAATGTTCCCTTGGAAAGTTTTTTCTGCTACTATTTATTTATAGTACGTCTTAGGGGGTGATGGGACGTGACCATGCCAGAGCTTTTGGTGCGCATTGCAAGGTTGAGAAGGCGTCTGCACTGTACCGACTGCCCCGGAAAAAGGCTGAAGTTGAGCAAAGAACTGGACCGGTTGCTGAACGACTATTACCGCATCAGGATGACCCCCTGGAACTACTGTAGACGACTGTAAACATCGAACTGTGGGCATCGGACCCAAATGACCCCCACCAGGGTGGGGGTCATTATAATTAAGTCTCCTGGATAAATTCAATAAAAATCATGACCATGGAGTTTTAATGTTTTTTCTATTTTCTTCAATGTTTTTTCGCTGCCGGAAATGTTAATCAGCCAGCCCGCGGCCAGCTGCAGCAACCGGACGTCATCTTTAAGGGAACGCCTCAATTCCTCCCGGTCCAGGCCCCCCTCTTTAATAAGGAAACTGTTCCCCATGATAAATTCCTTGAAGGTGTCCAGATCGTAGCAGGCCATTCTGAACAGACGGACTATCCTCCAGTCCGGCTTTTCCCCACGGACAAAGCGAATCAGCAAAGGAATCTCTTTAAATGTCTTTTCCGCCTCACCATAAACCCCCATCTCCTGGCCGCCCATCCATTCTTCCACGGTCCACTCCCTGCCGCCGTCCATGCCCAGGCATTTCTCCCGCCTGAAGGCGAACCTGTAAAGTCCCGGCCCGGCAATGTCCAGCGGGGCCATGCGGCAGGACCAGGGCCTTTCATCGTATACGGCGCAGCCCGAAGAGGTCGCAAAGGGGCACTTCAGACCGTCCTCTTCATTCATTCTCAAATAAAAGAGCGGAAAATTAATTCCGGGGGCTTCCAGTTCACCGGTGTATTTTTTCAATAGTTCCGCCGTGGGGATACCCAGTTTTCTCCTCAGTCTAAGCACATCATAGGGAGTCAGAAAAATATTTATGTCCCGGCAGCACCTTCCGAAACATGGCAGCCCTTCGTGGCAATCAAACCTGAACCTGTCCCCGGCCCCGAAAACCTCTCCTTCACCACTGTGGTCTTCAGTATGATCCATAAATAAATCTCCCTTTAAAACATCTCTTTTTCCATCGCCTCGACAAAGACCGGCGCCAGGCCCGGGTCGAACTGCGTCCCGGCGCACCTTATAATCTCGGCCACCGCCTTTTCATGGGACATGGCTTTCCGGTAGGGCCGGTCCGTGGTCATGGCGTCGTATGCGTCGGCAATGGCCAGGATACGACACTCCAGCGGAATATCCTCCCCTTTGATACCTGCGGGATAACCACCGCCATTCCACCATTCATGGTGTTTCAGTATCCAGTCGGCAATGTGGGCCATGCCGGGGATCTCCCGGGCGATGCGGTGCCCTATCTCGCAGTGCCGGCGCATTTCAGCGGCTTCCCCGGGGGTAAGCCTGCCGGGCTTCAACAGTATGCGGTCGGAGACGCCGACCTTTCCTATATCGTGGAACCGGGCCAGAAGACGCAGTTCGGCGACGGCCTGCTCCGGCAGTCCCAAACGCCCGCCCAGGACGGTCACCAAATGCTGCAGGCGTTCGACATGGCCCCCGGCAATGAAATCCCTGGCCTCCAGCGCCCTCATCAGTGCCTGGACGATGGCGCTGCGGGCGCTTTGGCTGCGGTGCAGTTTTTCCCTGTACATATTGTCGTCGGCCTCTTTAAACAGTTCAGCCACGCTTGCCGTCCCATCGCCGCTGGAAACACACCCGATGGAGATACTGAGGGGGAGGCCGGGATTCTCCTCATTATACCTGTCCACCGCCGCCAGCAGCCTGGAGCAGGCGCAGTCCACCGCAGTCCGGTCGCTGTTGGGAAGCAATATCGAAAATTCATCTCCGCCAATCCTGGCAATAACGTCCCCGCCGCGGAAAGATTCCCTGATCACATTCGAGGCGGCCACCAGCAAATGGTCTCCGGACTGGTGCCCCAGGGTGTCGTTGACCAGCTTCAGGCCGTCTATGTCGCAGACAATAATGCCGAAGGGGCGGTTCCTCCCCGCCTCCAGGCGGCGCATCTCCTCGTCAAAATAGGCCCGGTTGTACAGCCCGGTGAGTGAGTCATGCATGCTCAAATACTTTAGCTGCCGCTCCGCCTGCTTGCGCTCGGTGATATCCCGGATTGACTCTATGGCGCCCACAATGTTGCCCTGGCTGTCGTAAAGGGGGGACGCCTTGGTCCAGATGTGGGCCCCCCTGCCTTCATACAAAGAGGGCACGAAAATCTCGGCAAAAAGAGTATCTCCCCGTCTGTCAATATTATCATAAAGCCTTTCAACCTCCCCGCCCCCCGGAAAGAATACGTCGATCAAAGCCGGCCTGGGCTCGCCGTAAAAAGGGACGGCATAGGCGTAATCACCCATACCGACCATCCGCTCCTTCCCGACCCCCGTCATTTCCTCCATGGCCCGGTTCCAGGCGATGATCTTTCTGTCCTTGTCCACGACGAAGGTGGGGTCGGGAAGGAACTCTATTATGTCCATAAGCTGCTGGTGGGCGCTGCTGAGCTTTTCCCGGGCCAGAGCGCGGTCGGTGACGTCCCGGGCCACCAGCAGCCCCACCTTTTCACCGTTTAAAGTAAAAATGTGGCCGCTGATTTCGAATGGTATATTGTGCCCGCCCTTGGACACACAGACGGTTTCAAATGTAATACGGCCCCGGGACAAAAAAACACTGTTTATTTCGGGAATTCGGCCAATGTGATCCGGGGCCACAATATCCACGGCCTTCAGACCGAGAAACTCCTCTCTGGTGTAACCCAGTCTCCTTGATACGACATCGTTGACCTCTTTGAAACGGCCCAACCCCCGGCCCTCCAGTATTTCCACCAGTACAATGCCGTCATTGGCGTTGTGAAACAGCTGACGGAATTTATTCTCACTTTCCCGCAGGGCCTGCTCACTTTTCTGCAGTTCCAACAGCTGTTGTTTCAGTTCCTCCTCGGCCGCCATCAGCTCCTCATTGGCGGCCTCCAGCCTTTCATTAAATTCCTGCAGCTCTTTTTGCGCCATCCGCCGGCCGGTAATATCGCTGTACATGACATATATCACCGCCCGCCCGCCCCCGCCGGAAGAAACGGGGTGGACCCCCGCTCCGCCCTTCCCGTTCCGGGCGCCTGGTTCCGGGTGCGGAGTCCCGGCGGAATCAGGAATACAAAATGGGCTGTTTATAGGATAGGCCAGTATGGACACGTCCACCAGACTGCCGTCTTTGCGCCTCCTCACCGTCTCCAGATGGACAATCCCTCCGCGAAAGGCCCTTTCCGTCACACCGGCGGCCTGTTCGGCCAGACCTTCGGGCACAATGGCCTCGTTCACACGGCGGCCCCTCACTTCCTCCGCCGTGTACTGGAATATTTTTTCAAATCCCTTATTGACATCTACGAACCGGTCCTCCCCGTCAATAATTACTATTCCATCCGGAGAGTTCTCGAACAGCTGCTTAAAATATGCCCTTTGCATGTCCAGCTCCTCGGCCGTCCTTTTCTGCCCGGTGATGTCCACCAGCAGGCCCAGGACGGCCGGCCGGCCGGAAAAATCAGCCCGGGAAGAATGGCTCCGGACATGGACCACGTCCCCCCGGCGGCTGAGGGCCCTCCACTCCATAGCCACCGGAGCGTCTGCGCCGGCAATGGATATACAAAGACCCTCCATTACCCGGCCCAGATCCTCGGGGTGCACCAGCCCCGCTATGTGCATGCCGGCCAGCTCATCCTCCGGGTACCCGGTGAGCCGGGCCATTTCCCTGTTCACCGCCCGGAAAACCCCATCCTGAAGTATGTACCCGGGCAGTGGCAGATACTCGATAATTTTTGGGCAATCGGCCAAAGGCATGCCTTGACCTCCCTTTGGGAAAGTCTTTCCGGTTGGCAATACGAAACACC
This sequence comes from Peptococcaceae bacterium, assembly GCA_037444185.1. Classification (GTDB taxonomy): domain Bacteria; phylum Bacillota; class Desulfotomaculia; order Desulfotomaculales; family Desulfocucumaceae; genus JAILZP01. The sequence continues at coordinate 42,372 of JBBIMW010000001.1, read as the reverse complement.
TTTTATCTATACAACATTTTTATTATAAATCCTTTCTCCCGGTCAGCAATATACCCCTGACCCTTTCCATCACGCTTACATCCTCCACCTCTTCGCCACCGTCGCCCCTGACCAAAGGACCGAAGCCAAATCCGGCGGCCATCTCCGCCAGCAGAACTTTAAGCGCTTCCATACGCCTGGAATAAAAATCCCCGTGTCCAACCCCTTCCGGATCAATCCCCATCTTTGCCCTCAGCACCTCGGGGCCGTAGAGAAAGGGCATGATCATCATGGCAGTGCGGCTGTTCATCCAGCGCTTGATATGAAAAACTCCGGTGGCGTGGTGAATCAGCCCGAAATAGAGGTCCGACCGCCTGTAATATTCCTGTGCGCCGGCATCTTCCAGCCATTCCCGGAGGGTCCACAGCCTGCCGGAACTGTGACCCAAACAGAAATTCTGCTTTTCCACCAGGAAAAACTTTTCTTCCACGCCCCCTCCCGGAATGAAACGGACCGCCCGCCCCACCGGATAAGTCCTGCAATTGCGGGGACGGGCCGGGTAGACCCTGCATTTCCCGTCTTCCAAAAGGAATGCGCAGGGGCCATGTTCCACATCCTTAAGTTTGACATAGGGCCAGCACGTTGCCGGTTCCTCCTCCAAGGAGCAAAAGCCGTCTATAAAATCCCTGCCGGACATCCCCAGGTGCCGGGCCATGGCCTCCACATCCCACGGATCCAGCATTATTTTAATGCCATTGCAGCACCGGCCCATACAGCGCCCGTCGCAACCGAACCGGAAGGAGTCTTCCATTTCAAGCCCGGCGGCGCCCTCCAGTTTTTCCACCATATGGCGGTGCATTTCCATGGTCATATCCTTTCCCCCCTGTTAAAAAAGTTATTGCTGTCCTGACACGGAAACCCAGCGTCACCGGACAATCGAGACCAGACATATTTCGATGCGGACCCGGGCATCCCCTCTTTCCGGGATTGTTTTTCACCGGGAAATGTCCAAACATAAACGCCATCATAAAGCAGGCAGGGACATCCCGCTTTATGACCGGACAATCACCGGACACTGGAATTTGCACAAATTAAAGGGGCAGTTGGCGGTAATGGCGTGTCTTATCGTTACAAAAAACAAATATTATAACTTACTTTTAAAAATATTGGTCTTCCTTAAAGATTTTTGTCCATCAGCCTGAAAAATATATTTAACTGAAAATAAATTGTTAGAATAAGATTGACAACAGTACAAAGGCTGTTTTAGAATTAGCAAGTAATGGTTTTTCGGCTGGAAAGGAGTTACTAAAATGGCCTTTGAAGTCTATAAACCCCGTGGTGATCGGCAGGAAAAAGCCCCTATCATATCTTTGTCCAAAACATCAATAGTTCTTAATAATGTAGCCAGAGAAAAAATAGGCACTTCACGAATCGAGCTGGCATTCGACCGGGAGAGCAACACAATCCGCATTCGCGGAGTAAGCGACGGCGGAATGGAGATTAAAAAAACAAAGGTGTTCGGCAAGGGGTTTTTCAACCAGTTCGGAATTGACAAAAAAGGAAAATTTGAAGCAAGATACGACCACCTGGAAAATTCCCTTTATGCCAAAATATAAAAACAACCTCCCGGACGGAGTGACGGCAAAGGACCACAACCCGCATATGCGGGTTTGAATTTGTATGAACCGTATAATTAAAGGGATTAGAACCATATTCTTACCGGAGGCCCCGCATGATGGCTTCTTTTACTTTCAAGCCCAGGCAGAGGATATTTGTGCGAAAGACCGGAGGGGAGCTGGACTACATATCCAATATAGAATACGTGGCCGGCAACAAAATATACATCTCCCTGCCGCTTTATGAAAGTTCCCCTTTGACTGCCAGGATCGGCGACACCCTGACCGTAAGGATGCCGGCGGAAACCCACTGCCTCGAATTCACCACCCGGTTCCTGGGCACGAAAATGGAAAATATTCCTATGTATATATTGCTCTGCCCCGAAAGCGCCAACAGAATACAGTTGCGCCGTGATGTGCGGCTGGATGTTTTGATGGACGTAATGTACAGTGAAATGCCGGAACCAAGGGCGGAAGAGAATTATAAAAAGGCAACGGCGCTTAACATAAGCGCCGGCGGAATGAAACTGTCTGTCTTTGGCCAGATCCCCCAAAACACCCTGATCCTGGTGAAATTCAGCCTGCCCGTCAAAGGATCGGCACAGAGCTTTGAATTAAAGGCCAGGGTGATCCGCACGGTGGCCGTTGAGGCCCAGGGGCGGCGGACTGCATATCACATCGGTGTTTTCTTTCAAGAAATCAACAACAGGCAAAAGGACATTATTTGCCAGTATATATTCCAACAAATGGCGGGCCTGAAGCGGGAGGGCAAAATCTGACCTTGCCGCCGGCAGTCCATGTATATACGGGGGACGGGGGGTTACAATGGAAAACATTTACCGCCTCCTGGCCGGCCGCAGGCCGGTCATGGCCGGCGATCAGGCTTCACTGATTTCCGCAGTGCTGCTTCCACTGTTGGAAAAGGAAGGCAATTGCCATGTTCTGTTTGAGGTGAGATCCAGGAACCTGAACAGACAGCCCGGAGAAATATGCTTCCCCGGCGGCAGGGTGGAAAAGGCCGACCGGGCCGGCCCCCTGGGCGCTGCCCTGCGGGAAACCGCCGAAGAACTGGGCATATCCTCCGGGGACATTGAAGTCATCGGCCCTCTGGACATACTGACCACACCTATGGGCGTACTGATTCACCCCTACGCGGGAAAAATTTTAACTGCTGAAATCAGGCCCAATCCCCTGGAGGTGGAGGAAACATTCCTGGTCCCGGTGGATTTCTTCCTTTCCGACCCGCCTTACGTCACCTGGGTGGATGTGGCCACCAGATACAGCCCCGACTTTCCGCTGCACAGGGTTCCATCCATATACAAAGAGGGCTGGCAGAAAAAAACATCGTACCCGATGTATTTTTACGAGTACGGAAAATACTTCATCTGGGGGCTGACGGGCAAAATTCTCTTTAACTTCCTCAGTATCTGCTGGCCGGACCACCCGGCTCTGAAAAAGCCTTTCAGAACCTGGAACAAATAGTCTTATCTTTCATACACCTTTACCACACAAGACTTTATATGCATGAAAATATCCCTGAAAGCATCCAGCATGGACTGGTAAATCACCGCCGACTCAGGCGTGCATATTCCCTTTATGAATCTCTCCTCGTGCTGCCGGGTAAACCGGAAGCAGTCCTGAATCAAGCCGTCGGATCTTTCTTCGAGTAAATTCCTGTCTTTTTCGGAGCACTGCTTCAGGTATCCGGCCAGTCCGGACAGGCTTTCTTTGGCCCCCTTGAACAGCTCCGTCAGTTCATCAACGGCCCAGTTGCTGAACAACACACTTCTGTTTACCTTATCCTGGGTTGCCCGCATTATTTTCTCAAGATTAAGCCTGATGTACTCAAGATCTCTCATCACCTCATACCTGCCCGCAGCCTCCTTCACCGAGTGCCCCTTGATCAGCGGCGTCCGGAGCACCGACTTTTTCATGGAACTTACAGTGGTGGCGCTAATCTCCTCCACCCTGGACAGATACTCTTCCCGGTGGCGGTAAAAATCGTGGGATATGCCGTCCAGCATCCTTTTCATTTCTTCTGCTATATTGTGGAGATCCGCACAACGCTTTTCGTCCATGTTGCCGTTGTTCATGTTAACCCCCCTTTCCTCCGTTCATCACAGGCTTATTTTCATTATACCCCCAGGCAGGCGCCTTTCCAATGATCAATATTGCACCGGCGGACAAACTTACATGGACCCCGTTCCGTAACACTATTATTTAATATATAATATTGACGGAGTGCACACAGGGGTTTCAGGCGTCAAACCAGCTCCTTTCACGCTTTGCCGGGGAGGCATTTTTTTGGACATCCTGGAGCAAATGAAAAAAAGTTACCACGACAACCTCCACAACATAAACTCGGCTGCCGAAACAATAGTGGACGAAATGAAGCACTTTTTTGCCATGTTTCAGACCGGCTACAGGCTTCAGGTCAAACAGTACCCCCTTTACCGCTTTGAAGCCCGGGTCAAGACATGGGAAAGCATATCCGAAAAAGTGGACCGGAAGATACAATACAAAAACGCCTCTTCCCTGGAGGACATTCCGGACCTGATCGGCTTTTTTATCATCGTTGAGCTGGACGAGGACGTGGAAAAGGTGGTCCGGCTCCTTGAGAAGGAGAAAAAAGACTTATTCCGGTTCAGCCGCATAACCTCCCTCGTCCATTACCCCACCAGGCATGAAAATGGAAAGCTCACCCACCATTACGACGGGGTATATGTCCTTGAAAGCAAGAGGTTCAATTTCGAGATACAGGTCCGCAGCGAGGTGGAAAACCTCTGGTCCAATATTGAGCACATGTCGTTTTATAAAAACAAGACAAAAAGCCGCAACGACAGGATACTGAACAGACTCAAGGATCATTCATACAACTTGCTTCTTCAAGCCGACAATGTGCTGAGCATACTCCGCCGTGAAAGAATGAAAAACGACATGCTGGATCTGAAGGAAAAAATGATGGACGCCCTGGAAGGCCTTTTTGACGGAATAAAGATCAGAGATGTGGAAGCCATATCCGGGTACATGTACGAGTGTTGGCCCCTGCCCTTCGACAGAATGACCGTGGAGGATTTTGAGCACTTTTTCGCCTCCTCGGTCAAGGTGGAAGAACACCAGGTAAGGGAGCTGCTGGAGAGTCACACGCCGGACAGCATCCACAGGAGGCTGCACAGATACCTGAAAGACAACCTCACTCTCAGCGACGGCGTCATTCTTAGAATAGGCATAGCCACCAACGAGTCGGAGGCCGCCCTGGAATACCTGCTGACTGACATGGAGGAAGTCTGCTGCGGCTCCTGCGGGGAGTGGGTGGACTACGACGATGCGGACTTCCTGGCCAACCGGGTGGACATGAGGGGGGAATTTTACTGCCGGGACTGCGCCCAGAAAATATTAAAGCACTGCAATATATGCGGCATAGTCCTGACCAGCGAAGATACCTGCCAGGACTGCGCCTCCAGGCTGTCCGGGAAAAAGGGGACCCATCCGGGCGGCAGCCCGCAATGACACCGGTCCGGCCCCCGGCCAATACCCGGCATGAAATATCCGGCGTGGTCTGGTTCAGAATCAGAAGAACCACTTCATCATTATTCTTATTCTGCATGCCTAATTCTGTCTCCCGGCCTATGACCGCAATTCCGGCATGTCTTTATAATACTCCAGGGCCTCGGGATTCGCCAGGGCGTCCCTGTTCAGCACCGGCCGGCCGTGGATGATATTGCCGACCGCCAGCTCCACCTTCTTGCCGTTGATGGTGTACGGTATGTCCCTGATGCTGATTATTTTGGCCGGCACATGGCGGGGGGTGGTGTTTTCCCTGATCAGTGACTTTATTTTGCCGGTGAGCTCTGCGGTAAGCTCCATCCCCGGAATCAGCTTCACGAAAAGAACCACCCTCACGTCGTTGTCCCAGTCCTGCCCCACCACCAGGCTGTCCAGTATCTCGGGAATGGTTTCCACCTGGCGGTATATTTCCGCCGTGCCGATTCTGACTCCGCCGGGGTTCAGCGTGGCATCGGACCGCCCGTAAATAATCACTCCGCCCCGGGGGGTGATTTCCACAAAATCCCCGTGGCGCCAAACATTTTCATACACATCGAAGTAGGACCCCCTGTACTTCTTCATGTCCGGATCATTCCAGAAGCCCACCGGCATGGACGGAAAGGCCGCCACGCAAACCAGTTCCCCCTTTTGTTCCACCACCGGCCTGCCCCCATCGTCGAAGGCCTGCACCTTCATGCCCAACCCCCGGCACTGAAGTTCTCCTTTGTAAACCGGGGCGGTGGGATTGCCCAGGGCGAAACAGGATATTATGTCGGTGCCGCCGGAAATGGAGGACAGGCAGAGATCCTTTTTGATGTCCCGGTAAACGTACTCGAAACTTTCCACCAGGAGCGGCGAACCGGTGGACAGCACCGCCCTCAGGGCCCCCAGGTCGTATTTCCCGGCGGGCTTCACGCCCTCCTTCTCCGCCGCCGCCAGATACTTGGCGCTGGTGCCGAAAACGCTTATCTTCTCTTCTGCGGCCATGCTGAACATTGCGTCGGCCCGGGGATAAAACGGCGACCCGTCGTAAAGCACCACCGTGGACCCCACGGCCAGGGAGCTGACCAGCCAGTTCCACATCATCCAGCCGCAGGTGGTAAAGTAGAAAATAGTGTCTTCCCGCCTCAGGTCCGTGTGCAGGACCAATTCCTTCAGGTGCTGGATGAGGGTGCCCCCGGCCCCGTGCACAATGCACTTGGGCACGCCGGTGGTGCCGGAGGAGTACATTATGTACAGTGGATGGTCGAAGGGCAGCTGTTCGAAATCAATTTCGCCCGCCGGCGCTCCTGAAACAAAGGAACCGTAATGCACGGCCCGGGGAACGGCGCTGATGTCAGGGGTTTCCTTCACATAGGGCACCACCACCACTTTTTCCACCGTGTCTATTTCCTTGAGTATTCCCGCCACCCTGGCCAGGGAATCATGGGTCTTTCCATTGTAGAAATATCCATCGGCGGTGAAAAGTATCCTTGGCTGTATTTGTCCGAACCGGTCCAGGACCCCTTTGATGCCGAAGTCCGGAGAGCATGAAGACCAGACCGCCCCGATGCTGGTGGCGGCCAGCATGGCCACCACTGTCTCAATCATGTTGGGCATGAAGCCGGCCACCCGGTCCCCGGCCCTGATGCCGGACTCCCTCAAGGATTTGGCCAGCCCGGCCACCTGCTGATAAAGCTGGGAATATGTGACGCTGGACCGATGGCCGGCCTCGCCCCTGAACACCAGGGCCGTTTTATCGTCCCGGTAGCGCAGTAGGTTCTCGGCAAAGTTCAGCCCGGTGCCGCTGAACCACTTGGCCGCCAGCATTTCATCCAGGTTGATCACAATATTTTCATATGGACTTGAGGCTTTTATGCCGCAGAATTTCCATACTGACTCCCAAAAACTGGCTATTTCGGTCACGGACCAGTCATACAGTTCGGCATAGCTTTTGAAGTCCCTGCCGTAATTACGGTTGACAAACTCCATAAACCGTGTCATATTCGCCCGCTCCACCTGCTCCGGTGACGGCCGCCACAGCATTTCCCCCATAAATACACCTCCGAATTATTTGTATCTTGCAATTATTCTTTAAATTCCAATATTGCATAATTTGACCCCGGGGCGTTTTTTCCTTCCAAACAGAGTGATGCAAAATTCATTTACGCTACATCTGCATCGCATTTTTTATTCTGCCGACGGATTTATTCTTCCGCCGGCAGGCAGGCCATCCCCACCAGGCCGGGCCCGGTGTGGGTGCCCACCACCGGCCCCAGCCGGCCGGTGATCAGTTCGGCGCAGTCGAACCGTTCCGGCATTCCCTTCCCCACTTCCTGCAAACCCTCCGGGAAATCCCCATGGGTGATCCAGCACTGCAACTTCCGTCCCCGGCCGTATTTCTCCTCCATAATGGAAATCAGCCGGGCACAGGCCCTGCTTCTGCCCCTTACCTTCTCGTGGGGGTGCACCAGCCCGTCTTTGACGGTCAGTATGGGCTTGACATTGAGCAGCGTGCCCAAAAAAGCCTGGGCCTTGCCTATCCGGCCCCCGCGCTGCAGATATTCCAGGGAGTCCACCATAAAATAGACCGACAATTCCCGCTTCATTTTTTCTGTCATGACCAGCAGCTCGGACATGGTCTTCCCCGCCTCCGCCGCCCTGGCCAGGTTCAGCACCATAAGCCCCATGGCCACGCTCACCAGGCCGGAGTCGACAATTTCCAGGCCCGGATAGTTCAAAATGGTCTTGGCCAGGTTGGCGGACTGCACCGTGCCGCTCATAAGGCTGGAAATATGAATGGACAGTATCTCGTCCCCCGCGTCCACCAAAGGCCCGTAGTGATCCACAAACTCCGCCGGCGATGGCTGGGAGGTGCTGGAAATTTCCCCGGCCACCTGCCGTCGAAAGAACTCGTCAGGAGTGATTTCTACTCCGTCCAGAAAAACCTCCTGGCCGAAAAAAACCTTCAGCGGAACCACCGTGATATTATACCGCCTGACAATATCTCCGGACAGATCCGCCGTACTGTCCGTCACAATGCTTATTCTGCCCACAGTCCATCCCCCCGTCTGTAATCTCGCCGCATATCATTTATTCCGCGGACACTATAAACTGATAATGAGGCTGCCCTCCGTAATGCAACTCCACTTCCAGCGCCGGAAACTCCCCGCCCAGCCTGCCGGCCAGAAACCGGGCTTCGTGGCCAGACAGCCCCGCCCCGTAATAAAGGGTCAGTATTTCGGCGCCGCCTTCCGCCAGCTTTTCCACCAGGCCCTTCAACACCGGGTGCAGCTCCGGCCCGGCGGCAATTATGCGGCCTTCCGAAAGGGCGATATATTCGCCGGACTTGACGCCCTTTCCATTAAGGGTGGCGTCCCTCACCGCCCTGGTTATTTCCCCGCCCCTTGCCCCCCCGGCGGCCACGGCCATCTTGGCGGCCACTTCGTCCATATCCCCGTATGGATTATAAAGCAGCATGGCCGCCAGTCCCTGGGGTACGGTGGCCGTTTTCACCACCCTGACCTCCCCGGGGGACATGGCGGCGGCCTGTTCGGCGGTCAGCATGACATTGCTGTTGTTGGGCAGCACCAGCACCTTCTCCGCCCCGGTCCGGCTGATGGCCTCCAGTATCGCCTCGGCGCTGGGATTCATGGTTTGCCCCCCGGGCACCACGGCGGCGGCCCCCAGGCTCTCCATGATGCTCACAATGCCGTCCCCCATCCCCACGCTGACCAGACCCAGGGGCCTTTTGGGGACGGCGGGCTGCATGAATTCCCTGTGCTGATCCTCCATATTGCTTATCTGCACACCGTGCAACGCCCCGTACTTAAGGCAGCACTCCAGCACCAGCCCCGGGTGATTGGAATGTATGTGCACCTTCGCGGTCTCACCGCCGCCCACCACCATCAGGCAGTCTCCGTAAGGAGACAGCTCCCGGCGCATCTGTTCCAGGGGCAGCCCGGCACCCCTCACAATCAGCTCGGTGCAGTAAGTGTATTCAATGACCGGGGAGATATCCCCGGCCCGGGACCGGGCCATGAACTCCTTCTGCTGGCTGGCGGCTAGATCGAAAAGCTCCAGCTGCTGCCTGGCGGCGGCTTTTTTCAGGGCGTGCAGTATACCTTCCAGTATCACCACCAGCCCCCTGCCCCCGGCGTCCACCACCCCGGCCTCCTTCAGCGCCGGCAGCATTTCCGGCGTCTCCGCCAGGGCCTGCCGGGCCTGGCGGCAAGTGTGCAGCATGGACCTCAGCATGTCGTTCTGCCGGCCCGCCGCTTCCTTGAAGGCCCCGGCCAGCCTCCGGCACACCGTCAGTATGGTGCCCTCAACGGGGCTCATCACCGCCCGGTAGGCGGCTTCGCACCCCTGGGCGAAGGCCGCCGACACATCGGCGGTGAACACCCTGTCCTTTCCCTCCAAGGCCCCGGCAAAACCGTGCAGTATCTGGGACAGAATCACCCCGGAATTGCCCCGGGCCCCCAAAAGGCTCCCCCTGGCCATGGCGGCGGCGATTTCCCCCGCCGGAGACCCCTTCCTTTCCCTGGCCTCCTTCACCCCGGCCAGAAAGGTCAGATACATGTTGGTGCCCGTATCACCGTCGGGCACGGGAAAAACATTGAGGGAGTCAATTTCCGAACGGTGCTCGGCCAGCAGGTTGGCGCTTCCCACCAGCATCATCAGCAGTTCGTCACCATTGAAGGAATTGAATGACATCGGCATATCCCCCGAATTTTCGCCTGCAACATTGGGTTAATTCGCGTCGAAATGTCAAAACCCTTTTTGTCCGCGGAAAATAGGACTTCATAGGGCGTGACGGCCCCGGGAGGCTGTAGGCAGGTCCCGCTGCGCCGGGCCCGGAAAAAAATGGGATACGGTATTTTTTATATGGACAGATAAAGGGAACCATGGTATATTCTGCTTATAATTATCAAGGGATGTAGATATTTGTCGTCGTAAAATATATAACACAGTAAATATGCGACAAAGGGACGGGAGAATAATCAAAGGGACGGGGGGATTTTACAGATGAAAATTTCCGTGGGCGTAAAAGTGGCCGGGGGATTTGTGGCCGTGCTGCTGCTGTTGGGCATTATTTCCGCCAAGGGCATGATCGTGATGGATGACGCCAAAAGCCGGATGAATGAAGTGGAGGTGCGCTTTCAGAGGATCAGCCTGGACTACCGGATAAAGAACGAATTCCAGAATGTGGCCCTGAGCATCCGGGGGTTTATGGTCTACGGGGACGATAAATACCTGGACCAGTATTTGTTTCACATGCACAGTACATATAAACTCCTGGATGAGCGCATCAACAATTCGACGGAACAGACCAGGCTGAAAATGGAAGGTATATTGTCCAATATAAAAAATTACGACCGCCAGATAACCCAGCAGATGATACCCCTGGCCAGGCAGCAAAAGACCCAGGAGGCCGCGGCTGTGGGCCGGGCCCTGGCCCCCATGGTGACCGAAATCAACAAAACGCTGGACGGCATAATTGCCGCCAATGAAGAAAAGAAAATTGCCCTGCTCGACAGCGTAAGGGCATCCGCCGGAGCGGGCCTTGTCACGGCAATGGCATTGAGCGCCGGGGCGCTGCTGGCCGGCATAATCATCACTGTAATGATCACCAGGGCCATCACCGGCCCGGTCAGATCCATGGCCTACGGCACCAAACTGCTGGCCGGGGGTGATTTCACCAGGGAAATCACCGTCAAATCCGGGGACGAAATAGGGGAGCTGGCCCGGGAATTGAACCGCACCAGGGAACAGCTGAGGGAACTGGTGGGAGAGGTGGCGGGCGCCGCCCAGAATTTAGCGGCCCAGAGCCAGGAGCTGGCCGCCTCCACCGAGGAAGTCAGCGCCACCTCCCAGGAGGTGGCCGGCACCACCGGCGAAGTGGCGGCCATGGCGGAAAAAAGCCTTGAAAACTCCCTTCTGGCGGTGAAGGAGGCGGAGAAGGCCGCCGGGGTGGCCGAGTCCGGCGGAAAAACCGTCGCCCTGACCATAGACAAGATCAATGCGATATCCGGGTCCTCCGCCAGGGTCAACCAGTCCATTCAGAATCTCGGGGAGCTGTCCGCCAAGGTTGGCCATATCACGGACACCATCACCGGCATCGCCGACCAGACCAACCTGCTGGCCCTGAACGCCGCCATCGAGGCCGCCCGGGCCGGGGAGCAGGGGCGGGGATTCGCGGTGGTGGCGGAAGAGGTGAGAAAGCTGGCCGAGCAGTCCGCCGGCGCGGCCAGGGAAATAGGCCAGTTAATAAGCCGGATACAGTCCGGCGTGGAAGCCGCCGTCACCTCCATGGAAGGAGGCGTACGGGAGGTGGAGGAGGGGGTGCGCCTGGCCCTGGGGGCGGGGGAAGCCCTGGAAAGCATCATCGGGGCCAGCAGGCGGAGCATCGGGCTGATTGAGGAAATATCCCGGAGCTCCGGGCAGACCAGTGAAGGAACACGGCAGCTCGCCGAAAGCAACGAGCAGGTCACCACCACCATCCAGCAGGTGGCGGGGGCCGCCCAGGAGCTTGCGGACATGGCGGGCAAGCTGCAGGCCGCGGTGGCGAGGTTTAAGATTTAGGAGGCTGCAAACAAAATCGCCCTGACGGGCGGCTGGAATCCAAAATCCAACGTATTCCTTAGATGGAAATACAGCGACTGAGTTCTGGCAAGACAAGGAAGGCAATATAAGCAAAGAAACGGGTGCTCTTTATGCTGTCGATTGATCCTTCAATAGTGGCGGCCCTGATCAGCACCGCCCTGCTGGCCGCGGTTTATTGTTACCTGTATAAAATTTTCCGCGAAGGGCACACGGGGATATGGGCCCTCAGCTGGGCCGCCTGCTCGCTGAGGTTTGCTTCCGATGCCATCGGGCACCATTGGGGGATGGCGGCGTTGACGGCCTTGGCGAGCCCCTTGTTCAACCTGGCCAGCGGACTGCTGCTGCTGTGGGGACTGTACATTTTCATGGGCAGGAAAATGCCCGGCTGGTGGGTCCCCGTCACTGCCATGGGAGCAGTCTGGATCACCGGCGCCTTTCTTTTAGAAATTCCATTTGTGTACAGAAACCTGCCGCTGTTTGTTTTTCTGGGAATTATATTCCTCTGGACGGGATTTGTTTTTTTAAGGCACCGGGAAATAAAGGGGGCGGCCAAGCAGATCACCGGCTGGACCTTTATCATCTGGGGCCTGCACAAACTGGATTACCCTTTTTTACGGTCCCTGGACTGGTTCGCTTCATGGGGCCACCTGATCACAGCCCTGCTGACCACCATGGTGGCCGTGGGGATTTTGCTGGCCTACATTCAAAAAACAATTGACGATCTGCGCGAAAGCAAAATGTATTTACAGACGGCCAACGAAGAGCTGGAGGCCGCCGTCGAGGAGTTGAACGCGGCGGAGGAGGAACTGAGGCAGCAATTCGAGGAGCTGCAGAAAAAGGAGGAACACCTGCGGGAGTCCGAGGAAAAATACAGGACAGTGTTTGAAAGCACTGGGACGGCCATACTTGTTTCCGAGGAGGACACCACCATATCCATGGCCAACGCAGAGCTTGAAAGGCTCACCGGATACCCCAGGCAGGATCTGGTGGGGCGGAAACGCTGGACGGAATTCGTGCACCCGGAAGACCTGGGAATGATGAAAAAATACCACCTGCTGCGCCGGTCGGACCCCGGCGGGACGCCCGACAGCTATGAATTCAGACTTGTCAACCGGGCCGGCGGGATCAGGCACATATTCCTCACCGTGGCCCTTTTCCCTGGAACCAAAAAATCTGTGGGCTCCCTGCTGGACATCACAGAAAAAAAGCTGGCCGATGAAAAGATTAAATACTTAAGCCTTCACGACCCCCTGACCGGTCTGTATAACCGGACATATTTCGAAGAAGAGATGCGCCGCCTGGAGGCCGGGCAGAAAAACCCCACGGGGATAATCATCTGTGATGTGGACGGGCTCAAGCTGATCAACGACACTTTTGGGCACTCCACCGGGGATTCCATGCTGGTGGCCGCCGCCGGGCTGATCAAATCCTCCCTGGCAGAATACGACGTGGTGGCCCGCATAGGGGGGGATGAATTTGCCGCACTGCTGCCGGACAGCCCCCGGCCCGCGGTGGAGGAGGCCCGCCGGAAAATAAAGGACGGGGTGCTGGAGCACAACCGGCTGCGTCCGGATCGGCCCATGAGCATCTCCACCGGCTTCTCGGTCAGAAACAGCAACAACATCAGCCTCAATGACCTTTTCAAAGACGCGGACAACCACATGCACCGGGAGAAGCTGCACAGCCACCAGAGCGCCCGCAACGCCATCGTGCAGACCATGATGAAGGCCCTGGAGGCCAGGGACTACATCACCGAGGGGCACGCCGACCGCCTCCAGGATCTGGTGGTCGGGCTGGCCTCCGGCCTGGGGCTGCAGGAACAGCGGATCAGAGACCTGCGCCTGCTGGCCCAGTTTCACGATATAGGCAAGGTTGGGATCCCCGACCGCATACTTTTCAAACCGGGCCCCCTGACGGCGGAGGAATACGCCGAGATGAAACGGCACTGTGAAATAGGCCACCGCATAGCCCGGTCCGCCTTGGACCTGGATCCCATCGCCGACTGGATACTGAAACACCACGAATGGTGGAACGGACAGGGGTACCCCCTGGGGATACGGGGCGAGGAGATACCCCTGGAGTGCCGCATACTGGCCATTGCCGACGCTTACGACGCCATGACCAGCGACCGCCCGTACCGCAAGGCCCTTTCCCGGCGGGAGGCGCTGCGGGAAATAGAAAAGAACTCAGGGGCCCAGTTCGACCCCAGTCTGGTGGACATGTTCGTAAACATCCTTCAGTGCGACCAATCCCCGGACAACTGCGGAACCGGCGCTGCAGACTAAACGGCCGTTTTCGCTGTCCGGCATCCCCACACCCGACCGATCCCCCGAAAGATAATTTTCCCACCTCCCCGGCATCTCCCAATATATTTCTTCACCGCATTTTACCGCTATCCCTGGAAATAATAAAAAAACCGCCAGGTACCCGGCATCTTGATCATTGAGTTCTCAGATGGAAAGGTGGGGCGCCATGGACCGCAGGGCACTTCGCAAGCCGCTGCCCGCAAAAAAGATTAATGACACAAAAAACATTCCGGAAAATAATCCGCCTTCGGAGCCAATCAAGCTGTCCGGCCGGCTGACGGCGGACCTGGGCGTAATAAGGGACGCCCTCGGGGAATCCATGGATGTGGTGATCAGGGAATTCTACATGGGACAGACCAGGGCGGCGCTTATTTACATAGACGGGATTGTGGACAGGATCGCCCTGCGGGAAAACATTTTAAAGGCGCTGATGGTGGACGCGCGCCTGGTGGACCCCCCGCCGGACCGGTGGGGCGCCGCTCCGGCGGCGCCGGTCAAAGAAAGGGTGCTCAGTGTCTGCTGCGTAAGTGAGACCCGGGAATTCAGCGTGATCATAAATAGCATACTGGGGGCCAATATAGCACTGCTTTTTGACGGTGACGACACAGCCCTGGCCCTCAGACTGCCGGGATATGAAACCAGGCCGGTGGAGGAGCCCCACACCGAAAATGTGGTCAGGGGACCCCGGGAGGGGTTTGTGGAATCCCTGGCCATAAACATATCCATGCTGCGCAGGAAAATCAAAAGCCCCCGCCTGCGGCTGGAGCGCATGCAGCTGGGCGGCATCACCGCCACCGACATCTGTATCGCCCACATCGAAGGAGTGGCCAATCCCAAAATAGTGGACGAAATAAAGATACGCCTCGGGCGGGTGGAAATCGACGGCATATTGGAGTCCGGCTACCTGGAAAGTTTTTTGGAAGACGCCCCCTTTTCCATTTTCCCCACCGTGGGCAACACTGAAAAGCCGGACAAGGTGGCGGCCCACCTCCTGGAGGGAAGGGTGGCCGTGTTCACCGACGGCACTCCCTATGTGCTTACCGTTCCCCATCTTTTCACCGAGTCCATCCAGGTCAGCGAGGACTATTACTCCAGGCACTTTTTCAGCTCGATGCTGAGGGTGATCCGGACAGTGGCACTGATTCTCACCACCGGGCTGCCGGCCCTTTACGTGTCCGCATCGTCCTTCAGCCCGGAGGCGGTGCCCACGCCTTTACTGCTCACCATGGCCGCGGCCAGGGAGGGCATTCCCCTTCCGGCCCTGGGTGAAGTGCTGGTAATGGGATTGATATTCGAAATACTGAGGGAGGCCGGGGTCCGCCTGCCCAGGCCCATCGGCCAGGCGGTAAGCATAGTGGGGGCGCTGGTTATCGGAGAGGCGGCGGTTACCGCCGGGCTGGTCAGCGCCCCGGCGGTGATCGTCACAGCCGTTACCGGAGTGTCCTCCTTTGTGGTTCCCGCCCAGAGCGACGCCCATTTTTTTATACGGCTCTTCTTGACCCTCCTGGCCGGATTTGCGGGGTTTTTCGGTTTTTTCCTGGGCTTCGCCATTGTGCTGACCCACCTGGCCTCCCTCAGATCCCTGGGGATGCCGTATCTTTCACCCATGGCCCCATTATCCGCCGGGGATTTAAAGGATGTTTTCGTCCGTGTCCCCTGGTGGGCCATGTTCATAAGGCCCAGGGTCACCGGCTGGAGGAACCCGCGGCGGGCGGGGGCGGCTCCGCCCCCGTCCCCTCCCCGGAAAAAGCAGGCCGGCGGCCGGTAAGGAAAAGGAGGGAACCCATTGCCGGAAAAAGGGAAAATTTCCGGGCGGCAGGCCACTTTCCTGTTGGCCAGTGCCATACTGCCCACCAGTATTCTGTACCTGCCGGCCACCATTTACAGGGAATCCGCCCAGGACAGCTGGATGTCGGTAATTATCCTGACCGCCTTCGGGGTGGTGATGGGATTGATCACAGCGGCCCTGGGCGCCAGGTTCCCCGGCATGACCTTCGTCCAATACCTGGGTCCGCTGGCCGGCAGGGTATTGGGCAATGTCATCGGCCTCGGATTTATTATTTTTTTAATTTACACCAACGCTTTTATCATCAGAAGCCTGGCGGAAATATTCGTCAATATGTTTATGCCCGAAACCCCCCTGCCGTTTTTTATCATCAGCATCGCCTTCGCGTCGGCCTATGCCGTCCGGAGCGGCCTCGAGGCGCTGTCCAGGGTGAATGAAATAATCCTGCCCCTGATACTGATCCTTTTAATCATTATCATTTTATTGATCTCACCCGAGATGCAGATGAAAAACTTCACCCCGGCGCTGGAAAAGGGCCTTTTCCCCATTTTCAGGGGAGCTTACCCCGCCATGGTGTTCTTTGCGGAGACCATAATCATGTCTATGTTCATTCCTTATCTGAACAACCCCCGGCGGGCAAGGGGGCATATTATATGCGGAGTGCTGATTGTGGGGCTGTTTCAGTTCATAATCATGGCGGCAACCACCGCCGTCCTGGGGCCCAGGCTGGCCCGGTCCCACTTCCCCGCCCTGACCCTGGCCAGGCAGGTCAGCATCGCCGATCTAATAGAAAGGATAGAGCCCTTTATAATGTTCATCTGGGTGACGGGGGGATTTGTGAAGGTGGGCATATTCTTCTACTGTGCAGCTCTGGCCACGGCGCAGTGGCTTAATCTCAGAGAATACAAGGCCCTGGTACTGCCCACCGGGGCCCTGCTGTCCGTGCTGTCACTGGTGCTGTGGGAAAATTTCCTTGAAATGACGGTACAGGCCCCCATTCTGATTACACCGTACATGCTTTTGGCGGAGGCGGGATTGCCCCTCCTGCTTCTGGCGGCGGCACTCCTGCGCGGCAAGGGGGGAACGGGCCGGTGACGATCAGGGCCTGCCTGTTCCTTCTGGCGTTCACACTTCTTTTCAGCCCGGGCTGCTGGAACAGGGTGGAACTGGACCAGAGGGCCATCGCCGCCGGCTTCGGCGCGGACAGGGCCGGCGACGGCGGCAGGATCAGGATCACCGTGCAGGTAATCCGTCCGGGGCAATTAAAGGTGGGCCAGGCGAAACCCGGGGGATCGGCGGCGGTGACTGTATATTCCTGCACCGGATACACTTTTTTTGACGCCCTCCGCAATCTGGCCATGGCCACAGGGAAAAAAATTTTCATTGCCGAGGCCAAAGTGGTAGTGATCGGGGAGGGGCTGGCCCGGGAAGGCATAGGCAAAATCACGGATATGTACGACCGGGATCACGAAATGTCCACCCGCAACTTCCTTCTGATAGCCCGGGGAGAGGCCCGGGAGGTGATGGAAACAAATGTGGCCGCCGAAAAGATTTGGGCCTACGGCATAGCCCACAAAGTTAAGTCCATGGCGGCCCACGGCAAGGCTCCCCCGGTGGAGTTCAGGCACTTTTTAAATACGGTGGAGAGCAAAACCACGGCGCCGGTGGCGGCGGCGGTGCGGCTGCCCCGGATACACGGCGGGGGGGAAGAAAAGGGCGAAGACCCGGGGACGATCCCCCCCAAGGAGATCATGGTGTCCGGCGCGGCGGTTTTCCGCCGCTATAAACTGGCCGGCTGGCTGAACGAAAAGGAGACCCGGGGGCTGCTCTGGGTGGCCGGCAGGGTGAAAAGCGGGATCGTGCCCATAACGGCCCCCGGCGGCGATGACGGGCTGGTTTCCCTTGAAATAATCAGCGCCGGCAGCAAGGTCAGGCCGGAAATAGCCGGCGGGAAGCCGTCCGTCACAGTGGAGATCAGAGCGGTGGGCAGCCTGGGTGATATACAGCCGGACACGGTGGACATTACGGATCCCGGCATCTGGAATAATATGGAGAAAAGAAAAGCGGCGGCCATCGAGGGTGAAATCCGGGCCGCCGTAGCCAAGGCCCAAGCATTGAACGCCGACATATTCGGTTTCGGCGAGGCCCTAAGAAGGCAATTCCCCAAGGAATGGAAGTCGATGGAGTATAAATGGGATGAAATATTCCCCGGCCTGCCGGTTAACATCAAAGTGGACGCAAAAATCAGGGGCACCATGAAGGTGACGAAACCCGCCGGGCCCGGACCGTAAAGGAGGTGGCGGCGCCATGATCGCCAAAGCAGCCCTTCTCCTTCTGTCGCTGGCGGCAATAGTGATGGCCGACGCTCCCCGCCTGGTCCGCCGGGGGCTGTGGAGGGAGCTGGCGGCCTTTTCGGTTATCCTGGCCATAGGCTATACCCTGGCCTTTCTGCTGGTTTTCGGCCTCATCAACCCTTAATCGCCGCCTCAACCCTGGAGGCCCACACCTCCTCCAGTTCCACCTCCACGGTCACCCCTTCCGGTCCGTCCTCCCGGCCGGTTACCAAGCCCTTCTCAAAAAGCAGCGGTATCAAAGCCGCCTTTGAGAAGGGTATGAAAAAGCGCCGGCGGGTCCTTTTCCGGGCAGCGGCCCCGGCCATGACCTCCAGCAGCCTGTCCAGCCCGTGGCCGGTCAGGGCGGAAACACGCACCGAAACTTCATAAAAGTCCAAAGGCGCAATCTGGTCCTCCCCCACCAGATCGGTTTTATTGTACACGGCGATAACGGGCTTTTGGCCGGCGCCCAGGGAGGCCAGCACATTTTTCACCGTTTCGGCCTGCTTCGGGGCGCTTGGATGGGATGCGTCCATCACGTGAAGGAGCAGGTCCGACTCCGCCACCTCTTCCAGGGTGGCCCGGAAAGCCGCCACCAGGTGATGCGGCAGGTTGTTGATAAATCCCACCGTGTCGGTGATCAAAACGGTCTCATTATTTGGCAGGACCACCCGCCGGGTGGTGGGGTCCAGGGTGGCGAACAGCCTGTCTTCCACCGGCACGCCGGCGCCGGTCAGGCTGTTTAACAGGGTGGACTTGCCGGCGTTGGTGTAGCCCACAATGGAAACCTGGGTCACCGGCGCCTCCTTCCTGCCCCGCCGCAGTATCTCCCGGTGCCGCCTGACTTCCTCCAGGTCCTTTTTTAAATCGGATATGCGCTTCCTGATCCGCCTGCGGTCCGTCTCCAGCTTTGTTTCTCCGGGACCCCGGGTGCCTATGCCGCCCCCCAGGCGAGACAGTGCCGTACCCCGGCCGGCGAGCCTGGGCAGCAGATAATTGAGCTGGGCCAGCTCCACCTGCAGCTTGCCTTCCCGGGTTTTCGCCCGGCCGGCGAAAATGTCCAGTATCAGGTGTGACCGGTCGATTACCCGCACCCCCGCCATGTCTTCCAAATTCCTGGCCTGGGCCGGTGAAAGCTCCCGGTCGCAAATGATCAGATCCACCCCCAGTTCCCCGCACAGGCCGGCCAATTCCCCGGCCTTTCCCCGACCCAGATAAAGCGCCCCGTCAGGCCCGGACTTCCTTTGCACCAATCGCCCCGCCACCTCCGCCCCGGCGGTGTCCGCAAGCCTTGCCAGCTCATCCATCGACTCCTCCACGCACCCCCGCTGATCCCCGGGCAGTTCGACGCCCACCAAAAGGGCCCTTTCACTTTTTTCCCGGCCGTCATCCCCCCGCACAGGACACTCCCCCTTCCCCGGCCCTTTCCCCGGGCCATGACGGGACATCCGTCCGCCGGACATTGCCCCGCCGGATTGGAAACATTAACACTATAAGTATATACAGAACGGCAGAATGAGGCAAAGTATCACGAAAAAAAGCCCCCTTTCAGGAGAACAACATTCGAGGGCGGGCGGCGGAATGCGGAATGAATATTTAAGCCGGTGTGCGCCAAATAAAAATAATCCGGCTTCTTTTGGAGGGAATGATGTAATTATCGCAGAAAATAAGATCAATTGCGGGAAAAATCCACATTGCGCGGTGAATGACAATGATTTCCAATTTTAACAACCTGGATGCAATCATCAAGGAAACCCTCTTTGCCATTGAAAACGGAAAAAAGCAAATATTCGACATCGCCGAAAACACCCGCCTGGAACACATACGACTGAAAAAAGAGCTGGAGGAGGTGCGCAGCGAGACGGAGGCCCTGGTGGCCGAGGTGGACTCCCTGGCCGCGGAAGAAAAAAAAGCCCGCCGCTGGCTGGCCGAGGTCAGTAAAAATTTTAACAAATATGCCGAAAATGATATAAAAAAGGCCTATGAGGAGGCCCAGGACAAACAGGTCCGGCTGGCCAGGCTGAGGGGGCGGGAATTGCTGCTGAGATACAAAAGGGACAGCATGGAACAAAGCCTGCGCCGGCTGGACAACATGCTGTCCAAGGCCGAGGGGCTGGCTTCCCAGCTGTCGGTAATCACCAATTATCTTAGCGGCAATCTGAAAGATTTGTCCGGTAAAATAGGTGAAATACAGCAAATACAACAATTGGGCATAAGCATAATCAAAGCCCAGGAGGAGGAGCGCCACCGCGTGGCCAGGGACATACACGACGGTCCCGCCCAACTGCTGGCCAATATTGTCATGCGGGCGGAGTTCATCATTAAAATGATGGAAATGGACCAGGCCAGGGTCAGGGAGGAGTTGCACGCTCTGCAGGAAATGGTCAGGCAAAGCCTGCAGGACGTCAGGAAAATAATTTTCGACCTTCGCCCCATGGTGCTGGACGATCTGGGACTGGTGCCCGCAGTAAAACGCTATGTGGAGGATTTTCAGGCACAATACCGCATCCCGGTAGAATTGGTGGTGATAGGAAATCCCAGGCGGTTTTCCATGGCGGTGGAAGTGGCACTGTTCAGGGTGATACAGGAATGCCTGAATAATATCCGCAAACACGCCAGGGCACGCCAGGTAATGATAAAGCTGGAAATTTTAAAAAAAAAGATCAATGCCTCGGTGAAGGACGACGGCTTGGGATTCAATGCCGGCGAAATGATGAACGGGGCCGGCCGGAGGGGGTTCGGCCTTTTGGGCATGAGGGAAAGAATACAGATACTGAAAGGGGAGATACACATCCAGTCCGCCCCGGGACAGGGGGCCATAATCAATGTTTCGGTGCCCGTCAGCGACTAATTTGGAGGTGTGCGGCGTGTCTCCCATCAAAGTGCTGATTGCAGACGACCATGCCCTAATCCGGGAGGGCATCATAAAAATACTTTCCCTGGAAAGAGACATTGAAATCGCCGGTGAGGCCGCAGACGGCCGGGAGGCTTTCCGGCTGGCCGTGGAAAAGGAAGTGGACATCGCCCTTCTGGATGTAAATATGCCCATCACCGGCGGCATCGAGGCCAGCCGCATGATCAAAAAAGCAAAACCCTGGGTGGGAATCATCGCCCTGACCATCCACGACCAGGAGGAATACCTGCTCGAATTCATCAGGGCCGGCGCCATGGCCTATCTCCTCAAGGACGTGAGCCCCGGGCAGCTGGTGGAGACCATCCGGGGTGTGGCCCGGGGGGAGTCGTATATACCGCCCAGACTGATGGCCGGCGTATTTCAGGAAATAAAAAGAATATCCAACCGGCAGCAATTGCTGGGAAAAGACGGGGAACCCCTGACCATCAGGGAAATCGAGGTGCTCAAACACGTGGCCATGGGGGATTCCAACCGCACCATCGCCAGAAAACTATACATCAGTGAAAAAACAGTTAAAAACCACCTTTATAGAATATTTCAGAAGCTTGAAGTGGAGGACCGCACCCAGGCCGCCCTTTACGCCCTGAAGAATAAAATTGTGAATCTTCAATAAAAAGGCCGCCCGGCCGGTGTCTCTCCAGGGCGATGGAACCGTAAGCCGTCAGCTGTTGAAATGGTGTTCCAGCATCTTTATGAATATTTCCGCCAGCCGCGGGTCAAACTGCGTACCCGAACACCTGCCGATTTCAGCCAAAGCCTCCCGGCTTGACAATGCCTCCCGGTACGGCCGGTGGCCGGTCATGGCGTCATAAGCGTCGGCGATGGCCAGGATGCGGCACTCCAGGGGTATTTCCCCGCCCTTCAGGCCCAGTGGATAACCCAGGCCGTTCCACCACTCATGGTGCTTTAATATCCAGTCGGCTATGGGGATCAGGTCGGGGGAGGACATGGCTATGCGATGGCCGATCTCACTGTGCCGCCGCATTTCCGCGAACTCCCCGGCGGTCAGGCGGCCCGGCTTGAAAAGTATGTGGTCCGGAATACCCACCTTGCCAATGTCGTGAAACTGGGCCAGCAGCCGCAGATCGGCTATCCGGCGCTCGGAAAGGCTTAGGGCCAGGGCCAGCTTTGTCACCAGATCCCGCAAGCGGTCTGCGTGCCCCTCGGTAATGTAGTCCCTGGCCTCCAAAGCCTTCATCAGTGTCTTCACAATGCCGCTGCGGCTGCTTTTTCTATGGTGCAGCTTTTCCCTGTTCATACTGTTGTCAGCCTTTCTAAGCAGTTCGTCAAAATCAGCCGGCCCGCCGTCACACACCGCGAACCCCGCCGAAATGCTCAGGGGAAGATTGGGGTGTGATTCATTGTATTCCGCCACACCCCTCATTATCCTCTGGCAGGCCCCTTCCACCTCCGGCAAAGGGCGGTTGGGAAGCAGTACGGCGAATTCATCCCCGCCAATCCGGGCCACCACTTCACCCTCCGGGAAAGAGCATCTGATCACCCGGGCGGCGGCCACCAGCAGGGTGTCCCCCGCACTGTGCCCCAGGGTGTCATTGACCAGCTTGAGCCCGTCCACATCGCACATGATCAAACCCACAGAATGGCACCGGCCTTCCTGGAACCGGCGCATCACCTTCTCGAAATGGCCCCGGTTGTGGAGGCCGGTGAGGGGATCATACAAACTCAAGTATTTCACCCGCTCCTCGGCATGTTTGCGCCCGGTGATGTCGGTGTATATCAAATACATCCCCACCTGACGGCCTTCCACCACAATGGGGTACCCCAATATGGACACGTGCACCGGGCTGCCGTCCTTGCGCATTCTTACGGACTCCAGCCTGACGGTCTCCCCGCCGGAGACGGCGCTCAATATGGAGGCCGATTCATCCCGGAGACTTTCCGGAACCACAATTTCGCTTATGGCCTGCCCCTTCGCCTCCCCGCGGGAGTACTGGAAGATATTTTCAAAGCCTTTGTTGACACCAACGATTCTTCCAGCGCCGTCCAACATGGCGATTCCCTCGGGTGAATTTTGAAAAAGCTGCTGAAAATACGCCCTCTGCAGCCTTGTTTCCTCCTCCGCCCGCCTGCGCTCGCTGATATCCCGGACACAAAAAATGCCTCCCGCAACTTGCTGATTACCGTCGAAAAAGGGGTTGCCGGTGGTTTCCACCCAGAGGTGACGGCCGTCGGCGTGCCTTAAGCGGTACTGGAGCTTCCCCGGCGAAGAAGCCCTGACCCCGGCCCGAAAAGCAGCCACCGCCATATCCACATCGTCCGGGTGTATGAATTCAAAGGCCGATTTCCCCAGCAGATCTTCGGGGGCGTACCCCAGTACTTCCTTATGGGACAGGCTGGCGTAAAGAATCACTCCCTCCCTGTCCGTCTGGGTAATCATGTCCAGCATGTTGTCGGTAATCCGCTCAAGCCTCGCTTCACTTTCCCGCAGCGCGGCCAGCAGTGTGCCGGTGGCCATGATCAGCGCAAGTATCGCGGCGACGGAGTGATCCCAGGGGGCGAGCCCTTCCTCTCCCGCGAAAAGGGGTGAAAATACTTTATAGGCACCGAACAATACAAAGGCCGCCCCGGTGACAACACCGGCCGGCCTTTCCGCTTTCCCGGAACGGAAAAATATAACTCCGGTCCATACACAGATAAGGCCGTGGAAGACAAGGGCGGGCAGCGCAACCAAAACAAAGGGGAGGCCGGAAAAAACGGCGGCCACAATATATACGGCGTCCAGCATGGAACCATATATCCACCACCCCGGCATTTCCCTGCCCAGAAAAATATATGTGCCCCACAACAGCAGCACGCCGCTGGCGAGACAGGACAAATGGCCGCCAATCACCACGGCGGCCGGCTCCCGTCCGGCCAACGACATCCATAGGGCGAAGAATATCTTCACCCAGTAGAGGGCCCAGCTCATGGCCCAAAGTCCCATGTGGCGCCGGCGGTCCCTGCTGTAGAGGTATACAAAGAGCATCACCAGCACCGTGATGACAGTCAAATGCACCATTACCGCCGGGATTGTCCATGGCATAACCCGCACCTGCCAGTTGATTAAATATTGCTTATATTAACATTATTCGCCACGTTACCCCATTTTCCTATCACCAACCCCGGAGTGTTACAGCTAAATGAATGTGTATTCAGTATGCATTCATAAAAAAACTGTTTTCTTGTCGTATTCAGCAGGATTCAATCATAATACAGAGAAAAATAACTTGACTGATATTTTTGAATTTTTAAAAAGGTGGTGAAACAGGCGTAAAAAAACCAATTGGCATTTTAAAAAATCAAGGAGGCGGTAAAGTTGCGTTCCCTGGGGACAAAAGTGTCGCTGATCATGCTGCTGGCGCTGGCGCCATTGTTCATGGGCATCATTCTCTACAACCAGTTCAGGGAATCGGAGAACATAAAGAAAATGCACCTGGAGCGGGCGCGGATAATGGCCATAACCGGGGCTGCGGCAACCGGAAAAATGCTTGAAGACGCCATAGCGGCCGGAAGGCTCACCGAAGCCCAGGTTTTCGACACCAATTATGTCGAGATCCCCAGCAGCAGCCCCAAACGCTATAAAACCGCATATGACGATTGGACGGACAACAATTTCCGCCGGGTCACCGAGTCGTACCTGAAAAATGATGCGGTTGTTTTTGCGGCGCCTGTGGACTATAACGGCTACCTGCCGACCCACAACCTGAAATTCAGCCAGGGCGACTTTAAGGATGCCGCCAACAGGACCAAGAGGATTTTTAACGACCAGGTGGGCATAAAGGCGGCGCGCAGCACCGATACCTTTTTGGTGCAGGAATACAAGAGGGACACCGGTGAAATAATGTGGGACGTTTCGTCCCCGGTCAGCGTCGGCGGAAGGCACTGGGGAGCTTTCCGGGTGGGCTATTCCATGGACAGGACATATAAAGAAATAGCCGCCGCCAGGAACAAGGCCCTGTTCATCGGCCTGTTCTACACTGCGGTGCTAGGGTTGCTGGCATTCCTCATTGCCAGAATGATTTCCAGGCCCTTGAAACTTTTATCCCGGGCGACGGCGAAAATAGCTGAGGGAAACCTTGCGGACAGTGAAGGCGGCTATGCCGGCGCAGACGAAATAGGACAGCTTTCCAGGGACTTCGGCAACATGAGAGAAAATCTGCGCCAGCTGACCGCCAACCTGAAGGACAAAGGCTTGAAGCTCGGTTCCGCCGCCCGGCAGCTGACGGCCAGCGCTGAGCAATCCTCCTGCGCGGCTGCGGAAATGGCCTCCACCATCACCGAAACGGCCTCGACGGCTAATAATATGACTGTCAACATGCAGGCTGTTGAAGAACAAGCCGCCGGCGCTGCGAAGACTGCCGGGGAGGGCAAGAAAACCCTTGTTCAAATGGCGGACAATATCGGCCGGATTACTGAGACCTCAAGAATAATAGCCGGCAATATTAATGAACTGGCCGAAAAGACAAGAAATATTTCCCAGATGACCAATATCATCACCCAGATAGCCGATCAGACCAATCTTCTGGCTTTAAACGCCGCCATCGAAGCGGCCCGGGCCGGGGAGGCCGGCCGGGGATTCGCTGTAGTGGCGGAAGAGGTCAGAAATCTGGCTGATCAGTCCTCCCGGGCGGCCAAGGAAATAATGACACTGACAAAAACTATAGACAAATGGACCCATCAGGTGGTGGAGGCCTCCCGGGCCAGTGAAAAAGAAATTGACGAGGGCGCCGGCTCGGTATTGGAAGCGGGGAGATCCTTCGAAAGTATTATTTCAGCCATAGAAAAACTGTCCGTCAACATTCAAGAGGCCGCGCAGGGGATAAATCAAGTTGACTCCGCCCTGCAGGATATTGCGGCCACCACGGAGGAACAGAGCGCCGCCAGCCAGGAAGTGGGGGCTTCAGCTGAAACACTTAATAAGATGGCCATAGAACTCCAGGAGATCATTGACCGGTTTAAAACCCAATGACGGGAGTCGCCCGTCAGGGCGACTTTTTTCAGGGACTTTAGTCCCCGGCAAATTGGGTCTGGAATCAGTGCTTTTTTTAAGTCCGGGGTAAGATGCGGCATTTATATCGAAATGCTAATATTTAGACAAATCTTCCGAGGTGGTGAGAAAAATGTCCAATCTGGCAACCAGACTGTGGAAGGAAGAGAGCGGGCAGGGAATGGCCGAATACGGACTTATACTGGCCCTGGTGGCGGTTCTGGCCATCGCTGGATTCAGGTTCCTCGGCACAGAAATCAACACTAAAGTTGAATCAGTGGGAAACACAATTTCCGGGCAATAGTGGATAACCTCATCGTCTGTCCAAAAAACAGCGCCCTACTTAATATTTTAAGTAGGGCGACTCATTACTGAGAGGTATATGGCCATGGGCGATTTTTTACACAACGGGCCCCTTCAGGCAAATCCGGCAGACCTGCTGGTGGCGTCCCTGATGGCCGTCTGCATCGCCACGGACTTGAAAAGCAGGAAGATTTACAACATAATACTCATTCCCTTCCTGGCGGCGGGGCTGACGGCAAATTTAACATCCGGAGGGTGGAATTCCCTCCTCGATGGAGTGACAGGATTCTTACTGGGCCTGGGGCTACTGCTCATCCCCTTCGCCATGGGCGGCATAGGCGGCGGAGATGTAAAGCTGCTGGCGGTGATCGGCGCCATCAAGGGCCCCGCCTTTGTGCTAAGCACCTTCCTGGCCGGGGCCCTGGCCGGAGGATTGCTGGCCCTTATTGTTCTGGCCAGGCACCGCCGGCTGATAGGGACTCTTTACAGATTCATGGAATTTGCCTCCAGCCTGATAATAAAATTTGGAATTGCTTTGCCCGCCCTCCGCCGCCGCCGCAAAGAGGCCGCTCCTTTGCATCTCCCCTACAGTCTGGCCATCGGGTCCGGGGTGGCGGTGTCGTACGGCGCGGGACTGCAAGGACTGTTGAGGTGAAACCGGGGTGAAATCAATGAAAACTGTTCTCCTCAGGGACCAGCGGGGGCAGGCCATGGTGGAACTGGCCCTGGTGCTTCCCATACTGCTGGTTCTTTTAATGGGGGCAATTGAATTCGGGAGGATTTATCACAACCACCTGATCATCACCAACGCCTCCCGGGAGGGGGCAAGGGTGGCCATGCTGGGCAGGTCCGACGCCGACATAGTAAACCGGGTGAACCAGGCCGCCACGGGCCTCGACCCCGCCGGCCTGCAGACCACCGTAACGCCGGCATCCTCCCAGAGGACTTCCGGAACGATGGCCACGGTGGAGGTCAGATACAGCACATCCCTTGTGTTTCCTCTTTTTGAAAACTTCGTCCCCAACCCGCTGCCTATAACTTCAAGAACCACCATGCGGGTTGAGTGAAAGGAGGTGACAAAAAGCCGGTGATTATCACCAAATTATTTAAAGACCAAAGGGGCATGGCCTGCGTCCTGACCTGCGCGGGCATGATGGTACTGGTGGGCATGGCCGCCCTGGTGGCGGATTTCGGCCGCATCGCCCACGCCCGGCAAAACCTGGTCAACGCCGTGGACAGTGCGGCCCTGGCCGGGGCCGGGGAACTGGCGCTGAACACCAACCCGGCCACCCGGGAAGAGGCGGCCCGCCAAAGGGCCATGGACGTGGCGGCGGCCAACGGCACCCCGCCCCAAAGGGTCACCGTGGGTATCAGCGAAGGGACAATAACGGTGAACGCCCATCGGACCGTGGAATTGGGCCTGGCGAAGGCCTTCGGCGCCGGCAGCAAGGTGGTGGCGGCCAGGGCCTCCGCTGCGGGAGGAGGAGTTGTCTCCCACCTCGGCATAGCCCCCCTTTGCATCCGGGAACAACCCCTGGTATACGGCCAGCTCTGCACCCTCAAATACGGTTCCCCGGACTCGCCGGGAAATTTCGGCGCCCTGGCCCTGGGCGGCAGGGGAAGCAGCAATTACAAAAACAATTTAATCAACGGTTTCTCACAGAACGTCCGTATAGGCGACAGACTTGAAACCGAGCCCGGCAATATGAGCGGCCCCACGGACGGAATAGGGCAGCGGCTGGCCCGCTGCGCCGACGGCTGCACCTTCGTCAACTTCAGGCCCGGCTGCCCCAAAATACTGGTGATTCCCATGCACAGAGACAGCCCCGGGGGGCGGGACGAAATCACCGTCACCGGCTTTGCGGCCTTCTTCGTGGACAGGGAGGCCACCGGCGGGTCCAGGGACGAGATCAAAGGCTACTTCGTGCGCATGGCCGCAGACGGGGCCGTGGATCCCTCCCGGCCGCCCACCGGCCCGTACGGAGTGAAGCTGACAGAATAAGGAACACCGAGTTTCGATTCCGGATTCCGGCAGGATAAGGAATGCAGTACAGGAGCTGAATGGAAAAAATGAAAGGCAAAATAAATATCATACTGGTGCTGGCGGCGGCTTTCGGTCTGGCGGCGGCATACGGTTTTTACCAATACACCGCCGGTCTGGAAAAGAATTATAAATCCACCGGGGATTATGTGCCGGTGGCCGTAGCCAAAACAATGATCCCCGCCCGGCAGGTGATCACCGAGCAGATGGTCACCTTCAGGGAAATCCCCGCCAAATACGTCAGTCCATCGGCCCTGGGAAGCCCCGGGGAGGCGCTGGGCAAAATAGCCCGGGGCGATATATATCCTGGCGAGCAAATTATCAAAAACAAGATTCTCAGTCCCAACGACCCCGGAGACGGGCTGGCCATGCTGGTTGAGCCCGGACGGAGGGCCGTCACGGTGGCGGTTAACGATGTCACCGGCGTCGCCGGCCTGCTGAAGCCCGGGGACCGGGTGGACATACTGGGCACCGTCAGTACCGGCGCCGGTAAAGAACCCATTACATCCACCATCCTCCAGGATATTAAAATACTGGCGGTGAACAAGTCCATGGACAGCCCCCCGGACGGCAAACAGCCCCAGAACGGCACCCTGACCCTGTCGGTAAATCCCTTCGAGGCCCAGCACCTGACCATGGCCTCGGAGAAGGGCAGTATCCGCGTACTGCTGCGCTCTCCGCACGACACGGCCAAGGTCAATATCCCTTCCACCAATATCAATCATCTTGTCAGGTAGCGGAGGTGAATGACATGGAAACCATAACCGTGATGGTGGTGGACGACATTCCCGGAACCAGGGAGGACATCAAAAGGCTCCTCTATTTTGAGGAAGACATCAAGATCGTGGGCGAGGCCGGGGACGGGGATGAAGCGGTCAGACTGGCCGAATCCTTAATGCCGGACGTTATACTGATGGACGTGAACATGCCCCGGCTGGACGGCATCAGGGCGTCGGAAATGATCACTGTGGGCAACCCCAACCCCGCAATAGTCATCGTGTCCATCCAGGGTGAGCAGGAATATCTGCGCAAAGCCATGGCCGCCGGGGCCAGGGACTACCTGGTCAAGCCCTTCAGCAGCGAAGAACTGGCCGGCACCATAAGGAGGGCCAGCGATTTTTCAAAAAGGCGGCGCCTTCAGCTGGTGGACGGGAAAGTCTTTTCCCCGGCCGTCCCGGCCAGGGAGCCCGGCAGGATAATAACACTTTTCTCCACCAAGGGAGGGGTGGGCAAAACCACCGCCGCCTGCAACCTGGCCATCAGCCTGACCCGGGAATCCGGGCGGAAAGTGGCCCTGGTGGATATGGACCTGCAGGGCGGAGACATGTCTGTTTTTATGAATATATCCGCCAGGGGAGGGCTGGCCGAAGTGGTCCAGGAACCGGATTACTCCGACCCCTCCCTGCTGGAAAGCTATTTATGCCCCCACATGTCCGGGGTAAGGATCCTTTCCGCCCCGGGCTCCCCGGAGCAGGCCGACCTCGTCTCAGCCGCCCAGGCCGGGGAAATACTGAAGTCCCTCCGGGGCGTCTACGATTACATCGTGGTGGACACGGCGGCCGCCATCAACGAAATCACCCTGGCCTGCCTGGAGGCGTCGGACCATATTCTGGTTCTGTTCAATCAGGACTTGCCAACATTGAGGCACGCCAGAACAAACCTGGAAATACTTGAGAAACTTGGCCTGACCGGCAGGGCCAGACTTGTGCTGAACAGGTTCAGAGCCGGCGGGCTGAAAATAAAGGATCTGGAAAAACACATCAACTCCGCCGTCTCGGTCACCCTCCCCGAGGACAGCGAAACCGTCGGCAATTCCATCAACAGGGGCCACCCCTTTGTGCTGACGAGGCCCGCCGCCGAAATCACCGGCTGTTTTCAAAAGCTGACCGGCCTGCTGACCGCCCCGGGTCCCCCCCCGGGGGCCGGAAGGGAAAAGCCGGCCGCCAAATCCGTCATCGCCAAGCTGTTCAGTTTTTGAACAATGAGGTTAAAATGGAGGCAAACACTGATGTCCCTTTTGAAAAAATTGGAACAAAAGGCGGGCAGAAGGGGGGAGGCCCCCGCCGGAAAAAACCCGCCGGAAAAAACCGGCTCCGTTCAAATACCGGCGGTGCAGCCCAGGCGGGACCCGTACCAAAATCTGAAAAACCACCTGCATAAAAAAGTTATTTCTGATCTGGCCCTGGACGGAAAAACAGGCGACCTGGAGCACACATCAAAGAAAATAGCCGCCCTGGTGAACGACCTGCTGGAAAAAGAGGGTGAATACCTCCCCCGGCATGAAAAACAGCGTATAGCGGCGGAAATAGTGGACGAGGCCATCTGGTTCGGCCCCGTCACCCCGCTTTTGAGGGACCCCGGTGTGACCGAGGTGATGGTCAACGGCCCCCACCAAGTATATATAGAAAGGCAGGGCAGACTGGAAAAAACCGACGTCTGCTTCAGGGACAACCACCACGTGCTGCACATCATAGAAAAAATAGTGGCCCCCATCGGCAGGCGCATTGATGAAAGCATGCCCATGGTGGACGCCAGGCTCCCGGACGGGTCCAGGGTGAACGCCATCATCCCCCCCCTGGCCCTCAACGGCCCTGCAGTGACCATCAGGAAATTTTTCCGGGACCCGCTGGGAATAGGTGATTTGGTATCTTTAAACACCCTCACCGGCCCCATGGCCTCCTTCATTGAGGCCTGCGTCAAGGCCCGCCTGAACATAGTGGTGTCCGGCGGCACAGGAAGCGGCAAGACCACCACCCTGAATGTGCTGTCCTCCTTCATACCCGGCGACGAAAGGATTGTCACCATCGAGGACGCGGCGGAGCTGCAGCTGCGACAGGAACATGTGGTCACCCTGGAAAGCCGCCCCCCCAATCTGGAGGGCAAGGGGGCCATCACCATCAGGGACCTGGTGCGGAACTCCCTGCGCATGAGGCCCGACCGCATTATAGTGGGCGAAGTGCGCAGCGGGGAAACCCTGGACATGTTGCAGGCCATGAACACGGGCCACGACGGTTCCCTCACCACCGGCCACGCCAATTCCCCCAGGGACATGTTGTCCAGACTGGAGACCATGGTTCTGATGGCGGGGATGGATCTGCCGGTGCGGGCCATCAGAGAGCAGGTGGCCTCGGCCGTCGACCTGATTATTCAGCAAGCCCGCCTGCGGGACGGGACGAGGAAAATAACCCACATCACCGAAGTCCAGGGCATGGAAGGAGACGTCATTGTTTTGCAGGATATTTTTATTTACCGCCAAACCGGGGTTGATGGAAACGGCAGGATCACCGGCCACTTCATGGCCACCGGCATCAGGCCGAAATTCCACCGCCGCCTGGAGGAGGCCGGAATCCGCCTGGACCACACCATTTTCGTCCCGTCCCCGGTTTGAGGAATGCAGTACAAATTATTTTCGAGGTGCATTTATATGCCCGCCCAAATGATGGCCCTTCTGGCACTGGTATTCGGCGCCTGCAGCCTGTTCATAATCGGCCTTCATCACGCCCTCACCGGCAAAGACAGGGAGCTGGACAGGCGCCTTAGAAAAATGCGGGATACAGCAGCTTCCAGGGATCCAATCGTCCCGGAACCGGGTGGGCCGTCCTCCGGAATACTGGCCTCCCTTTCCCGGGCGGCGGTCAGATTCAGACCGTTCAACAGGCTGGCCAGAATGGTGGACAAAAATCTTTCCGGGGCCGACATTCCCCTGAAAAGCGAGGAGTATCTGATATTTACCGCAGCCTTATCAGTATTGGCCGGCATATTCGCCACCCTGTTTTTCATGGATATTTACCACGGGCTGACAGTAACCGCCGCGGCGGCGGCGTCCTCCGTCCTGTGGGTGAGGACCGCCAAGGCCAAAAGACTGGCCCGGTTCAACTCCCAGATCGGTGACGCCCTGGTGATCATGGCCAACGCCCTGCGCTCGGGGTTCAGCTTTCTGCAGTCCATGGACATGGTCAGAAGGGAGCTGCCCGACCCGATAGCCAGGGAGTTCGGGCGTACCTTCCAGGAGATGAACCTGGGCACACCCACCGAGGAGGCGCTGGAAAACCTCAACACCAGGGTGGGCAGCGAAGACCTGGAGCTGGTGGTCACCGCAGTGCTGATACAGCGCCAGGTGGGGGGCAATCTGGCCGAAATTCTGGACAATATCGCCGGCACCATCCGGGAAAGGGTGCGCATCAAGGGGGAGATCAAGACCCTCACCGCCCAGGGGAGGATTTCAGGCATCATAATAGGACTGCTGCCCATTATCCTGGCCGGCATTTTGTCTTTTCTCTCCCCCGGCTATCTAAAACCCCTGGTGGAACATCCCATGGGCCGGGCCATGCTGCTGGCGGCCCTGGTGATGGAGGTGGCGGGCCTTATTTTGATCCGCAGAATTATCAATATAAAGGTTTAGTCCGGGGAGTGGTGAATTTGTTTTTTACCGTAAGCGCATTCTTTATTGCGGTATCTGTTTTTTGGGCGGCAGTGCTGCTATTCATGGCTCTCTACCTGATTCTGTCCGGTGAGAAGCTGGAGATGTCCCGGCGGATGGCGGAAGTGGCGGGACAGCGGCCCGCCACCATCCGGGAAAAGGAGCTTAGCGAGCCGGTGACAAAAAGGGTTTTGCGGCCTTTGTTGAGCAGTGTGGCCGGCTTGGCATCCAAATTGCTCCCGTCGGAAAAGGAGGCCTCCCTCTCCAAAAAAATAATACTGGCGGGTAAGCCCGGTGGTTACGGACCCAGGGAGTTTGCGGCCCTCAAGATCATTCTGGCGGTGTGCGGGGTGGCTGTGATAATATCGGCCGAACCATTTTTTCACTGGAGCTTCACCGGCTGGATGGCGGCCGCGGCGGCCGCGGCGGCCGCAGGCTGGTTTCTGCCGGACATCTATCTGAGGCGGAAGATTGCCGAAAGAAAGGATGAGGTGGAAAAGACACTGCCCGACGTGCTGGACCTGATCACGGTCAGCGTAGAGGCCGGCATGGGATTTGACGGCTCAATACTGAAGGTGGTGGAAAAAGGCAGGGGCGTTCTAGCCGGGGAATTCCTGGTGGTGCTGCAGGAGTGCAAAATGGGAAAAAGCCGCAAAGACGCCCTGAGGGACATGGCCCGGCGCATCGAAGCAGACGATCTGTCAACCTTTGTGGGGTCCATTATCATGGCCGACCAGCTGGGAATAGGCATCGGAAATGTTTTAAGGCTGCAATCGGAGCAGGTGAGACGCAAGAGAAGGCAAAGGGCGGAGGAAAAAGCATTAAAGGCCCCGGTAAAAATGATTGTCCCCATGGTCACGTGCATTTTCCCCACCATTTTCGTCATCCTGCTGGGACCTGCGGCCATAAGCCTTTACCAGGCCTTCGCGCACCAACCGTGAAAACACACTCCCCCCGTCCCGCTCACTTTGCACGGGAAACGGCTCATTTTATATTCCATATTTTGTCAGGAGTTTAAGCCGGGAGACTGACAATAATGATGAAGGCAATCAATCACACCAGAAAAACCTGCCTGGCCCATTCCGTAATCATGGCCGACTCATTTTTCCCAAGGCTCAAGGGGCTTCTGGGCAAGCCGCGCCTGAACCCGGGATGGTGCCTGGTGCTAAAACCCTGCAAATCAGTGCATACAGTTTTAATGAGGTTTTCCATAGACGTGCTTTTTCTGGACAGGCACGGGCGGGCCCTGCGGCTGATCAGCCATATGCCCCCCTTCAGACTTAGCGGCATCGTCCGGGATTCCCATCTGGCCGTCGAGCTCCCGGCCGGCACCCTGGCCGCCAGCGGCACCAAGGTCGGGGACATAATAAAACTAACTGAGGAGTGAACAAAGTTATGGGCAAAAAAAGAAAAAAGGAATCCATAACATTCAAAATGGGTTTGTACATGGCTTTGCTGATCACCTTTCTCATGGCCACGGTGGGGGCCGCCAATTACCACAGCACCCGGACGGCCTTAAAAGCCCAGTCCCTGGACAAGGGCTGGAGTATAGTGCGATCGGCCACGGCCTTCTCGGCGGAGCACATGCAGGCCGGCAACCCCGATCTACTGAAGGAGCACCTCGAAAATATAATGACCGACGATGACGTCACCTACGCCGCCATCATAAATGCCGCCGGCAAAATTGTGGCCAGCACCGGCCAGGGCCAGACCGGGAAAACAGTGTCCCGGGAGGTCGGCCCGCCCGTCAAGAGCACCGTCGGCGCGTACACCGGCGCCGGCGGGAGGCCGGCGGGTCATGAATTCGTGGCCCCCATCATATCCAGGGGGGGCGGCACCCTGGGCTATTTTCAACTGGGCCTGAGCAGCGCCAGGCAGGATGCGCTGCTTAAAGAGAACGCCCTCAATATGCTGCTGATCTCCCTGGCCGCCATTGTGGCCGGTATTATGCTGGCCGCGGTGATGGCCGGCCGCATACTGAAAAAACCCCTCGGCGGCTTGAAGGAGGCCACGGGGCATATCGCAGCGGGGGACTTCTCCCACCGGGTGCGGGTAAGTCGCATGGACGAGCTGGGAGAGCTGGCTTCGGCCTTTAACATAATGACCGGGCACCTGGCCAACCTCTTCATGTCGGTGAGAACCAGCGCCACAGAACTGAACAGATCCGGCAAAGCCATATTGAACAGCACCGGGGAACTGAGGCTGGCCGCCGAAAACCTTCCGGACTCCATCACCCGGAAACATCTTGAGGCCATAAGTGAAATAGAGTCTTCGGCAAAAAAAATGAACCGGCTGGTGGACCGGCTGAACGCCCTGTCCCTGCAGTTCAAGCTGTGATAATACCCCCGCATCAAACATTAAACCTGAAATTGATAATGTCTCCGTCCCGCACTATATACTCCCTGCCCTCCAGCCTGGCCAGGCCCTTTTCCTTAACCCCGGCCATGCTTCCCAGTTCCCGCAAATCACTGAAACGGACCACCTCGGCCCTGATAAAACCCCTCTCCATGTCTGAGTGAATCTTTCCGGCGGCCCTCCTGGCGTTGGTACCCTTCTTAATGGTCCAGGCCCTGACCTCGTCCTCCCCCACGGTAAAAAATGAAATCAGTCCCAATGTGTCGTAAGCCGCCCTGGCCAACCGCCGGGCGCCCGTCTCGCCAATTCCCAGGTCGGCCATGAAGAGCGCCCTGTCTTCCGCCGGTAGCCGGCTAATCTCCATTTCCATCAGCCCGCACACCTCGATGAGACTGACACCCCTTCTTTCAGCCAACTCCTTCAGTTCCTCCCGGCCGGGATACCGTCCGGTTTTAAACTGATCCTCATCGGTGTTCACCACCAGAATCATGGGCTTGTCGGTAAAAAAACTGTAATTTTTTAATGTTTCCCTTTCACCCTCGGCCAGATCCGCCCTGCTTACGGGCACCCCGTTTTCCAGGGATTCCAGACACTTTTTCATCACTGCCAGCTCGGCCAGATTTTCTTTTTTTATCTTTTTGCCGCCTTCAATGCGCTGTATCCTTTTTTCCACAAAGTCGATGTCCGCCAACAACAGCTCCACATCAACGGTCTCCACATCCCTCAAAGGGTTTGCCTCTCCGTCCGGGTGAGGCCCGCCGGGGCTGCCAAAGGCCCTGACCACGTGCACCAGCAGGTCCGCCTGCCTGATGCCGTCCAGAAATGCGTTTCCCGCTCCCATTCCCTGGCTGGCGCCCCGGATCAGTCCCGGCACATCGCTGAACTTCACCCGGGCGTGCACTGTCCGGCGCGGATTATAAAGGCCGGAAAGAAAATCAACCCTGGGGTCGGCAACCATGGCGGTAAAGACATTGGTCTCCGGTTTCCCGGTGAGAAATCTGGATGTCTCGGCCCCGGCGCTGGTCACCAGATTGAAAATAGTGGTTTTGCCCGCCATGGGCAGACCGATCAGTCCCGCTGAAAGCACCTCGCAAAAACACTCCCTTGGTACCGGGTACCTAAGTTATTAAGTTGTGACTTCCGACACCGCCCGGATGGACCGGTTTATGGCCGTGGCCAGGGCCGCGGCCCCGAAGCCGTTGTCTATATTCACCACGCCAAGGCCCGAGGCGCAGCTGTTCAGCATCCCAAGAAGCGCCGCCAAACCGCCGAAACTGGCGCCGTAACCCACGCTGGTGGGCACGGCTATCACCGGCCGGTCCGTGAGTCCCCCCACCACGCTGGGCAGCGCTCCTTCCATCCCGGCCGCCACAATTATCACCGCCGGCTCCCGGATTAGCCGGTAATTGTCCAGCAGCCGGTGCAGCCCCGCCACCCCCACGTCATACAGCCGGCTCACCGGGTTGCCCATGGCCTGGGCGCACACGGCGGCCTCCTCGGCCACCGGCAGATCCGCCGTACCGGCGCTGACCACCAGCACTCCCCCTCTAAAGACCGGTTCTTCAGGCATTCCCCGGACCAGGCAGCGGGCGTCGGGATAATACACCACCTCCGGGCAGACCTCCAGCACGGCCTCGTAATCCTGCCGGCCAGCCCTGGTGCCCAGTATGGTTTTACTGACCCTGGTCAGCTGGCTGAATATCTGCGCCGTGTGTTCAGGCTTTTTCCCCTGGCAGAACACCACCTCCGGAAAGCCGCAGCGCACCCCCCGGTGATGGTCCAGCTTGGCAAAGCCCATGTCCTGATAGGGCAGGCTTTTAAGCCTGTCCATGGCCTGATCTGCGGATATTTCACCACCGGCAAGGCTGTCCAGTATTTTTTTCATTTCCTGTTTATCCATAATGAATCACCCGCACCCTTCCGTCCCCGTTTCTTAAGCGCCGGACAGTTTATAAACGCCGGTTCTTCTGTGTTCCAGCAGTGGCAGTTCCCGCCTCACCTTTTCCACCGTCTCCGGCAAAATCTCAGCGAAAATTATCTCTTCCCCCTCCTCTGCCCTGGACACCACGTTCCCCCAGGGGTCCACCACCATGGAGTGGCCGTAGGCCACGTATGGCGCAGCGGTGTTCCGGGCCGGGGAAGCGGCGATGACATATACCTGGTTGTCCACCGCCCGGCAGCGGTGGAGCATTTCCCAGTGGGCCGGCCCCGTGGTCATGTTGAAGGCGGCAGGTATCGTCAAAACCATCGCCCCGTCAAGAACCATCAGCCTGATCAGTTCCGGGAACCGGATATCATAGCAAATGGCCACCCCGATGGGCGCCAGTTCCGTCCGCACCACGGTGATCTCATTTCCCGCCCCCAGGGTGCTGGATTCCTTCACCTTCACACCTCCGGGCAGGTCTACATCGAACAGGTGAATTTTCCGGTGACGGCCCAGCAGCCCGCCGTCCGGCCCGAAAATAAAGCTGCTGTTGTATATCCCGGACCCTTCCCGCTCGGGGAGGGATCCCCCGATGAGGTGAATATTTTCAGCCTCGGCGGCGGAAGAAAGCATTTTGAATGTTTCCCCCTCCGGGTAGCTTTCGGCGTATTCCGGGAAGGCGCCGGCCACGTAAGGGCAATTGAACATTTCGGGCAGCACCGCCAGCTCCGCGCCGCCCTCCGCCGCCCGGGCAATCATCCGGCGGGCCGTCTTAAGATTTCTTTTTTTGTCTTCCCCCACCGTCATCTGGCAGACCGCCACCCTGAACCTCTTCAATAAAATCACCCTCCCCGGAAGGCTGCGTAATCCTGAACCCCAGCCCCGCCGCCCGCCGACCCCGCCGGCCTCCCCTTGCCCCCAGCACTTCCGCCATCACAACGCCGGCATATATGCCCGCCGGGCGGAGAAGCCATTTTATAAAGGCCTTCCCGTGGACCGGCGCCGAACATGAACTTTCCGGCGCCGGTCCACGGGGCTCCGGCCCGGCGGCCGCCGGTTCCGGGGGCGCAGTCGTCGTCGTTTCCGGGGGCCCAGCCGTTGTTTCCGCCGCAGGGAAAGGAGTCCGGGAGGCGGGTGGCTTAATATTCCCGCCCTCTCTTTCCGGCGGAGCCGGAATCTCCTCCGGTCCGGCCTCCGCAGAAACCGGGCCGGGATCCCGCCGGCGTTCCCACGGCCCCGGCAGTGGCCGGTCGCCGTGTTCCCCTTCTATTATCCTCATCACCGCACCACCTTCACTTGCCGCCATTCCCGGCGGGCCCCTCGTCCATCCCGCCCACGGCCGATATACCCTCCCGCATCCTGGTGTCGGCCATCAAATTCTGCATATTGTAATAGTCCATTACCCCCATCCGGCCCTGGCGCAACGCTTCGGAAATGGCTTTGGGCACTTCGGCCTCGGCCTCCACCACCTTGGCCCGCATTTCCTCCACAAAGGCCCTCATTTCCTGCTCCCGGGCCACCGCCATGGCCCTTCTCTCCTCCGCCTTGGCCTGGGCAATCCGTTTGTCGGCCTCGGCCTGGTCGGTCTGGAGCTGGGCCCCTATATTCCTGCCCACATCCACATCGGCAATGTCGATGGAAAGTATTTCGAATGCGGTGCCGGCGTCCAGCCCCTTCTCCAGCACCGTCCGGGAAATGGAATCCGGGTTTTCCAGCACATACTTGTGGGAGCCCGCACTTCCCACCGTGGTCACCACGCCTTCGCCCACCCTGGCCAGGATGGTTTCCGTACCGGCGCCCCCCACCAGACGGTCGATGTTGGCCCTCACCGTCACCCGGGCCATCACCTTGACCTCGATACCGTCCTTGGCCACGGCTGAAACCAGGGGCGTCTGTATAACCTTGGGATTGACGCTCATCTGCACCGCCTCCAGCACGTCCCTGCCGGCCAGGTCTATGGCCGCCGCCCGCTCGAAGGGCAGCGGAATA
This sequence comes from Peptococcaceae bacterium, assembly GCA_037444185.1. GTDB lineage: Bacteria > Bacillota > Desulfotomaculia > Desulfotomaculales > Desulfocucumaceae > JAILZP01. The sequence continues at coordinate 3,288 of JBBIMW010000001.1, read as the reverse complement.
TTGGCCCTCTCCGCGGCCACCAGAGCGTTTACCACTCGGTCCACATTGCCCCCCGCCAGATAGTGGGCCTCCAGCTGGTTCACCGCAATGTCAAGGCCCGCCTTGTCGGCCTTGATCAGCGAATTGACGATCTGCGCCGGCGGCACCCGCCGCAGCCTCATGCCGATCAGGGTGAATATGCCGATGCGCACCCCGGCGGCCAGGGCGGAAATCCACAGCCCCACCGGTATGAAGCTGAACAGTACGGCCAGCCCCACCATGATCAGCAACAGAAAAATAATGAAGGACAAAAAACCTGTCAACACAATGACACCTCCTGTTTTTGCTCACTCCCACACATCCATCATGGGTCTTTGGATCACTTCAATTCCCCAGCCCGTCCAAGGCCCTGACAATCACCCTGCCCCCCTCCACGCGGATCACTTCAACGGCTGTCCCGGCGGCGATATACTCACCTTCAGTAACCACATCCAGCCTCTCCCCGGAAACCTCCGCCGTCCCCGATGGCCTGAGGGGGGTCAGGGCGGTTCCTGCTTTGCCCCCGTGGCGCGCCAGGCCGGACCTGGGGGCCAGGTATCCGTCATCCTTGCGTTGCTTTGTCCGCAGGGTCATCCTCTGCCACAAATTGTATTTCCCGAACACCCTGATACCCAGAACAAATGCCGCCAGGGTCACCGACAAAGCCACCACCAGGGCCGTGGTGGCCTGGGTGAAATCAACGGCCAGCAGTAGAACACCCCAGGCTATCAGCAGTATCCCGGCAACACCGGCCACGCCGAACCCCGGCAGAATTATAATTTCCACCACCAGCGCCAGCATACCCAAAAGAAACAGCAGCATTGCCAGCCACATGTATAATTGGGAAGTCATGGTTCACACCTCCGCTGAACAAATTCGCCCTTGCGGGCGACTGAAATCCGGGAGACGGAATAAGCTATCTACATAATTTCCCGCGCCTTGTAAAAGTGCCCGGCACTTCCGCCGGGCACTTCCCGCTTTAATCACTTTACTAAATGAACACCCGGACGGACGGCCGGATCCGGGGGGCCAATCCGCCGGCTCAGTGGAACTTGCGCTTTCTTGCCGCTTCGGACTTCTTTTTGCGTCTAACGCTGGGTTTTTCATAATGCTCATGCTTTCTGGCCTCCGCCATTACACCGGCTTTTTGGCAGGTGCGCTTGAAGCGTCGGAGGGCGCTGTCCAGTGTCTCGTTTTTGCCGACACGTACTTCCGCCATTCGTTATCCCTCCCTCCGCCGCACGTACAAAGAACTTGCTGACATTAAAGCAAAACACCCCGCTGCGAATTGCAAACACCACTAATTATACATCCACGGCTGACTGCAGTCAACCGGGAGGTTGCTGAAAAAGTCACCCTTGCCGCACCTTGCAAAGCCTCCGGCTATGTCCGGCTATATCTGTTCGGTGTGGTATAAATGGGCTTTACATCACTCACCTAGCCCGGAGGCCAATGCAGGGATCTTCCCGCCATCAGGTGGTAGTGGATGTGAAAAACCAGCTGCCCGGCGTCCTGATTACAGTTGCTGATCAGCCGGAACCCTTTTTCCAGGCCCATGTCCCGGGCCACCCGGGCGGCGGCCAGCTGAATCTCCCCCATAAAAACAGAGTCCTCATCCTTGAGATCGAAAAAGGTGGGTATGTGCTTCTTCGGTATCAGCAGGAGGTGTACGGGGGCGGCCGGCCTGATGTCCCTGAAAACCAGCACGCAATCGTTCTCGTATATTATTTCGGCCGGTATCTCCCTGTTGATTATCTTACAAAAGACACATTCCTGCATCGACGCACCTCCTACGGAAAAATCCACATGCCGCATATGGTATAATTCAACAGCGGGCCTCCGATTCCTTCATGGCGTTTGAATAATTCCGCCATACAATGCTTTGCCGGACAATTTTTCCGGCATAACATCGACAAATCCCCCCCTCATTTTTTCATCCCCCGGGAAAGCCACCAGCAGGTAATTGGCGGTATGCCCCCGCACCAGTCCGGGGTCCCCCTCAACAGTCTCCTCCACCAGCACCTCGACAATTTTGCCCAGATAACGGGAGGCGAAATCAGCGGCCAGGAGCCGTCCCAATTCAGCCAGCCTTTTTCTGCGGTCCTCCTTGACCCCCGGAGGCGTCTGCCCCGGAAATTCCGCCGCCGGAGTGCCCTTCCGCGGTGAATACTTAAAAATGTGCAGCGAGGAAAATTCCAGTTCCCTGATCAAATTGTATGTATTCAAAAAATTTTCTTCCCCTTCTCCAGGGAAACCTACAATCACATCAGTGGTTACCGACACATCCTTTATATTTTCCTTTACCGCCGCCATCAGCCTCCTGAAATCTCCGCTACTGTACCCCCTTTTCATGGCCCCCAGTATCCCGTCGTCGCCACTCTGCAGCGGTATGTGCAGGTGGGGGCAAAGGGGCGGCCCCTGGGCCAGCACGGATATCAGTTCACCGGTGATGTCCATCGGCTCCACCGAACTAAGTCTTATCCTGGCCAGCCCCTCTATTTTCGCCAGCTCCTCCAGCAAACCGGCCAGATTCAAACCGCCAATTTTATCCTTTCCAAAAGCTCCCGTATGTATGCCGGTCAGCACGATCTCCCTGTAGCCCGACGCCGCCAGCCTGCGGGCCTCCTCCATTATTCCCGCGGGGTCCCTGCTTTTCAGCGGCCCCCTGGCATACGGCACTATACAGTATGAGCAGAAATTGTCGCACCCCTCCTGAATCTTCAGAAAAGCCCTTACCCTGCCGGCGGGGGCAAAGGGAATTTCACCGTACACGGCATGAGCCCGGGAATCCGTAACGGCGTTGACCTTGCGGCCCTTTTCCAGCTGTTCCACCATGTCCACCAGCCGGGATTTTTCCGCCGTTCCAGTCACCAGGTCCACACCGGAAATTCCCAGCACCTCCTCCGGTGAAACCTGGGAATAGCAGCCGGTGACCACCACCAGGCCGCCGGGATTGGACCCGGACGCCCGCCGGATCAGCTGCCGGGATTTGCGGTCCCCCAGGTGCGTAACCGTGCAGGTATTAATGACGTATATATCAGCCCGGTCCTTAAAATCCACCACACGATACCCCCTGGCCCTGAACATCCCGGCCAGAGCGGTGGATTCGTACTGGTTCACCTTGCACCCCAGGGTGGCTATGGCGACGGTCCGGCCTTTTTTGCCGGAATTCTCCTTGTCCATGCGGGGCAATCCTCGCTCCATCATCCCAGATCCCCCCAATGGTGCATAACCAGCGCCGCACACACTAGCCCGGCCGTCTCAGTTCTC